>DFXX01000060.1 GCA_002381765.1 Bacteriovoracaceae bacterium UBA4097 | reverse complement strand
TCATGATTAACTTTGGTTCATTCTTTTCAACTCTCATTACTCCATGGACTCTTAAGGCCTTTGGACCAAGTATTGCTTTCGGTGTTCCTGGCGTACTTATGCTTATTGCGACCTTTATCTTCTGGATGGGACGCAATGAGTTCGTTCACGTTCCACCGACCAAGGGGGATGGACATGGACTCATGAATATTATTTCTACCGCCCTCAAGAATCAAAAATCCCGTAAAGCAGGGGAGAGCTATCTCGATGTGGCCGTGAAAGAACATAGTCGTGAGCAAGTTGAAGCTGCAAAATCAGTTCTCGATATTGCCAAACTCTTTGCCGCAATTTCAGTTTTCTGGGCCCTCTTTGATCAGCATGGATCTTCTTGGGTTATTCAGGCCATGAACATGGATCTGTTATTTATGGGTGTACAGTTTGAGGCCTCTCAGATTGCTGCCTGGAACCCGATTATGGTGATGGGTCTTATCCCTTTATTCTCTCTTGTGATTTATCCAACTCTGGATAAGCTTGGGTTCAAGACAACTCCCATTCGTCGTATGACTTGGGGAATGTTCATTGCTGCTGCCTCTTTTGCTCTAGTAGGTCTTATTCAGATGTTCCTGGATTCAGGGGATAAGATCAATGTTATGTGGCAGTTCTTCCCTTACCTCGTGATCACTATGGCCGAAGTAATGATTTCCATTACCGGTCTTGAGTTTGCTTATACACAAGCTCCGCGCTCCATGAAGTCATCTATCATGTCGATTTGGCTTTTAACTGTTTTCTTCGGTAACTTGATTACCGCCTACGTCTCTCAGATTAACTTCTATCCCGTGGCCTCAACTGGCTACTTTATGTTCTTTGCTGTTCTTATGGCCGTCTTCTCCATCATCTTCTGGTGGATGGGTAAGAACTATAAAGTTAAAAATTATATGGAATCTTAATAAAATCATAAAAAAAGCCTCGCACTGCGAGGCTTTTTTTATTCATCATTACCAACATTTGGGAAGATATCTGGACTGTAGAGTAGACTCTCTTCATTGTCGAAATCATAAGGCTCCCATCTCGTAGTCGCCGCATTAAATGGTCCGGAAGTTCGTCTCATAGGGATTTTGTCATCCCAATCTATAACATCCAAGAAGTAATCATTATCTTGTCTTGAGTTATATTCTAAGAAGAGATCTGAGATGAGTTCTCTTTCAGAGACATCATTGGTATAGACACGGTCCCAGTCTCTCACCACCATTCTAATTCTGGCCTTTGTTTCAAAAGCTCTATCCAGACATTCGAAAGTATAAAAAGGACTCACTCTGCCCTTTAAACCCAAATAGGGATCGGCAGCATATGGTTCTCTCTTATACATCTTAAGAGCTCCTGCATATTCATATAAGTTGGCCGTCTTAACCGATGGTTGGACCACTGGAGTGACACCATCGAGTAGAAGGTTTGCTGCATAATATTCCATGATTGAAGCCTGGTAGTTATTGGCACCGACAAAGGCATTTTTATCATAGGCCAGTGGGGCCATTGGTATTACGGGTATAGGTGTGAAGTCGATCAAGACATTGGCCAAATTTCTGCGAAAGTTAGCAAGCTCGATATTATTAATACCATCATCTTGATTGCGCAGATGTTGACCACCCTTATATTCTCTGGTCATATTAAAAGCTTCATTTTTAACTGTCTGATAGATTACTTTATAGTTAGTGGCTTTTTGGGCCAAAGGGCTTGCCTCTTTTTTGATTGGACCTCGGACGCAATTATATTTCTTTCCACCGCATTTGATTTTTCTGGAATCTGTTGAAGTTTTTACTATTTCTGGTGTTGCTGGATCTGCTACCGCTGGAGTATGAGTGAAGGTAATCTCGGTGATGGTGATTTCTCCTTCATCACATTGCTCCTTGTCTCCATCCTGATAATTGAATCGGCAAAGATCCTGTTCGTCTGCAACAGAGAAAGAAGTTCTTTCTGCGATATCGATGGAGCTATCCAGAAAATCATTACAACCTAAATACCTACCACCTGCAATCTCCACTCTTGGATCATTTTCATCTCGGATATGAGTCGGCGTCAAAGTATCACTACCGCAAAGTACTTTGGTGAGAGTGGTTGAAGAGCTACCTGGTATACGATTGTAAAAAGAGTATGGTGAATAAGAAACATATTCACAAGTATTGGGACTCACATCTAAATCAATGTTAAAACCACCATGCCAAAGTGATAATTCTTCTGCCTCAAAAAAACAGGTAATGTCACTATCGACTTCAGAAGGATCGAGAAAGATATCATTACTCAAAGGAATGTTTTTCTTAACTTCGCACTTGGCCTCTGCGTTACCAAAGCCAGTTCTATGAAGCTTGTAATTTTGAATAGGAGCAGAAGTATCCTTTAACCTGAAAAAATACTCGTTTGGCCGAATGGTTGTGCCAGGAGGAACCACCGTAGAAGAGTTTGCATCTTGAAGTTTTGGTGAAACCTGTTCATTACAACCAACCATAGCAAAGGCCATGACCAGCAGAGTGAGTTTCATTGTTACTTTCATAATCAAATCCTTCGAAGTTAACCTTAGTTCTCTGTGTCTCTTCGGAAGCTAAGACCAGAAGTTGAGAGGGTACGTTTTTTTCTCCTCTTTTTTCTAAGGTCAGGTTAAACTCATCTTGAGTAGTTTAATTTTACCCCTATCCTGATTACGACAGTCGGAAAACCCATGAGAAATGAAACCTCTCTGAAATTTCAATCCTTTCCTCTGTTGAAAGTAATTTTACTTGGGTTTGCATTACTGATTTACTGCCCCTTATTGTGGGCGGCTCAGAGAGCTGTCGTAGTAGCAGAAAAGGCAGTGATTTACTCGGATGATAAGATGAGTAGTCCACTCGGCTTTGTGAAACGGGGAAAGAAAATTAGTGTGGGAGATGCGACTAGAAATAAGGGCAAGGTTTATCCTATCATTGTTTCGGGAAAAATTGCCTTCATTCGCGCTCTCGACATCAGCACTGAAAGAGAAAGTGTTAAATCTCATCGTTTGTCTCGTGAGCGTTTTCTAAAGTCCAAAGAAGTTGAGTTGCCTCTGAGAATGACTGCTTCCTATTATCGATTTGGCTCACAAATTTTAATCGAGCGTGATAATGGCGGCATCGAAGATAAGGAGGCCATTGCCTGGAATGGTGTTTCTCTTAAAGGTGAGTACGGTCTTAAGCGTCCTTGGGGTATGGAATTTATCATGAATTTCATGGCGACCAGTCCCGCCAATGAGATGTTTCGTGTCTTGGAGCTTGGTATTGGTGTCACTTACCTTATTTTTGAAGAAGAGAAGTGGCAGTTTCGCCTAGAAGGTCAATTCTTGGGCATCCCATATAGTAGTTATGCCTATGAGGATGAGTTTCGAGTAAACGGCTATGGGTTTACTTTGGGAAGTGCTTTGAATGTTCTTTATAAAATGTCAGAGAGATGGTCCATTGAGGGGCAGCTGGGTCTTTTCTATACCCAGCTCAGAAGCTTTGAAGTGCCTCAGCCTTATCAGTCAATTTCCCCTTCTTTTTTTGGTACACGTTTGGGCCTAGGGGCGAATTACAGTTTCTAGAAGTTTTTTGAGTTTTTCCAGATCCGCTTTTCTTGAATGTCTATCGATGAGAATCTTTTTGTCATTATCGGTTTTAAGCCAAAGAACAAAATAACCCTTATTTTGGAAGCCTTGTCCTTCAGGAGCGCCCTTTAAGCGGGCCACATTTGGCGAATCCAGAAATGGTTCAACCGTTAAGTGATCACTTGATTCTATCTTAAACTTTTCTGAGAAGACCTTAATTCCAAAGACTCGGTACTCCAGAGCGATGATGTCGGAGTTTGCCACTATTCTTTTCTCATAGAAAAAGAAGGCGAGGATAAAGACCGGTATAGAACCTATGAAGGAGAGGAGAGAATAACCAAGAAGAGCGTCGGTCTCGTCCCCAAGCTCTACTAGTTTTAAAATAGGGGCCTTGATGGCGAGGAACATAAAGAAAACAACGGCGATGGAACAGGTAGCATAGATCCAGAAAATATAGGGCAAGCCGTAAGTCTTGAGTGTCAGGGAGTCATCTTTTTTTACGATGAAATCTTCTTCTTCTGTGGAAACAGGAAATGGATACATAAGTCCCATGGCTAGCGTTCCTTTATTTATGATGAGGCGAGAAAATGTCTAAAATTTCCAGTCGAGGATAAAGCAATTTCATCCAGGTGGCAAATAATGGCTTAGGGGCCGCTTTCTCCTGCTCAAATAGGGGAATGATGTAAGGGGAAAGGAGAGAAGCGTCCACGGTTAAAACGAGGCCTAGGCGCTTCTCAAAGCGCATACAGAAGAGATACCACTGGTTCTTCAGAGGCTCGGGAACTTTTAATTTTTTTAGCTTACTGTATATAAGAGAGAGCTCTTTATGATTGGAGATAAATTTGAAGTCCCAAACGCAAAGATAGAAGCTGAAAACTTCTCTCCACTGCTCATGGGGCATGAGGGCCAGGGCCATCTGAAGCTCATGATAGGCCATCTCATAGTTTCCCTGATCAAAGTAGCTTTGGGCAAGACTCGCCCGTTTCCAGGCCTTCTCAAACGGGGACAAAGCTTCTTCTTTTTTGATGATCTTCACATCATTTTGATTGGCCAGAGAAAAGCGGATGATTTTATCTGCCTTAACCAATGCTCCTTCTCCCTCTTTAACATCCACCTGACCCTGGGTGAGATTCACTTGGTAGGCGGCGATGGTGGAGAGTGTGGCCGAGGGATGAAGCCACTTCTTTGACTTCTGATCTTCTGCATCCGTCATGAGGTCCAGAAGAGAAGCTTTACTGCTCTTATTGAGCTTCTCTTTTAACCATACTTCTCTTTGATGAGAAAAATTTAAGTATGAGTCAAAGCCCACGAGATCTTTTTGAAGAGGAATATTAGTGAAAATCAATGGTGAGCTCTCATTAAGGTCATAAGAGATGTGATTCATAGATAATCCATCTAAGTCGATCATCTGAACTTGCCCGCTCTTGTCTAGGATTAGGAAGGACCACTTGGTGATGGTAGATCTCTCCTTAAGCTCTTTTCTCATGTCACTATAGTTATTTGCTTTAAATAGAGTCTCAAAAGCAATTTCAAAAACACTCTCACCTGTGGCGTGATAATTGAGTCCAGGCTTATGATGAAGAGCAAAACTCATTCCCGATTCATGAATGACCTGAAAAAAGAGAGGTGCCATGCCTTCGCAGCTATAGCTCATGAGAGTGGGTTTACCTTCACTTTGCCAATAGTAGAGAGTAGGTGTGACGTCGAAGATACCAATGAGAGGAAAGTCCATTAAGCGAGCGTGGATAATATCCCCTGAGTTCTTGGAGAAAACCGAGGTGCACCCTGGGAGCATTCCTTTAAGTTCCGGGTAGAGCTGGCCATAATGAGCAGCAAGTTCAAAGAGGGAGAGAAAGCTCATGTACCTCACGGCATCGATCCCAAGACCTTCGGAGTAGGATTTGATGCACTCAAAGAAAAAGCCTTCTTCTTTCTTTTTCATGATGGTCTTTGCTCGGGTCAGAATGTCCTGACCTTGCCTCAGAAATGTATTAGTGGAGAGAAGGCGGGAAATCCGGCCCTCGATCCTTCGAAAAGCCTCTCTTTCTTTTAAACCTAGTTGATAGAGATTATTCTGAGGCTCTCCGGAAAGAGAGATGATCTTAGTTTTCATATTAACCTACGTAGTAATTAACTAAATGTTTCAAGTTATTCGCAAAATCCAGATTGAAAACTCTGCTCTCCAGCCCTTCCAGCATATGGCCCTTACATCTGATGTGAATTTTGAGCTTTCCTCGGGGATGAGCATCACTCATATTCTTCAACTGATAAAATTTTGAAAGAAATCTAAAGTGCTGCTGATTAGTGAGCTTAAAGGATTCTTCCCGTTTTATATTATTCCATAAGGTCCATGGATCGTAGCGGCCAATCAGAACAGCTGCCAGGGTGAGATAAATAAGAGTGTCTGATTCAAAACCATCCCCAATTAGCACTAGATCATCCGGGATGCCGGTCATGAGAAGAATATTAACGATATTATTCAATTTATAAAAGCCTTGTGATTTAAGGTCCTTGGTCGAGAGATCCCCCTCAAAAAAAGAGAAGATACTTCGATAGTCTTTTAAAAAGATATTCCCGGTAAAGATCTCTCGCTTATAGAGCCAATCTCGAATGGCATTTTCATAAAAGTGAGGAGAAGCAGAAACCACAAAGGGTTGAAAGCCCTCTTCAATGAGTCCTGTCACAAGTTCAATAGAGCTCTCGACTGGAGGAAAATACTGAATGGGGTTTCTTAAAGAGAGATAGAGCTCCTTCATAGTGGAGTAGCGGGTATCAACCAGAGTCTTATCAAAATCCGTAATCAGGATCTTCTTAGGAGTATGAATCCTGGTAGGGATGAAGCTTCCAATTAAGAGCTCAAGACCTGGATGAGACTTCACCTCAAAGAGCCTCAGTTTTACAGTTCTGGCCCCTTCGGATTGAGGTATTTTAAAGCTGAAGTTTCCGAAACTATCGGAGTCAAAATTCCGGACAAAAGTATCCTGGTCATCACCAGAAAGACCAATCACCTTAAGGCGAAACTCATTAGATGAGAGAAGGCCTAAACTCTGAATGGGTTTAGTGGGTACGATCTCTTTTAAGTTCTGATTGAGTTCATCCAAGAATTCGAACTTTCCGTGAGACGAATAAGTCATGGAGGCACGAATATGGATGTATTCGTCAGATTCAATGCATGTGAAGTGGACCAGTTTGGGACGGCTCATGCTGCTAATTGTAACCCGAAGAAGTAGACATCTCTAGGAGAAATAAACTTGCGTTCCACTTAACTTTTTTGTCAGAATAGAAGCATGCTACAAATGACACTTATAATTAAAGGCAAGGTTCAAAGAGTTGGTTTTCGCTACAGTGTAGTCGATCACGTTATCACTCAAAAACTACCTATCGTTGGACATGTGCGTAATCTACCCGATGGCTCCGTAAAGGTCTTGGCGCAAGGAGATATTGAGGCCCTGAAGGAGCTTCACCGTTTCTGCACTAAGGGGCCACCTCGAGCAGAAGTCAGAGAGGTCTCAGAGGATCTGGTAAAAATTAAAGGTGCTAATTTTTCGGAATTTACTCTTATAAGCGAGTAGGGTCTTAAGTCGTCTTTACCACGTAACTCATAATGCCATCATTGTAAGTTCCCTTAACACTCTTGGGATCAAGATAGCTCCCTGTCTGAATTCTGGTATTGAAGGTCTCGATCTTATTGACCTTGTTAACGGTTCCGTCTTCAGACTTCTTGCTATCATTGTAGCGACGATTGAAGTTTAGTATGGCCTCTTTTCCGTTAAAGGTTATCTGAAGGTCCTGCTTGGCGTGCTCAGGCACGGGAACATGGATTTCTACCCTGTCAGGATATTCATTAACTCGCGGCTTGAGTTCGGTAAACTCATAGAAGGGATCATTAGCGCGATTTTGTGAGGCGATTAACTCTTTTGAGAGATCGGTTTTCATCTTTACTAAAACCTTGTCATGTACTTCATCCAGGTTTTTTAAGTGTTCGTTGTGCGTGCCTAAATTGTGCTCAAACTTCTTCTCAAAGAAGACGTCCTGCTCCTTGAGACCTTTTCTAAATTCCGTATCTCTGGTTTTCACAGCATCGGTATGAGTCGTGGTGAGTTTAGCAATCTCGATTTGTTGCCTCTGATTAGTCGCCAAACGATCGGCCTTAAATTGACGTTCGGTCTGATCTTTTATGGTTTTCTGCTTATTAGTTTCTTTACTATAAGTCTCATTGAACTGATTTTTTTGCTGGTTAATCTTGTTATTATAGTAGGCTTCCTGCTCAGAATAATTTGTTCTCATATTCTGAGTCATATCTTCTATCTGAGACTTGCCTTCTTGATTTACTTGCTTTGATTTATTTTGAAAGCGGTAGTTCAGTTCATCCAGATAGAGTTCATGATCTTCATTGACCTTCAGACGTTCTTCTACAAGCTTTGTGTGAAGCTTATCTCGTTCTTCCACCGTCATGTTCTTCAGGGCCTTTAGCTCTTTATCGGTGAGCTTCTGGGAGTTTTCCAGATGGGCCTTCATTTCTTCCAGTACTTTCTCTTTTTTGTGATTTTCATTAGCAATTTGTCGCAGGTTCTGGTCTTGAATATCGACGATCTCGCTATCGTGAGTCTTTTTTAACTCGGCCTTATAATTTTGGTGAGAATTTTCCAGCGTCTTGATCTCGCGATCCTGACGACGCTTAACATTTTCCAGCTGACGGGAATTTAATCTTTCAATATCTCTGATGCCTGCACTCATTGCTGTGGCCCCGATTTGTCATATGGATGATCACATACTCTTTGATTGCGACCAGTATACCCTGGACAAATCCAGGTGCGAAGGAGGTCAATATTTATTCTACTTCCACCGTGATAACTCTTATACATCTGAGGATTTAAGGTGGAGACAATATACTGAGCAGGGGCCTTGGTAGCAACAGCATAGGGATCATTTGATTGCACGATATATTGATAGGCCCGGTATTCGGCCTGTGCCTCAAAGCTCATAACAAAAAATGCCAGTAAGGCCTTTAAGATCAATGGAGCTCCTTGAGCCTGTCGAGTGTGCGGTATTCCACCATCTTCATAAAGGATAACACAAAATCTTTTCTATCCTCATTCTTCAGGGCCTGAATGGCGGTCTTTTTTCTCTCCAGACTTGTGTGCTTATCAAACAGGCGGTACATGCGATGAACGGTTTCAGCGGCACGAGAAAAGGACATGCGCCTTACTTCAGCGGCATCTGCAAATGATTCAAGAATCCAGTCCTGATAGAAGAGGGGATAATAGCCCGAACTTCCGGCTTCAATTAACTGATCTAATCCTTGTGTATCCTGCAACTTGCGCATGAGTGCTCCTTTTTCTCCTCTCTATCTTAACTGGAGAGTGGTATAATGGTTGAGAGGGTAGGTTTTGCCAGGGGGAAAACTTGGACACTAAAGATGAATTCTTTATACCAGAAGAAATGATTGAATGGATCGGACAGAAGAAGTCCGAATTTCTCTCGAAATTGATTGAATTAGTCAGTGATGATGACTTTGGCTTTGCGGACTACCATCTTTATGATCATCATATTCCTGAAACCATTGGTGAAGCTGATCGGATATTTGAAGAAACTGTAGATTCGCAAATCTTGAGAACTTGCGTGAAGACCTATGTGCAAGATAAGCGTTTTCATCAAGTGGTGCTAGGAACGGTTCTTCCGGATGAGAATTCACAAGCGATGGTGTTTGTTCCCATTCTTTCTTTTGTAACCAATAAAGATGAAGTCGTAAGAGAATTTGCTGATGGTGAAGCAGTCTCCCGCCCCACCTTGAACTGATTATCTGGTTCTAATATCTACGTAGGAATTACCATAGGTCGTCTTAAAGCTATTACAGACCTGGGCCATATAGGCGTTTGCGACTTGAGCACAACTAGCGTTTGCACTGGCCCCATACGGGCAGCTTCGCAGCCACACAGAGCAGTTATAGGAAGTGTTTACTCCCTGAGGGCAAGCATTCGCCGGCCAGTTAATGAAGGCATTCATACAACCAAAATAGCTATTCAGCAGCGGCTCTTTCATAACGATCACGCCATTGATGAGCTTATCGCTAAAGCCATTTCTATTCTTATAGAGTTGACCCTGGATGACTTTATTGGCCACTGTATAGGCACACTGGGGTTGACCTAGATAAGTCGAGCTGCCGTTAGCATCCTTATAAGTCGGAATCAGGCAGATTCTCACAGTAGAAGAGGCCATACTCGTTCTGAAGCGGAAGATGCTTTCATCCAGAGTACTCTGACACAGTCCAAAGTGACCTATATCGATAGTGTGATATTTATCGCTCAGATCACAGTGCTGAAACCCCGGATCTGTTGTCGTGGTACCGCCACCTGTGGTCGTTCCGGTACTGCCACCACTCTGCGAGCCAGAAGTCGTTCCGGAAAAGCCTGGGCCAGGGTTTGACACATTATCTGAAGAGATGAAATTCATCGGTGCACGGGTTCTCTGTGGGGCATCACAAGCCGCGAGTAGAAAGATCGTTAATAGGAAGAATAAACTTGTTTTCATAATAGGCCCTTCATCCGACTGTTCTTCCAACTATTCGGTATTTATAAAATATTCATGAGTTAAAACTTTGTACCGATAAATAGCTTATATGGTTATTTCAATTTTTTTAGAGGCTTAGATGCGCTGGTTGACGGGATTTGTACTTTTGCTGGGATTATCACTCTTTGGAGGCTATGTCTTTTTAAAGGGATATCCGTATCGCCTCTACTCAAACTGGATTCAAGGTAGTGGCTGGAATAGCTATTACTCCATAAGTAATTATCGCTCGGATCTGTTAAGTCCTAACGAGCTTGATCCCATTCCTCCTTATAAAGAAGACTATGTTCAGCTTTGGAAGCCCTTTCCTTTAAGAAATTCTCTCATTCCTCTTCCTACAAGGCATCCCTTATTTGTAACAGTACCGGTGATTGAGTTCACCCATAGCTCTCGGCCCCCTCAAATCGGAATGAGTATCATTGCTTCAAATGGACGAGAACTCTCGCGGGTTTATACCCTGCCCACGTCCCTCACTCAAGATCACACCCATGGACAAGAATTATTTAAACTCCCTTTTGTGAAAAATAAGATTTTAAAAAAAGATCAAAACCAAGTGTGGAAGGATATCTTTACTCATGAGATTAAGAATGATTCAAAGAACATGGATGATATGATTCATGATCTCTACATCCTTCATCTGCGCTCAAAGCTTCTGCCTCCCGAGACCATAAAATATGGGCTTTTAAAAGATGACAAGGCGATCATTGAGCTGGCCTCCAAAGATAAGGATTATATCGTGGAGCTCGTGATGACTCAGGAGGCAGGGAGTATCTATTCCTACGTTTTAAAGACAGAAAAAAGAAGTGAGGAATCCCGAAAACTTCGATCAAAATTCCTGGAATCCATTGCCTTTCAACCTATTGACTCGGCCATGGGTAGGCTCATCTACACTGAATTTAAGCAGCTTAATTTTGCTCGCCAAGTGGATCAGGAAGGAATGCTCTATTTATTTTCTGCCTGGAGCCAGGAAGTGGAGGGCCAGGAACTCTTAAAGGAGATCATCTTCTATTTGGAAAGAGGAAGAAATACCGGTAAACAATTAAAGACCATGTATAAGTACGCTCTTAAGAAGTACGGGAAGACCTTCACGACTCGCAATATCTTCTCTGAGAGTGATGATCCGGAACTTGCCTTAAGTCGCAAGATTGAAATGGAAGAGATAGCTAATCGGGAAAGGGCCAAACGAGCGAAGATCATAGTTCCTGAGGGAGAGAATTTAACTCCTGAGGAGAAGATGAATATGTATTTAAAGAAAGCTAAAGAGAGTGCTCCCATTCAAAATAAGGATATGACGATTCACTAAGAGTCAAATTTTTCGAAGCCTTTAATCAAGACCTCTGTAAGCAGAGGGCGAAGTTGAAAGACTTTCTCTGGAAGAAGCTCTTTGGTTTTTTCATCCATATAAATACTACGATTGATTTCAATTTGAATGTTATTGGTCCTGAACTGGTCCACGTATTCTGTGACATATCCACCAATATAGGGCTCATTGAAACTACACTCATGTCCTCGCTTCTCTAACTCAGCATGGAAGAACTGGATAAATTCGGGAGTACACGTCTTACCTCTGCGGTCACTTAAACAGAAATGGGGACGAGTTGTTTTCTGATTTGGATTCTGCTTCATATGATATTCAGTAGGGCGGGAAGGCATACTGTGAAGATCGATCATGGAGATAGGAGCACTCTTTCGCTTCTCAAGATCCTCCAGAGTCGCTTTAAGTAGCTCATAGTAAGGGCGATGATAGGTTTCAATCAGCTTTTCTACTTCGCTCTCACTGGCCTCTTGAATCACGAGCTTTTTCCCTTGAGTATTATCCTTCCAGAACATGACTGAGTTTGCCTCGGAGCGGTTCAGATCTACGCAAATGCGGTGCACATGGGCCACAAGAACAGCTATGCCAGCTTGCTGAAGACTTTGAATATCAACTAACTCATTGACCTTAAAATCCACATCTTCTTTATAGGCCGCAATATCCCCACTTAAGAATTTCTCAAACTCTTGAGGGATATTCTCACCTGAATGGGGAATGGAGATGAGTCCGCGGTAATGCTTACCCAGGGGGGCGTAATAGTCAAAAAGCGGGGATTTTATGGGGTGATCAAGCTTAAACATATGAAAAATTTACCATAATGGGGCCATATTCGTCCATGTGTCTCTTTCTAAACAGGCCCAAGTTGGTTTATAACGGAGTCTCACAATCAAGAGGTATTTATGAAGTTTCCTGGTCGTCGCAACACCAAGCACTATTTCCCGGTGGAAGACAAACAGCGGAGCTCGTTTGATGACGAGATTAATCGCCCTGGTAATGTATTTGTCGCGGGTATTGATCAACTGCTCGTGGATATCGAGATTCCAGTGGATGATCAGTTTCTTTTAGATCATCAATTCAAAAAAGGTGAATCCTTCATCATCGATGATGCCTTGGCCGATACCATCTATTGGCAGTATAAAAATCGTGGTTCTATATCGGGCGAATTTCCTGGAGGGGCGGTTGGAAACACTCTTCATAACTTCTCTGTCCTCTCTGACTGTCCCTCGGTTGCTTTGGGTGCGATTAATAAAAACATCGAAGTCGGTGACTACGCTTTCAAATATATCTGTAACACCAGCTCTAAGGTGAATCTGACTTACTTGCAACCATGTCTTCGTCCTATGGGGAGAGCTTTGTGCTTTGTGAGCCCGGATCTAGAGCGCACCTTTGCCATCAGCAAGGGTTGTATGAATGATCTTTCCCCGGAATTTATCCCGGTGGATATTATTGAGAAGTCTGCGGCCCTATTGGTTTCTGCTTATACCTTAAGAGATGAGAAATCTCCTATTTTCCAGTCCACTATTAGGGCGATGGAGATAGCCAAGGCCGCCAATGTTCCGGTCGTTCTCTCGCTTGGAACCAGTGGCCTAGTTGAGGAGAGAAAAGAGCTTATTCTGGATTTTATTCCTAAATATGTATCAGTCGTGGCCATGAATGAGGCAGAGGCCTTATCCCTTACTGGCATTAATGATCCTTTGCTTGCCACCGAGAAACTGCTTGATATTTGCGATATGGTGTTACTCACCGTGGGTGCGAAGGGGCTTTACATTGGCGCCATTACCGATAAAGATCAGGCGCGATTAACTAAAGAGCCGCTGCATACGAAATCTCTTATTGATTACAATCAGTATGAGTATTCCCGCGCCATGAGACGTAGTGAATGTAGAGAACCACTTAAGGTCTATACTCATATTAATCCTTTCTTGGGTGGACCTCAGATGATCAAGAACACCAATGGTGCCGGAGATGCGGCCCTTGCTGCCGTTCTGCATGATCTTTCGGCGAATCTCTATCACCGTCTAAAGGTCCCTAATTCTCCAAAACATGTGGCAAGTTTCCTTACATATTCTTCCATCTCTCAAATTAGTAAGTATGCTAACCGAGTTTCTTTCGAGGTCCTGAGTCAGAACTCTCCTCGACTTCTAAAAGGTCTTCCTGAAAGAGAGGATGGTCTGGAAGAAGCTTACTGGGCCCAGTAGTCATGGCACAGGATCAGACTAAAAAAGAGGCCCTTTTTAATGAAGTGAAGGGATCTCTCTTTGAGTATCTGGTTTCTAAAAAGCTCGCAAAACTTGCTGGCGAAGAGTTGGATTTTCTGCATAGTCTTGATCATAATTATCTTAATGTTCTCTCCCAGCAAGACCGTATGGTAAGGCAGTTTTATCCTGAGATGCTTACCTTTCTGGATGCTGTGGCCAGCGAGACTGTGCAAAAAATATCGGAGTATTTTAAAGAAATACCTTCTTCTCCCAAGTTAATGGGAAAGTTTATAAATTCTTCTCTTGCTCAGGAACTAAATGAAGCAGATCTCCTTATTACGACCTCCAAGGGGACGGTTCCGGTTAGCTTAAAACTCAATAAGAGCAATGCCTTTGTGAATACCAAGAGTGGAGGAATTAAAAGCTTTTTCTCCGTGTACTTCGGCTATATGAAAGCTCCTCGGCAACCCAAGTTTAATCAGTTGGTGGATCTAGAATTTACTCGTATGGCAGCTGAACTTCATGCTCTTCATGATCTGGACTACACTGGTAACTTCAATCAATGGGTAAAAGGTGGACTCTCAGAGCTTCCAGGTGAGCTTGAAGATCAGGACCGTTTAGTTCTGAAGGCCTACTATGCGAGGATAGCTAAAGAGATGCATAAGATTCTAAGTGAGGCCAAGAAGAGCGATCCCTCTGCCTTCGGTGAGGCACTGGCCCCTTTGATGGGGTTTGGAAATAAACAAATTCTACAAGTGGTCTGCTTTCATCATTTCAAATCAAATCAACCGGCCCAGATAGAAATTCATCCCTATGAGGAGATTGAGAACTCTCTGCTGGATGCTAAAATCCTACCCTTCAATGAAACTTCTTCCGTAGATGTTCAAGTGGGAGCATGGACTCTTCAGATTAGAGTAAAGCCAATGAATAAATTCACAACGACTGCTATTAAGATAAATTGTTCGGTAAAGATTACGCCACCCAATGACGCTTGAGAAGTTCCTGATCGAGCTCTTCAGTAATAAAACTAAAATTATTTCTCGTTACAATACTGTGAGCGCAATCAAGCCACAGGCCTGAGGTCGCTGAGGCGAGATAGATCTTTCTCTCTGAGGCAAGAGAGAGAAAAGTTTTTTTGAAGTTTTGTACCATAAGGGGAGAGAAGAGATCCTCATCCATGTCGACTAAGAGACTATGAGCAGGACTCAGTATTCCTTTGAGAAGGCTTAAGCAAAAGCGCTCCCAGGCTTCGACTTCCTGAGATATGGTATCAGGATTTCGGATGAGTCTAAAAAGAGCAGCGTACTCAGGCTTTAGTGAGGCTTTGGCTTCTTCCCAAGAAGGGCCACCGGTTACGATCTGAAGATTTTCCCAAAGGGTGAGATCGGGGATAAGTGAGGTATTGGCCTCAATATAGGCAAAACTCACATTCTTGCCTTTAGTTTGGCTCTTTAAGAGCTGCAAGAGATCCTTTAAGACATGAAGGTCTTTACGGTCTTTTTGATAGAGCTGAATGCCAAAGGGTTTGGTTAAGTCCATATTGATTTTTCGGCTAAACTCTTTTGGAACCTTAATGAAAACTGGCCTATAATTTTGGCATGAGTGAATTAACTAAAAGAGATGATCCTTATTCCCAGGATAAAGAAAAAAACAGGGAAAGAATCGTAGTGGGATTGTCAGGTAGTCTTGACTCCTTGGTTTCGGCCTATCTCTTAAAGATTCAGAAATATGATGTCTTTGCTGTTACCGTGGCCATTGGTTGGGGGGGGAGTGAAGGAGATAGTTCAGGAGAGCTCTCCTGCTTTATCAGTGACTCCCGCATGGAAAGCATTCAAAAATTTTGTAAGCAGCTCAATATCCCTCATCATATCGTAAAAGCTTTTTCAGAATTTGAAGATGCCGTTGTGGAAAAGTGGATTGCGGCCAAGGCAACAGGAAGTGTCTCACTCGCCTGTTGGTCCTGTCATGAGCTTCGCATGAAGATGCTCCATCAAAAGATGAAAAATCTGGGTATAAAGAACTTTGCCACAGGCCATTTTGCTAAGATCTTTCATCATGAGGCCCATCAGACTTACTATGTACATTCTTCCAATGATGAAGAGAATGACCAGTCCTCGATGATTGCGAAGCTTCCTCATGAAATTTTGACTGCCTTAAAACTTCCTCTGTCAGATTTACAAAAGAAAGAAGTTCTAACTTTGGGAGAGAATTTTGGTTTAACCTCTTATGAGAAAAAGATCAAAATGCATAAGTGTTTTCCTGATTCCAATAAGACGCTGGAGTACTTCAGAAAGAGTGTTCCTAAGAGCTTCTTAGAGGAAGGAAGTGTTACTGAGTTGGATGAGTCTGATAATTGGGGTGAGCATCAGGGTATCTATCATTATCACTACGGCCAGGATATGTCGGCCTTGACTCATGGAAGAAGTGAGAAGGCCTATCTGACCGGGATCTCTTTTAAAGAGAAAAAGCTTTTGATAGGTAACGAGGATTTTTTTAAAAGAAATCGCGTGCTTCTTGTAAACTGCCACTTCACTGAAGAAACAAAGTGGCTTGAGCCCCAGAAGGGAGTCATAAAGTTTCGCAAAGATACGTTTCAAGACTGTTGGATTTATCCCAAAGAACATAATAGTGCCCTCATTGAATGGTCGGAAGAAGAGGCCCTCAAGGAGGGAGAAGTTTTGACCGTTTTTAAAAAGAAAGGGAAAAATGCGAAACTTCTTCTTACGGGAATTACGCGTTTTTTACCTAAAGATTCAGTAGGAGAGCAGAATGAGGAAGATGAAGTGGTTGATGCTAAAATTGATTATACTCGCAGCTTTTAGTCTTCCTGAAGCCTTTGCACTCAGATCTCCTTCCACATATTTTCAATTGAAAAACGATTTGCTCAGAACATCTCAGAAAGAGATCCTGACATTTGTGAATGAAATAGTAAGCGTCTCGAAGCCCTCGCGCATGGTTGGTAAAGCAGGGCATACAAAGGCCCATGCCTGGTTAGTGGAGGAGATTAAAAAACTTGATCCCAAAGAGAGCGGGAAAATCATAAGACAGGATATTGCGCCTGATATTTCCGAAGCGAAGCGCTTTTATGAAAGTGACCTGGCCAAAAAGAAAAGCACTCCGGAGTTTAGTAAATGGCAGAAATTTTCTGAGTCTATGATCGAGAAATCTAAGAGCTTAAGTGAGGAGAAGGTGCAAAATATTATTTGGGAGAAGGCAGGGCTTGATTCTAAAAAACTACTCGTCATCACTGCTCATTACGATACCATCTCTCACGATCCATCCTCATTACTCATTCGTGAGGATGCCCTTATGCCGGGAGCAAACTTCAATGCTTCTGGAGTTGCCGTGGCCTTGGGGCTGATCAAAACCCTGGCGAAATTTAATCTTAATTATTCGGTGCAAATAGTTTTCTTAGATTGGCAGGGAGTGGGCTTTTTGGGCTCCTTTCATCACGCTAAGCTGCTTAAAGAATCCAAAAAAGAAGTTCTGGGTGTGCTTAATCTCGAAATGCTTGGGCAAGATACGACCTATCTCGATAAAACAAAAAAACTTGGAAATATGAAGCTCTATCTCAATCACAACGAGGAAGAGGAGAAGTGGGCCAGCAAACTTTTAGTTCATGGCCAAAAGATGACTTCTCGAGTGGATTTTACTCTCACTCCCAATAACTTTGATGATTCGGATAATTTCCGTTATTCGGATGTGGGGTTCAAGACCGTGACTTTTTCTCAGGACTGGGAGAATGATTTTAATCCCAAGTTCTATCAAACCTCTCAAGATACTCCTGAAACCCTAAATCATCTGACCCTGTATCATAATTATCTCTTTATTGGAGGAGTTAGCGGGGGCATTCTTCTCGATCTCACTAAGTAAAAATTAATCTCAGCACTTGGAAAAGACGGGGAAAGAGGCTATATAGGGCGTATGGATTTTTCATATAACCCCGAACTTCTTTCTCAATACGGTATTGAGCTCTCTTCTGAAGCGTATGCGGCCAATGGTCAAAAAACCGTGGTGGTAGGTATGTCAGGGGGGGTTGATTCTTCAGTGACAGCTCTTCTGGTTAAGCTTCAAGGCTATAAGGTCATTGGGCTCTTCATGAAAAATTGGGATGAGACTAATCCCGATGGCAGTTGCACTTCCGATCAAGATTATCAGGATGTGATTAAAGTCAGCGAGCTATTGGAAATTCCCTATTACTCGGTAAATTTTGTAAAAGAATATTGGGACGGAGTCTTTGCCGAATTCTTAAACGACTATAAACAGGGCTTTACTCCAAATCCCGATATCCTCTGTAATCGGGAAATTAAGTTTAAAGTTTTTTATCAAAGAGCGAAGCTCTTGGGTGCCGACTTCTTGGCAACCGGGCACTACTGTCAGTTGGAGAATGGAATCTTAAAGAAAGGTGCTGACTCAAATAAGGATCAGACTTATTTTCTCTATGCTGTCGATCGCCATGTCTTTAAGGACGTTCTTTTTCCTATTGGCCATCTTCCTAAGCCAAAGGTGAGGGAACTTGCGGCGATATTCAATCTCGCAACCTCGACCAAGAAAGATTCAACTGGAATTTGCTTTATCGGAGAGAGAAACTTTAAAGATTTTCTTTCTCAATATATCCAAAGTACTAAGGGGAATTTCTTAAATCTTGAAGGCAAGGTTTTAGGTAAGCATGATGGAACTTGCTTCTATACTTTGGGTCAGAGAAAGGGACTGGGAATTGGCGGACCCGGTGAGGCCTGGTTTGTGGTGGCCAAGAATCATGATAAAAATGAAGTGTACCTTGCTCAAGGGCAGGATCATCCAGCACTCTATGCCGATGGTCTTACTGCCGTGGAGCTTAATTGGCTCATCACAGCTCCACAAGGAGAATTTCGGTGTAAGGCCAAGATCAGATACCGCCAGCCAGAGCAGGCCTGTACCGTGACTGTAATGGGGGATAAGGTGCGTGTAGTCTTTGATGAACCTCAAAGGGCCATGACTCCTCGACAATCGGTCGTCTTCTATCAAAACGATCTTTGTTTAGGTGGCGGAATTATCGATGAAATTGCTCCCAACTACCATGTCCTAGGTAAGGGGCTACCAAATATCCTTTCGGTTTAAATCCAGACCCTTAACTTCCTTAGCTGCTGGCCTTCTCTTCTCTTCAAAGGCCTGACAGTCACCCATTCCCGCAGAGGCAATGATCTGAGAGGGGCGGTCCTTACATTGAATTCCAAAGCGACGGCAGCCATTTGGGGTCCTGGGGTCCCAGGTGACATAGAAGTGGCGGCATTGTGAACAGTTTGGCTGACTCATCCCTCTATTTTAAGGAATTCCAGGACTTCCTTCCACCGGGAAGAAACCGCCAGGCTTGTCTATTCTTTGGCCGGTGTAAAGTTTGACACGCCTATAAGGTTTACAATGGTCCTCATTTTTTGAGGTAAAGCCTTCAAATTTGAGGCTTAATAGGGGCGTGACACACTGGGTCGGTGTCATTAAGGTACCAACAGATTGGCATCTTAAATGCAAAACTACAGTTGAGAAGTTCTTGAAGGAACTCAAAAAAAGGTTGTTATGAACGTTGCGGGTACTCAAGTTGATGGAAGTAAAATGAATGTTCTGCCGTTATTTGGGAGAGTTGACTCCACTTCCTCTGATCCCATCCAGGAGCTTCTGGATGAGGCCAATCTGGCCTCGGATGAAGAGATTGAAGTGGCCCCAGCGACACTAGTAAAAAAGAGCTCAGTCACCCTCAGTCAGTTCCCGGATCAGTCCATGTATATTCTCGATGGACAACTAAATGAACTCAAAGATCGCCTCAATCGAATTAAGTTTTATCTGGGAGACCTAGATGCCTTAATTCCAAATAAAAAAATCTAGACAACAAGCTGCAATTCTCTTAACTTAAACCCCTACCTTTTCCATATTCTGTGCCCAGGTGGTGGAATGGCAGACACACTACCTTGAGGTGGTAGCGCTGCGAGGCATGCTGGTTCAAGTCCAGTCCTGGGCACCATTTTTTCCATTTAAACATTCACAAGTTACATAACACTAAATGACCTTGGTGCTATCCTGAACCCTTTCGGATTTTTGGGAAGGATGTCTCACGCCCAAATTTGTGGTCTAAAGGATAGAAGCGATGCTCACCACATTCTATCCCCTGGCCACCCTAAGAGGGGATGCGGTTTTTGAAGGATTATTCGATAAAATCACACCTTTGATTATTCTGACTATGGAATTAACAATTTGAAGATGACCTGTGTAATGCCTTAGATCCTGTAATGACGAGCGACTAGATTAACAAGTGACCATGCGCCTTTATTCCCATGTTGCAGAAATTAACCTTCCCAGTGCTGAGCATTAGGACGACTCCTCTCTGCTCAAAAAGTAGAATACCTTGCGATGATGGTAGTTTAACAAGCCTTGCCATTATAAGTACTTTTCTTTCGTTTATGCTCAGTTAGTGCCATGATCTCTGCTGGAGAAGCTTAACTATGATTAAATCAGTTCAGTCCCGGTCTTATACAGAATTTTTGAACATCTTAGAGCGCTCAACTGATCTGCTTAATGAAGTTCCCGTGCACGAAGAGCTCTTTAGTGTTGAGCGACTTGAGCAGTATGCTGCCAATCTTGCCCTTGAGTTGCAAATAAGTTCTAAATCTCGAAAAGGGAAATCCCTTAAGGCGGAACTTAAACCCAGTGGGCCGAAGCTTGAATCCGCTTATAAAATCTTGGCCCAGGCTATTCAACAAAAGCAGGCGGTCTCTCCGGCGGCCGAATGGTTTGTCGATAATTTTCATATTATTGAATCGCAGTTTAGAGAGATTAAGCAGAACCTGCCTGATGATTATTACTATGGTCTGCCTCAACTAGAAGAGGGGAAGTTAAAGGGATATCCCAGAGTTTATGCTATCGCTCTTGCGGTTATTGCACATACGGATAGTCGCTTTGATTCCTTAGTGCTTCAGCGCTTTCTTATGGCCTTTCAAAAAGTCGCCCCTTTGCAGATTGGTGAGTTATGGGCCTTAGTGATTACACTTCGAATTGTTCTGGTTCAGCATCTGACAGTTTTAGCAGAGAGATTAGTCAGTGCCCGAGATAATCGGGAGAAGGCCGATACTTTTGCTGAAAGGCTTCTTGCTTATGCTGTGAGACCGGAAGTTGAAGAGAGAAACATCATTGATCTTCTGGAAAAAGAATTAGGAGATCCCAATGATTTTGAGCGGGCCTTTATTGTTCAACTCATTCAGAGATTAAGAGATCAGGATCCAGCGGTATGGCCCGCCTTTGACTGGCTCGAGAAAAAGTTAGGCACTCTTTCCACCAATACCCAAAGAGTCACTCAGCTTGAACTTCATAGACAGGCCTCAGGTCAAGTCACCATTGGGAATATTATTGGGAGTATGCGGCTGGTTTCGGCCCTGGATTGGCGAGAGTTCATTGAGAGTGTGAATCTGATTGATCCCATTCTTAAGCAAGATCAGTCCGGTGATTATCCCCATATGGATTTTGCCACCCGGGATCATTATCGGCATGCCATTGAATCTATTTCAAAGCATTCAGAACTAAGCGAAGTGGAAGTTGCTCAAAGAGCTGTGAACATGGGTCAACATGTAGGTCACCATCTGATTGGAGAGGCCAGGGAGAGCTTTCAGAAAAGCTGTGGCTACCGGCCTAGTTTGAGAGAGCGTCTTCAGAAATTTCTCTTAAGGCATCCTACTGCTATCTATCTGAGTTCCATGACCCTCTTTACATTACTGCTATTATCATTTGCGCTTTATTATTATGAGGCATCCGGCGGAGGTGTTATTCCTCTGGTGATCTTTGCTCTCATTGCAATACTGCCGGCCAGTGAATTGAGTTTAAGTTTTCTCAATCATTATATTACTTATTTTGTTAAGCCCCATGCTCTGCCTCGCATGGAAACCGAAGAGGGGATCCCCCAGAGTGCAGGTACCATGGTGGTGATTCCGACACTCTTTACAAAAGAAGCTGTGATTAAAGAGCTGGTGGAGCGCTTAGAGATCCACTCACTGGCCAATCAGGATACTAATCTCACTTTTGCTCTTTTAGGTGATTTTGGGGATGCTCCTCAGGAAGTCATGCCTCAGGATGAAATTCTTCTGAGTATTGCCCAAAGGGAGATTGCTTCTCTGAATGATCGCTACTGTAGTGAGAGTGAGCCTCGCTTTCATCTGTTTCACCGAAAACGTTTATGGAATGAATCAGAAGGGGCGTGGATTGGCTGGGAGAGAAAACGCGGAAAGCTCTTGGAGTTTAATCGTCTTTTAAGAGGGGCGACTGATACCAGTTATATCCTGGCCACAGCTGATCAGGAATTATGCTCGCAAGTAAAATACATCATTACTTTGGATTCAGATACTCAGCTGCCGCGGGATGCTGCTAAGAAGCTGATAGGAACAATTCTCCATCCTCTGAATCGTCCTGTAATGGATCATAAGCTCAGACGAGTGACCTCTGGTTATGGAATTCTGCAACCCCGAATTAGTATTACCTCGACCAGTGCACTCGCAACTCACTTTGCGAAAATTTCTTCCGGCAATATTGGAATCGATCCCTATACGACAGCGGTCTCCGATGTTTATCAGGATCTCTTTCATGAAGGAAGCTTCACCGGGAAAGGTCTATATGTGGTTGATGCTTTTGAAGAGGCGATGGAAAATCGCGTTCCGGAGAACGCTGTTTTAAGTCATGATCTTTTTGAAGGCTCCTATGCCCGTTGTGCTTTAATCACTGATGTTGAGCTCTTTGATGATTATCCCGCCGACTATGAAACCTTCTCAAAAAGGGGTCATCGCTGGACGAGGGGAGATTGGCAAATCTTACCCTGGCTTCTTCCCTATGTAAAAAATGCCAAAGGTAAGTGGGTGAGAAATGATCTCTCCTTTATTTCTCGGTGGAAGATCTTTGATAATCTAAGAAGAAGCCTCGTTCCTATGGCGACTCTGATCTGGCTTTTACTCGCCTGGACAGTCCTGCCAGGATCTTCCGCACTGTGGACGCTTTTAATTGTTCTAGTCTATCTCTTCCCAGTTTATTCCACTGTTGCCACTGGAGATTGGATGAGACGCAGGGGAGTGACCTGGCAGGGGCATTTTCTAGGTGGACTAAGAGAGACTAAGATCAAAGTAGGTCAGATCCTTCTCACGATTAGTTTTCTCGCCAAGCAAGCGGCGACTCAAACCGATGCTATTTTTCGGGCGCTATTTAGAATGTTTATTTCCCGAAGAAAGCTTCTTGAGTGGACTTCCTTTGCTCAACTCTCAAGTCGAGGCACAACTCGCCAGTCTGTGACTGATCACTTTGATTCAGCTCCTATACTGTCCGTTCTAATTGGAGCGGCAGTGGCCTTTATTCGCCCTGAAAGCCTGGGAGTGGCCTCGCCTTTTCTTCTGTTATGGATGGCGAATCCTTGGATTAAGTCCTGGCTCTCGAAAAGACCTAAGGCCAAGTTAGAGCCTCTGAGAAAAGAAGAATTGGAGGAATTTAGAGGGTATGCTCGCGCTACCTGGCATTTCTTTGAAACTTTTGTGTCTGAGCAGGATAACTGGCTCGCTCCAGATAATTTTCAGGAAGATCCGGCTCCCGTAATTGCTCGAAGAACTTCTCCCACCAATATCGGTCTTCAATTTCTGGCCAGTGCTTCGGCCTATGATTTGGGTTATATCGGACATCTTGAGATCATTGATCAATATACAAAGACTTTTTCAACTCTGGATAAGTTGCCAACGATGCACGGGCATTTTTTCAATTGGTATGATACGGCAACTCTGGAGCCCCTTCGGCCGAGATATATCTCAACGGTCGATAGTGGAAACCTCGCAGGCTATTTTCTCGTATTAAAGCAATTTCTCCATGAGCTTAATCCTGAGGCCAGAGCCCAGCAGGTTTTAAGACAGGGTCTGGAAGATAGTTTGATTCATCTTTTAGATGATATTAATCAAAATACCACTCTTGCTGCTTCTGCGGGAGCTACTCATCATAAGCACCTTCAGGATATGGTGAAAGCTGCCTTGAAGAAGGTCATGAACTCTCGAGATGACTGGCAGACGCTTCTTTCAGAAGTTCAGGCGCTCCTTCGGGATGCAGAGGATTTATTAAAGGCCCTATGGGGAGAAACCAAGGAGCCGGAGAAGAGCTTAGTGAGTATCCGGGGATGGCTTCATGCCACTCTTCATCTGGTTCAGGAGTTTCTTCGAGACCTCTCCTATGATAAGACCGAATTTTTAAATAAGAAGAATATGCTTATTCAAAAATGCGATGAATTTCTTCAAAGAATGGATTTTCGCTTTCTCTATGATCAGAAAAGAAAGCTCTTTGTTATTGGCCTTAATGTAGAAGATTCCCGGCTGGATAATTCCTATTATGATCTCTTAGCTTCTGAATCAAGGCTTGCGAGCTTTGTGGCGATTGCTAAAGGCGATGTGACTCAGGAGCATTGGTTTAGATTAGGCAGACAAATGACGCCAGTTAAGGGCGGCAGGGCGCTGATTGCCTGGACTGCCACGATGTTTGAGTATCTTATGCCTGTTCTTATTATGAAGCGCTATAAGAATACACTGCTTGAGCAAACCTATGAGGCCATTGTTCAAAGGCAGATTGAATACGGCATTGAAAAAAATGTTCCCTGGGGAGTTTCTGAATCGGGCTTTAATGCCCGCGATCTGCAGATGAATTATCAGTACGGGCCCTTCGGAATACCGGGATTAGGTCTTAAGCGCGGTTTAAGTGATGAGCTGGTGGTCTCTCCTTATTCGACAATGCTTGCGGCCTTAATTAAGCCTCGTGAAGCCTTAAGTAATCTGCAGCGTCTCGAAAGACTAGGTGCCTTCTCGCGCTTTGGTTTTTATGAATCCCTTGATTACACCGCGGAGAGAGTTCCCAAAAAACAAAAATTTGTGATCCTTCGCTCTTATATGGCCCATCACCAGGGAATGAGCTTAGTTGCTTTAAATAATCTTTTAAATGATTTCTCTATGGTGAAGCGCTTTCATACTGAACCAGTGGTTCAGGCCACTGAGCTTCTGCTGCAAGAGAGAATCCCTCCTTCTGTACTACTCACTCAACCTCGGGTGGAAGAAATAGAGAGCAGTGGCTTTCTTCATTCTGCTACTGACTTTCATCCAAGACTCTATTCAGATGTAAATCTCTCCTTACCTCGCACCCAGCTCCTCTCTAATGGTGCCTATTCAGTCATGGTGACTTCCACTGGATCGGGTTACTCCCGTTATGGGGCCCTGGCCATTACCCGCTGGAGAGAAGACGCCACTAGAGATCATTGGGGTCAGTACTTCTATATCAGAAATCGCAGCAACGATGAGTACTGGTCTGCTACCCATCAGCCCACTGCTAAAGCTCCCGATAGCTTTGGAACTACTTTCTCTGAGGACAAGGTTGAGTTCTGGAGAAGAGATGGCTCTTGCCTAACTCGCATGGAGATTCTGGTTTCTCCGGAAGATAATGTGGAGCTAAGAAGAATCACTCTAACTAATGAATCCAAGGAAGCTCAGGAATTTGAGATCACGAGCTTTATGGAGACGGTTCTCGCTAAACCCAATGATGACAATGCTCATCCTGCCTTTAGTAATCTCTTTGTGCAAACAGAGTATATCGCCAATGGTGGGGCGCTACTTGCGACTCGCAGGGCCCGCTCCAATAAGGAGAGCCCTCCCTGGGGCTTTCATGTTATTTCAACCGATGGCCCAATGTTAGGGGCCATTCAGTATGAAAGTGATAGATCACGCTTTATTGGACGAGGCCGCACGATTGCTGATCCCCTGGTTATTCACGAGAAAAGACCTCTCTCCAATACCACTGGCCCGGTCCTCGATCCGATCTTCTCCCTGAGACAGAGTTTTAAAATTGCCGCAGGAGAAGTTGCCTCTATTACCTTTGCTACCGGGATCGCCAAGACCCGGGATGAGGCACTGGAGTTAATTGATAAGTATCGGGATACTCATATCTATAAGCGGGAAGCAGAGATCGCCTGGACTCAGTCTCAGGTTCAGCTGCGGCACTTAAATATCAGCAATGCCAAGGCCCATATCTATCAAAGGCTCGCGGGACGTGTGTTGTATTTAGATTCCTCTCTGAGACCGTCCTCAGATGTGCTGGCGCAAAATACCCGGGCCCAGTCAAATCTTTGGGCCTACGGCATTAGTGGGGATCTGCCTATTATTCTCACTCAAATTAGTCATGAGAAAGATATGGCAATGGTTCGAGAGCTTCTTCACGCCCATGAGTATCTGCGGCTAAAGGGTCTCACCATCGATCTCGTTATCTTAAATGAAAGGGCCCCCAGTTATTTGCAGTCTCTGCAAGATGAGCTTCAAAGGCAAATTCGCATGAGTGGATCTCAGGCGTTATTGGATAAACCCGGGGGTGTATTCCTCAGACGAACTGATCTTATGCCTAAGGAAGATGTGATTCTTCTCAGAACGGTGGCGCGGGTTATTTTAAGTGCAGAGAAGGGATCTCTGGAAGAGCAACTTAAGCATAGAAAGCCTCGGGGAGAAATGCCAGCTCCTTTAGTGCCAAAAATTTCGGAGCCTCTCTATTCCGCTCTGGCCCCTACTACACCTCGTCTTGAGTTCTTTAATGGTCTAGGAGGCTTCACTGCTGATTCCCGAGAATACGTTATCAGTTTGAAGGAAGGTCAGTGGACACCAGCGCCGTGGATAAATGTTATCGCCAATTCTCTAGATTTTGGCTTCACCGTCTCTGAAAGTGGCTCGGGCTATACCTGGTCAGTCAACAGTCGTGAGAATCGCCTCACTCCTTGGTCCAATGATCCCATTAGTGATCCTCCTGGAGAGATGATTTATATCAGAGATGAAGACACTGGGATTTTCTGGTCACCAACTCCACTTCCGGTAAGAGAGGCTGGGCCGTATGTGATTCACCATGGTCAGGGGTATTCTAGGTTTGAGCATATAGGCCATGATATTGAGCAGAGTCTTGAGCTCTTTGTGCCTTTAAATGAAGAGGTGAAGATATCTCGCTTAAAAGTTAAAAATCTTTCCTCTGCCAAGAGACGCCTTTCTGTTACTAGTTATATTGAATGGGTTCTGGGCTTTCAAAAAAGTACTACTTCGGCCTATATCATTGCGGAACATGATGAAGAGTCGAAGATCATCACCGCCCGAAATCCTTATAATAATGAATTTGCCGCACGAATCGCCTTTGCAGATATTTCTGAAATTGAAAGAACGCACACCTGTGATCGCCGGGAATTCTTAGGCAGAAATGGCGCGCCCTCAAGTCCCGCCGCTTTAAAAAGAGTGGCCTTGTCTGGTACATCAGGGGCAGGAGTCGATCCTTGTGCCGCTTTCCAGACTAAGTTTGAGCTAGCACCCGGGGAAGAGAAGACGGTGATTATTTTATTAGGTGAAGTAAGTACAGTTGAGAAAGCGAGGGAGTTAACTCTTAAGTATCGAAGTCAGAAAAATGTGGAAGCAGCTTTCTTGGAAGTTCAGTCTTACTGGGAGAAGACTCTTACTACAGTTGAAATTAATACTCCTGATATAGCAATGAACACTTTAGTTAATAGATGGCTTCTTTATCAGACTCTCTCTTGTCGAATTTGGGCCAGATCGGCTTTCTATCAGTCTGGTGGGGCCTTTGGGTTCAGAGATCAACTGCAGGATGTGATGGCCATGGCCTATGCTCATCCGGGAATTACCCGAGCTCAAATTTTAACAGCTGCTGCCCGACAATTTAAAGAAGGGGATGTTCAGCACTGGTGGCATCCGCCGACAGGTCGTGGAGTGAGAACCCATTTCTCGGATGATTTGATTTGGCTGCCCTTTGTGGTGAGCTATTATATTCGAGTCACAGGAGACTATTCTGTTCTTCATGAGAAGATTCCTTTCATTGAGGCGCCACTGCTCGCTCCAGGAGAAGATGATTCCTATACTCATCCGCAAGTCTCTGAAGAAGTGGGAACAATTTTTGAGCACTGTGCACGAACTCTTGATCGCAGTTTAAAAGTAGGAGATCACGGTCTGCCACTTATGGGATCAGGGGACTGGAACGATGGCATGAGTCGCGTGGGTCATGAAGGTAAGGGAGAAAGTGTCTGGGTTGCCTTCTTCTTATATTCAACTCTTGAGCAGTTTCTTCCTCTCTGTGATAAGGAAGGAGATTCCGGTCGCTGTGAAGCTTACCGCAAGCATCTTGTACATCTAAAGAATGCGGTAGAAGAGAATGCCTGGGACGGAGACTGGTATCGCCGGGCCTACTTTGATGATGGAACTCCTCTGGGTTCTGCCATGAATGAAGAGTGCCGAATTGATTCTATTTCTCAATCATGGTCGGTTCTCTCTAAAGCGGGAGATAAAAACCGAACTGTACGTGCCATGGCAGCGGTCGATGAGTATCTGATTCGGAAAGGAGATGGGCTTATTCAACTCTTCAATCCTCCTTTTGATAAAACCCCACTGGATCCCGGCTACATTAAGGGATACGTTCCGGGAGTAAGAGAGAATGGAGGGCAATATACCCATGCTGCCATCTGGACTCTTATGGCCTTTGCTGAATTAGGAGATGGAGCTCAGGCGACAGAGCTTTATGCTCTTTTAAACCCCATCAATCACTCTTCCACTCGAGCAGGGATGCATAAGTATAAAGTCGAACCCTATGTAGTGGCGGCCGATATCTATGGACGTCATCCCCATGTGGGGCGAGGTGGATGGACTTGGTATACGGGATCGGCGAGCTGGATGTATCGGGCAGCATTGGAGTCCATTCTGGGCTTTGAAGTTAATAATGATAAATTCCGAGTTCAGCCGAAAATTCCAATGAGTTGGGAGACATTCTCCATTAAGTACCGCTATGGAGAGACACTTTATACCATCCAGTTAAGTCGAAATTCCGGAGAGTATCAAACTTCAGATTGGATTTCCTTAGTGGATGATGGAGCTGAGCACAGTATTAAAATTTCTTTTTAAGGTTAATCATAATGAGGTCTGAGAATTCTTCCTCATCATTATCAGCAAACTGAAGATCCCAGCCATTACTTTGCATAAAAAGGACAGCCGCATAAGTCGCTGTCCTTTTGCATAAGGGTTAGGGCCAAGATGAATACATATAAATACAAAAGAATACTTTGCGCAGTTTAGGCGTAAGTTCTTATTACTACTAGGTTTTATCTTCATGACTAATGTTTGTACACAGGCATGGATAATTTTCATTGAGTGTTCTGGTTTAGCTGGAATCTGTGATGATAAGCGAAGTAAATATTAATAAACGATGTTTTGAAACCATTGCTTTTAAAAAAGGAAATTACGCATGAAAAAATTATGTCTAGGGTTAACTCTTCTGTCTTCTGTTTCATCCTTTGCGACCGTGAACAATATTCAAAGTGGATTCTACGTAATCCAAAGTGAGCTTTCTAACTCAAATTGTAGAATGGAGAGACTTAATCTTGATCTTGAAGGAAATAGAACATTAGCCTTCTCTCTAAATGAGCAGGTATACCCATCCATCAATTTAAAGGAAAACACATCTAGTAAAATAGCTTTTACTGAAACGCAAGGTAATGCAAAGATTGCTTTTAGAGGAGCTGTTTTTCTAAATAGCAATGGCACATTATTTCTAAACACTGAAGCAAAAATTTACTCAGACTTGTACGATCGTTGGAGGGGAACGCGTCTGGTTGACACAATATGGAGAGGTTCTAACCTAGAGATCAGTGCTGTCGATGATAGTGGATCTATTCAAGTTAAGACAACATATTATAGTAGACCATACTCTGGAGATATGAGAAATAGTGAGGTCCTACAAAATATCAAACACTCTGAAGCCACAATTGACTGTATTTACTCGAGAGAAAGCAGAGGCGCGGACGAGGTGAGAAATTTTTAAACAACTAGGATAAATTCCAGCCTCTAAACAGAATTACAAAAGAATAAAAACGGATGTCGACCTTAAAAATCGGCATCCGTTTAAACTCCAACCCCTATCGTTCAGAAGATCTATATGGGTGCTATCATAAGCAAGCGATCCAGCCATACTACGATTGCACTAATGGTTACGATTAAAAGTAGAAATGAAAGTGTGTACCAGTGGATATTCCAGGCACTGTTTGCGGTAGAATCTCTATATGGATTTTCTCCAGTCAATTCATAGTATTCTGACGTTTCAGGACTTAATCCCGCGGCATAAGATTTTTCCGTTTCAAAATATCTCATCAGTCCTCTAGCACTTAACCTCTCACTATGTACCTTTTGCCTTATTGGTTTAAAGATTTTAGGTCCAATGATTTTTAAGATTTCGGCAGAGGTGGAATCTGTAATGATCTCACGAGATATGTTCTCGATTTCAACTTTTTCCGAATCTTCTTTCACAACCTGCAGGATGTGGGAAGCCCCCTCAAATGTAGCTCCTCGTTCAAGTATTCTTGAGGTAAGCTTGGGGACAACCGACATAAGTATTTCTCTTACTTTATTGAAGGATTCCCCGGTAATCTTCGTCACTTCCTGGACCATCTTCGGGGCAAGAAGCTCCTGAGAAGTATATAGCAAATGATTATTGTGGATCATAACTCCCCCTAATATTGTGGAATGTCTGATAACTCACCTAGAAAAGTTGCAAGTTAAATGCCGAAGGCAAAATTGTAGAATTAATAATAAATCTAGGTGAATTAAATTTTTTCAGGTTTTAAATTTGAAGCAGGTTTAACTTACCAAGGATTTTTTATGAATCAACTAAACTCTTTTCAACCGGCAGTAACAGGCATTTTCAAGAATCAACAAAGTATCAACCGGATACTAGAAGATCTCAGAGATAATAATTTTCAAAAGGATGATATTGCTCTCGTGGATAGTCAAGACGAGCTAAGAGGAATTACTCATGTTGACTATATCCCAGAGAGCATTGAACGGGGTTTAGTGGTCGCAGTCATAATGGGCGGAATATTTGGTCTATTATTAGGGAGTGGCCTTAATTCTTTTCCCGGGGACATCTTTACTCCTGCAGGTCCAGTTCTAAGTGCTTGGGCCGGCATAGGTATCGGCATTACCATTGGGATCTTTTATGGTCTGTTTGTTGGTTTCATGGAAAATCGAAAAGTCAGACAACAATATGAAAAGCTTTTTAAGGATAAGGGCCTGTTAGTATCAGTGCATGTTCATAATAAAAGTGAAGAGATTCTTGCTAAGAATGTGCTAGCTAAAGATGGTGCTATGAAAGTGATTAGTCCTTACATTCAATAATTTTTGGGAATAATAAGTTTATTATAGTCTTCTGCTTAAACTTTTGCTTCTCTCGTACAAGCAATTCCTCATACTCAGGATCAAGTTCAGAGTACGGGTATTTACAGCTAAGAGTTTCTCCTAAATCTACCACCTTGATCTCTTCAATATCTGCATGCTTAAAAATTAACTCATGGATGCTTTTAATTGATGAGTCGCCAAAATTCTTTTTTCGATTGAACTCACCTATATATAGAAAACCAAGAGAGAGTTTTTTGTCACTAGGATCAACTCCTTTCGTTCTTATCCATTCTCGGATGAGTTTAATCCTTTCATCAAACTTAGACTCCTGGTGTTCACCCCACTGTACGTTAAATTCGCCACTGTAATAGCGAAGTCCGACAATTTCTTCCCCTTGAGCTAGCTGATCCCGGTCTTCATAGGCCTCGTCCCATCTCTTTCCCACCTGGCAGTAGTGAAGATAGACTCCACCAAAATAGCGGGTGTAATTGAATAAGTCATAATCCTCTTCATGAAGATCAGCGGTAGGGGCCTCTATTTAATTAAAGATCAGGGAGGGGCTAAGTGAATCACATCCAAATCTTTCAGCATATTTCTGATTCTCGACAAAGGCTTCTATCTCATGGCAAAGATAGTTTAATTGACCAATAGAGTGCTCGAGTTCGGTAGGAATCCTCTTCATGTATTCTGAATTATTCCAGATGGGCCCCTCAAGAGTGGAGAAGTGATGGTGCAGCTGATTCATAAGATTCTGATTGAGCTCTTCGTTTTGAATCATAGTATCAGGAGAGTAAGTTTCAGTTATAAAGTAGGGGGTAGACCAGATTCCAGCACTTGAATATTTGTTGATGATTTTTATATGTTTGTTGAGGCGAGCACAGAGAAAATTCATGTCGCGATGACTTTTAGGCCATCCTAGAAAACAGAAGCTCTTATTAAGATGCTTCCTTTCTTTAATATTATCCTTTAGTTTTTCCAGCCAACGTTTTGTAATAGGTAGATCATAGAGATCCATCACAAGTGTTAACTTCTCGTTATGAGCTTTGGGATTTCTAAGGGTTAATTCGATGGTGCTATCAAGAAATTTCATATTCATTCCATAATGTATGATGGGGGCACCGATAGAGGGCCCCGAAGGGCCCTTGTTTTCTTAAATGTCACAAGCTCCTAAGTAATCACCACTACCATGTTTAGTATGTGCTTTAAGGGCAGGGCAAGCAATGATAATTGTGTGAGAAGACCCATTGCCTGCCATATGACAAACTTTAACCTTTGAGACTCTTGATATCACCTTATTTTTTTTCACTGTTTCCTTAATCCAAAGATATTTGTTTTCCAGGTTGGAGCACTTGGCCACAACTGTATCATCAAGACTTGGTGGGAGTGATTCCTCTGGGCCTGGATCATTTGAATCATCAGGCTCGGAATCTGGTTCTCCCTGATTTGGGTTCCAAAGATCAGGTCTCTCCCAAAGGTCGGGATTGGCCACACAGGTGGTGAATACCGGCCCAGTAAGTTCGTCTTCTGAGGGAGTGTAAGCTGGTTGACAAACATCTCCTAGTTGCTGACAACTATGCAGTTGTGTCGCTGATTTACAGTAAGCATCTGCTCCTTTGATAAAGTCTTCACTTGGAAAGTACTCATCGGGATTACATGCGGATGTAAGGACCGAGACGACGATCAGTAGCCCGACTTGCGAGTTTTTCATACTAGTGAATTTCATAAAAATGCTCCGTAGAGCGAAAGGTACTGTTAAAAGTTTTTCCTAAACTTTAGGTCCAGACCTTGCGGCTTTCTTCGATTAGTGCTCTTCCATAAACGTTCAGCTTCAACACACGTCCAACAACCTAATCGGAGAAAATGAGTGGTGTCTGGATAGTAAGGGGCCGTAGGGTATTAATTAAAATTCGAAGGTTTACAGTTGGGTAAAGAAAAAATATGTGGCATGGAAACTAGGCAATGAGTTTAAACGTATTCAGTATGAGCGGACAAAAATGATAATTATAGGTCGAAGTTTGGTCCATGGGCCTGATAAAAGAATAAATTAAAAAAATAATTCTATTTGGTATAAGATAGTTATGAGACAATTCTTAATCATTAGTTTTTTTATAAAAGTAGGGCAAATGAGCATTATAAATCTATTATTTATTTTATTCCTTTGTTCGTGTTCTGAATATCAAAACAATAAAAGCGATAATCTTCCTCAGGAGAGTGATGCTCATACTCCCTTACCAAACAGTATAATTCTCGGGCCTGGAGATAATATTCAGGCAGCAGTTGATGCTAATCCTGATGGAGCAGCTTTTTATTTGAAGGCTGGTTATTTTCGTAATCAACAAGTTCAACCTAAAAGCGGTAATGCATTTATAGGAGAAGAAGGGGCCATTATGACAGGGGCCGTACTCCTGACTGAATTTACTTTTGAAGATCCCTATTATGTAGTTTCTAATAGAACCGAAAATGGCCAAACTGCCGGAACATGTAAGTCTGATTATCCGAGATGCATCCACCCAGAAGATCTTTTCTTTGATGATGTATCACTTATGCATGTAGGAAGTTTAGCACAAGTTGTTGACAACACTTCATGGTACTTTGATTATTCTTCTAATAAAATTTATTTCAGAAGAAATCCAAGCGGACATAAAGTGGAGCTAAGCTCCACAAGAGCTGCTTTTGGAAATGCAAATGCTAATGATGTTATCATAAGAGGCTTGACCATCGAAAAATATGCAATACCTGCTCAAATGGCAGCAATTGGTGATCATAGCGGAGCTGGGAGTAACTGGCAGATTGATTACAATGTTCTGAGATGGAATCATGGTGGTGGAGTAAATCTTGGTCATAATGGAAGAGCCTATCGAAATAAGATATATGAAAATGGTGGCAGAGGGGCCGGTCTTATATGGGATAATAATGAAGAAATCATCGGCGCTCTCTTTGAAGAAAATGAAATATACGGGCACTGTATTTTCGGAGGTATTGACTGTGGATGGGATGGTGGTGGCATTAAGTTGACTTATGGAAGAGATATCATACTTCGTAATAACAAAATCCATGATAACGATGGACGTGGTTTATGGTCAGACGTTTTCTGTCATAATATACTTTATGATGGCAATACCGTGTTGGATAACTCCGCTCCAGGGATTAATCATGAGCTGAGTTATGATGCTATTATCCGGAATAATATTGTCAAAGGGAATGGGCATGGCTTTCACACTTGGGGGTGGGGCGCTCAAATTTTAGTTCAGAATTCCAAAAACGTCGAAGTATATCAGAACAAAATAGTTGCGGAGCCTGGATCTGATGGACTGGCAGTTCTTAATTCTACTGATCGAGAAGTTAATATTGAGAATATTTATGTGCATCACAATGATATCACTTTGCTTGGACACCCTTATGATGACTTTGATGATGATAAAACGGGTGTCTTTTGTGATTCAGCGTCCGAGGTAGCTGGGCGCTGTGCTAACTTCAGAAACGGAAGTGTAAAGCTAGATTATAATCAGTATCATGTGCCTGACATGACAAAATGGTACTTTAGTTGGATTTTGAATGGCTTAACTTTTTCAGGTTATCTGGCCGAATCTGGGGGACAGGAAATAAATTCTACTATCGATGAGGACGTTTTACCTTAAGGTAATCTGATTTCCTTTCAAAGGAAACTCCAAAGCAGTGGGCCATGCTAACCTGAAGGACCTTCATTATCCTGTTTATGAAGACTGTTATAAAGATTTGATGAGTGCTGTTAAGTTATAAAGGGGACAAGTAAAACTGGTCCCCTCTCTGTAATTTATTATTGGGCAATCTTATTTAAAATGATCTCCATCGAAGTTCCAGTCGCAAACTGAAGCTGATAACCAATAACCTTCATGCCATTAATTTCTGGAAGTTTAGTGTTAATGGAGTTTGCTGGAATGGTAATGAGCGAGATGCCTTTGATATCAGGAATTCCTGGAATGATTCGAGCGATGACTCTTTTCTTAAGATCCATATTGATTCTTTCACCAATAGTCATCTGTCCATTAAAGACTAATGACTCTTTTACTATTGTCTTCTTGCTGACTTTGTAGGCCGTACTGAAATCACCCTTGTTATCGTGAAGCTCTTTAAACATTTGAACTTTTTGAACGAAATCAGAAATATATCCACCTAGATCATTTAACTGGAGGATTAGATTCTCCATGCTCTTAAGTTCTTCAGCATCAGTTACTAACTTACGATCTAAGGAATAGATTCCTAAGATGTTCGACCTGGCATGATCCATGACCACCCAATAAGGGGTTGTGACTGATTCATTCTCACTAGCAACCAGAATAGCAGTTTGAGAGTCTGAGATCTTCTCTGTCTTGATGATGTTTAGGCTGAATTTTTCTTCTGATTTTACACCCATCTCTTTGGCAAACTGTTCTGAGAAGTTTTGCTTAATATTAAATCCGATGAAGTTGTTTGACTTAATAGGAGTTCTTAAGAAATTTAGATTATGGATGGTATTAACCTCTCCCGGAAAGATCATCTCCCAGATAGCTTCTGTCATCACTAAATTTTGAGCTGACATTACATTAGGCAGGCGCTTCAGCATGGCCTCTTTAAAATGATGGACTGTACTGTATGGGTTCTCACCAATTTCAGTTACTGCATCGATAACGAGACGATCTAATTCATGTTTGTCATCAGATAGGTCGCGACTTTTCCAAAGTGCTAGGGATACTCTTTCTCCAAGATCATGAACTTCCATACTGGGAGCATAGACCTTTGGCCTTCCAGTACCGTCAAGCATGGAAGATGAGTCACGAAGTACGTTCCCATGAAGCATGACCAGCCCAACTTTAGGATTTCCTAATAAGATGTTGGCCACATAGTCAGCGAAGCCCTCATTCAATCCGCCGATCTCATTGTTGACTGGACTAGCAAATAAGTGGTCAAAGAAATAATGAGATGCTTCGTGGGCAATGACCGAAGGGTCAAAACCACTACGGCTAATTTTTCCACCCATCAGTTTAAATAAAAGATTTTTGTCTGCAGGCAGGAAGCTCAAGCTCGTGTCTCTCGGATTGAAGAACGCATTATTCTTCATCACCTTGCCTTGTGTCTCATCTTTGATTTGACGATTAGTATAGATCTTTAAAAATTTTCTTGGACGATAATAGAATCTATCTTCTAAGAATTTGAAGTATCTATTCGCCCAGTAGTATACATTGCTTTGTTCAATTATTTCCCATCGCGCACGGCTACTGAATTCGAGTCTTTCTCCTGACTTTACTTTGAAGGGATCACTGAGGGAGCAGTTCTGGTAACAGACTGTGAAGTTATCTTCTTGAAAAAAAGCTTTGGGAAATAGAGCAGAGTAGGAACTTCTTGGATCATCTACTGTTTTATTGCTTAATAGATTTGGGGGGACTTCATCGGTTTTAACTTTACTCCACAGATTAGGAGTTTCGGCCAGATTATAGTCGGCAATTACCGGAATTTGCAATGCTGCCTGGGCAGAGGTTAGAGCAGATAACGAGAGGGCAAAAAATATGCGTTTCATGAGAACCACCTTGTATTGTGTGATTTGTTTTAACTCATTCTTAAAATAATCCTAAGCGTGATTGGGAAAGCAGGTATTTTTTATAGGTTGTGATCTTAAGGTTATGTTTTGCTATAGAATTAGGGGGATTTTACAAGGGATTAATCATGTTCAGGCTCATTCTGTTATCAGCTTTTTTACAGCTTTCTTTACCTTGTTTTGCTGTTATTCCAGTGGATATGAAGATGGCAGGTTTCATCGATAATACTCCTTCTGGTCCAGTAAATACGCCAACAACAATTAAAAGCTTAGACCAATTCAAAAAAATATTCATGGGTCCCAACACTAAGGCTTCTTTGAAAAGCCGCGCCTATCTTCAAGTTAAGCAGTACTTCCTGAATGGTGGGGAGGTTCTTAAATTTAGCCGTGTTTTAGGGAAAGATTATGTTGGAGAGGAGTCTCTTAAAACAGGCATCTACGCATTCTCTCAAAAGTCCAATGTACGGACTTTGGTTATTCCTGGTCTTAATACGCTTCCTCAGGCCTTAGTAGATTTTGTGCAACAGCAGAAGATGATGTTGATATTGGATGCGCCTTCTCTNNACATATTGCTGTTTATTACAATCGCATTTTGGTAGACGGCGTTTATATAGGTGTTTCAGGTAGTATGGCAGGGATTTTTGCCAAAACCAGTGTCTGGAGGGCCCCAGCAAATGTTCGGATTGTTGGAGCAAGTAAGGTTGAAGTAGAGATCAATCATGATCAGCAAATGGAACTTACTACCCCAAGTCATGGCCTTTCAATAAATCTTATTCGAAATTTTGGTGAGTTAGGAATATTGGTATGGGGGGCACGCACTCTAGATGGAACTTCCCAAGAATGGCGTTATATCAGCAGTAGTCGAATGCAAATACAAATAGAAGAATCTATCCTTTCGACCCTTCGTTCATTTCGTTTTGAAGCGAATGATAGTAATACTTGGATTACCGCTAAAGCGAGTATTGCAAATTATTTATTTTCTCTTTGGAGACAAGGGGCCTTGCCAGGATCCTTGCCTGAAGAAGCTTTTTTCGTTGATGTTGGATTAGGCACTACGATGACTCCTGAGGATGTGCTTAATAAAAGCATGATAGTCCAAGTGAGGGTTGCCCTTTCTTCTCCTAATGAATTTATTGTCATGATGTTTGAGCAAAAAGTAGGAGAACGATGATCTTGATTATTCAACTTCATCAGAAATCATTTGAACTCGTACATCTCTTTGAGGAAAAGGAATCTTAATTCCTGCTTCTTTGAACTTTTCATATACGAGAAAATTCAAATCACTTTTTAATGTCCCTGGTAGTTGGCTAAATTTAATTGTCCATACTAAGAGGGTGAAGTTCAGAGTGCTATCTCCAAATTTATCAAATCGAACCGATGGTGGGGGAGATGAGAGAACCCCATCATGTTCCAGGGCCGCTTCTATCAAGGTCTTCTTCACTGTTTCTGGGTCTGAGCAATAAGCTACTCCATAAGAGTATTGAAAGCGAACTACGGAATCACGATGGCTCCAATTAGTCACCCGGGAGGATACAAACTCTGAGTTTGGAATTATTATGGCGATATTATCATTTGTTACAACAGTTGTGGCACGAATAGAGATTTCCATTACCCTACCGGTTATCCCGCCCACATCAATTCTATCTCCTACCTTAATGGGTCTTTCAAAAAGAATGATTATTCCGCTTACAAAGTTAGTGGTGATTCCTTGGAGACCAAATCCTAGACCAATACCTAATGCTCCCCCAAAGAGGGCAAGGAAGCCTAAATCAAGTCCAGCTGTCTGAAAGATGATGATGATTGCTATCGTTATAACGATATAATGAGTAATCGTGGCGGTGGCTTCCCACACCCCAATGTTCTCATTATCTTCTTGGATAAAGCGCTTGATCAGCCATCTTCTTGTTTTTCTTGAGATATATAGAACAAGTGTAAAAAGAAACGCGATATATATCAAAGTCCAGGTTGAAAAGTTCGCTTCTTTCGTACTTACAAGAGGGATGTTGAGAACATTCCAAATACTATTTAATGCTTCCACCACTTTCCACCTTAAGTTACATGACTTCCATATAATAGAAGCATACAGTGGCATATGCTTACCGTATTCATTATTCTTGCTATAACTCTATTACTCTTTGTGACCCAGTGGATTCGTTACGATTTGGTGGCCATTTTTTCGGTCTCGGCCCTTGTGATTTTTGGCTGTATTCCAGCTGAAGGTGCTTTTAATGGATTTGGTAATCCCGCAGTCATTACTGTTGCTGCAGTATTAGTCATAAGTGAAGCATTAAGCAGGAGTGGATTTGTTGATCTTTTAGCTAATGGACTTAATTGGACAAGAAGATCATTAGGTCTGCAAATAACCGTTCTTTGCATTATTGTTGCCTTACTTTCGGGCATTATGAATAATGTTGGAGCTTTGGCACTCATCATGCCGGTTGCAGTTCGGCTTGCCTACTTGAGCAATAGATCTGTTACTCATTATTTAATGCCAATTGCATTCAGTTCAATTCTTGGCGGACTTTTCACCCTTATTGGTACCCCAGCAAATCTCATCATCTCTTCTGTTCGACAAAAGGCCGGAGGCGAAGTTTTTACCATGTTTGATTTCTTACCAGTGGGGGGAATTGTAGCTTTTGGAGGAGTTCTTTTTCTCGGTTTCATTGGTTGGCGGTTGGTTCCTAAAAGAAAAGATTTTCAGGAATTTGATAAGGGCTCCCTCAATATAAAAAACTATTTAACTGAGTTATGGATTGACGATGATTCACCTCTCTTGGGTGAAAGTCTTGGCCTATTGAAATCGAAATATGAAGATTTGATTGTCATTGCTCTTGTGAGAAATTCCTTTAAACATTTTCGTCCTAAAGATTTTACTATTCTTCGAGCTGGAGACAGGCTCATCGTCGAGATGGGGGTCGAGGAACTAGAAGAAGCCATGCTTGATCTTAAATTGAATCTGGCCAAAAAAAGCGAGATGCTTGAAGAAGGTACCGATCACTTCCAAGAGGAGGGATTTGTTCTTAAAGAAGCGATCGTTACTGGAGCATCCGGACTTAATGGGCGAAGTATTCGAGATGCTGGTAGCTTTTCTGAGTGTTCAGTTTTAGCAGTGGCCCGTCACGGTTCACGTCTTACCAGTCGGATTAATCGTATCCGGTTTTCTGCTGGTGATCTTTTGCTCATTCATGGTCAAGCCGAAAATATTGATAAATTGGTTGATAGATTTAAGCTTCTTACAGTAGGAGAGAGGGTTTCAAAACCACGGACTTCAGTTTATAAAATTGCCTTTGGAGTTGCCATTTTTTTGGTTGCCATTAGCATTGTCATAATGGGGTGGTTGCCAGTTCAGACATCCTTGCTTTTGTGTGCAGGACTTCTGGTTCTTTTCCGCTTTCTTACAGTCCAGGAGGCCTATGCCAGTATTGATTGGGGAGTCATCATTCTTTTAGGCGCTCTCTTTCCTCTGGGGGATGCCCTTGAGCGAAGTGGTGGGGCCTATTGGATAGCTCAACAGGTCTTAATTCTAGGTCAGGGTGGTTCTGTTACCTATACCTTATTTATTTTAATGACGGGAACAATGCTGCTTTCTAATGTCATCAATAATGCTGCAGCTGCAGTTCTTATGGCACCCATTGCTTTATCAGTTGCTAAGAGCCTCGAAATAAATCCCGACCAGTTCTTAATGGGGATTGCAATTTCTGCTTCCTGTGCGTTTCTCACCCCTATCGGTCATCAATCAAATACCATGGTGATGGAGCCTGGAGGCTATAAGTTTCTTGACTACACTAAGGTTGGATTGCCTTTAACTATTTTGATTCTTGGTCTTGCTACTTGGGCTATTCCTTTTTTCTGGGGATGAGCGTCAAGTAAGCTTCTTGTCATCATTGTTCTGAATTTATAAGATGTGGCCTCTGCTTATATATTCAAAGGGCCCTATGATGTGCAAATATCTCACTCTTGCTTTGATGATTCTTGCTTCTTCACTTGTTTCTGCCGGTCAAGACTCCATAGCTTTTTTTTATTCCCCAACTAAAGTCAATGTACTCATTAATGAAAGGGGCGCGACTTCTAGACTTCATGATTTTATGAATCTCTTCACCGATACTCATGAGCTAGTATTGGTTTCTGAAAATAATGATATAAAAATAGGGTGTGAAAGAAGTCTCGAAAAGGTCGCTTGTACCTTTACCTTTTATCCCTCTCATTATGTCCGTATTGAGGATAAACAGCTTGTTGCCGCTGTTCCTCTTATGTTTCTGTCTTCTACGGTCGTAGATAATTTTGAGATGAACTTCAGAAGTTCTATGAAGGACAATCTCAAATTTCAGATCAGAGATGGTGTCGTGGTGATCTCGGGATCAAAAAAGTAGATCAAGTCTAAAGGGCTATTCTCCAAATTCCGAGCGCCATTGTCTCTCAATTGCCTTGCCTAATTTTTCCCATTGCTCGGAGGAGTAATTTAAGGTCTGACCACTTTGAGTTTTTCGATGTAGATTTCCCAGTGTCCTCGCCTGAAAGAGGATAACTTCATTAAGATCCCTCGGACTCAAATCGGTTTCTTTGATTTCAGTATTCCCAGTCCAAATTGGCCGACGTTGATAGAGTTTGTTCTGTAGCTTAACTGGATACCAGGCCGAGCGGTGTTTAGGAGAGAGAAATACATTTACCGCTTTCTTGAAGATGACTTCTCTCTCTTCGTTGGTCAATGGTATTTGATATATCGGTGCAGGAGTCGCAAGTGGCTTGATTTCAAAGGCTTCTAACTTTTCAGGTTGCTGATGAAAAACAAGGTATCGCTTTTGTCCGGCGGAGCCACCACTGGCCTTATTTCGAGAGCAAGCAAATAAGTACTGCTTCCCCTCCCGAGTCAACATATCTTTTAGCATGTACTCTTCATTAGAGGTAACTGGGAGCATGCTACCTGAACAGTTTTTTGATTCAACTACTCTTCTGAGGTTTAGTGGCATTTTCGTTTTATTCTTAAGTGACTCGGCTTCCAGATGCTTGAGATAGTCGGGGAGAGGTTTTGTCTGTCCACTCAAACCACTTTTATACTCTTCCAGCCATTCATGAGAATTGAAACTTGTGACCAGTCTGTGTCCAATAAATAATCTCATGGCATCGGCATTGAGGGAACAAGGAGTGGCGTCATCAAGGTCATTAACTGTAAAAATGGTGTTTTTTAAGAAGATGAAGCCAAAGTTTTCAAGATGAGGATCACCGGCACATAATCCAGGACGTTGAAAGAAATCATCCCCTAAGTAAGGTGACATTCTGTTAATCAGTTCATAGTAATAGGGAGGGAAAGATCGCCACTTCTGAAAAGCATTTGGGGCGCTTTTATAGCGTTCCTGAATGAAAGCATCACTTTGCTCAGGATATATACTCTTGAGTCTGCTAAAGGTCTCTTCCAAAGGAGCTGAACTAGGCATCCTCTTAATAAAAGAAGTGTTTGAGCAGGCCAGAAGCAAAGGAAGTAACAATAAATTCTTCATCCAGTTTGTCCCATTAGTTTTTATCTATTCTGCTAGCTTTGTTTTTAACCTAGACTTAATAAAATCCTAAGAATCTTTGGATAACTAAGTATTTTTTATACAAGATGTTAAAGATCAAGTAGTTAACCCCCTTCAGCTTTTTTTAAATATTGCCGACAAGTTTAGTGTGAAATTACTACCTTTCTGGGAGCTCTTATGGGCCTATTTAAAGCCTTGTCTTTAATTTTGATGCTGACTGCTCATTTGAGCGCTTATTCTGCGACTGAACTCACGCTTTATCTCTCTCCTAAGGGAGACGACGGGCTGGATGGCCAATCGGCTTCTCGTTCAATTCTGAGCCTCAAGCGAGCTCATCAATTGATAGCAGCTCATTTTAAGAAAAGCCCCTCAAATGTTAATGTGCTGATTGCTCCTGGGACCTATTATAACCAGACTGTGGTATGGACTACTGCCCATCCCCAATATCAGATCCGCATAAAATCAGCAGTTGCAGATAAAAAGCCGGTCTTCGATGGAAGAAGTGATGGGACACAGACTCTAGGCAGTCAGCGCTCGTTCTTTATAATGAAAAATTTCTCTGGAGCCACGAATATAACATTAGAAAATCTGTTTATTCGCTTCTACGCCGAAGCGGTTGGCCTTAATGGTGACCGGGATAATGAGAAAACCGGATTTAATAGTCATAATAAAATACTTAATATGACCTTTGATAAGATCGGAAGCAGATATCATGTGGATCAAGCATCCCCTGGCTATGCTGTACTTCGTCTGGTGAATTCTAAAAAGAATGAAATCAAGGGCAATATATTTTCCAATATCCTCAATAAGACTCGGCCTGAGCTTCTCCATTCAATCTATGCTGCCCATTACTCTCACGAGAATGTAATTGAAGGCAATGTGTTTAAGAAGCAGCCAGGAGATCCTTTAAGAGTGAGAGACTTTAGTAACTTCAATATCATAAATAAGAACGAATTCGAATCGGCCGGGGCCTATGCTTATTCAGAGTGGTACTGCGAAAAAGCCGAAAGTTCTGCCTGCACAAAAAAGGATCCAGAATGCCCATCATGGGGAAATGTCATGCGATCAAATATTTATAGTGGTAGTGGATTGTTCCATTACTATGTGAGACCTAATTTTTCGAATTCCAATTCAGCTTGTAAGACAAAAGCTCCCGCTAAAGCAGAAAACAAAAGGCTCAGAACATCTTTAAATGTTACGAGTAAAGATGGGGCCGGCACCAAAACACCTAAAGGCTATCTCATAGAATCTCGCCTTAACACAAAGGTCAATACTGGTTATTGTCCTCGCCCGACCGATTGTGTTTCCACTGGGGGAAGTTGCTATGTGAATGGTGGGGGGACCAGTAATCATCTTTGTGTGAATAATGACTGGAGAAGTCGATAGATTTGAATGGAAGGCCAGTGATCACTGGCCTTCCATATATTAACTAGAAACGAACTAAGAGTTGTAGATAAGACCATTGAGTTTCAGCATTGTTTTTTGCACTCTGGTCTTTTAAATACTCACCAGGCATTACCCATGAGTAACCATAACTTACCTGAACTGTCTTACTAAAGTCATAGGCCAGAATCAAGTCGAGTTCACTGGCGACATCACGACTGCTACCTGCATCTCCTAATGAAGCCCCGGCAAAATTAAAGGCCGGGTTGTCATTACTACTTCTACGGAAGACATGATAATCTGCTAAGAATGATAGCTTATCGATAGGCTTAGTAGAGAAGTGCCCCACAAACCCATTTAAGTTACGACGGGCAAACTGATCCGCAAATCCCATAAATTTATGAGCAGTCGGAAAAAGTTGGTCATAGTTTTTTGAGGCATCAAAATACTCAATCCCGAAACGAGTTGTATAGATAGGCAAGGTATAGCCAAGCTCGACACTATATTGATGGGCATCTCGATTGGACGATTCACCTGCAAGGCGGACCTGTTCCAGAGTACCTTCTGCTCGATAGTCAAATGCGGTATCTCCGATTTTTGATTTGAGACGGGCACCATATGCGGTTGTATCTCTGAAGGCCCCAACTCTTTGATTCTCTTTTTTTAAGACATAAAGATCTGTGTTGGCAAAATATTTCCCCTGATTACCAAAGAGATAAATACCGTGAAAGTTGGCATCTTGTTGAGCATCAGGATTGGTGGTGGCGTTATTTTCCTGAAGCTTCATGGAAAAAGCATCAGCAGTTAGTCTTTGTGAAAAAGTATAACGCAATCGGGCCCCATCAAAGCTTCTTCCGATTCGATGCCATGGAACTGAACCTAGAATTAAGTGATCTCCGTAGGCGAGTTCCTGTCTTCCGGCAAAGAGATAAAAATTTTCATTCTGTGTAGGCCTTAAGGCAATATAGGCTTCATGTAAATCAAGCCGAGGATCATAAAGAGCTCCCGAGCTTTGCTGAGACGGGTTGCCTGGATTTACAAATTCATTTTGCCCAGACACTTTTGAGAACTGCGGTGCAAAGAAGACGTAACCATAGTTTTCAGCTAGATCACCCTTAATGGAAACATTCAATCTTGTTTGATTGAAATCCATCTTGTCTTTGGCAGAGGCTTTGTAATCAGCATCTTTCTTGGTTTCGTGACGAAAGAATCCCCAGCCGTTTATTTGAACATTTTTCAAAGGTAATTCTTGGGCCATTGTCAGACCCGAGGATAGTAAGAGAGCACAGGTAATGGGAAGCTTTTTATTCATATTAAACTCCATAGTATGAGATGCAATAAAATTATCATTACGCAAATTTTAAACAATGATTCTCATCATGTTTATAGAATATAGTTATTTAGTCAAGATCGAGGGCGTGCCTAGATATCAAGAAACCTCGGATCCTCTTCAGATGGTATTGAGTCGAACCCCGCGGCCTTTTTAATTACCTGCTTAGGAGAGACCACTCTTAATTTATTCTGCCTTATTGGAACGACATTACTTCTTGCTGTAATTTTTTCCGAAGGAAGGTGTTGTCTCTCGTCTTGTTGACCGTTGATAACTTCAATAAGGTTACGGATAATTCCTTGAAGTGCGTCGGACTGCGAAGCTAGTTCCTCTGCTGAACTTGCTGATTCTTCTGATGTGGCGGCATTGGATTGGGTGACTTGGTCAAGTTGACTGATGGCCTTCGTAATTTCTTGGACTCCTTGAGATTGCTCCTGACACGCGATGCTGATGTCATTGGCCATTTGTGTTACGCTGGAGATGTTTCGAACGATTTCGTTCAGAACATCGCCACATTCTTTGGCAATATGAGATCCGGCATCAACCTTTCCTCGACCTTCTTGGACCAGATGACTAACTTTTTGTTTTGTATCATTTACGATACTCTCAACTTTTTTAATACTGGTCTCAAGCATGGATGATATCTCTTCAGCAGCTTTACCACTCATATGGGCCAGGTTTCCTACTTCTTCGGCCACTACGGCAAAGCCCTTTCCGTGTTCTCCGGCCCGTGCGGCCTCCACCGATGCATTAAATGAGAGAAGCTTGGTCTGAAAGACGATGTCATTGATAACTTTTGTCTTATTGCCAATTTCTGCAATGACTTTAACAATGTCTGAGATCTGTTGGTTACTCTGATCAATCTGACTCATGATCGTGTTATTACTTTGGCTAATATCACTAATGGCCTTAATCATATTACCCACTACAATTTTTCCTTTCTCTGCACTCTTATTACTGTCTAGAGCGAGATGGGAAGTTCTTTGGGCGCTTTCAGCATTCTTTTGAACCATTGAACTCATTTCCTCAATGGAGGCAGCTGTCTCTTCCAGAGATGCAGCTTGTTCGGTTGCTGCTTGAGAGAGTTCTTCTGACGATGAAGCAATTTGCGACGATGCAGAATTTAGTTGAGTGCTGGCCTCTTTCAGATTCTCGCCAATGGTTGAGAACTGATTAATTAACTGGGTAGAGATAAAATATGCGAGACAGATAATACCTAAAATGATTGCCACAAGAAAGGTCGCAAGGAGGATGAAATTTTGACTTGCTTTGGTAGCCTCATTTTCTATCCGTTTGAGATTTAAGTTTTGTTCATCTTTAACGATTTCATAAACGGAATCAATTTGTGCAGTGATATTGGCACTAAAGTCTTTAGAGTTAATTCCATAATTGCCCTCTGTAAATTTTAGGGAAAATACTTGATATGCGCTTAGAACATCTTTCCATTTTTCTGAAGCGAGTATCTTTTCAACTCTTTCTTTTCCTTCTTGGGATATTTTTAGTCCCGGTGAAGATAGATTTATAATTATTGCGGATAAAAAGTTCGCATAAGTATCCCTATCGGTAAGGCTTCTAGGCTGATTGCTTGCGAAAACGCCATTGAGTGAGCCTCTGAGTTTACCCATGTTTTCTTTTGATTCTTCAAAGATGGTTAAACTCATCAAGGTAGATTCGATACCTTGATAACTGGCATTCTCGAAAAGATTAATTTGCAAGGAAATTGCTTTTTTAGTGGTTTCGCTTATGGAATTAAAAACATCTTTGGCCGACGGTTGCTTAAATATTATCTTTCTCGTTTGCTCAATTCCATTTTCAATAGAACTTACCAAAGACTCTTTATTTGTGAAGCTGACGTGAGAAACGGCCTGTTTAAACTCATTAAGGGCAGTATTTACTTTTTCATGCTGGATTTTTAGCTCATCGCTGGAAAGGCCTTGATTTAAGAAAAGTGATGACATGCCCCGTTCTTTTTGCAGTTCATGAGTGAGCTTGGATATGCTCATTTGAGCTTTGGCACTAAGAATGAGCTCATGAGCTTCTTTTTTTTCTTCATTTAGATCAAGGATAATATAGCTTCCCAAAATTCCACTAAGAAGAATGAGGGGGAGGAGGATAAGGATAATTTTCATCTTAAAGGATAGCTTTTTCATAAAATCTGCCTTTGTTTCAGTGAAACATTTTTCGACTCTTCTTGAGTTCGTCTTAAGGCAATTAAGCTTGATAATGATCAGTGTTAATTATGCTACATAGAATTTTTATGATTCTCTGATAAGTGAGAGGATTTAAGACCTGGAAAATCAGATAGCCTTGATTCTTGATCAGAAGAGTTTGTCCGTAAGGGTAGCTGGATATAGAAAGTTGCCCCTTTTCCTGGGCCCTCACTTTCGACCCAAATCTTTCCCTCGTGAGCATAAATAATTTCCTGGGCAATAAAGAGGCCAAGACCAAGTCCACTAATGTCGGTGTAAGCGACTCCTCGAGTAAAGCGATCGAAGATTTTATTGAGAAACTTGTCTTCAATACCCATCCCTTGATCTTTAAAGACAATCAAGGTTTCTCCCTCTTTATAGGTGAGTGAGAGATGGATGGGTTTTTTTTCTCCATATCTCATGGCATTGTTTAAAATATTAGTTATCACTTGTTCAATTCGAAGTCGATCCCAGTAGCCCTCGATCTTTTCATGAGGGGGGTGGTAAATAACCGGAGTGCCTGCATTCTCAAGTGCTATTTTGTAGCGGCCTATGATCTCGTCCATCGTCTGATTAAGATTGAATTTCTCTTTATTGATAGTCAGCTTCCCCGTTCGGATTCTGCCCACATCGAGCATATCATCCACTAAGCGCGAGAGTCGGAGAGTATGTTGAAGAGTTTCGCGCACCAGTTGCATGACTTTTTCTGCTTGAAGAAACTTTTCTTGCTCCTTTTTCATCCCCCTCTCATAAAGTTGGGTGTGCAGCATAAGAGAAGTCAGTGGTGTCTTTAGTTCGTGACTGACAATAGATAAAAACTCATCTCGAGCTCTAATAGAATTCTTTAAGTTATCCTGAGCTCGAAGCTGATCGGTAATATCTGTACATGATCCAAACCAATTGACAATGTTTCCTTGATCATCCTTGAGGGGAAGGCCTCTTGCCAGAAACCATATCCAATCCCCTTGTTTACTTTTCATAGGGAAAACTTCTTCCCAAGGAGTGCCTGATTCAAAGGAAGTATTGAGGCTAGTGTGCACCTTTTCGTAATAGTCCGGATGAATAACCTCCTTCCATCCCTTATGATTGATTTCTTGCTGATTTAATCCCGTAAATTCAAACCAACGATCATTATACCAAAACGTTTTACTCTTAGGATCTGACATCCAGGTGAGTTGGGGGATGCTATTGACCATAGAGCGGAATCGCTGCTCACTTTCTTGCAGTTCCTTGCGTGCTCTCAGTAGGTTTTCTTCGTATCTCTTTTTTTCTGTTAAATCCCGGGTGAGTTTTGAGAACCCCACGAGGTTTCCTTCCTGGTCGGTCACAGAGGTGGTGTTTATTTCGGCCCAGAATAGTGTTCCATCTTTTCTTCTTCTCCAACCTTCTCCATGATAGCTTCCCTTTGCTCTAGCTTCGCTGAGCTCAGTTTTTGCACTGTTTTGATAATGTTCGGGAAAGAAGATGTCATAGTTTTGTCCGATAATTTCTTCTGGTCGGTAGCCCTTAATCCTCTCGGCCCCTAAGTTCCAGCTCACCACAGTGCCTTCCGGATTGATCATAAAAATGGCATAATCCTTAGTTCCTTCAATTAGCAATCTGAAACGATGTTCACTTTCGGCCAGGGCCTCTTCTGCCACCTTCCTTTGGGTAATGTCATTTCTGATTGCGATATATTGATAAGGCTTTTTTCTCTCGTTCAAAAAAGGAACGATAATAGTGGAAACCCAATAGTAATCACCTCTTTTTGTTCGGTTCTTTATTTCTCCTGACCAGACTTCTCCTTGAGAAATAGTTCGCCAAAGTGTCCTGAAAAACTCCTTAGGATGATGACCAGAATTAAGAATATTATGATTTTGACCAATAAGCTCTTCTCTTTGGTAACCAGAGATTTCACAGAACTTATCATTTACAAAGGTAATTATTCCTCGATCATCGGTTATGGCCACGATGGAGGATGTATCGAGTGCGTATTTAATATCTCTGGCCTCGCGAATACTTTGCTCTAGTCTTTTTTTCTCCCGACTGATGACATACCCAAAGGCGAGGGAGAGGACGGTAAAAATGATAAGCCTGGTAAATGATGCATAAGCTGGAAGATTTTTATCGTAACTAAAAAAAGATTGTACACTTATCACGCTTATTAAGGTTGCAAGGACAGTTGGATAAAAACCACTCAGCCAAGCAATCAGCCCAAGGGCAGGATAGAGGATGAGGAATTGTGCGCTTTTAATAATAGGTAAGAGATTCAGCTGTAAAGCGATTGCGATTACGATGATTCCAATAGCTATGGAGTATCGGTATATGACTTGGCGAGGTTTGTTAACAATCATGCTCCTCCTCGCATCTTTATACAATTTCTTTACTAAACTGAAAGTAGAAGAAATCTTAAATTCAATAATGCGGTACTTAAGATTGTTGAATTAAGTTTTTGTGGAGGAATTTTATCCGGTTCTTATGAGGAAGACAGGGAGAGGTTTTGCAACCTGCTCCCTGAAACTTCATATTGGCTAGATATTGGCCACTTCGAACATTTTAATCACTTCGGCCAATGTCGGCTGAACCGGATTGGTAAAACCACAAGGATCTTTCATCGCGTTTTCGGCCATAATTTTGAAATCTTTAGGATCTATCTTAAAGCTCTTAAGACCTTTAGGGATCTCGACCTTGCCACTAAGTTCTTCAATCTTCTTAATTAACATTTCTGCTAGAAGCTCAGGAGAATCGGTATCTTTACCAAGTGAAAGGAACCTAGCAATTTCGGCCAAGCGAGGGGCAGCTTTTTTAAGATTAAATTTTTGTACAACTGGAAGAAGAATGGCATTACATACACCATGGGGAAGATCGTAGTAGCCTCCGAGTTGATGTGCCATCGCATGAACATAACCAAGACCAGCATTGTTAAAGGCCATTCCTGCCATGTATTGAGCATAGGCCATCTTTTCTCTAGCTTCTCTATTGTTTGGGTTATGGGTTGCCTCTGCCAGGTGTTTGAATATGATATCAATGGCCGCTTTTGCCTGAGTATCAGTTAATGGGTTAGCAGAAGTCGATACATAGGCCTCCACTGCATGGGTTAAAGCATCCATTCCAGAAGCCGCTGTTAATCCCTTGGGCATACTTAACATAAGCTCTGGATCATTGATAGATACCAGTGGAGTCACATTGGGATCAACGATTGCCATCTTCACTTTTCGTCCAGTATCAGTGATGATGCAAAAGCGAGTCATTTCGGCAGCGGTACCAGCAGTTGTATTAATCGCCAGAAGTGGGGGAAGTGGCTTTTTAACCTTATCCACCCCTTCATAGGCATGAATGGTTCCCGGATTATTAACCATAATGCCAATGGCCTTGGCGCAATCGTGAGCACTTCCTCCGCCTAAAGAGAGTACAAAGTCACAGCCTTCCTTGCGGTATACCTCTATACCGTCACTCACGTTCTTATCCGTGGGATTTGGTTGAGCATGGCCCCAAACAATGGCCGAGGCCCCTGCTTGCTTCATAAAATCACTTAGTCTTTTGGTATGAGGGGAAGTGGCCCAAAATGAGTCAGTAACAACCAACCCTTTCTTGAGACCAAGATTGGCAATGTGTAGACTGATTTCTTTGAGAGAGCCAAAGCCAAAGATATTGTTTCTTGGGCAGAAAAAATTTTGTGTCGATTCCATAAATACCTCCAGTATTTAATTCCAATGAATGTTTTTGTTTAAAGAACATGACATGATTATGCAGTGAGTGCTTTTTGAAAAACTTGATTCAGATCAGTTTTTAAAAATAAATCTAAGCTTAATTATTCGGATTGTAGTGGACTAAAAATTAGTTGATTATCGAGGTTTAAATCCCACGAGATTGAGATCAAACTAGTAGGCTTCAGCTTAGTGAATGGAAAGCATCCTTCCATGTTAGTCATGGAAGGATGTATTGAAGAACTTCTCCCTTACAATTGGAAATCAAAAGTGTTTGCGAGTCTTTCCAGGTCATCTGGTTACCACAGGAGTTGATAGGTCCCATGGATGATTTAAAAGGGTAGAGGCCAGTGTTATTGCACCAGGCATTTGGCGAAGTGAGATTATGACAATGAAGCTCACCATCCATGAGATAAAAAATCATGCTTTTATCATCGTTAAAGATGAAGTTTTTAATTCTCTTACTTGAATCCGGGTGGATATAGACATCTCGAACTCTTGAGAGGGTAGGACTCAGTGGGTTTTCAATATAACGAAGCATATTTTTTTCTGTATAATAGGCCCGATCCTGATCAACACTTGCCCCTCTCAGATATTGCGTAAAGCAGGCATTAAAGCCACTGCGACACTCATAGAAGAAGGTGCCATCATAATGAGCATTGGTTCCATCTGCGACTGGTTGAGGCTCCTCTTTAATAAGGACGCCGGCCGCTCTACCCATAATGCTAGTAATGTTATTTGTCGTGAAGTCTAGCAGTAGCATTTCACTTTTATAATCATAGGCCGAGGCCAGTTCATAATAGCCTCCAAAGAAGATGGCCTTGCGGTCAAAGATATTTAGATTACTTGCTCCTCCATCGACATACATGGAAAGTGCATTGGCAGCAGTTCCATCTGGACGGACGTTATACATTGGTCCTCCACCGGGCTGAAGGTATTCAACAAAACCAGAACTTGTTACAGTGGTCAGCGCCATTTGAGTTCGAAGCCAAGGGAGTCCGTTGTTATCAAACACCAAGAAGTTACCATTGTATCCCGCATATGGGGTTCCCATACTGACTGTAGAGCTAGGTGTTGTGCTTGTAACTCCGGGAGAGAAGCTAACCGCCTGACCACTTTGATTTCCCCATTTCGCCTTAACTTCTCCTGTGGGTTCAACATACCCCATGACCATACCACTTGGAACCATGAAGTAGAGACCTTGAGGAAAGAGGGTGGAATTTTGAGTTGATCGTTTATAGGCAATGGAGCCAATCTGAGCGCGGGTAAGAGACTTATCCATACCCAGTCCAAATAGTGGGCGAGTACCAATAAGAGTATCAACTTCCCCTGATCGATTAACATAACGAACTCGAGCATTGGTGGGTTTATTGATACCTGGACCATCGCTGAAGAAGAGCGTTCCTTCATTATCAATTCTTAAGGCCTGGGCAACCCGGGTACATGCATTTTGGCGAGGGACACCATCATTCTGGCAGCCTACTGAGTAAGCAACTGGAAGATAAGTTTCATGGGCCGATTCTCCATTATCTCCTGCTAAAGATGGTAGAAAACGTCCAACACCTTCCGAGGCTAAATTGGCATAGATATATCCATCAAACTTATTATAGATCATACGGTTCGTGGTATATTCACCATAGCCTGGAGCATTCACAGCTCGGACAATCCCATTCATGACTTTTATAGGAGTAAAACCACCATAGGCCATCACATAAAAGGAGTTCTCATCGATTGGTGCAATTGATGAGAGTTCTCCATACACAATGGCCCCTGATTTACTGGTAGCGGCCACTTCACCAATGATGGGAGCAGCGTACTCACAAGCACCACCAAAAACAACGGAAAGATTTCCAGGTGTGCCATCGATATTTTGAGGGATCTTGATAATTCTTTTAGCGGCCGATCTGGTTAGGATAGGAGAAATACAACTATCCCATAGATACAGATTATCTTTTTCATCAAATGCCAATGTTCCAGCCAAGATAACTCTTTCGAATGGATTATTGGAAGAGAGACTTGTTCCACCACCAGCATAGGCCCTGATGGTCTTTGCATTTAGATCGACTTGATAAACAATACCTTTACCAACTTCAGTATGGGAGAAGATCATGGTAGACATGTAGAGCCTACCTTTAGAATCAAAGCTAATGTTTGTGATATTGGAAGAAGAGACTTTTGTAACGGCATGAGCGAAATCGATAACCTCGCTTCCTTTAAGGATCTGGCCCTCCGGTAGCGTGGGAGAATAAGCTGGATCAAAGAGTTTTACAACTGAAGAAACTAGACCTGTTCTTATATCTAATTTTCGCAGTCCGGTTTCTCTATCTAAAAAGTAAAAGTCACCAGTATGCGGATGAATGTCAAAAAAAGCTGAAGACCAGCCATCGGTGATGGCCGCCCCTTTACCAACCCCTCCTTCGCCACGATCCGTACTGCCGAGGTAGATCTGCCAGTTGCCGCTATTAAAGCTATTGGAGAGAGCAACGATAGAAATATTTCCAGCTCGATCTTTAACTCGCCCTTGAACACGGAAGTAACTCGAACTTGGTGAAGAGAAGGTATATGTCCCACTCACACTGGGAGCAAGCCCATTATTTTCATGCATCCATGTGACATTTTCGGCAAGCGAGATATTAAGGTTTGTCACGACATCAAGCCAATTTGATCCATCAAGTGTGTAGGCAAAAGAGAGGGGGGCCCTACTTAGTCCTTCATGATCGGAGGCCGTGTATCTGATAGTGATCGTTTCACCCACAGTAGCGGTATGTTTGCCTGGAGTGTCTTGGTAAACTTCAAACTCACTTAAGACAGGGATGTAGCGACTTTCAAGGGTTACTGTTTTAGTAAGTGGGGCCCCGGCCATTCTGTCAAAGCCATCCTTGGCCCAAGCGCATATTCTTTTCACTCCATCGCCGGGAGTTACCTGATAACTTAAACTCATAAGGGCGACTTCATTATCCCATTTTCTCCAGGAGGGATTTAAGGGGCGACCAGATCCATCTTCATGATCGGCGCAGGAGCTGGAAAGTGGGATTTCGGTCAGAGTGATATAGACATCTGAACTATCAACTACACCCACCTGAACACTTAGGAAGGGAGTAATGGCGAAGCCTCCATCATCATTGATTGTTAGTGTCGTTAATTGCGGTGGACTGTTGTCGATGATAAAGCTAGGAGAAACCACACTACCTACTTCTTCACGCTCATTTTCATTTTGAAGACGGAAGAAAACTGGATTCATATCGATATCATTAGGAATGGTGTAGGTGTAACTTCCAGCAAGAGGTGCATTACTTAAGAGAGGGGTCCAGCTAACTCCTCCATTGAGAGTTACTTCCACTCTCACGGAACTTGCCACCAGATTGTCGCCGGCCGATGAATAATTGAAACTAATGGTTTGTCCACCATAGAAGGCCATATGAGTAAAGTCAGGAGAAGGAGTAAGGGACATTGAAGGTGGAGTAAAATCATTATGGATAGTCAGAGGACCTACCTGGGCACTGGAGCTGTTGCCAGCTTCATCGGTGGTAACGATTTGAAAAACGATATCGGAGCTGTCTACATTAGGAGCTATCCAGGAGTATCCCGCAGGAGTTGTGGGGTAGGTACCAAGGTTAATCCAAGTAACTCCTCCATCTAGGCTGTAGTATAGTTCTACATTGTCTGCTAGGTTTTCATCCGTTGCACTCCAGTTGAAGGAAATTGCTTCTCCTGGTAAATAGATCCTTCCCACACCTGGAGAAGATATTCCGACGGTTGGAGAAGTTACGTCATACTGAAGTATGAGTCTTCCTTCCAAATTAAGATTGCCCGCCAAATCCTGAACAACAAATGGTGGCACCAAGATCTGCACCTCTCCCTCTGTGATGGGAGATACATCAAAGGTATAGGTATTTCCACTTTGAGTGAAATTGGTAAGTGTTCCATTGGTTAGTTGGACTTTTGCGCTATTGAAGTCAATAACCTCCTCATTAAAAGTTGCGGTAACTGTAAAGCTAGAAAGGGTAGTTACTTCCGCTGCATTTGATGAAAGTGTAACGGTTGGAAATTGAGAGTCATGGGTGAGAGTGATGAGACTGCTGGAGGTGTTGGCATTGCCAGCTAGATCGTAAATACTGTTCTCTTTTACAGCGAGAGAAAAAGACCCATCACTGATAGGGGCCAGTATCACCTTAAAATTTTTCCCTTCGCCACTTACTCCTATAATCACTGCATTTGTAGCGACGAGGGAAGATATATCCAGAGCTTTTATATCTTCTGTGAAAACCACAGCAACTTCGACTTCATTGGTATTTGTTGGTGCTGAAGAAGTCGTGGACGGTATGACTGAAGGGCGAGCAGTATCTTTCAATGTCTCGAACTGGACCATCTTTCCTGTACTCAAATCTTTAAGATCGGTTTTGATGATGATGGCCCCATCTGGCTCACCCGTTAAATCTAAAGTGATCGACCAAGTTTTATCCTTACAGACGACCTCTTTCTCCGGCAAGGGGTAGGTGATCTTAAAGCTCGTTACACCATCCTGACAGCTTCCCCGCATAACATAATGGGAAAGATTTTCCATATTAGCGGGCGTAATATTACCCCATGTTAGTTTAGCGCTACTGGGAGTAGAAACATGAATTTGTCCACTACAGCTTGCCAAGAATAGGAGGATACAGATGATGACTTTCATGAAAAAAGTTATCGACCCACCCTTAAGAAATAGTTAAGTAAAAGTTAAGATCTCAATGATGTTAGAGGCTTATAAGTCAAGAGGCATTATGATCATTGGAATATTCTTTTTGGAGCTAGCTTATTTTTCGTTTCTCTCCTGGATATGAAGACCCACCACTGGACTGAGTTCAATTTCTTCTTCTCTTGTTCTTAGAAAGTATCTAACTTTAGCATCTGATGAGAGGGCGGTGGTAACAATGAGAGTTCTCTCCTGTCCTAAATCAAGGTGAAGTTCTCCATCAGTTCTGCGTTCATCAGAAATTACCTTGGCCTCAATGATTTCGTTACCGGCACTGGTAAAAATCTTGAATTTACCATCAGAAGTGGTGTTGATGAAAGTGCGACTATGATCCTTATGAATACCAACAAAGTAGGAGAAATTCATCTTCACAGTAGCAGCTGGTAGTGTTGTAACCATCATTATTGATACAATAATCAAAACCATCTTCATAGAGGACTCCCTGATTTGAATGCACAATAAGCTTTACTTAATACAATTGCATATCGTCAACCGGGAATGCTTTCTCTTTGTATCCAGGAGTGCGATAATTGCTTAACTTTACTATTTTGGGGATTACTTTTATGAATAATGAGGCATCAAAAAGACTTAAACGACTTAGTCATGAGATCATGCATGTCTGGGAAGAGCGCACCCTAAAAGAGGTAAAAGCTGCCAATCTTCAGGAAAATCTTGCTCTTAGAAACTCCATACCCATTTATCTTTCACAGTTGGTCGATGCTCTCTCTAATACGATTGATCGCACAGAGGCCCGCGTTAACTCAGACAAAAGTGATAGTACTCGAATAGGAAAAAAGCATGGCATGGAAAGGGCCATAGCTTCAGACTACACCATGGATCAAATGATCCTTGAATACCATATTTTGAGACAGGTTATTTGCGATGTTATGGAAAAAGAAGTCATGCTCACTCCCGTCGAGCGTGAAGTTATTGTCTGCTCAATTGAGCAGGCCGTGAACGATGCTGCTACACAGTTTAGTGAAACCCTAAGAGAATTTCAGGATCAACTCTCACACACCCTGGCCCATGACTTACGTAATCCACTTACCACTGTTAAAATGAGTGCTCAGGTTCTCATTAAGCAACTTGAGAACGAAAAGGGGCAGCTTGATAAGCTTCAACGTATTCTAAAGAGTGTGGATAGAATTGATGGGATGATTCAAGAACTACTAGATCAAAGCAGAATTAAAGCAGGAAAAGAACAGACATTTGAATTAAAGGAATGCGATCTTGAGTGGTTGGTAAAGGATATTGCCTATGAACTTAATATCTCCCATTCAAGCCGTTTTCAAGTAGTTTCCTCTGGGAAATGTTTGGGATTATGGAATGAGAATCGCTTACGAAGGGCAATAGAAAACTTAGCTACAAATGCTGTTAAGTATGGTCAAGAAGATTCATCTATAACTTTATGTTTAGAACAAACTGAGTCGCTGGCCATACTGAAGGTCCACAATTTAGGTAATCCGATTTCTCAGGAGGATCAATCGCGGCTTTTTCAAAAGTTTCAGAGGGCCAAATCTGCTGAAAGTAAGGTTGGCTGGGGCATAGGTTTAACTGTGGTGAAGAGTATGATTGAGGGGCATAAAGGCTCGATTGAAGTTGAAAGTGAAGAAGGAACAGGCACGACCTTTACAATTATCCTTCCTAAGCAGACTGGAAATTAGGAAATGTGTTTTTATTAACACAACTTGCTATTCTATATGGTGCTGGGTCCTCTGCATGATACAAAGAGTAATACATATTTCTTGAAGGAGAAAAAATTGCTCAAACTTTGTGTCTTTGTTTTACTTATGTCATCGGTCGCTTATTCTCAGGAAAGTTTAGAAGGCCCTGGCCCTACTCTTCCTCTCATTAAAAAAGTAGAAAATAAGGGAGAGTCTCGTGTCCATATAGGACTTAACCTGGGTATCAATAGTCCAGAAGGAAGTAGAGGCTCAACACCTGAATTAGGTCTCGATATTGGCTACCAACCTCTTATTCCTTTTGGGCTTGGAGTAGAGTTAAGTACTTCAAGATTTTCTGGAGGCGATGACGAATTCCATAAACGTACGACATTGTTGTTTAGAGGTACTTATAATTTTGGAGGGGATATCCCACTCATCAAACATAGTTATTTCGGAGCTGCTGCCGGACCGGTTTTTTTAAGCGATGGGTCTGAAATGGCCTTCGCTCCAGTTATGGGCTTTGACGTTCCTCTGGATGTTGAACGCAGATTCTCTCTGGGGTTTATTGCCAAATATCTTTTTGTCACTTCAAAAGATCCTGATTCAATGATTACTTCAGCGGCCTTTAAGTACTGGTTTTAATAGTTTCTTGAGTGGCCAGGAACTTATCCTGGCCATATATAATGAATTGATGTCCATAGGCTTCAAGTTGTGACACAACTGCTTATGAATAATAGTAAAACAAAAATCCTCATAATCGATCATTCGCCAGATGATATCGATTCCCTCCGTTTTCTGATAGCGGCCGAAGATATTGAGATCTATGCTTTTTTAAGCTTTGAGGAAGCACTTCTTTCGCTCAATGTGCACGACTTTGGTCTGGCGATCCTCGATATGCAATTGCCTGGGATGAGTGATTTTAAACTATCCAAGCTGATTCATGGTGTACAAAACAACTCTCACTTACCCATCATCTTTGTTACAGATCAGCAGAATAATGCTGAGACTATTCTGCAAGGTTATGAGACCGGGGCCATTGATCTTTTGTTCAAACCCCTTAATCCCTACATTGTTAAAAGTAAGGTCAGAGTTTTTGTTGAGCTCCAGCATCAGCGGCATCTCATGCAGGAGCAGTTGAAAGAACTTGAAAGACTAAGGGTGGCTGCGGAAGCCGCTAGTATCGCTAAGTCACGCTTTCTGGCCAATATGTCCCATGAAATTCGAACACCACTAGCAGCTGTAATGGGCTTTGCTGATTTGATAGCAAGAAAGGAAGTATCTGATCTTGAGCATGATGAGTGTGCATCCTCTATTCGCCGGAATGGTAATCTTTTAATGAGACTGATTGATGATATTCTGGATCTTTCAAAAATTGAGGCGAACTGCTTAGAGCTTGAAATGCAAAATTATTCGCTTTTAAATGTCATTGAGGAGATTGAATCCACGCTTTATTTGAAGGCGCGTGAGAATGGAATTCAGCTCTATTTTAATAAGACGGCCTGTAGTCAGCAGGGTTATATTTTTGATCCTTTAAGAATGAAGCAGGTTATGTTGAATATCATTGGGAACGCCATTAAGTTCACACCTAAGGGAAAAGTAATTGTAAACGTCAGATTAAATCCTATTTCTAAAACTCATGATAAACTCAATATGACTGTTAAGAACGAGGGAGTGGGGATGACTCCTGAGCAGATTGGAAGGCTTTTTATCCCTTTTGGTCAGGCGGATGCTTCGGTTAAGCGCGAATTTGGTGGAACTGGTCTGGGTCTTATAATTTCTCGGCAAATCGCTCAAGCCATGGGAGGAGATGTCGTTCTTGTTCATTCAGAAGTAGGAGTCTCAACAGAGTTTGAAATTACGGCACTACTTGAACGTTCTCAAAAGTCTTCAATGGATCCTCTTGCACTTAGAAAACTATCTTTTGAAGCCGAGGGACCTCTTATTACTTTTCCTGGTAAACGAATCCTTATGGTAGACGATGCCAGGGATAATCTTGTCCTCCTGGAAATGTTTCTACGTGGGACTGAAGCAAGTCTTACAGTGGCGAGTAATGGCATTGAGGCGCTTAATCTATGTGAAAAAGAGCTTTTTGATATTATTCTTATGGATATTCAAATGCCTAAGATGGATGGGCATGAAGCCTCAGGGAAAATACGGAGTTTAGGAATTAAAACTCCTATAATAGCTCTTACCGCTCATGCGAGTAAGGTGGAGTATGATAAGTGTCTTATGGCCGGTTGTGATGATGCCCTTATCAAACCGTTTAGCAAAAACAATCTTATAAAAGCAATTCAGCATTATTTGGAGATCGTGTAGTTTTCTACACATTATCTAAAACTCCTCTTCAAGTGAAGTTGCAGTAAGCAATCTACTCTCAATCATCTATTATACTTTCAAGGAGTTGATAAATGAGAGAAAAATTCTCTAAGACACTACAAGATTTAAAAACCTATTCGGCCATAGGCATATTGGGATTATTCATGGGGTGTGCCCATGAGTTAAAACCAGTTAGCATTTCAGCCGCGGCCGATCCGACCTCTGAGATAAAAGCCCAGGAAGCTCTTATTGAATATTCACAGAAAGAACAGGTAAATGTACTTTCCCCAATACATTTTGCAAAATCTCATGATTACCTTGCAGAGGCCAAAAAAGATTATAAAGAAGGAGAGTCTTCAGAAGATGTACTTCTGACCTTAGGTTACTCCAAAGCCCATCTGGAAAAAGCCGAAAGAGAGGCACAAAAAATAAGCTCTACCTTAATCAGTGTAACTACTGCCAGAAAAGCAGCCATTCTGGCAGGGGCGGATAATTTTCCTAAAGAACTAAATTCATTGGATGATAAGTTAACCTCTTTTACTTCTGATAAAAAATCCATGACTCCTGAAGAAAAAGTTAAGCTTCAGTCTCAATATCTTAACTTAGAACTCTTGGCCATTAAGAGAAGTAAGCTGAATGCTCTTAAGACTACTCTCAAGGAAGCAAAGGATAAAGGGGCGCTTGAAATAACTCCCATTGCTTATGGTAAAGCAGTAGAGCAGTTTAATATTGCTGAGAAAATTATAGAAACCGATCGCCATAGTAATACAAAAATCGATTCGGCAGTGGAAGCTGCGAAGATTAGTTCTTTAAGAGTAATTACCCTGATGAAGTCCGAGCAAAGATCACGCAATCAAACTCCTGAACAAAGGGCGGTTACTTTGGAATCTAGTCGTCAGGCCACTAAAAAGGCCAATGCGACAACTTCTCAAGTTGAGGCAACTTCTCGTGAAACTGATGAAATGCTTCTTACTCAAAGTGAAAATCTTATCATTTCTCAGGACGAGAATGATCTTCTTAAGAAAAAAGCTCAAGAGAATAAAGTCGTTACAGATGCAGCTGCCCAGTTTGATAAAAATGAAGCAGATGTCTATCTTCAAGACAGCTTTCTGATTATTCGTTTGAAGTCCATGAATTTTGCCTCAGGACGATCTGATCTTCCTGCCGATTCAATTGCAGTTTTAACAAAAGTGAAAGATATTCTTAGGAGTATGAAGCCTAATCAAGTGACAATTGAAGGACATACCGATGGTATAGGGAATGCGGACATTAATCAGCTTTTGTCTGAACAAAGAGCTGAGTCAGTTTTAAAATTTTTTACTACTGATGAAAAGCTATCTAAGAATGAGATGGATTCTAAAGGATTCGGGTACTCAAAACCTCTCTCGACTAACAAGACCAAAGAAGGACGTGCTCAGAATCGTCGCGTTGACGTAGTCATCAATACAGCTCAAGGTTTATAGTAAGCTTCAGGGGTGACTCTTAATAGGGTTACCCTTGACCTAAATAGTCCTCAACACTCTTCAGTCCCTCATGGCATTTTTGAAAATCATCATTCAAAGCAGCATCCTCTAGAATCTCAGCAATAAGTGCCAGTTCCTGAAACCCATAAGGAGCTGAATAGCCCTTCCATTTATGGGCCATCTCAGCAAGGGGTTTATACTCAAGTGCCTTAAGTGAATCCTTTAGAAGCTGTAACTCCGCTCTTCTTTCCATAAGAAATTCTTGATGAAAGCCTTCAAGACCCTGTAAAGGAACCTCAAGCTCTGGATATCTGATCTTTCTCAAGCATTACCTCTCTCTTTACTCATTTTAATAAGCATAGCAATTATAGGGGGATTTAGATACTCTGCAGTTCTGGAGACATTATGAATAGCGTAATTCTTGTTGAAGACAGTAAGGAAATCTATCAAATGGTGGCCCAAAGTTGTTCTCATCTAACTGAGCTTACCTGGGTTAAGACCCTGGAAGAAGCACGCATCGCTATTACTACTCATGGTTTCCAACTTATGATTCTTGATGTGGATCTGCCTGATGGCAATGGAATTGAATTTTGTTCTAGCATTCAGACAACTCATGCTTATTTGCCCATTTTCTTTCTTACAGGGCATAATAATCTCTCAGATAAGGTTTTGGGTTTTACTGCGGGTGCAGATGATTATATCACTAAACCTTTTTCTCCTTTGGAACTTAGGGCGCGTATTGAAGCGAAACTTCGAAAGTCTAAGCAGCAGATGATTAAATCTGACTCTTATAGCTGGCAAGAACTGCAGATTTCTAAAACTCGGCAGGAAGTTTTCATCATAGTTAATGGGATTTTCAAGAAGGTGAGTTTGACAGCGTTAGAGTTTAAAATATTGATGTATTTTGCAGCTAGACCTGGAGAAGTCATTCATCGAGATAAAATCTTAAATGATATCTGGGGGGAGGATATCCACGTTTATCAGAGATCAGTGGATACCCATGTGAGTAAATTACGTAAGAAGCTTGAATCTGTTTCACACATAGTGGAATCCATTCATGGCTCTGGCTATAAGTTTACTCCCACCCCGCTTTAAGCTTAGTCTACTTTATTTTTTAATTCTACAGCTGCATCTACTGTTGAATCTTTAGTTTCACTCAATCTATTTTTGGCCTTCTTGGTAGTACATTCTAGATCACCTTGTAAACATACGGCTTCTCCCACCCGATTAGCTCCTTTCTTAATAAGGCGCTTTGTGTTCTTTGCCCCAACTTGAATTTTTTCTCCGACTGATTCAGCGGCATGAGCGATGAAAGAAGAGGGTATTTGGAGCAGGCCAACAGTCATCATAATGTAAGCAAATTTCATAAAAGACCCTTTATTTTTTGATAGATTCTATCAGTTTAGTTTGTTCTGCTTTAAGTTGATTGAGAAAGGGAGCAAACCCTCTCGTCAGATTTTCTTCGATACTTCGAGGAATATTAACAATGGCCTGAACGTCGGGTTGATTGACTATCAAGTTAAGCACATACCGAAACAGGAGAAATGTCCCACCACTCAAGCCTGTTGATGCAAGCACCAGAATCATGGCAAGATCTGTGGGATAATTATATTCTGGATAGAACTGAGCTATGCCTGTTACTATCAAAAGTAGTGTTCCAACTAAACCCAGTAATCCGGGGGTGGCCACTAATATATAAACGAGTGGTAAATATTCAGCTTTCTGCTTTACTATCGTCATCCAATTCATAATTCCTCTTTTAATTACTTTCGAGCTATCAAGGCCCCTAGAATTAAACCGATCCCTCCAGCTACAAGTGCTGTATGCAGGGGATACTGCTTTATCACTGAAAGGCCTTTTTCGCTAAGCTCAGCCGTTGTATCTGCTACTTTTTTGGACATCTCTTCAAAAGAGTGTCCGAGTTCAGCAATTGCCTTACTATCTATACTGTTGCCTAATACGTTTTCAGTTTGTTTCATTTTGCCTCTAGTTTTGTTGCATTAGTTTCTTTCTTATCAAATGACTTGAAAAAGTCATTGATCTGGTGAAGAGCATTTTCTTTTGTTTGTCCATAACGTTCTTGAATGATGCCAGATAAATATTCAATTCGTCCTTCTGCTTGAGTGAGTTCATCATCTGTGAACTTTCCCCATTTTTCTTTAAATTTACCAGTCATTTGTTTCCAGTTACCCAATGTCTCATCTCTGTTCATAGATACTCCTATGGTTTGTAATTACTAAGTTATATGTGAGCGGATCATCCAACTCATTTTTTCGTGTTTTAAAAGGACTGAAGTCAAGAGATCTGAAGAGCCTGGATCATGCATAAATGTTTTGGTCTCTGCTATAATTTCTTTTAGCTGAGACTGTATATCAGTATGATCCCTTAAAAGGTTGCGGAACATGTTTTCAGAAGAAGGTGATTTTTCTTGATTGTCTTTACCTTCTGATCTTGAAAACATCGACTTAATTGTAATATTGGGGCGTTCGTCCAGTACTCTTACCCGTTCCGCCACATCATCCATAATGACGAGTATTTGTTTGTAATGTTCGCCTAAAAATGTGTGCTGTCCCTGGAAGTTGGGACCAGTAATATTCCAATGATAATTCAATGTTTTATTAAACAGTAAATATTCATTTGCCAGGACAGAATTTAAGGCAAATACGATGACCTTATGTGATTTTGAAGCTGACTGAATTATTTCTGCACTCATTAAAGATTCTTCGAAATAATTTTATCTGAACCTCTTATAAGTCTCATGAGAAGAGACAATACAAATAGAACGATAAAAATAAAAAAGAGGATACGGGCCATATCACTGCTTGCGGCTGCAATTCCACCAAAGCCAAAAATTCCTGCAACTATAGAAAATATAAAAAAGATTAAAGTCCACCTCAACATGAGCGCCTCCTGCATCAGATCGTTATTAAAATAAGATTAACAGTGCCTGAGGAAGGAGGATTCCCACTCTAATGTAGAAATTGTGTTCATTTCTACACAATTGCTTCTAACTAATGGAATAGACAATAGTGTCTAATTTTTGGACATCGCTGGTTATTTCTTCAGTAACGATCTCTGAGATAACTAATGAGGGTACCATCTCCTTCAAATGTTATTGGAGAATAGATGAAGCACTTCCCCTCATTCTTGACCTTGGCCGTACTGCAGCTTTTATTGAGTTCGGCTACCTTCGCTCAAGGCATGGCCTCTATACCGTTAAATGATACACGGATTCCGAGTGATGATCTCCTTTATGAGGGGCGCATTCTTCGAGCCGATGAGGCCCATCAACTCTCTCAACAAGGGGTCGATCTTGCCTTACTTGATCCAGCACCCAGTGCTCTTTGGGACTCACAAAAGAAAATACTTACCCTTCAGGACGATGAGATCGATATCTTTGAGAATGATGTTTTGGACTATAGTGGGGCCCTGCTTTCTGCTAGCGGATTGTTTCGCTTTAACGGAACCGTGAGGAATATCACGGCCATTATTCATCTGGATAAAACTCTTCATACCATGCTACTTAGAAAAAATCTTTTGCGTCTTATGGGCTATAAAGTTCCCGCGATTAAATGGATTAAGCGCCTTACGGTTAATTTTAAGACCATTGGGGCAATGAATGATTTTCTGGATAGTCAGATTCCACGTGCCACTTTAGGCGCCTCCTCACGCTGGGTCGTCTCAAAAGATGCTGAGAGACTTAGTGTTCTTCTTCAAGATGTGGCGGTGACTGTTCCTTCTTTTGATGATCACTATAATCTGGCCCAGGGAACTCCACCTCAGATGCTTAATAATAGAACTCTGAGAGGGGTAATCATTCCTTACTCCCTGGCCGATTTGGGTGAGAGTGTAAATAAGTTTGAATGGATGGTAGGTAGAATAAGCGACAATGAAATCTTATTGCCTCATTTTACCCGCAGTATTTTTCCGGCCTCGATGGACGATGCTAAGTGGGCAGTTAATCTTTTGAAGAATCTCAGTGAAGATGAGCTTCGCCTAGCAGTAGAAATGTCCTATTTCCCTCCAGAAGTGGAAGCTTTGGTTTCAGAAAAATTACTCTCCCGCAGAAATGCCTTACTTAAAATTTTTAACATAAAGGCTGCAGAATTTAGGATTAACCCGGATATCTCTCACCGGCCATATCTCGTTAACGGGAAGCTTAATAAAGAAGAATGGGATGGTTTTGGCAGTCGTTTCGCTCATGGAGATCCTGAATCTCCTTTTCGCGATTTCTACTGGTATGCCCTGACTAAGCTTCAGTCAATTACCTTCGATAATCTTATGGCCCGGATAAATAAAGAACTTATCATGTTCAATCCCGGAGAGGCCCGGAACAAGTTTATTATGGATCAGTTCTATGAAGGACTTGATCATTTTGTTAAGACGGGAGAGTTCATCTCATTTCCAGTAAAGACTTGGTTTACTCCGTTAGTAGGTGTAAATCTCATGGCNNGGTTGGAGCATTCGTTTGGGAGGTCATTTAGGTATCGAAAACGTCTATATTGCTCCTACTATCGCGGCCACTGCTACGGCAAGCCTTTCTAAAAACTGGACTCATCTTAAGCCACTAAAAAATCTTAAAGATGCTCTCAAAGAACCCTATCAAAATCTGGCGGTACCACTTCTTAAGTGGCAGGTGAAAAGAGACTTGGGACGCATCAAGAGTCTGGCCAATAGTAAGAATCCTAATGTGGATTGGGATGTAAAAAATGAAGACAGTGAACTGGCAGAGATCATTTCTCACTTAAATAAGAACTTAGGAGTTGGAGAATCCCTGCTTTATACAGAAACCCTAAATCCAAATCTTGGCATCCAAGGTGTTTCAAATGATATGGTTATTCCACTCCAGATCAGACTGGCCGCTAGTGCCAATGCCACTCTTATCAGACGAATTCAAATTTATCGCAAAAATGCCGGCACCATTCAGGTCTATGATGACTATGGACATGGGTTGGGCTGGAGCTTTGACGTTACCCTAGAGAAATTTGTTCCCTTACTCAGACTTGGTTTCAGAGGGCAAAACGGAAAATACAAAGTTCGCCTCCATGAAGTGAATATAGATCCTAGTATAAAGGATAATCCCAAGCTCTTTGATAGTGCTCATGCTCTTTCGCAATTTATTCAAACCGGCTCTTCGGAACTTCTTGTGGCCATTCAAAGACCAAATTTAGTAGAAGCCGATTTTAAGGATAAATCCAGCAGATTAGGTATTCTTGCCTGGAGGTTTAAGAAATTTAAGACCACCACCAAGCTCAGTGTCTTAAGTCGCGAAGGACTAGCAGGAAACTTTGTTTCCTTTACTGATGAAAAGCAGACCGGTTGGAACTGGGAAGCCTTTGCAAGAGATTTTATCAATTATGGCATTGCTAAGGTCATCGATAATGTGGTTTGGGAAGGAAACTCGTTTCAAAATCCAGCTGAAACAATTGGTGGTATGGGGATAACTACAGGTGTGAGATTTGAGGCAAGTTTAGATGAAGTGGGCAGTTATAATGAGCGCTTCATGCGGCTGACTGATAGTTGGGAAGGATGGAGTGCAACAGTTGGTAAAGTTCAAAAGAAAATGCGCGAAATGAATAATAAATTCGGCTTTACCGTCTTTGATGAAAGAAGTGTTGAAAATACGAGAAAACTTCAGCTCTTTAATATCTCTGTTAATTTAAACCTATATGAAGAAGGAATAGAGAAGTTGAGTTCAATTCCTAAAGACAGGTTAATTGAGATTGAGCAGCTTTATGAGGACCGAATTCCTGGAATCAGATGTGATACAGATAGAAGTAAGAGACGTTGGTTAAGTTCTGGCCGCTTTGTAAATACTTGTGGGACCTTAAGCTCCTTAATCGCCAAAAACTCTTCGTGTCAAAATGATATTAGACGTGGAAAAGATCAGGATGCTGTTTCGAAGTGCCTTACCTCGCTTCTGCGGGTTCTCTATGAGAATCTCGATTATTCAGAAATAACTTCCCTTATTGGAAGGGATAATATCTTTGTCCATGGAAGTATAAACGGCTTTAGAAATGGAGAAGAAATTCTCAATGAACCTATACTTTCAAATACCGATGGTGCCATCGGTAGTAAATTCTGGAATGGTCCCTTTGATATCATTCAACAAATGTTGGGTATTAGTGGTGGAGAATTTAATGGGTATTGGATGAGGGAGAGACTATGAAGAGCATAATTGGTTTATCGATCTTACTCGTTTGCTCTTCTTCATGGGCACTAGACCCCATGTTTTCAGAGCAATGGGGGCTTTCAAACCAAGGTCAGAAGATTTATCGCTCTGAAAATGATATTCGAAGAAGTGAGATTCAAGGTCAGCCTGGTATGGATATCGACTGGCCGGGAGAGGACTTCCTTTCAGGTATTTCACAGAGCAGAGAAGTTATCGTGGCCGTCATTGATAGTGGAATCGATATGGGCCATCCAGAGTTTAAAGATCGCCTTTATGCAGGAAAAGACTTTCTTGATAATAAAGACATGATGGATGATATAGGTCACGGCACTCATGTAGCAGGAATTATCGCGGCCAATGCAGATGGTGTTGGAATCCAAGGGGCGGCTTCAAGAGGAGTTAAAATTCTTCCGTTGAAGGTCTTGAATAAAGAGGTGACATCATTTGTTTATAAAAGAAGGCTGATTACGGACATCATAGCTGATGCCATCGGATATGCAATAGAGGCCAAGGTCTCTGTAATAAATATGAGCCTGGGATGGCCGCAAGTTATTAACACTCCTAAAATTACTAAAGTCCTGGATGCTGCTGCGGAAAAAGGAATTGTTCTGGTGGCGGCTTCAGGAAATAACAATAAAGAGGTTCCTACCTGGCCTTGCTCTCATCCTGCAGTTATTTGCGTCGGTGCTGTTGATAATGAAGGGAAGTTGACTGAATTTTCCAACCACGGCGGCAAGGTCGATCTCGTGGCCCCTGGTGAATGGATTGTATCAACTTTTCCTCGAACTCTCGAATCTCGCTCTCTAAGAAAGCAGGGTTATGAAGCTAAGAATGGTTCAAGTCAAGCCGCTCCTTTCGTTTCTGCTACCGCGGCGATGCTTAAGCTTCAGAACCCAGATATCACACTTTCAGAAATCAAGGCCCGACTATATTCTTCTGCCCGAAAATTAAGGGGGGATCAGGATAGTCGCTATGTGCGCTTTGGCTCCCTTTCCATGAAAGGGGCCCTGTCCCAAGAAAATGCCGTCGTCTCATCGGTACTGGTTAAGGATCTGGTGACGGTGGCGGTAAATGAGTCAGGCGAGTTTCAGTTTTCTCTGCCACTGGAAATTCTTGGTTCTAGGCAAAAGGTATCAAATGTCGAGCTTCTGGGGATTCCTGCAGATGCTATAGCTGAAGGAAAGCTTGTTCATTTTAAAGGTAAAATTCCAGATTTCAAAATGGATAGTGAGGTCTTAGTAATTTTCAGATCTACTGTTGAAGGAGTAACTACGGAAACTCCTCTTACTCTGTCCTTTGCACGGTTTCTCTCTTCTGAATCTTTGATAAGTGTCAAGATCCCTGATATCAAAACGGAAGCTCTTATGGTTCAACAAGGGCCAAGCAAAGTTTCCCGCATGGGTCTAGTTTCAGTTGAGGACAAGGCTTCAAGTGACTTTCATGGATTTATTCATAGAAAAGAAGGCGATAAGCTAGTTGTCACCAGTATTCGCACAGATCTGACTTCTCTGGAAACGGTTAATACAAATATTACTCTTTCTGATCATCATCAACTTCTGAGTATCTTTGAGAAAGATATTAATTTTGATGGAATTAATGATCTCGTCTTCTATGGAATGAATGCCAAAAGGGATCATCTTGTTCTTACCATAACTGATTTAGCGGGAAATGAACTTTTTCCTGATAAATCACGATGGGAGCTACCAATTTCTACCTTCGAAGGACTTCCCATTAAAGAAGGGGAAAGGGCCGATTTTTCCTGGCTTAAGATTTCTTCTTTCTTGGGAGATATCCTAGTTCCCTATTATCAGAAGGCATGGATGATGCCAGAGCTTGATAATTCAAAAGATATACTGGATTACGAAGTAAACTCTTTTGAAGATCGTCTTTACTACTGGGAGCCTTACCTTGATCAGGAGAAAATCCTCATTCGCCCGAGAGTCATAGATTCAGTTGCCTTTAAGAAAAAGCTTAGAAAAACATTGAATGCTAAAACCAGAGAAGTTGTCAGAGTTGAGAAAATCTTTCCTCAGACTTATAAGGAAAGGCTCTCAGGAAGTGTCCGTCATCTCCTGTCAGTAGGAGATGGCTTTAAAAGAAGATTTTCTCTCTTGCAGGTTGATTCCAGTTTCGAGTCACGTACCTTGATTCAGAAAGATCAGGACGCCTTCCTTGCTAGTACCAATGTTTTGATGGCCAGAAACCTGGAGGATAATTCCATCTCCTCTCATCCATTTTTTATATCACTCCTTGATCGCTCTAGTGCCAGAGTAAAACCTATAGGTGATGATCTTGTATTTGATCCGTGGATTCTTAAAACTTCCGGCTGGGGAAACCCCTTCTTTGAAGTGGTGGGGGCCTATGAAGGGGATGGAAGACGTCTCCTTATCTTTGAATCTCGCTACCATGTGTATCTTTATTATCAACAAGAGAATGATTCTCTTAAAACTCATCGTTTGCCGATCAATAGAGATTCAAGTTTTCCTGGTGTTAACTTCAGTGAGACTCTGCAAAGTACTCTTGTAAAATCTCCAGAAGGTCATAATCCTGGAGTTGCCGTAAATTCAACTCTGATCTACGGCAATCGACTTTATACTATGGTTGCTCTTGGTGATAGTTTTGTCAGACCAGTTAGTTTAAGTGTAAGTGTACCAGAAAATTGCGTTCCTCTTAAGACTCAAATGCTCTCAAAGACCTTGGGTTTTTCTGCTTATACCTTGATGTGCTCTGCAGAAGATGGTGTCAAAATGACCTTTTTCCCCTTGGAAATCAAATAAAGTCTTAAAGTATTATTGAGGAAGTAATATGTGCTTGCTATTCAATCCTTCATTGTGATTTACCAAGGATAGGGACAATCACAAAGGGGACATAGACTATGGGTCAGCAATTCTTTAAGTCAGTAGCACTAACTTTCTCACTCGCTTTTCTGGCCGCTTGTAATGGTGGTGGAGGTGGTGGCAGTAGTAGTGGTGGCGGTTCAACGGCCGGATACTATAAATCTTCCGACGTAACAGTATCTCAATTTGTGAATGCCCTTAACAATATCGAAGGATATGGCGATAACGCTTCTTATGTAGAGCTCTATACTGATGAAACCTATCGCTCTTCTGTTCCAGGACAGGAGCAATGGTTTGTGGTTTGGGATGATAAGTTTGATGAGCATAAGGCCGTATCCCTTCAGTATGTTCGCTCAGTTGTTTATTACGATTATTATGCTAATAATACAGCACTTGCTTCTGAGTTTCGTCAGATTGAAAGAGATGATGTCCTAGCTGGAAACTATAATGGTGACTACTATGGTGACGATTATGAAGTAGTTGATTATGACTACTATACTGGATACTACAGTGGTCGTAACTCTGGTTACCTCTATGAAGATGAAACTGAGACAAAAGATGTTTCTCTAATGACTGCTGAGCTTCAGCAAAATGAATTTATTAAGAAAGCAGCTAATATCTCTTATGCCTTTAATGTTGGTCTAGAAACTTCTTTGTCTCTGGTAACTCTTGGGGAAAAAGCCGAAAAGATGCTTGGTAAAGGCAATGGGGAATTAACCCTGGCCGATCAAGCTGCCTTTGCTGCCGATCTTCAGCGATTAACTGGTGTGACTCTGGCCGAAGTCATGAAGGCCGCGGAAAGTAAAAAAGCCCAGGATGACTTAGTTGAGAAAATCGCTACTAAGATTGGAACGAGTGCTTCTAACTTGGAAAACCGTTTACTTCCCGAGCTGTTTGGAGTTGAACTCAAATAAATTTATTTTCAAAAAGGGGCTTTAGCCCCTTTTTTTTTGCTCAAAAAGCCTGTTCTGGATCATGTTTATAAGTTCCCTTTAGGTGGATAATTTTTCTCTAATAAATTTTTAGGGAAAAGCCGCTTGAATATTCAATCTAAAATTCTCATACCTTTAATTCTGATCTTCGCTCTCATGTCGGGTGTGATCATTTTTTTAAATTCTACCAATCAACAAAAGTTCATCGAGAAGTTTATGGAAGAGCAGGCCGTGCAAACGGCCCATCAGTACTTTGATAGTGTAAACTCAATGATGATAACCGGAACCATGGAGAATCGTGAAATTCTGAGATCAAAACTTTTAGAGAATAAAGATATTCAGGATGTGCGGATAATTCGAGGGGAAGCGGTAAAAGAAATGTATGGAGAAGGATTTCCTCATGAGAGTCCGCAGGATGATCTTGATCACAGAGGCCTAGCAGGGGAGGAAATTAAACTTATCCAAGGTTTACAAGGCAAGAGGATACTTACTGTCTTGATGCCCTTTCGGGCCAGTCAGAATTTTCGAGGAACCAATTGTCTTGAATGTCACGAAGTACCAGAGGGAACAGTCCTGGGGGCGGCAAGGATCAACTATTCTTTGGATAGACTGGATCAACAGGTTAAGGAAAATAGCCTCTATGTAGGAAAGATAGTCGTTGGTCTATTCATTATAGCTCTCATCATTGTAATAATCGCAGTTAGATTTATTGCGATCAGAAAAGTTAAGCATATACAACAAGGCATTGAGTACATTTCACAGAAAATGGATCTGACCAAGGTCCTCAACCGTGATAAGTCCCGGGACGAAGTCTCCAGAATGGCCCACGCCTTTGACGAGATGATGAAGACAATTAGATCTAGTCTCTCCCATGTAAAGGAATCCACAAGCCGAATTGTTCAAGGTAGCGAGGAGATCTCGGAAATTACTACAGCTACGGTATCTGATCTTATGAATCAAAAGGAGGAAACCAATAGCGTTGCTCAGAGTATTCGTAAGATGAGTGCGTCCTCTCAAAATGTCGCAAGTAATACTCACCAGTCACAAAGTTTTACCAATAATGTTGAAGCCGAAGTTGCTGATGGAGCGAACAAGGCTTTCTCGGCCAGAGAAAAAATCAACAATCTCTTTAATCAAATTGAAAGAGTGGCCTCAATCGCTGAGAAACTTGAAAAAGAAACGATGAGAATTTCTGAAACGGTTAAAGTAGTGGATGATATCACCATGAAGACCCGTCTTTTGTCTTTTAATGCTTCGGTGGAAGCTGGTCGGGCAAGTTCCGCAGGACTGGGCTTTGCTGTGGTGGCCAATGAGATCGGAGAACTCGCCAATCAAACTAAGAATTCAAACCTGGAAATTGAAGAATGTACCAAACAACTGAAGACACTTATGCACGAAGCGGTTGTAGTAATTAAAGAGACAAAGATTTTGGCCCATGAAGGGAGAATTGAAGTGAATACTTCTTATGATGCTTTCAAAAATGTTGCGGCTGAAATGACAAAACTTAAAGAGGTCATGGAAGATATTGCTAGGAGCACTAAGGAGCAAAGTGAAGCTACCAAGGAAGTTGAAAGCAATATTCAATCCATCATGGAACTATCTCAAAAAACGACACTTGCTGCCCAGAGAATTGGAGAGGTAAGCTCAGATTTCAGCCTGCTGGCCCATCAACTGGATAAGCTCCTTAATCAGTTTAAAATATAAAGTTTAACTTAATTGAGGGGTTTCTTAATCTTTTACTCTTAAATACCGTTAAGTCTCTCATGTTGAATGTACTGAGAGAGCGCGGGCCATGAAGTTGTTTTTTCTTTTATCTGGTCTTATGATCTGGCTCTGTGCCTGTGAAGAATTGCATTATGTTACCGTGACCTATAACACTTCAGAAAATAATTCTTCAGTACCAACACTGAGTTACTCATCTTCAACCGGTAATTCAGGTATTGTTGGTATAGTTATGAATATCGCTCCCTCGACTTTTGATGACAAACAATCTCATTTGATTAATTGTTCCTCATCTCCGGCCTTGCCTCTGGGTCTCTCTCTAAGTTCATCTGACTGCTCTATAACTGGTACTCCTGCGGTTATCTCGGGGCCCACCACTTATACTATAACTGCCACAAATGCCGCAGGTTCCTCTTCTGCATCGATCAATCTTACTACGTCCTGCCCAAACGGATTTATATCAGTCGATGCTGATCCGCTCTTAGGAGTAGGGACATTTTGCATCATGAAGTATGAAGCCAGATGTGCGACTTCTCTGGATGGTGCTTCTCCTTGCCTCTTATCCGAAGGTGCTCCTGATGATTTCAAAATTGCAGTGGCCATACCTGAGGGAAGACCCTGGAGCCGGATCGAAGCTCAGGACGCTGTCCTGGCCTGTCAAAACTTGAATGCTCTCTATAATGTCTCAAATAAGTTTGACCTTATCTCAAATACCGAATGGATGGCCACCGCCAGAAATATTGAGCTGGAGAATTCTAATTGGACTGACGATGGGGGAGTATTGAAGCTTAATCGGGGTCATTCAGATAATAGTCCTAATACCTCCTGTGACTCAACTCTTCCCAATGTCGAAACCAATTGCTCAACGGCAGGGAGTGACTTCTCCCAAAAACGCACTCATACTCTTTCAAGTAACGAGGTCATTTGGGATTTTGCCGGAAATATGCATGAGTGGACTGATTGGATAGTGGAAACTCCTTTGAATGTTTTTACTGTAGGTCCGCAGAACTGCCCTCTTGCTTTACGAGAAATTCAGGCGAAAATTACTGAATGTGATCCAGATCTGGGAGCACCTTTTCCCAGTGTCTCTGAAATTGCTTCACCCTTAGACGTAACTCTGAATTCCTCCAGAGGAGTGGGCAGAATCTTTGGATCGGATACTCCAGGTGGTAAAGGGGCCGCCCATCGGGGTGGGGACTATCGGGATACTGTTATCTCAGGCATATATATGCTCTCTCTCAATGTTCTGCAAACCACCAAGGCCAGCAACCTGGGCTTTCGTTGTGTCTATCGTCCCTAAAGTCTGCCTACTTTCTTTACACTCTAAAATTATTTCATCACATTTGGATCTCTTTAAAAAGTAAGTCATTGATTTTCAATATGCTCCTTTGGCATTCAACTTGAATACGATAGGTTAGTAATTTATTAAGGGGCCATTATGAAGTTTCAACATCTATTTCTTTTATTTGTCACTCTCACTGCACCAGTTTGCTGTTCAGCGAATATGGACACTTTAATAAGAGACTTAAAGAGCTCTCATGAATCTGTTAAACGAAGTGCCTTAGATGAATTAGGTAAAAAAGAAAATTTAGGAAACCCAGAATCCATTAAACCACTTTTAGAAGTCGTCAAAAGCGACAAGAGTTTTATCTTTCAAGAAAAAGCCGCAAGGGTGTTAAGTGAACACAAGTCCCCTCAGGCCGTTGAGGGATTGATTCGTATAATAAATGATCCAAGTATTAGTAGTGATTCGGCTGCTCTTGGGCTTGCTGAAAAGAAGAGCCCGGTTGTTATTGAACCTTTACTTAAGGCAATTCAAGATAAATCTTCCCGAACTCGCAGACATGCCGTGCAGGGACTCACTCCATTTATTAAGAAGGATGTCCGAATATCTGAAGCCCTCTTTACTTCTGCCACACAAGATAATGATTTTATCACTCGGGAATCGGCCGCTCGCAGTCTGGTGGAAAATGCAGACAAGAAGATGACGAGTCGTCTTATAGACTCATTAGATGATTCTTTCAATAAGGGTACAGGCGAAGTGGCCAAGGCCCTTGGTGAAGCTAAGAAGACAGACGCCATCCCTGCTCTTTTAAGAGTCTTGGAAAGAAATGATAAAGCAACTGTTCTTAATACTGTTAAGGGCCTTAAGAATTTTAATGATCCTCGTCTAGTGGAGCCCTTAATGAAGGTTGCAGGGAAATCAGGCACCGATTTCATTGCCCGTGAGTACGCAGTAGAGCATCTTGCTGAGTTAGCTGATCCACGCTCTCGTCAACTCTTTATTGATCTACTTCAGGATCCTAAGAGCAGTCTTCCTTTAAAAAGAAGTGCTGTCTCTGGACTTGCTAAAACCGGTGTTAACCAGGATCTGATACCTCTTATCGAACTTCTGGGTTCTGATGATACTCGAATCCGCACAGAAGCTCTGGGATCGATCAGGTCAATTCTTGCCCGCTCAAAAAATTCACAGCTTCAACTGAAAGAGCTCGTGGATTGTCTTCCACTTTCATCACAATCCAGTGTACAAACCGGACAATTGGAGATGAATTATCTTTTAGATGTGCTTTTCTTCGGAGGCATACCTGTACTTACTTCTAAAACGCTAAATAATTCTATGGAAAAAGTGGATAAAGTTTCTCCAGAAGTTATTAAGGCATTACAGGATCTTGTAAAATCACAAATGGCCTAAATAATTATGGATTCACTTAAAAGATATCCGGTTCGTAAAAATGAACTCTTAAGAGCTTGGGATAGTGCTGATGAACTTATTCTTCAGCACTTGAGCTCTTTGAGCTTATCTGATAAACGAATACTTATTGTGAATGATCATTTTGGAGCGCTTGCTTCTAATCTTCGTTCTGAGAATATTACCTCTCTCACAGATTCTTTCATAAGCTATCAGGCCACTCTCTTAAATACTGAAGAGCAAATCATTCCTATTAACAGCTTTGAAATGCTCTCTGGGATCTATGATCTGGTGGTCATCCAACTTCCTAAAAATCTCTCCTATCTAGAAGATATTCTCTGTCATCTCACACCTCATTTAAATCGAAACTCAAAAATCATCTGCGGTAGTATGGTCAAACATCTGGCCCCAGGTAGTTTTGATCTTCTCCAAAAGTACATAGGTATTACATCTACAAGTCTCGCTCAAAAGAAGGCGCGCCTAATCTTCGCCAATTTTGAGCGAGGAGTAAGTGTTTCTCCTTACCCTTTGGAAGTAAAGCTTGATGGTTTCGAGAAAAGTTTTGTTAATAACTCAAACCTCTTTAGTCGGGAAAAGCTCGATATTGGCACTCGTTTCCTACTGGAGAATATGCCAAAAGGAAATTATAAAACTATTCTGGATCTGGGTTGTGCTAATGGAGTAGTGGGTATTAAGGCCAAGATGCTTAATCCTGAAGCCCAACTTATCTTCTGTGATGAATCGGCGATGGCCATTAAAAGTGCCAAGACTAACTATCAGAATCACTTTAGTGATGAGGCCCGCTATGAGTGGACTAATTGCTATGAAAATGGACAAAAAGCCTCTTTAGATCTCGTTCTCTGCAATCCACCCTTTCATCAAAGTAATACGATCGGAGACTTCATTGCCTGGCAGATGTTTAGCGATGCCAGATATGCTCTAAAAAAAGGCAGTCTTTTAAGAGTGATCGGAAATTCCCATTTAGGGTACCAAACCAAGTTAAAAAAGATCTTTGCTCAAAGTGTGATCGTGGCCCAGAATAAGAAATTCATGATTATCGATGCTATAGCCTAAACTAAATTTTTTGATATAATTTTATCTAACATAATTCTGTTTTTGGTTATAATAATCCTATGTCTCAAAACTTAATCCCCATACGCTTAAGTACGCTTAAGGCCGATACCGTGCTTGGTTTTTCCATTCTGCTTCGGTTGAATAAAAACTATATCAAATACCTTCATGCTGATGATGATATCGAACAGCATCGACTGGATAATCTCAAAAGTAAAAATGTAAAAAAGGTTTATATCGAGTCTAATGATGAAGGAAAGTATCATAGCTTCCTTGATCGCTTACTTGCTACTACTGCCACGGGAGAGATGAGTGCCAGTGCCAAGACCAATGTGATAGCAGGGGTTACCGCCGACGCTTTGGAAAAAATGTATGATGATCCCGGCAGTAAGTTTGCCTATACTCAGACTCAGAAAGCGGCTTCATCATTGGTAAATGCGACTCAGGCCAGTCCTGAAATACTTAAAGAAATCTTTAATATCGATTCAGAAGATGATATCGCCATAAGCTGTGCTATTTCTACTTCCACCACGGCCATTTCACTGGGGCGTAAGATAGGAATGGCCTCAGATAAGCTTTTTGTCTTAGGTACAGCTGCTCTCTTATGTGACATAGGTCTTCCAAGTCTTGAGCAAGATTATCAAAAGTTCTTTACACGCAATCTCTCTGAGTTCGGAGTTGAGGAGTCAAAGCGCTACAAGGAGCATCCTCTTAAATCGGCACAGATTCTTCAGAGTAAAGAATATGCTTCCTCACAGGTTCTGGGAATCATTGCCAATCATGAAGAGAAATTAAATGGCTCTGGATTTCCCAAGGGAATAACAAATTTATCCAGTGAAGAAAAGATAGTTTCCCTATGTAATCGCTTCTCTATCATGACTGTCGGAATGAAGATGAGTAAGGAGATTGCCTTAAAAGAGCTTATTCTTCAGGATGTTGGGGCATATGATTTAGAATTGATTAATATCCTTAAAGGTCTAGTAGGTGGAAAATGATGGATCCTTACGATGAGGAGATGAAAGAGATCGTTCAAACTTTTTGCGAGGAATCTGAGGAGCTCATTGAGCAATTAAATGGGATCTTGGATAATTTTGAAAAAGGCTTTGAACCTAAGTATCTTGAAGAATTTGGACAAATCATTGATCGTATGATGGGGGCCGCCCAATCTCTAGGGGCCATGGAGATTGGTAAGTTTTGCGAAATGGGTAAGATGATCGGTTACAAGGCTTCTCAGGCCACAGATCCTCAGCTACTGGAACTGGCAGCCCCTATTCTGATGGATGCTGTGGAGCTAGTGGATAGTATGGTCGCTCTTCTCAAAAAAGGCGAGAGAACCACCAAAGAGAATCTTCCTATCGATGCCTTCTCCAGCCGGCTGAAGTGGTATCTGGAGAAGTTCAGTAATATTGAGCGTGCTTCGGTCTCCATCAAAAAATAAATCCGGCACAAGATTTGCTCCTAGAGTGGGAAAGTCCCTTATTTCTCACTGGAGAGAGCATGAAACGTCTATTCTTTATACAGTCGATAATCCTTCTGACACTTTCCACTAGCTCATTTGCCTCTAGTCTTCGACAAGATTTAAGGGAACTCCTGGATAGTCTTGATGGCACTAACTGCTCTCAGAAGATGAGTCGCACTTCGGATCTTTTAGATAATCTCTCCGCTGAAGATTATAAAAAGGAGCTTAGCTCAAATGGGCATGAGCTTCTTTTAGAAGAACTCTGGAACTATAAAATCATCATCCATGAAAAGATGAGAGAGTTGGGAAAGAGTCAAAACCTTCTTAGAGATTGTGCTGATTCAATGAGGCATGCCTTTCGTTCAATCAGAACAAGTGAAGATTTTATTCAAGAGAGCTTTTACCGCCAAAATGCTGAATCTCAAGAATTTCCAGATGATGCTTTTGGAGAAGATAATAGTGAGGTTAAGAAACATCCTGATATGCAGAACTTCAGGATGGTCAAGGATCTAAAGAGTGGAGATGTTATTCTTTCTCGTGGAAATGCTTTTACGTCTGCAGCGATAGCTTCTCTAGGTGAATTTGATACTCAATTCTCACATATGAGTATTGTCTACCGGGATGAAAATGCCAAACTTTGGACAGTCGAGGCCCATATAGAAGTTGGCTCCTTTGTCAGACCACTTGAGGATCATATAGCGGATAAAAATGCCAGAACTATGATTTTTCGTTATGAAGATGAAGAAACCGCTCACCGAGCAGCAGAGTTCATCTTCAAGAAAGTGAAAAAAGCATCTGATACCACTGGAAATATTCTTTATGACTTTGGTTTTAATCAAGAAGACTCTCAAGAGCTCTTCTGCTCAGAAGTAATCTCTCATGCCTATGATGTCGTTACCGGAGGAAGCATTAAGATACCGCTATTCAGAAGCGAGCTGATGAATCGCAAACCAGAATTTGTAAAAATGTTAGGGATTACTGCTACGGAGAGTTTTGTCCCCGCAGATATTGAAGTCGATCCTCGCTTCAAACTCCTGGCCGAGTGGAGAGATTCAAAGAAAGTAAACGAGCTTCTCCAAAAAGATGCCATCCTCCATGCCATGTACTACTGGAATGATGTTTTTAACTATCAAATGATTCAGGCCTCAAGCTCAAAATCGATTCTCTACCGAAACTTTGCCTGGCCTTTGAGAAGAGTGCCTTTTTTAAAGAAGTATTTTATTGAGAAAATGCCACTCAATATGAGTCGTAAACTCATCGGCTACTTTGGCGTTCTAGAATCGGTGGGGGAATACTTGCAGCAGGATTTGAAGGCTGCCGATGCTCAAGCGATAGAAAAAAATTCTCTACCTTTAATGAAGGTCGAAAAATATAAAGTCCTCAATGAACTCCGAATACTTGATCTTCAGGATAAGGGAAAGTTACACAAAATGTATCGACCAGTTCTCACTAAGTAATGGGTGGAATAGTGTTTGCAATAATTGCTCCTGATAGGTGTTTTGCAAAGGAGCAATTATGGCAACTACAACATGGAATCGGGGACGTGATGCCAGTTCCCCTCAGGATATTCCCTCGACTGGCTGGAAAGACACTCTGTTTCGGGTAAAAGATGGAATCAAACTTGACCGCATATCCATGGTATCAGCGGCTACGTCCTATTATGCCCTTTTTGCCTTAATACCCGCTATTACTTCTGTAGTACTTATTTACGCCTGGATTAGTAATCCCGCCGATATTTCTCAGCACATATCCATGGTGTCCAATTTTCTGCCTGCCGAGGTAAGGTCTTTACTTGAGTCCCAGCTTACCAGTCTTGCCGGTCAGGCGGGTGGAGTAGGTATTGGGGCCGTGCTTTCTATATTAATTGCGCTTTGGAGTGCTTCCAAGGGGACTAAGGCCTTTATGGAGGCGATGAATATTATCTATGATGAAAGAGAAGAGCGTGGGGTCATCAAATACAATGCTCTGGGCATGGGCTTAACTCTTCTGGCCATAGTTTTTAGTTTACTCGCGATAGCAGTTATTATTGGAATTCCTGCTGTTGCCGGCATGTTGAATATTGGGGAAGCCTTTAAAACCATAGTCACAGTGGTAAGTTGGGTCGTTCTGCTTGCCCTCTTTTCACTCTTTCTATCATGCATCTACCGCTATGGACCAGATAGAAATAAGGCGAAATGGAAGTGGGTGAGTTGGGGGGCGGTTATAGCTGCTGTCTTATGGGCCGGAGCATCTGCACTTTTTTCCTGGTATGCCTCAAAGTATGGTGACTTCAATAAGACCTATGGTTCATTAGGAGCAGTCATTGTTCTAATGACTTGGTTTTATCTTTCTAGTTTTGTGGTTCTGCTAGGAGGGGAAATCAATGCTGAGCTTGAGCATCAAACGGCTAAAGATACAACCAAAGGAAAGGTTAAGCCCTTAGGGGCCCGCAATGCCCATGTGGCCGATACTGTGGGGGAGCCGCACACGAAGAAAAAATAATTAAAGCTTCAGGTCATCCTGCCCACTCATGCTTTTTGATATGCTGCTGATGTTGTCGATTTGGATGAAGTTAACTACTTCCTCCACATCGTCAACACTCTCAGTTAATCCTTGAATCGTCGCCTTCGATTGAGCACTATCTACTAAACCCGAGAGTGTGACAGAAGCATTCTTGACCATAACGCTGATTCGAGATGAATCAAATTCAGTATGGCCATAAATAGTGCTTTCAATACGAAATCTGATTTTCTCATCTCTTGCAGGGTTCTTGCTTTCTATGCCGGACATGATGTCCTTCTCGCTCAGTTCTGAATCTCGTTTCTTGGAGTGCTCATTTAAATCTGAACTTAATGTACCCTGATATCCTGGACTCATTAACTCCTCCTTGCATGAATGCGAAGGAAGTTTAGCAAGAAATAGCTTAATCCTATTCTTAAATTTATAGCAATATTCTTAATTCCCTTCATGACTTGCTGAAAGGGAGCAACCTGTTTTAGTATAGTAAAATGAAAGTATTAAGTTTGTTCTTTGGGCTACTTTTATCCTTCTCAAGTCTGGCCCATCCTGATTATTTACCCCTGCATAATTTAAAACCAGTTCTCTCAAAACGTTTATTCCTGGGTGTCATTGGTCTCATGCGCAGAAGCTTTTCTCCTCTGGCCCATCAGGATGGCCGAGAACTGGTGATCTATAGTGATTATGATAGCCACTGGCCACAGGCCTTTGCACGTCGTTGGGATACAGATCAAGTTTTGATTCACGGAGGCATGGCGGGCCTGCCAGGCACTACAGAGGACTCCTTGGCCCTCACCCTTTGTCATGAATTGGGTCATCTTTATGGAGGTGAACCTTATAGTGATTCTCATAACCGAATTTCAGCCGAGGGACAGGCAGATTATTGGGCGAGCATGTTGTGCTTTCCCCAAGTTCTGGCCCTGCTTCCTAAGCGCACTCCTAGTAGGGCCTCTTTAAAAATGTGTGAGGATAATATTGATTGCGCCAGAACTTTGGATGCCGCTCTTGTGATGACTGCATTTTTTGCGGATAACAGAAGAATCCCTCATCCAGAAGTCACTACTCCAGATGAGAGTGTGGCCCATGAAGTTTTGTTAACTCATCCTGAACCACAATGCCGATTGGATACTTTTTGGGCAGGCATTCATAAGAAGCCTAGGCCACAATGTTGGATGCCATCTATTCCTTAATGTTTTCCAGGCCGAAATTACTTACTTTGCCTTCTTGAATCGGAATAAGGCCCTCTCGCCTGGCCTCAATTTGATTTTCATTGCAAGAAGAGAGGCCTATAATAGATAGAACAATAAGACATAATGAAAATTTCATAAGTAAAACTCCTTACCAATCATGATAATCACTGGTCTTTGTTTTTTTTTCCGGACGATCCTCACGAAATCTCATTTTGAAGTACCCCATAAATATTGTTGAAAGGGCCCGGAATTTTGTCCGATTCATGGTCTTCAGTTCCTCCCAAAGATAGACAAGACTTCCTTTGATAACATGTGCTTTTCCCGATTCCATAACTTTTGCCATGTACTGCACTCCTTTTAGTCAGATATCTCCCTTATGAGAAGCATGATTCATGCCATAAGCTAACGCATTGCCTTTTGCATTTTACCTGAGTGAGGCGTAATACTTCTTTCCATGAAAAAGCTAATACCTATCCTTCTGACTCTTACTTCATCTGCTATGGCCCAGGAGTTTGATCTTGCTGGCAATTGGGTCTCCACGACTTCCCAAGACCTCTTGAGATTTATTTCCATGGAGAATAACTTTCACTTTTCCTCGCAGGAGAGATTTGTTTTCCCCAACAGGACGCTCTCTCATACCATCGATCAGCATGTGGTGATACCTAAGAGCTATGCGAGAAGTATTCAAGGGAGTGTAAATTTTTATGACTCAAGAGGATGCTCTTTTAAAAACCTCCCAGTTAAAGTTTATTTCGAAACACCGGAAGTCGTTAATGTTCTCATGACCGTTCCACGCTATGTCGTTCAAAGAATTTCAACTGGACCTGTAAATGGTTACTATCGACCTGTTTACTGTACTGCTCCTGGCCGCTATGGCAGAACTCCTCATCAATATATCTGCGGCAGTGAATATGTGAGACCCAATGTCCGAGTGGAGTGCCGACTTTTAGAGCATGTGGAATTACCTGTTCAGTTAGTGCGTACTCAAGATGCAGATATTTAAAGGGCTTACCATTCAGGAAAAACATATCTGGCAAAAGCTTCTTTTGTGGGGTTAAATTTCTTTAAGTTAAATTTTCGTCGAGAAGGTAATCATGCAAGGAAAGTACTCCCTTAAAAATATAGATATAGTTAATTTTCTCTTTCTAACTCTCACTCCAGTTCTTGCCATTATTGGAACCTACTATTGGGTTAAAATTGATGGTTTTCATATGGGTCCGGTCATCTTGGGTATCGTTTTTTACTTTCTCACTGGAATGTCCATTACTGCCGGCTACCACCGTTTATTTGCCCATAGGGCCTATGATGCTCATCCTGTTATAAAAATATTTTATCTCCTCTTTGGAGCGGCCGCTTTTGAGAACAGCGTTTTAAAGTGGTCCAGCGATCACCGTCTGCATCACCATAAGGTTGATACCGAGGAAGATCCTTATAGCATTCAGGAAGGCTTCTTTCATGCTCATATTGGTTGGGTGTTTTTAAAGAAAAATGGTGAGATCAAAGAGAAATTTGCTAAAGATTTCAGACATGATCCCCTGGTGATGTGGCAGCATAAGTATTATCTTCTTATCTCAGTTACCATAGGAATGATTCTTCCTACCTTAATCGGTGGCTTTTTTCTGGGCTCCTTTTTGGGTGGTTTTGCCGTGGGATCACTAGTCAGAATCGTCTTTACCCAACATTGTACTTTTTTTATCAACTCTCTTTGCCACTGTTTAGGTAGCACTCCCTATACTGATTCAAATTCCGCTAAGGATAGTTGGATCATGGCCCTCCTAACCTTCGGCGAGGGCTACCATAACTTTCATCATTACTTCCAGACCGACTATAGAAATGGCATTCGGTGGTTTCACTTTGACCCAACGAAATGGCTGATTAAAACTCTCAATTGGGTGGGGCTGACGCATAAATTGAAGTCCACTCCTACGGATAAGATCCTGGCGGCCAAGATGCATATGAAGTCCAAGGAAATTAAATCTAAAGCAGGAGAGTCGGCCGAGAAGTTTATGCAAGAACTGGAAAAGCTCAAGGCCCAGGCCCTGGAAACCTATCAAAGACTGCAAGATCTTAAGACTGAATATAAGCGCAGTAAAAAGCACCTCGCTCCTATGAGCCTCCAGGAAATGAAGGCGAGAATCTCTGCCACTCGTGCCGAGTTTGATGCTTGCCTTCAGCAATGGGAGTTTATGGTGAAGAACTATTCTTTCATTCAAGGCCTCATTTAATTAAGTTAACCAGACCATAATCCGATAAGTCAGGTCATATGCTGACTCGATTTATGGTCTTATCTTTTCTCCTGTTACTTAGTCCTTTAACTCATGGGAAGTGTGAGTTGAAAGGACATCCAGAGCTTGCTCAGGAAGTCCTGGCCGAGATCAAAAAAACTTTCAATTCTTGTTCCACAAATATTCATCTGACTTTTGATGATGGCCCTTCTGCTCAACATACTTCGGTTCTATTAAAGGAGCTCAAGGCACGTAAGGTAAGGGCGAGTTTTTTTATCACCACCACTAATCTTGATCCCAAGCACTCGCATTATTCTGAAAACAAAAAAATAGCAGAGGCCATTCTCTCAGAAGGTCACCTCATGGCCAATCACGGTCATGATCACGCCGCCTATGATTTGAGAATGAATGCAGAGGGAAAAGTTCTGGAAGCTGGTTTTTCTCAGAACCAGCGGGAAGCTCAACTTAAAAAAAGTATCGATCTTCTCGATAGTGCCACCAAGGGAAAGTTCTCAAAGCAATCCCTTAAACTATTTCGCTTTCCTTACGGCAGAGGTGCCATGCCCTCGCAAAGAGAGCTTCAAGAAATGGCCCGATCAGGACAAATCAAGTTATCTTCATCTGATTATGCTTCTCAACTCAAGGAGTATCGGGGCCAGAGTGCCTCCCTACAAACTCTGGCGGGACAAGGTTTTTCTCACTTAGGATGGAATCATGATTCACAAGACTCTTCTCATGGCGCCAATATGCCAGGAAAAGATGTGCTAAAGAAATACATTTTAAATAATCTCAAATCTTTCTGCGCTTCTAAAGCTCCCATGCAAGTGGCCCTCTTTCATGACATCAAGGCCATGAACACTGTGGCCATACCAGTATTGGTGGACGTGGGACAGTGCTTAGGCATGAATTTTGTCTCCGCCCAAGAGATGGAAAAACAAAAAGCCTCTTTAGTGGATCGTGGTGTGTATATTCCAAAGAAGGCGACCGAAGAGGCCCCCTTCAGAAACATGGAAGATCTTCTTTCCAGTATCATGCAAGACGGGGTGAAGGTTGGGTGTGAGGAAGAGGAGCGAGACAAAAGCTGCTATAGTGCTCAGTACCAGCGCAGTTATGCTCATTGTTCGGGAGGAGAGTCCATTTGCTTTGAAGGCAAGTGGTATAGCAAGACCGACCCCTTGGTCGAGTCTTGTCGATTACCTTAATTTTTCTCTAGAACAACCGGGTCTCCATTAAGATCAAATCTTACCCAATGATCCTCCAGTATATTCTGCTGCTCATCACTGGCCGAGTCGTCCGGAATAATATTATAAAAGCTCAGGGTAGTGGGGCTTGTTACATCGACCTTCCTGAGTTCTGCTTCGATAGGATTGACTCCAATTTCAGTGCAGGCACCATCAGGCGAGCAGGTATTGACGTTATCCACGATCACCAGCCATTTACCTTCAGGACAATTTTCGCCATCGCACCTATTGCCCGAAATAAGAAGTTCTGAGTTTAAGCGGGTACTGAAGGAGTCTTCACGCGGCTGAGGTTCACCTGTGTCCTCTGGCGGAGTTTGCTCTTCATTAGGAGCTGAGCCTCGCTCAATAACAGAACAGGCAATAGGGAGGGATTCTGCTGCATTCAGACCCTCTTTTGCCCCAACCGTAGAGGGAAGAGCAACTCCTCGATCCACTCCATGAATAACTAAGACTCTTCCACCTAGATTTAATCTCTCATCAGGACCAAGTTTTCCTAAATCATCATCTGGTTGGGTATCTGGTTCTCGAAGATCGCTCACCATATCTTCCAATGATGCTGATTCATTATATGTAAAAGTCCCTCGACCGTTAGATTTAGGGAATCGAGTGCCACTAGTTTGAGAGCTAATATCATCATTCAAGGGAATGAGGATGGGTCCTATCTGGGCCAGCAGTTCCTGGTAATCGATTAAACCATCTCCATTACTGTCGGCTTCTTGGCCCGGGCAGCTATTTCCGGAATACATAAATTGATGATGAATAGTGTTAAGTGGCAGCTCATCTCCTTTCACCCGAACGTTTACGGTATCATCATTGATGGTGATACTTGACTGAACTTTTGCATCAGGCGCAAGACTTGGGTTTAAGGCTTCAAAGCTTCCGTAATATTCTCCTGCATCGGCCTGTTGCTCTTGCTGGATCTGATTATTGTCATCATCATCTGAGTTTGAGCCGCAAGCGCTTATTAAGAGTGAGCTGCACAAAAGCATGAGTAAGAGAGTTTTAGTTTCATTTTTCATAGCAGGCCTCCGTATTAAAAAACAAGAAGCAAAAGAAGTGCCAAGATCAATTTAAGCCTTCTTGATAAGAAAAAAGATGGATTTAGCTGTAGAGTTTACCTGGGAGGAACTTATGCAGGAACTTCATCGCATCCCATCTGATGGAAATAAGATCAACCCCCTACGGGAACTTATTTACTCAGATGCCTTAGACTCCACCATGGATGGAATTATATTTAGCGATAAAAACTTGAACATTGTTTATGCCAATCAATCAGCGAGAACTTTTTTAGGTTGCTCTCAAGGACTTACCGAGTTTGCAGAATGGAATGAAATGCTTGAACTCTTCCACTCTGATGGGACAACAAAACTGAGTGTAAAGGAGTTGCCCGCCTATAAAGTTTTACAAGGCGAAAAAGTATCAGATTATAGATTCTTCATTAAGTCAGCTACCCATCCAGAGGGTATTCATGTTTCCTGTAATGGAACGGCTGTGACTATCAACGATGAGTTAAGAGGGGCGATACTTACCTTGAGAGATATTACCGAAAGCTTTAAGACACAACAAAGATTAAGTGAACAACGGGCCTTCTTCAAAACAATCTTGGATGTTATTCCTGCTTCCATCTATCTTTTTAATCACAATGGATCTATCGAGTTTACCAATAAGCATTTTGATGAAGGGCTCAGAGGATTCATTAATTCTCTGGAAATGCATGAGGGAACTCAGGAGATTCACCACGCCCTACGAACGAAGCATGGGCAGGAGAGGCATTTTAGAACCATCAAGTTCACTTTTCATGATGAACATGGAGAAACGGGCCATGGTGGTATTTCCTTTGATGAAACGGAACAAGTGAAAAGTATTCGTAATATTGAAAGCGATAGAATTAAGGCCATTAGTGCTTCTAAAATGGCGTCCATTGGAAACTTGGCGGGAGAAATCGGTCATGAAATCAATAATCCGCTATCGATTATTAAGAGTATCACCTTTCTGTTAAAAGACATGCTGAAGGACGGTGAGGTAGGACGAATGTTTATATTAGATCGCTTAGAGACCATCGATCAGACAGTTGATCGCATGACTTCTATCGTGCAGTCTCTCAAGAATATATCCCACAAAGGGCAGAAGAATACTAAGACGACCTGTTTTCTTAAAGACGTATTGGATGATGTCATCCTGATGAGTGATATGAAGTTTAAAAAGTTAGGTATCAAACTCACTAGTGATTTTGATGAGAGACTTCTTAAAACTCCTCTTAATTGTTACCGGGTTCAGCTCTCCGAAGTGATTTTAAATCTCCTCTCTAATGCGGCCGATGCCGTTGAAGGTCAAAACCAACCTTGGGTCCATGTTAAACTTAAAGATAAAGGAGATCTTATTTGTATCGAAGTCTCAGATTCTGGAGCTGGGGTTCCTCTTGAAATACGCAATGAGATCTTTGAACCTTATTTCACAACCAAAGAGATCGGAAAAGGTTCGGGGCTTGGACTCAGCATCTCGAGAAGTATCATGAAGGAGCATGGAGGTCGTTTAGTTCTTCGGCCGGAAATTAGTCCATCCTGCTTTGCCTTAGAAATTCCTAAAAACAGAGTCGACTAAGTGGGTGAAGACATTCCAAGCTTGAGCATGCTTTCGATGATTTTTACGATAGAAGAAATATCTGGTTTTAGGAGAAAAAGAGTCTGCTCATAATTGGCCACCTTTCCCCGTAATTCATCTTCGCCATAGGCAGTAAAAAAGATAAATGGAACTTTATTTCCGTCTTCTCGGGTTTTCTTGATGACCTCGATGCCTGAGAGCTCAGGCATGTAGATATCACAGATGACACAATGGATTGCTTCATTTTCAAGAATGGCGAGACCATCGGTTCCATTATTGGCAACAAAGACCTTGTCTGAATACCTGGAAAAAAGCATTTGCAGATTATCAGTGAGGTGCTTTTCATCATCGATTATGAGTAGGTTGCCTTTCACTAATTTCCTCCCTGACTGAAGTTGATTATAATCAAGGAAGTGTTCCTCGTCTTTAAACTAAAACTTTCACATCTGCATCTTAGCAAGTGCGATAGAGTGCTTGAACAGAGACATTAATAGAAACAATGGTTTGGCCATTATAACCTAATAAGGCTTTCAAGGGTAACTTGCTAAGATTTTTCTAATGTTTATGGCCATTTCTTTTTTGGTCGGATATTGTTTTCGAATTATTATACATTTAGGGTGCTCTTAGCATCGGAAACTTTCGAAGGCAGATTCAACAGATGAATATTCGTTTGCTCATTCTTTCTCTTTTTTTAACTTTATTTAGTTTCAAAGGTCTGGCCAGCAGTGAATGCAAGACTTCACGCAGACTCACTGTGGCCCAGCAGATTGCTAATATCGGAGTAGACACAAGTCTAGATATTCTTGACTTAGATTTCTTCCCTGGTGGAAGTGTTGCTGCGGGATATGAGTATGAAGTGGAGCCGGCCTTCACCAATGGTCTTTATTTCAGAACCGATAGATGGCAAGTAAGTCTTAAAGCGATTCCCAAAAAAGACATTAATCTTTCTGAAGGTGTTGATTTCGGAGCTTCTGCGGGATTAAAAAATCAGACTGAAGCAACCTTTATTCGCTCTTTTAATGATCCTTGTCAGGCGATGTTTGCTAAGCCGTATGCTCCCAACAGGATCCCTTTAACAGTGAAGAGTGCCATCGGGAAAAAATTTGATGTAGGTGATTACTTCCTTCTTAGATCTTCCTTGGGCTTTGTCGTAAGCGGCAGTCTCCTGAATACCATGGGTTCGGCCTGGGGTGTATCGCTAGGTGCAAGTTATCTTCTTGAAGGTTATTATCAATTACAAATTGTGAGACTCGATGAGACTCATGTTCGCTTAAAAATCATTGCTCATAGAGGTAAGGGTATTTCGGCTTCTGCGGGAGTTGGTTATCAGGACAATTTTGAAGTGTTTAGAGTTAGTTTCTTAGATAATGCCCTTGAGCGTTGGGTAGATTTAAATCCCATTCGTGTTGAGGCCCACAAGTCTCGTGAACAAGTGATGATGGTTGATTACGTTCTTGATCTTTCTGATTCTGAAGTAGGTGAGGCCTATGAGAGTCTTTTAAAGAAAATCAAGGATTTCAAAAATATTGCTCTGGCCAAACCATTTACGAATGAGAAAAATCTGCAGGCCAATCTTATTCTGGATCTCACTCCATTAGAGGAGATCTATTCAAGAGACTATCAGTCAGGAAGTGTTGAAAGATTAAAAAGAAATCTTCGCGCGAGTTCTAATCAGAATTCGCGAGGTCTCGGAATGCGTCTGGGGAACAGAATTCTTGGCTATAAATGGGGATCTAGTATCTCTGACGCTCAAATGAGTGTTCGTCGCCCTGACAATAATCTTGATTATTATCTACTTCGCTCATGGGATTCTAGAAGTGAAGGGAGGATTTTCTATTCTTGGTACAAGTCACGTCAAGAAAATGGATTAAGGGCCCTCTTTACGACCGATAAAGATTACAAGATCGATGCCCCGTTAAATATGGTGCGATATCAGAACTCAAAAAAGAATAAGATCAGCTATAAGGGTTTTAAAGATGTTAAGCTTCAGGTTAAAAAGGCCCTTCCGGTTATTGTAGAAAGGCAAATTCCCTGGAGTGACTGGATGCAAAGTGATGATGATAAGTTCACAAACTTTGGCCTAAGACTTCAGCTTATTCTTTCACCAGAAGTAATCATAAATGCTCCAGAACTTTCTCGCAGAGAAATTCAAACTCTCTTTTTAGATCACTTAAAGAGCAAGGGATTAACGGCGGAAGATTTTTATGTTGAAAGAATCGATGGCGGAAGTAGAACGGCCGAACGTGAGTCAGCTGAATCTCAACTATACGATGAACTTTCAAGCTTCGCTAATCTGTTAGAGAAGGCCCTAGACCGTGACATCAGTATGCTTGGCCGCTTAAATGCCATAACTAAACTCAGGGCCAATAAGCTCTTCTTAGAGTGCGGATTTAGCTTCATGCTGGCCTTACGTCCTGACAGAATGGAAAGCATGCTTAATCTTGATCTGAATATTTCTTCCAATGAATCGCAAATTGATTTCCAATATGGTGACAGTGAATTGTCTGCTCTTTATAAGAAGCTTCAGACAATTAAGGCCGCTCTTGATGATGATTCTCTGGATCTCTTAAGAGAAGCAGAATCTCTATCTGCTCCTAGGCCACTTATGAGTTTAGCGCTTTAAGATTAATTTGGGCGTATTGAAGAAGCATTATTGTTTTTGCATCTTTGATATCGCCCTTTTTAATGAGCCCCAAGGCGTCTTTAAAAGACATCTCCAGTACTTCAATATTTTCCTGCTCTTCATCAAGACCTCCGCCATCTGAAACCTTCATTGATTCAGTGTAAGCAGCAATAAAGAAGTGCAAGATTTCCGTCACCGATCCTGGTGACATATAGCATTCAAAAACTTTTTCTAAATGGGGAATGCGGTAACCGGTCTCTTCTTCAATTTCTCTCATCATCCCTTGCTCTGGATTTACATCCTCAAGCTTACCGGCGCAGGTCTCGATCATAAGTCCTGTAGGATTGCCGTTTAAGTAAGTGGGAATGCGAAATTGTCTGGTGAGGATGACTGTTTTTCTCTCAAGGTTATAGAGAAGGACAGTGATGCCGTCGCCTCGGTCATAGGATTCGCGGGTTTGAAGCTCTCCTTCGTACTCATAGGTTATTTTCTGAAGGTGGGACCATCCCTTGGAGAGAGTGGTTTTCTCTTTAATACTAATCTTTTTCATATTTCTTCATTAAAAATTTGAGTATCGATTTGCTTTTCTGAATTAGCGATGATGCAAGTTACGACCGCATCCCCGGTGACATTGATTGCTGTTCTTACCATATCTAAAAGTCGGTCAACTCCTAGAATCATGCCTATTCCTTCGACTGGCAGACCCACTTGCTTAAAGACCATGGCCAGCATGACAAGACCTACGCCTGGGACGCCCGCCGTTCCAATTGAAGCAAGAGTGGCAGTAAGGATCACCATCATATAACCTGAGAGTCCGATATCTATTCCATAGGCCTGAGCAACAAAGACCGTGGCCACCCCTTGCATGATGGCCGTTCCATCCATATTTATGGTTGCGCCGAAGGGGATAGTGAAGGCCGCCACCGAGTTATGGACTCCCAGTTTTTTCTCAGTAACCTCGATACTTACGGGTATGGTGGCATTGGAGCTTGCTGTAGAAAAAGCAAAGACCATGACCTCACCAAACTTTCGGAAAAACTTGATGGGATTTAGACCGGTAAAGAGCTTTAAGAGTGAGCCGTAGACGATGAAGCAATGAAAGATCAGGATGGCGAGTACTGTGAAAAAATACTTTGCCATGGGTGCTATGGCCGAGAAGCCTTGTTCAGCAAAGACCTTGGTGAGGAGACAAAATACGCCATAAGGCGCGAGCTCAATTAAAAGCATGACGATGTTCATGATGATCTCATTAAGATCATTAAAGGTACTTAGAACTCGTTTCCCGGCCGCTCCTGACATCGTCATTCCAATTCCAAACAAAAGAGCAAAGACAATGATTTGTAGCATCTCTCCCTGGGCCATGGATTGAATAGGATTGGAAGGAAATATATTAGAAATCATATCCACTAAGGAGGGAGACTCTGCAGATTCAAAATAGGAAGGAGCACTCATGACAAAGCCCTTCCCGGGATCGACCAATTCAGCAAAGAAGAGGGCGATACCAATGGCAAGTGCGGTAGTGAGTGCATAGAGTAGGAATGTTCGGCTTCCCATGCGACCAAGTTTTTTTATGTCCTCAAGTGCTCCTGCGCCAGAGACCAGCGAGACAAACACCATGGGAACAACCAGCAGTTTCAAAGATGAGAGAAATACTCTTCCACCGATCTCCATCATGCCTTCGATGAAGTAGGTTTTTATCCACCCATTTAATCCGGTAAGATTTATGATACAGCCAATGGTAATCCCTAGGGCCATTCCAATAAGTATTTTAGTAGTAAGCCCAAGGCCCGATCCTTTACCTGACATAGCTATCCCTCTGATTTTTTATATATTCTATTGAACCCTCTAGACTCGTCTGGGTCAAGTACTACGACTAAGAAAGATGGTTTTCTCTTAAGAATGGAATTAATTTCAACTACAGCATTATGCCGTAAAATATATGGAGAGACGTGACAGGAGGGAATATGAAGCTCTCTGAAAAAATAGCACGACTTTATCCAGTATTACTCTTACTGGTGATGGTATTGCACGGTTTGGTTCTTTTATTAAAATACAATCCACCTACACCTCACCAAGATGAGGCCTCTTCGGATGAACAATTCAAAATAAAAATCTTAAAAGATAAGCCTGATCAAAAAAGACAAATAGTTCAATCTGAGGATCCGGATACCAAAACTCCACCTAAAGATGAAGCTGCCCTGAGTGATAAAGAGAGAAGCTTTGATCGCGAGACTATGGCGCGCAAGATAGATACCTTCAAAAAGGCCGCAAAAGGAGGAGTCGCCACACAAGGAGAAAAGCCCCAACCGAAAAAAGACATGAAACTATCTGATTTAGGATTAGGGGAAGCTCATCCCATGAAAGAGGCGGCCAAAAAATATGCTGAGGCAAAATCTCAAAAAGGAACTGCCGGTATCCCTGGACAAGACAAAGGAGATCCCAATTCTGATGCTTTAGTAAGTTCCACCAATGATTATGTGGATAAGGTTCCAGTGGGAGAAGTCACTCATCTCAATACCATCGAATACAAATACTATGGTTTTTACCACCGGATCCGTCAAAAACTAGAGCAATTCTGGGGGAGAAGCATCCATGAAAAGGCAGAAGAAATGGTTCGTAATGGAAGGCGCCTCATTGCTAGTGAAGATCTTATTACTGCCTTACAGATCACACTCAATAGTCAGGGGGAGATCGTTGATATCAAAGTCCTGGGGACCAGTGGAGTTAAAGAGTTAGACGATGCCGCCATCGAGTCCTTTAATGAGGCCGGACCGTTTCCCAACCCCCCGCGCGACCTAGTGGTTAATGATCGAGTCACCTTGGAGTGGGGATTTGTGGTCCAAACTTGATCCCTTAAATTTAGTTAATCTCTCAAACATCTTGTAATCATGAACATTTCTTAAGAAATGGTAGAAAACTACCATTGAGCAAATTCCGGTATCTTATATCATAGAGGCTAGAATGTTTTAGAGAGGAACTTAATGAATGCTGCAGTTGAGATAAAACAAGGTCACTACCTGATTAACTGTCAAAAAAATTTGGAACTCGCTTACTCTGATGAAGTGATCGATCTTATTCGAGGCTGCTTTGATGAAATTCTGGCATCAGAGGAACTCTTAGGAATTGTCTTGGATTTAAATAACAAAAGCGAGTGGAATAGATCTTTTTTTCGTGTGATCGCTCCTCTCATAAAAGAACTAAACACTAATAAAAAAACTTTTCACGCCATTCAGGTTCCTCCTGCTTCGCTTAAGCTTATGAAGGAAGTTGGACTAGAGGGAACCATCCCTTGTTTAAAGACCTTCAAAGATGTGCTTAAAACAAAAATAGCAAAAACAACTAACCGTACCTCTAAAGTGGATGTTAACTTCATCAATCCCTTCATCGAGGGAGCTGTTCATACTTTAAAAATTCAGTGTTCCATGGAAGTCGCTGCGGGCCAGTTGTTTATGAAAGGTCAAGGACCAGAGATTGATGTAGGTATCGCAGGAGTTTTGTCCTTAGTAAGCCCTGACTTTAATGGAAGTATAGCGATCTCATTTCCCGAAAAAACCTTTCTGGCAATTATGGGTAATATGTTAGGCGAGACTTATGAGGCGATAGATAAAGATCTGGAAGATGGCGCAGGCGAACTTTTAAACATCATCTTTGGTCACGCCAAGGCCATCCTTAATAATAAAGGCTATAATATTCAGAAGGCCATTCCTACCATCGTTCGAGGTAAAGAGCTCGCCGTAAAGCACATGAGTAATAATAAAACCATCGTTCTGCCTTTTGAATCAGCAGAAGGTCCTTTCCATATTGAGATTGGTGTCGATTATTAAACCTTGAATCGATAGATAGTTTGGGAATGAAACTCTTTATTGGGAACTAAAATAGTAGAGGGAAAATCTTCGTGATTGGGTGAATCCGGAAAGTGCTGGGTCTCAAGGCAAAACGCCGAATGTTTTATAAGCTCTCTGTTTTTTCCTTTTTGTGTTCCATCTAAAAAATTTCCCGTATAGAACTGAACTCCGGGTTCAGTCGTTAGCACTTCCATGATGATACCACTTTCTTCTGACTCAATGATGGCCGCCAGGGATAGCTCTCCATCCACTTTATTTAAGACATAGTTATGATCAAAACCTCCACCTGGAATATTATGAATGTCCTTTCCCATTTGTTTTTTGTGAGTGAAGTCAAAGGGAGTATCTTTAACCGTTCGCAGTTCACCGGTGGGAAGAAGGGTTTCATCTACCACCGTATATCTATCGGCATTAATCATAAGCTTGTGGTTAAGGATTGTTTGACTGCACGGATCCAGGTTAAAGTATGTGTGATTGGTGAGATTTATCGGCGTCGGGGCATCTGTCTTCGCTCTGTATTTTATAATAAGCTCATTTTCCTCTGAAAGAGAGTAAGTGACCCAAACTTTAAGATTACCTGGATAGCCTTCTTCACCATTTGGAGAGAAGTAATAAAGCTCATCTTGCTCTTTTTTCCAAAACCTGTGAGTGAAACCCTTGTCTCCGCCATGGAGGGAGTGAGGGCCATTATTGATGGGTAGCTGATAAGGTTTATTAAGCAGCGAGAATCTGCCAAATCCAATTCTATTGGCATAACGGCCAACGATCGCTCCAAAGTAGGGATGATTACTCTGATAGCCTTGAATTCTATCAAGACCGATGGCCACATCTCTTAGGACTCCCTTTTTATCTCTCACCTTAAGAGAGGTGATTATACCTCCATAGTTGAGATAACTAACTTCCATGCCCTGGGAATTTTTCATGGTGTATTCTTCAATCATATATTCCTAAGAAAGAATAACGGCTTTTAGTTTTGTAATTTCCTGGTACTTCTTCACGATGGCCTCTCCTATGTCGACAGAGGCATCCTTTTGAGTGATGGCCACGATGGAGCCCCCAAAGCCTCCTCCTGTAAGTCTTGCCCCATAGACTCTTGAATCCTTCTGGCAAAGTTCTACCAGTGTATCAATTTCTGGAACGGAAACTTCATAATCATTTTTCATAGAAGCATGCGATTCATTAAAAAGTTTGCCCAGCTCTTTAAAATCTCTACTTTTGATGGCCTTCACTGCTAGATGAACTCGTGCATTTTCACTTACTACATGTCGCGCCCTTTTCATGAGAACTTTGGGAAGGTCTTTATCTTTGAGTTCATCTAGAGTGATATCTCTTAATTGATTAATTCCTAGAATCTGGCAGGCCTCTTCACACTGCTTTCTTCTGGTATTGTATCCCCCATCTCCTTCAGATAATCTATGAGAGACCCCAGAATTTATAATGAGTAGATCGAACTGATCATAGGGCAAAGTAATATTTTCATAAGTCAGCTCTTTGGTGTCGAGATAAAGGGCCTCTCCTGATTGAGCAAGACATGTGGCCATCTGATCCATGATGCCAACCTTGGCCCCGACGAATTCGTTCTCTACTCTTTGACCTAAGAGAGCGATGTCGATATCAGTCATCTTAAGTTCAAAGGTCTCTCTAATAGCTTTGAGGAAACTCACTTCCAAGGCCGCACTTGAGGAAAGTCCGCTGCCTTCCGGAATAGTAGAATGAATGGAAGCAAAAAAACCGGTGAACTTTTGTTCTTGTAAAAATTCGGAGAGTATTTTAGTTACGCCTTGAAGATAATCCACCCATGTACCAGTGGGAAGCTCCTGACCTATTTCATAGGTAAACTCTCTTAGATTTCCAGTATGGGGCTCAATACCACTAGAGAGAACAATGAGATTATCATCTCTTTTAATCATGGCGACTTCTGTATACTGAGAGATGGCCGTAGGTAAGACCCACCCTCCGTTATAATCTGTATGCTCTCCAATGAGATTGACCCTACCATGGGCCAGGGCCCTAATTGTTCTATTCATCTTGATTAAACTCCACATTTACTTTTTTGAGTTCCTGGGCCTTCTCTTCGGGGAAGCTATCATTCACAAAGACACCCGCTCCCAATTCTGTTCCAGCAAGATACTTTAAGCGATCCTTGGAGCGGTAAGGGGGAGTTATCTGAAAGAAGAGGTGTCCTTCCGGGTGCTCAACTCCATCTGTCGGGGCCTGATTAATTGTCATTAGATAAGGAAAAGGGCGATTCCAGAGATGGTCAAATTTCAAAAGGGTAGTCTTAAGAGTTATGGCAAAGTCATGGATTTCTTCTTCACTTAGTTCATGCAAGTAGGCCACAGCTCTTTTGGGGGTAATCCAGGTCTCATAAGGATAGCGAGCAAAGCTCGGTATGAAGGAAACTGTTTTTTTTGATTCTGAAATGACTCTCCCACTAAATTTTAATTCGTCTTGAAGGATGGTAGTCATTAATGTCTTCTTATGTTCATCAAAATGTTTTTTCATGGAAGAGAGCATGGTGGTTTGAACCGGAGGAAGAAAAGAGTAAGCATAGATTTGACCATGGGGATGGTGAAGGGTAACACCCATTTCTACTCCACGATTCTCAAAAGGCATCACATACTTTATTTCAGGATGCTTACCTAGCTCCTTGGTCCTGTCGGCAAGAACTTGAAGTATAAGTTTAATTCTTGATAAAGGAAGTTCTCCCAACGAAGAGTCCGGATCTTTAGTGAAGACCACCACTTCACATATTCCTTTAGCGGGTTGGGTGGGTGTAGATACTTCAGGGCGAGCTTCGGTCGAAAGATTCATTGAGGGGAATAAGTTTTCAAAAACTGCCACTTCGTATTCCCCTTGAGGCATCTCGGTAGGGAAATCTTCAGATTTAGACTCACTCAAGGGCGAATAGTCTCGGGGAGGAAGAAAAGTTCGATTCTGGCGGTGACCGGCATAGATCACCCATTCCTGCCTAAAAGGATGCCATCTGCAGTGAGGAGTAGCTTTTTCAGTTACTCCCTTAGGGTTAGTGGCCTTGATATCATCCGGTATATTTCTTGTAGAAAAGAGATAAAGCGAGCGACCATCTGGTTTAGTCAGAGTTTTTTTGAACATAGAACCTTCTAGTGAAGAGGAGCTGTTTTATTATAATATTCGACCTTACCTCTCCCATGCTCAGACTCAAGCTCGAGCATAGGCCCCAAGGGAACAATACTATTGGGATTAATCCAGGCGTGGCTTTTATAATAATGCTCTTTAATATGATCAAAGTGGCAAGTCTCTTTGACCTCAGGAATTTGATATATGCACTTCAAATAATTATGCAGATGCTTATAATCAACGATGCGCTTGAGATTGCATTTAAAGTGTCCGTAATAAACTGGGTCAAAGCGAATTAAGGTAGTGAATAATCTAATATCTGCTTCTGTGAATTTATCTCCTACTAGGAACTTTCTTTTAGAAAGAAGTTGGTCGAGTTCATCCAAGGTGATGAAGAGATTTCGACAGGCCTTTTCATAAGCACTTTGGGTACTGGCAAAACCAGTTTTATAAACTCCGTTATTAACTTGCTGATAAACCTTATCGTTAATATCATCAATTTCTTTTTTGAGTTCAAAAGGATAGAGATCGATATCAGATTCAGTTAGACCATCAAATGATGAATTAAAGATTCGTATAATTTCTGAGGATTCATTATTAACAATACCCTTCATTTTTTTATCCCATAGGACAGGGACACTAATCTTTCCGGTATATTTTTTATCACACGACAGATAGATCACTGCTAAATACTTAGGATCATCAGCACCTTCAAAGGTCCATCCATTCTCTCCCATATAAGCATTACTTACGGAGACACTGATATATCTTTCGAGCTTCTTTAATTTTCTCGCAATAAGTGTTCGATGGGCCCAGGGGCAAGCATAAGAAACATAGAGATGAAACCTACCAGCTTCGGCCTGATCTTTGGTTATTGTTCCCCTGAAGCTACTGTCAGGTCTTTGAAATTCTCCCGAACGAGAAACCTTGGCAATGGGTCCAGTGCTAAGCTTTCCTTCGATTAAATCGGCCATAATCTCTCCTAGTGAGGCTTTAGAATAACCTTCATACAATTGTCTTCTTTGTTGCAGAACATATGATAGGCCTCAGGCGCCCGATCTAGTGGAAGCTTATGAGTGATGATGTCATCAAGAATAACTTTGTTCTGATCCACTAAGGCCATAAGTTCATCGATGTATCTTTGAACAGGGGCCTGGCCCATTTTAAGATTGATCATCTTGTCAAACATCTGACCCAGAGGAAAATTATCGTAAGTGGTGGCATAGACTCCTACTATGGAAACAGTTCCTCCTCGGCGAACAGCACTGGTACACATTTTTAAGGCATTCAAAGTTCCCGCTTGTAGATGTGCCATGTTTGAAACCTTTTCCAACACATTTCTTTCAGCTTCCATGCCTGCTGCATCTACACAAACATCTGCTCCTCTACCACCTGTCATTTCCCTTATAGCTTCTATAGGATCATTTTCTTTAAAGTTAATGACTTCGGCCTTGCCGCTTTTTTTGGCAATTTCTAAACGGTAATTTAAACAATCTACGCCAATAACTCTGCCCGCGCCCTTTAGCCAGGCCGCCTTCATGGCCATGACCCCAACAGGTCCACAACCAAAGACTGCTACGGTCTCACCACCTTTTAGGTTTGCCCAATCGATGGCCGAATAACCAGTAGGAAAGATATCGGTTAGGAAGAGGACTTGCTCATCTGTCATTTTTTCTGAAACTTTTCTTGGACCAAACTGGGCCTGGGGCACTCGCACATATTCGGCCTGTCCACCTTCGATTCCTCCATAGAGATCGGTATATCCAAAAAGAGCGGCATTCTTTTCAAGCAGCAACCCTCCTTCCGGACCGTAGTTAGGATTAGTGTTCTCACACTGAGTGTGAATCTGATGCTCACAGAAAAAGCAGTGGCCACAAGCAATGGGAAAGGGAACAACCACTCTATCGCCACGTTTCAGATGTGTGATATCTGGTCCCACTTCTTCAACGAGGCCCATGAATTCATGACCTAGGGCCATGGGTTTTACTTGAGGGATAAAACCATTATAGATGTGAAGATCTGAACCACAAATGGCAGTTGAAGTGACTTTCAAGATAATATCGTTTTTGTTTTCTATCTTGGGATCGGGAACATTATCGACAGTGATTTTTTTTGGTCGATGGTATCTTACGGCTTTCATGAAGTACTCCCTGATAATAGCTCTTTAAAGAGATAGACCTGTGATGAATAGGAGTCAATGAAGGCCAGCACTTGTGAGTGATAATCAAGGAAGAGTTAAGTTAAAGATCGGTAAAATTATTTTGATCAATCAAGTTTAAGTTAATCTTAAATTGATAGTTAATTTTTTTTATGGGTGAGGATTTCCGTATTAATAAACCTCACGAGTTGGATGACAGTAACCTTAAGATTTGATACAAAGCCTCTTTGAGAGCAAGGAGTTTTGATGCAGCTAGCAGCGATAAAGAGATATGGTTATTCTTTTTCGGCTTCTTTGATCATTTGCATGCTCTACTTTCTCTTTCCCTCTAGTCTAGGCGAGTCAATATTTCTTCTGGCATATCCGGTGCTTTTGACCGGCTGCTTTCTCTGGGGCAGTAGGGCGGGCTTTCTGATGCTGCTCCTAATAACTCTGGGTCTTACTGGTCTAGGGGTGCCACTCTTTTTCACTTCTCTTTTCGGTATGAGTTCCCTTGTGATGCTTTTTCTTCTTCGTAAGCATCTTCACATTGAATCAGATTTAAGAGAGCGAGAAAAGAGACTGAAAGTGGCCTTAGAGTCTTCGCAGATTGGGATTTGGGAGTTCAATTTCAAATCTAATCGAGGAAAAGCCAATATTGAGCATGATAAATCCGATGAGTTAAATAATTTTCTGTCTGGGGTTTTTCCTGATGACAGAGAAAAAGTTAAAGAGGCCCTTCATCATTCACAGATCTCTGGAAAAGTTAATATGGAATTCAGGATCACCAAAGGTGAATCTCTAAACTGGATTACCGTCTCTGGCAAAGTTGAATATGATGCTTTTGGTATTCCAATGAGGATCTTGGGAACAAGTAATGACATCACGGATAAAAAGAAATCAGAAGAGGCCCTCCACGAGGCCCTTTTCTACCGTGATGAGTTTCTCTCAATTGCCTCTCATGAACTCAAGACACCTTTGACTTCATTGAAACTTCAGTCTCAGCTTTTTAAAAGATCGGTCGCTAAGAATGATCAGATGGCCTACTCCCATGAGAGGATTGATCGCTTAGCAGATGAAGTTGACCGCCAGGTGAAGCGACTTACTCGCTTGGTTGATGATATGCTAGACATTTCCCGCATTCGTTCGGGTAAGCTCTCCATACAACCTGAAAAAGTAAACCTCGCGCTACTTGCTTCCGAAGTCCTGGAGAGAAACCGGTCAATGTTTGAAGATAATAACCGGATAGCTCCTGCTTTAAAAAGATGCGATCCTTGCGAGGTTCTCTGCGATCGCTTTCGAATTGAGCAAGTCATGGGGAATCTTTTAAATAATGCCTATCGCTATGGACGGGGGCGGCCAGTCTCGGTTGAGATTATTACCAAGGGCGATGCGGCCCATGTCGCGATCATTGATCAGGGTATCGGTATTGATGGTCAGGATAAAGAGAAGATCTTTACCCGCTTTAGAAGAGCTGTTCCTGCAAGTGAGGTCAGTGGACTAGGATTAGGACTTTATATTGCAAAACAAATAGTCGAGGCCCATGGGGGAGCGATTAGAGTTGAGAGTGAATTAAACATAGGTTCAACATTTACCGTTGAACTCCCATTGGCCCAATTATGACAAAAAAAATCTTCATTATAGATGACGATCAAGATGTAAGAGATGTTCTTGAATATGCAATTTCAAATGAAGGTTATAGTGTGCGAACTTTTGAGAATGGAGAAGTTGCCCTAAAGGCCCTGAGGGATATGTCTCCTCAAAATTATCCAGGTCTTCTCATCGTGGACTATATGATGCCGGTGATGGATGGTATCACCTTTATTCAGGAAATGATATCTGATGCCTCATCTCCACTTGCTTCTATCCCGATGGCCTTTTGTTCTGCTATGGGAGAGTTGAATGAATCTGCCAGCATTCCTCAGAATGTCATCAGACTGCAAAAACCCATGGAGCTGGATGATCTATTGGATATGATCAATGTTCATTGTTTGTAGGTATTTGCTTGATTCTACCGGGGCGCCGAAGTTTAAAGGCGAACTTGAAGATAATCTTTAAGTACTTAGGGTTAACATTTCTTGCTAGTGCGGCCATTCTGATCGCACAGTAGAAGCTAACTCCAAAATTAAGCACGCCAATACTAAGTACACTGATAATCATATTAACTGCGATGGGCCAGTCACTTAATTGCCATTCCATACCGGTCAGGGCGAGAGTAATAGTCCCTGCTGCTAGAGTTACGTGTCGGATATCCAAAGGAATACCAGTTATCTTTCCCAGAATGATGGGGCTTGCCAATAAAAAGGCTATGGAAAGATTACCTGCTACTCCGGCCATCATGGAGGGGAGACCGTTTGCCATCTGGGCCGTCTTCTCTTTACCAAATAAATTTTTGAGTACGGAATTTTCTTTAATGAGTATAGGGATATTTCTAAAGACTATCCAGTTTTCTGTCCACCCAGCAATTACACTTGATACCCAGAGAAGAATGCCTGTGAGGAAGGCAAAAGGAATGGTGAGACTGGTAAAAGGGTTATGTTTGGCAATGATATCAGAAGCAATTTGTTGAGATACAATATGCTCTCCTGTTGCAAGCTTCCATCCCCAGTCTAAAGCAATGATAACCGGGACGACCAAGAGAAGATTGGCAAAAGAGGCCAGAAACTGAGAGTAATTAACCTTTCTTACTTCCAAAACAACTTCGGAGAGCTCCTTTGTAAGTAAAAAATTTTCAAACTTCTTTGATAAGGCCGAAGCAGTGTAGGCGGGCTGCTTACTGGAAAGTGCGAGATGCCAGTACTGCATCAGAAGAAATCCTACAGCATAATTGATGAAAAAGAAGAAGCCTTCGAAGAAGAGAGCGAGATTCCCTAGACCAATCCAGAACTTAATTACGGCAGTAAAGGCAGTAAGTACGCCTGCCCAGGATGCCGCAATAAAAAGGTCTCTTCTTTCTGCTAGGGTATGAGCAATGTAGGTATCTCCCTTATCTCCAGCTCTCTCTACAATTTTACGAGTAAGCATATGGAGATTCTGGCGTATATAATCCTTTACGCCTAAGCTCATCAGCTCATCGCGAATGAGTTTGCCAATGAATCGGGAAATTATATATATCTGGTCATGCTCATAGCTAGAATGCCGCAAATATAGAATCATCTCTATGCGGTTTAAGAGAGCATCGATTTTTTCTAAAAGATAAATAAGCTCAACCGAAACACCACTGGCCTCAATATTTTCTCTCACATCAAGAAGATTTATACGGCATCTGGATATCTCATCCAAGATGGTTGAGTCGGGCTCTAACCGGTTAATTGCCATGGCAAGTTTAATAAAGCTCGACTCAGAAATCTGCCTCTTGCCCAAATGTCTTCTGATGTTTTTTGAAATTCCTAATGAAGCAACTTGAGAGCCCAATACAACTAAGGCGTCATTTTGATCGAGCTTTAGCCCTTCGTAGGAAATGTCATGTTTATTAAACAGCTCTTTTAAGGGAGGAATGATCTCCATGGCGTTCTGCTCAAACCAGATGGCATCTTCATCTTCAGTAAAGACAATTTTAAAAATTTCCGCGAGATCCTTTTCTCTAAAGGTAGGAGGGAGAATACGCTGAATTACTCGATCAGTTAATTCATTGATAAAGCCTGTGTTCTCTGGGATTCCAGTCAGGCAATAAAGACGGACGGCCATTCCTCTGTGAGTAATTTCCTGAAAGCTATTAATGAAGACTTTAGCATGATCTGGATGCCTTTCCAGGAATTGCAGAATAAATTTAAATCGAATGTTTCTTGCCTGGAAATGATCTGGCGTGGCCCCGTTTGGCACGATAACTGGTTGCCTGATCCAATTCATTATTTTTTTTAAAGCTTCCACCCTCTCTTCATAAGAGTGATCAGGATTTAAACCAGAGAGGAGAGTCAAGATGTCTGCTCGATTCTCATCTAATAAGCGGGCATGATTGAAGCGGCGAATGAATTTAAACATCCTGATGATTCTACTTGATTACCCATAAGGATGGGAAGAGAGAAGTACAGAGAGTAGGGGGTCGTGATGACCCCCTGTGACCTAAAGAGTATCGGTAGTAAGTCTTCCCGTATTTTGCGGATCAAGATGATCCATTAAACGAGTCTTGGCCGTACCAGAGCCCTGCCAAGAGGTATGGAATCTTCCGTAGTAGTCGGGAAGATTATTTCCACAAGCTGCTCCGCCGCCATGAAGCTGACCAATTACGCGGTGATTATCATCAAATAAAGGTGAACCTGAAGAACCCGGCTCTGTTGTTCCCTTATCCCAATCGATAACCTTAACATGTGTCCCGTCTCCAGGTGACTGGCCACCTCCATAAGAAGAAAGAACGGTAGGATCATTTTCAAAGGAGATTGATTTTTCATCTGTATTAGGGTGATGAATGGCCACTGCTGGTGTACCTATATTTTCAGTTGCATCCCAGCCTGCGTAACGAACATTCCATTCCTCTCTTGGCTGACGAAGAAGTTTTACTAATGAGAAGTCTGAGGCTGCATTTGAGGCGAGGTGAACAGATCCTGATTGAAAATCTGTAAGTTTACCATTTCTGGCCCCCTTACATTGGGCCGTCTGATAATTCCAGTACACCACCAGGCTGGCAGCGTTTCCTGCATTAATGCGGCAATGATTGGCCGTCATGAAAAAAGGAGTTTTATCATTATTGGTGTTGTTTACCATAAAGCCGGTACAGAAAGTTGAACCACCCGTTGAGATAACCCCAACAGTATTTACTTCATTTTCCCAGCCTTTAGAATCTTCACAAGCAACGTCAATATTACAAGACCCTGCCTTCAATGTGCTTTGCCCGAATTGACGGAAGCCCTGTCCCACATGGCCTATCTCAAGTTGAACTTCATTTATAACGTCTTCAGGAACTGATAGTTCGATAGTGACATCATCACTGAGAATGACGGGAGTCCAAAGTTGATTATGAACATTATTGTCTTCTGAAGTAAAAGTTCTGATAAATTTTGTTCTGTCAGTGGAGAAGATATTAAGTTCTGCGCCTTCCGGGAGATAAAACTTGGTAAAGCCAAAATTTAGTGAAATGGCATTTGGTGCGTGAACTCGGTGTGACCATATAAAACTATCAAAAGTCTTATCCCAATCCTGAAACTTCACTGGCCTGATGGCAACTTCATGAGGAACAGCAAAGCGAGGGGCTTCGCCTTTATTCTCCGCTGCCAGCTCTTTAGAATGAATTTCTAAAATATCCAATGGTGGAAAATAAGTTGTTTCGGTAGCGGCCAAGGCCTGGAAGGAAAATCCAAGCAAAGTTATTAAGGCAAATCTTTTCATATCTCCTCCTTGAGAATGTTACCTATAAACCTTAGACCTTTGGCCACGGCATCGCCATCTTACATTTACTCTCATTATAAAGCGGACTAATTTCATCAATTTGAAAATCTCCCTTTTAATATGATTAAGCTCTCTTTATGATAGATAAATGTGGTTTATTATAATCGTTTTACTTGGTTGGAACACGGGCCTGTGGGCCCAGGATTTTTCTTTTCTCTCAGAACATGCTCCTCAAACAGTCTTAGAGGTGGACCAGCTCTATTCACCAGATAGAGAACTTGAAAATAACGATAGATCTAAGCTTCATTTTTCCAATCTGGCCCTCGGGCACACTATAAAAGAAGGCAAAAATGCTCTCACCGTGGGAGGCAGATACCAGAAGTTAAATCTATCAGGAGATAATTCCCGACTGAATGATTATGCCAATATTCAAGGAAGTCTAGGGTATCGCCGAATGATGGAGAATGGGCACTTTTGGTTTATGAGTGCTAGTTATGGAAGTGCTTCAGATAGACCTTTTAAGAATAGTAAGGATGGAACGATTGGCCTTAATTATATTCAGAAATTTTCTCCTCGCTGGTACGGAGTTTTAAATTATTCCAATAATCGCACCTTCTTGAACAATATTCCCCTGCCCGGATTCTTTTGGGTAAAGGAAATGTCGCGTGATAAGGGACTTATTATAGGTTTTCCTTTTATCTATTGGATGACTCCCCTCTCCTCTAATTGGACCATCCGTTATATGGGTCTTATGCCGTGGAATCATCGACTAAGGCTTCTCTATACAAAGCATAAATTTCTTCGGCCTTACTTTGCTTTTGAGCAAGCACCTTTAAGTTATTTCCGACATGACAGAGAAAATGTAGATGATAGATTCTTTTGGTTTGAAAGAAGAATAGGACTTGGCCTTGAAGGTGGCTTCAGCAGAAATCTGAGATTTGATCTTATGGCCGGAGTCGCTTTTGATCGTCAACTATACGAAGCCGAGAATTTCAATGAATCCAAAAAGTTTTTACTAAATCTGGAAAGTGGCTATTTCCTAGGTTTTAATCTTAAATATTCGCACTAGACTACTGTAGACATGATCAAATCTCCTTCATATACTTAACTTGGTTAACAATCAACAATTGAGGCCCATGCTCGCTAAAGAGATCCTTAGGATCATCCCAGTCTCCATACGGACTATTCGTCGATTATCGACGAATTCCCTCGATGGTAGCATCACGATTCATCATTTAAGAGTGCTACTCTTAGTGAAAGAAGGTCAAGGCCAAACTCAAATGGCCGAAACATTTCAAGTCTCATTAGCTGCTGTCTCAAAGATGGTTAACGGTTTAGTCAGCAAAGATTTAATTAAAAGATCTCCAGGTAAAGACGGTCGCTGTCTTAACCTAAACTTAACGAGTAAAGGTAATAAAACACTAGGCATCGTATTGGGACAAGTAGAAGAACGGTTAGAGAATTCTTTGAATGAATTATCCTCAACTGAACTTAAGCAGCTTGAAAATGGTCTGGCCGTCCTTGATAAACTGATGACTTTAGTAAATGAGGTTTNNNGTGGCCAGAAAGAATCAGGCCAGGGCCGCCTTTTTACCCACCGTATCTGGAGTGGGAAATGAGACCAGGATTGATGAGCCCCAGATGTCCGGAGTTAACCGGGCCTTCGTTCTAACTCGTCAGTATTCTGCTGCTCTTAGACTTCAGCAGCCCCTCTTAAGAGGAGGATCTCTTTCAGGCTTTCAGATGAGAGATGAGGAGATTCTACTTTCCCGCTTCCAAAAAGATGCCACCACCATCAATCTCTATCAACTAGTGATCAACGCTTACTATAATCTACATCTGGCCAAGGTGGATCTTAAAAATCTCTCCGAACTGTTGAAGTTTAGTCAACAACGAGTGAAAGAAATTAGATCCCTTGCCAATGTGGGTCGCTCTCGAAGAGGAGAATTGATTCAGGCCGAAACTCAGCAGCTAACAGCCGAAGCTCAGTACCGTCAGGGTGAAATGAATCTCAAGGAAGCGGAAGAGCAGTTTGAGTTCTTGACTCAAATGAAATCATCTGATCTTACTCCCATATCTCTTCTTCCAAGAAAGCTTGATACCTTGAGCAGTTATCTAGAAAAACTAAAAATGAGGCCTGATATTAAGGCCCGCCTTCAGGAAGTCAAGGTAGCCGAAAAGCAGATTTCCGTCTCTAAAGGTGGTCACTATCCTTCAGTGGATCTTGTGAGTAACTATTATCTAGATAGAACAGGTGTTCTTCAAACTTCAGAATGGGATGTTGCCGTGCAAGTTTCGGTGCCAATCTTTCAAGGAGGGGCAGTGGCCGCTCAGGTAAAAGAATCCGTTGAAGTTAAACGAGTAGCAGAGCTCAATGCTGACGAAACGGTTAGAGCAGCTAAGAGAGACCTGGTGATTCTCTACCAGAATTATCATCAGATGCAGTCTCAGTTAGAAACCATGAGCAGTGCTTTAAAAAAAGCAGAAGAGGCCTATCAGCTGAATTTAAAAGATTATCGCTTTGGGCAGGTAACCAACTTAGAAGTTCTTCAGACCCTCAATCTTTTTATAGAGACTAAACGTTCTTATAATAATCTTCTTACCCTTGCTCATATGACTTATAAAAATATTGAAGCCTCCATAGGAGTCCTCCCATGAGTTTATCAGATATATCAATTCGTAAACCCGTCTTTGCCTGGATGCTCATGGCCGCCTTGATCATCTTTGGTTATATCTCTATGAAACGCATGGGTGTCTCCCAAATGCCGGATGTGGATTTTCCGGTGGTAAACGTCTCGATTACCTATGAGGGAGCAGCTCCTGAGGTAATGGAGTTGGATGTTATTGATCCCATTGAATCGGCAGTTCTCTCAGTTGAAGGTGTGAAGAAGATAACTTCTACTGCGCGCTTAGGATCGGCGAATGTATCGGTGGAATTTGGGCTAGATAAAAATATCGATGTTGCAGTTTCCGAAATTGAATCGGCCATCAATCAGGCACAAAGAAATTTACCAAATAATGTAGACCCGGCGATTATCAGGAAAGTTAATCCTGATGATAGACCTATCATGTTCCTTGCTGTAACAGCGCCCGACTTAAGTCCGAAAGAATTAATGGCCTATGTTCGTGACAATCTTAAAGATCAGTTTCAGACAGTATCTGGTGTCGCAGATGTTTTTCTAGCTGGATACATTGATCCCAATTTAAGAGTCTGGGCCTATAATGATAAACTTAATAAATTTCAGCTTACTATCAATGATGTCATTGGTGCCATACAGGCCGAACACAAAGAATCTCCCTCTGGCTTCATTGAAGATCCGACGATTGAAAGAAATGTGAGAACGTTGGGCGAAGCTACTTCAGTTCAGGAGTTTGAAAAACTACCTATCATACGTAGAGGTGGTGCTCCCAACTATAAACCTATATTTCTTGAAGAAGTTGTAAGAGTTGAGGAGGGGATTGCTGATGTACGCAGGATCTCCCGGTCAAACGGAAAGAATGCTTTGGGTCTTGGTGTAAGAAAACAGCGTGGTTCAAATACTCTGGAAGTTGCTGAAGGAGTGAAGGCCAGGATGGAGATTTTGAAGGCCAATCTTCCAAAGGGTATGGAAATCGATGTCAACTACGATACGACAAAGTTCATTGAAGAATCGATTCATGAATTAACTTTCACCATGATTCTTTCAGCTGTTCTTACAGCTGTTGTTTGTTGGCTCTTTTTAGGATCATTTGCTGCCACGATCAACGTCGTCCTCGCCATTCCAACCTCGATTTTAGGTGCCTTCATCATCATCAACTATATGGGGTTCACGTTAAATACCTTTACCCTACTGGGTCTATCGCTTTCAATTGGTATCGTCGTTGATGATGCCATCATGGTGCTTGAGAATATCTATCGTCACCATGAAGAGGGTAAAGATAAAGTCAATGCCTCCCGGGATGGGGCCAATGAAATCTCCTTTGCCGCCCTGGCCGCCACTGTCGCTATTATGGCGATCTTTATTCCGGTGGCCATGATGGATGGTATTATTGGTAAATACTTCTTCCAGTTTGGTATCACGATTTCAGTTGCTGTTGGATTATCCTATATCGAGGCGATTACCTTGACTCCTATGCGAACCAGTAAGTTCATGGAAGAGAGTGGTCGCCAAACGAAACTCGGAAAATTCGTCGATGATCTTTTTGATCGATTAGTAGAATTTTATTCAAGCTCCCTTAATTGGGCCCTTTCTCATAAGCTGATACTGCTTTCAACTTCCTTTATCTTTTTTGGCGCAACCTTTTATCTTGTAAAGCTTATTCCTAAAGAGTTTGTACCAGCTCAGGATATTTCTTCCTTCATGGTGAGAATTAAGACTCCCGATGGATCATCTCTGGAATACACCGATAAAATGTCAAAGAAGGTTGAAGAGTACTTCTTAAGCAGGGCCGAGATTAAACGGTATTTTGTAGCAGTAGGGGGATTTGGTTCAGGAGCTGAGGCCAACACGGCCAACCTCTTCATGACATTGCATAGTATACCTGAAAGACCCATGGATAAAGAAAAGGGGAGATCCCTCACTCAGCAAGAATTGATTAATATCTATCGTAAAGACTTAAATAAAATCCCTGGCGGAAAGGTTATCGTTCAGGATACCTCTCAAGGGGGCTTTACCGCCTCAGGACGTGGTTTCCCCATCGAATTCACGCTTACAGGTGGTAACTGGCAGACACTTATTGCGACTTCAAAAAAGATCATGAATGAGATGAATGAATCAGGAGTCTTTGTTGATATCGATACAGATTATAAGGAATCGGTTAAGGAGATTCAGATTTTTCCTAATCGAGATCAGGCAAAGCGCCATGGCGTCAGTGTTCAAGAAATTGGGACTACGATTAATGCACTTATCGGTGGGGTTGTCGTAGGAAAGTATTCAAAAGACGGACATCGAAATGATATCAGAATAAAAATGGCCGATGCTTCAAAAAATAAACTGAATGACTTGAAAAAAATCTTCGTCAGAAATACGCGTGGAGAGTTGGTACCGCTTTTAGAAGTTGTGGTGGTTAAAGAGCTTCCTGGAGTGCAGTCTATTAACCGATTGAGTAGACAAAGAGCAGTTACCGTCTTTGCGGGTATCGCTCCTGGTAAATCTCAGGGAGAGTCTCTTGATCAAATGAGAAGTATTGTGAGAAAGCATCTTCCCCAAGGCTATAACCTGATTGAGTCTGGATCATCTGAAACCTATTATGAAGCTTTCTCCAGTCTTATTTTTGCGCTGGGACTTGGTATCCTTATTGCTTACATGGTGCTGGGAACTCAGTTCAATAGCTTTATTGATCCAGTGACAGTCCTTATGGCCCTTCCTTTCAGTTTCTCAGGGGCCTTTATGGGTCTCTATTTCATGGATCAGTCTTTAAATATCTACTCTATGATTGGTCTTATTCTTTTAATGGGTATTGTGAAGAAGAACTCAATTCTTTTAGTGGACTTCACTAACCAGAGAAGAAATGAAGGTCTTTCAGTCATAGATGCACTCAAGGATGCATGTCCGAAGCGTCTGCGTCCTATTCTCATGACGACCTTTGCAACCGTGGCAGGAGCAGTACCTCTGGCCTTTTCATTGGGGCCTGGTTCTGAATCTCTTAAGCCTATGGCAGTAGCTATTATTGGGGGGGCCATGGTTTCTACCGTTCTAACTCTCTTAGTAGTCCCGGCCATCTACTTACTTTTTGCTCATGAAAAGAATGAATAACATCCAGGGGGGTCTAGAGTCATGGAATGGCTAAGACCTCACGCAGAAGGCACTCTGGTTTATACCTATATCCAGCCGGGTGCCTCTGTAGATGGAGTCTCGGGTATCTTTAATGAGAGACTTAAAATAAAAATAAAGGCCCCTCCAAGAGATGGAGAGGCCAATGCTGCAGTTATTGCTTTTATAGCTAAGTTACTAGGAGTGCCGAAAAAGAAGGTTCATCTTATGAGAGGAGAGACTTCACGCCAAAAAGATCTATTGGTGGAGCTGTCTGTGGATGATGTAGTCTTAGTTCTTAAGTGCTTCGTTTAATTGTTTTTGAAAGGCATTGATTCTTAGAACCACTTCACCATTTTTAACCAAACCGAAGTCTTCGCCTGCTGAACAGTTCTTAGCTTCTTCATCGCAGATGTTCACTACTAAGCAGCTATTGGGATTGTTCTTTAAACTTGGGCGGTAGTCATTCTTGCCTTGAATAAGTATTCCTTCAATGGTTCCTGTGCGAGCGTCAAAGACAGCAGAACCAGAATTCCCGTGGAAGGTATCTAGGGTGGTCGAGAAGCGGGTGAATTCACTATTCTTAGTTACTCGACCTCCATCAGAGATCTTTGTAGGAAGACCTGATGGATGGCCAATTACAACAAGTGGAGTATCATCACTGATTTTTCCAGAGCTTCTGAACTTTAATGGTTTTCTGCCGATAACTTTGCGATCAAGTTTGATGATGGCAAAGTCATAATTATTATCAAGTTCCGCCGCAATCACTTGCTTACAAAGGTATATATCATCGTAGTTAATACCTTTGGTTGGATTGTGATTAGCTGATTTCATCTCATAACCAAATACCCAGAGAAAATCCTTACAAACATTTTCAGGAGTAGAAAATGATTTGTAGCAGTGACCGGCAGTAATTAAAGTATCTGGACCAACCAGAAAGCCTGAGCAGCTAGGAGCAATTGGTTGGGAAGCAAAGGCTTCAGTCGCGCAAACATTCTGTCCCTCTTTCAAAGATGGAGCATGATTCACTTCTAGATGAACTTCATTTGTTGCGAGCTTAAGTTGATTAAGAGGAATCATTCCTGCTGTAGATTTTGCGAGTTCCAAGAAAAGAGTATTTTGGACTTCGTAAACATCCTTACGATTATCTTTTCCGTAAATAACGTCTATTCCAGCGAAGGCCTTGGGCTGAACTGTAAGAGCAATAAACAACAATAGGGCCAATCTCATCCGTCTTCTCCTCTGGACATGCGATTTGATCCGCCCTTTATTTCAGAACGTCTTAAGATTGAAAACTAAAATTTCCTGACATGCGAAAATGGAACAGGAGAAAGCAGGCAAAAAAAAAGGCCCTTCAGAGAAGGGCCTTTGAGGTACTTGAAATTATTAAGCTTTTTTTGCCCACATATTACAGTAAGCGCCTTCTTTAACGAATACTTCTTTACTCTTCATTGCTGCAAGCATTGCAGGAAGTGTACACTTACCAGCTTTTGGCTCACCACCAGCAGTAAAGTGCTTACAAGTAACACATTCCTTGCCCTTATCTTTCTGAGGAGAAACTTCTTTATAACCAAGTTTACCTACAGCGGCCCAAGTTACAGCGTGAGCAACGTTCATAAGTCCAGCTGCCTTACCCATTACAGTTGAAACTGCTGCAAAAAGAAGAGTGCTTTTGAGAAATTCGCGTCTTTTCATGTTCAAACCTTTTGTTTAGTGGAACTCAGTAATTTTATAATTTCGTCCCATATTTTATCACAAATTGCACGAGAAATTGAGAGGAAAAATCTAATGTTTTTAATGTTTTACATGCCAAACATCTGCATGATTTAGCAACCAGAGGTTTCATATTTTTCATAGACACCCTTGAGTCAAAAATTTACACTCTGAGTATGAAAACACATTCAAGAACTTATAATTTTATCGACCTATTTAGTGGTTGCGGCGGCCTCTCCCACGGTTTAGAGATGGCAGGGCATAAATGCTTGCTAGGCGTTGATGCCAGTAAAGAGGCCATAGCGAGTTTTGCTGCTAATCATCACCACGCCAATGTCTATTGCGGAGACATTAAGAAGCTCTCCGAGAAGAAGCTCAAAGAGCTTATTGGTGATCAGAAAGTGGATATGGTTGTTGGTGGCCCTCCTTGCCAGGGCTTCTCTACAGTTGGTCGAGGTCAGGTAGAGGATGAGCGTAATCAGCTCTTCAAAGAATTTGTGAGAATCGTTAAATTAACCCGTCCTAAAGTTATTCTTTTTGAGAACGTGACAGGTCTAGTTGCTAAGAAAAACCAGGTCATCCTTCAGCAGATTTTCCGCTACTTTGAAAAGCTTGGCTACAATATGGATGCTCGCATCCTCTCGGCTGAAGAGTTTGGTGCTCCTGAAAGACGCAGAAGGGCCATCATCATGGGTGTTATGGATGGAGAGTGTCTCTTTCCCGTGGTGACCCATGGGGCGCGTGCTAAGAAGGGACTTAAGACCGTGGAAGATGTTTTTAAGAATCTTAAGGCCCGTGATGGCAAAATTTATAATCATGATATTGCTATGGCCCAGGTGAAGAAGCTTGAAGATCGTGAGCGTCTGAAGCACATTCCTGCCGGCCGAGGCATTCGATATGAGGGCGATGAGAAAGAGCTTCTTCCTAAGAAGCTTTGGTATGGAGTCGATTGGAGTAAGCTGAGAGAAAAGCGCTTCCGTCAGACTCGCTTGCAGAGGCTTCCCTTAAAGGAGCCGTCTCCAACTATTCTCACTGCCAGAACCAGCTACTATCACCCCATTGAGCCAAGATACTTAACTCCGCGAGAGGCCGCTGCCTGTCAGAGTTTTCCCAATGACTTTATTTTTCATGGCTCACAAACAGCTGTCTTTAGACAAATTGGAAATGCTGTCCCACCGGCCCTGGCCCGGGCCTTAGGTGAATCGGTTAAAAACATTGTGTTCAAAAAAGGTTCTGTAAAAAAGAAGAAGGTCGATAGTTTGGTTGGAAAAAATGCCTTCCACTATCATGAGCCTACTTACCTATGAGTACCTTTAAAAAGTTTTTTAGCTACCGCATGTTCATCATGCTTCTCACTGGGTATTCAGCGGGCCTCCCACTGCTTTTGATCGGCTCGACCCTTCAGGCCTGGATGAAAAATGATGGTGTGGATCTCACCGCCATTGGCTTTTTCTCTTTAGTGGGAATTCCCTATACTCTGAAGTTTCTCTGGGCCCCACTCCTTGATCGCTACCAACTTCCATTCTTAGGAAGAAGACGCGGCTGGATGGTGGTCTTTCAGGCCCTCCTGGCCGTCTCGATCTGGGGACTCTCACTTCTGAATCCTCAGCATGATCTAACCCTTGTGGCGATCTTTGCTTTTATCATTGCTTTTTTCTCTGCCTCCCAAGACGTGGTGCTGGATGCGTATCGCAGAGAAATCTTGCCCGATGAGGAATTGGGCCTGGGTTCATCTCTTTATGTGAATGGATACAGACTTGCCATGCTGGTTTCTGGTGCGTTTGCTCTGTATCTCGCTGATCAAATTCCTTGGTCCAGTGTCTATCAGTGGATGGCCCTTCTTATGCTTCCATCCATCGCTTTCACCTTCATTGCACCCAAGGAAATTCACCATATCGAAATTCCGGCCAATCTTAAAGTTGCTGTGCTTGGCCCTTTAATGGATTTTTTTAACCGTAAAGGTGCTTGGTTAATGCTGCTATTCATTCTGCTTTATAAAGTAGGAGATAGCATGGCCTCGAATATGACCACACCGTTTATTCTGGATATTGGGTATTCTAAAACAGATATTGCGACCGTTGCCAAGACCTTCGGGATGATTGCCACTATTGCTGGGGGCCTATTGGGTGGAGCTCTCATGCTCCGCTACAGCATTAAATGGTCCATGGTGACCTTTGGAATCCTTCAGGCAGTATCTACCCTGGGTTTTGCTTTCCTACCATCTATGGAAAAGGCCATCCCCTCACTGGCGGCAATCATTGCTTTTGAGAATCTTGCTTCAGGGATGGGAACTGCTGCCTATGCGGCCTACATGGCCTCACTAACCAATCGCCAGTTTACTGCCACTCAATACGCTCTTCTCACGGCCCTGATGGGTATCCCTCGTGTGATTCTTGCAAGTCCTACGGGCTGGATGTCAAAGGTCTTAGGTTGGGAGATGTTCTTTGTGGTGTGTACGGTTGTGGCCCTGCCAGGACTGCTTCTTCTGATACCGCTTTTTAGATTAGAAAAACCAGTCGCGAAAAGTGCATCTTAAAGAATTTCTCATATGATCCTGCATGAGCTTTTTTGCCAGTGAGCAGGCACTAAAGCTCTGGCTTTTCCCATTCTTGAGGGTGATGGAATAATTTCTTTTTGCTCCGTACTGCATAAGCTGCTTTACGAGCTCATTGTTATTGAGCTCAATGGCGTAAATAAGAGCACTCTTGCCTTCACTATCCAATATGTTTACATCAGCATTCTGATCAATGAGGTAACTTGCTACCAGTGTATGCTGCAGTTGAATGGCCTTAATGAGTGGAGTGAGCTCTGCATTTTTGGGCCCATTGATATTGGCATTTTTTGAAAGAAGAATTTTTATCATCTCCCATGAAGTCATTTCATTTTTCTGCTCCTGCGCCAGAACCAGGGGATTAAGGGATTCGTAATCGGTGGCGAGCTTTGGATGCTTCTCTAAAACCAGTCTTAGATCTTCCTCACTTCCTTCAATCAATACTCTTTTGAAATCAGTTAACTCCAATGCTCCGTAGAGACCGTGTAATATGACTTTTATTAGTTCCAGGACTCTGTGGTTCTCATGCTTTTGCGCAAGTTTATAAGCATTCTGGTCATTTTTATCGGTGATTTCAATATTTGCTCCTTCTCGAATAAGAAGTAGCGCCAGATCCTCATTTTTATTTTTCAGAGCTATGTGAAGGGCGGTGTTTCCTTGATTATTTTTACGATTGATTTCAACATGACTTCTTAAAAGCAGCATGGCCGATTCCATGCGGTTATGAGTTGTGGCCACAATCAGAGGGGTCTCTTTATTGATATTGGCCTTGTCTAAGCTCGCTCCTCGCTCTATGAGATAGTCTCGAATTTCAAAATGATTTTTTTGAATAGCAGCAGTCAGGAGAGTTTCTCCATCATCTCCAATTCGATCGAGGTCAAGATTTGGATTTCTCTCCAGGACTTTCTTAAGGAGGGCAATGTCATTCTCATAAACGGATTTTTTTAATGCCTTGAGAGCATTGAAATAAACTTCCTCAACACTAGGTCGATAGCTTTCGCTAAAGCTCTTGAGCTTTTTATCCTCGGTCTTCTTTCCGCAAGAAGCGATGGTTAAAGTGAGCACTAGAGAGAGGGCGCTCAGAAGATTCAATTTCATTTGTCGATTTTATTCGGGGAGTTGGCGGCAAAGTAAGAAAAGAGGGGGGGAGAGAAAATTTTACAGAAAAAGGCCCCCAAAAGGGGGCCTAAGTAGCTGATTTAGTAAATACGGTGAGGATTTCTCTTACTACGCTTAATCAGACTCTGAAGCTTCTGATCTTTAAGAGCGTCTAGATTAAGGAATACGATACCACCGGCCTTGTAGTTACGAACTTCATCGCTTCCTACTAGACCCAGGAATCCAACATTCTTATTGTTGTAAGTCATGTTCCAATAGCCAGACATGCCAGCAGTTTCAAATCCAAATGGCATCCAGATTCCGAAACGCTTCTGGTGATAGTAGAAAGAAATATTATTCCATGGAGTATCAATTCTTAGAGAGTCTTGAAGTCTTCCACCTGGAACTCCTGGAACCGGACGGCCGTCTGGAAGAGTGTTTCCATCGCCGATACCGATATCTACGTTTTGCAGATCTTCTGGATCAAGATAAAGAACGAAGAGCATTCCGCCATCTTCGATATTTGGAGCAAATTCCATATAAGAGTTTCTAGTTTCTGGAATCGGTGCTTTAAGTCCTGCATCGGCCGTGAGGTTGAGGAACTTAAAGGTAAGCATTACTTGACCATCAACAACGTTTAGAAGAGGTCCTTTTACACCATTAATTTCTGGTAAACCACCGGCCTGTTGTCCACAACTAGTTGCAAGAATCATGGCGCAACATACTGCCATTGCCTTTATGGATGAAATCCAATTTCTCATTTTTAACCTTCCTTTTTGGTTTATGACTATCTTCATTATTATTTGGGCGCTCGCCCCATTTAGCAATCGCGGAATAATTTTCTAAGACAGATGCAGCATTTTATTGGATAATCCGGAGCATGAAAGCTTCAGGAATTCTGTCTAAAATGCACACCCTTTCTGGGAATCCCGTAAGTTATGGTTTATTGCTTAACAATGAAAGCGTAGATCTTGGGCCACTGATTGGGCGTGGATTAACACTAACTTACTCAGGTAAAATTTTTTGCATTAACTGTGGAAAAAAAACCAAAAAATCGTACTCTCAAGGGTTTTGTTTTCCCTGCACCATTAAGCTCGCCGAATGCGACCTGTGCATTTTAAGGCCAGAGACTTGCCATTATGATAAGGGTACTTGCAGAGAGCCTGCCTGGGGTGAGGAGAATTGCCTTAAACCTCATGTAATTTATCTGGCCAACTCTTCTGGTCTTAAGGTGGGCATTACCCGACGCACTCAGATTCCCACTCGTTGGATGGATCAAGGTGCGAGTTCGGCTTTACCCATTCTGGAAGTTAAGAATCGTCTGCTTTCAGGCCAGATAGAAGTTCTGTTTAAGAAACTCATCTCTGATAAAACAGACTGGCGCAAGATGCTTAAGGGTGAACCAGAGGCGATAAATCTTGAAGAAGAAAAAACGAGACTGCTAAAAGAATTAGAAGGGCCCCTTTCTCAATATGAGCACACAATACTCAATGAGCCGGTGTGGAATTTTCAGTATCCAGTTGATCGTTATCCGGAGAAAGTGAGCTCATTTAATTTGGAAAAGGTACCGGAAATAAAGAGTCGTCTGATTGGTATCAAGGGACAGTACTTGATCTTTGAATCCGGCGTATTAAATGTTCGTTCTCATAGTGGCTATGAGATTACGATAGAAGGAGAGTAATGGAACCGAAGACTATTTATCTTAAAGACTATAAACCTTCACCTTTTACCATCGACCAAATTCAATTGGTGGTCGATATTCATGAGTCTAAAACTAAAGTGACATCCACTTTGAAAGTCATGAAACGTCCTGAACTTAAGGGAGAAAGAATCAATCTTGAGCTCAGTGGTGAGAACATGCAGCTTTTAGATATTAAGCTTGATGATAAAACTCTTCTTAGTGAAGCCTATCAAGTTTCTTCTGACAAATTAGTGATTCTCAACCTTTCTCAAGATGAATTTATGCTTGAGACAACGGTGGAAATCGATCCCGCCGCTAACAAGGCCCTGGAAGGATTCTATCAGTCAGGCTCTCAGTTCTGTACTCAGTGTGAGCCAGAAGGATTTAGAAAGATTACTTACTTTATCGATCGCCCAGATGTGATGGCAAAGTATAAAACCAAGATGATTGGCGATAAGAAGAAATATCCATTTCTCTTATCCAATGGAAATAAGATTGGTGAAGGTGATCTTCCTGAGGGCAGACACTGGATAGAATGGGAAGATCCTTTCAGAAAACCCAGCTATCTGTTTGCTATGGTCGCCGGGGATTTTGATGTGGCCCATGATACCTTCACCACCATGAGTGGCAGAAAAGTTGCTCTCGAGATCTATGTTGATAAAGGTAATCTCCATAAAACTCCCCATGCTCTGCTTTCTTTAAAGAAGGCCATGAAGTGGGATGAGGAGACCTTTGGATTAGAGTATGATCTTGATGTTTATATGATCGTGGCAGTAGATTCATTCAATATGGGGGCCATGGAAAATAAGGGTCTCAATATCTTTAACTCCGCTTATACCCTGGCCGATGAGGCCAGTGCGAGCGATGCTGACTTTCAGAATATTGAAGGAGTCATAGGGCATGAGTACTTCCATAACTGGACTGGAAACAGAGTTACTTGCCGCGACTGGTTTCAACTTACTCTAAAAGAAGGGCTGACTGTTTACCGAGATCAGGAATTTTCGGCCGACATGCTCTCCCGAGCCGTCAAGCGCCTGGAAGATGTAAGAGGACTTAAGAATAATCAGTTTAATGAAGACGCAGGTCCCTTGGCCCATCCTATCAGGCCTTCTAAGTTTGTTGAGATAAATAACTTCTACACCCAGACCATTTATGAGAAAGGAGCGGAAGTCATCCGCATGATCGAAACTCTTATAGGAAAAGAAAAGTTCCGTAAGGGTATGGATAAATATTTTGAACTCAATGACGGAAAGGCCGTAACCACTGAAGACTTCATCTATGCCATGGAAGTTGCTTCGGGGAAAGATCTTACTCAGTTTAAGAACTGGTATTCCAGGGCCGGTACTCCCACTATTAAAGTAGATGCCCGCATGGAAGGAGAAGAGTTGGTTGTGAATATCTCTCAAAACTATCCATTAACTGCTTGGAAAGTCCCTGATGAAAATGTTCTCCAGATGCCATTTAAAATAGGTTTTCTGGAAGGTAAGTCTCAGCGGGAAGTGATGCTTGAGCTAACCAAAATGAATGAAACTTTTAGATTCAAGATGAAGGAGAAGCCAATTCTTTCTCTTAACCGCGGCTTCTCAGCTCCGGTGCATGTTGATTATAAGTATGATTTCTCTGAGCTTCTTCAACTTATGGCCTTTGATGAAGATCCTTACTGCCGCTATGAGGCCACTCAAAAAGTTTACGATACCATCTATAAAGAAGAATTCGCTAACTTCAAGGCCACGGGAGAACTTAAGGAAGGTCTTCGTGAAGACTTCAAGGATGCCCTTACTAAGCTTTTAGAGGAAGAGAAAATTGATCTCTCCTTTAAGTCTTACCTTCTTGATCTTCCGACTGAAAACGGATTGTCTCAGGAAATGGAGAAGCCTGATTTTGATGCCATTCACAAGGTTCACACCCACTTAAAGCATAAGATTGGTGCTGAATTTAAAGATTGGTTTCTTAAGACCCATACAGAACTATCGACTCAGTCTAAATTTGAGCTCACTCCAGAGGCTTTTGGACAGAGAGCTCTGAAGAATCAATGTCTTTCTTATCTTGTGGCCTCCGGCTCCCAAGAGGGCATGATGGTTCTAGAAAAGCACTATGCTGATGCCTCAAATATGACTGAGGAGATTCAGGGGCTCGTGCAATATGTGGCAAGTGGGGCCGATCTTGATCATCCCGCTGTGAAGAGTTTTTATTCAAAGTGGCGCAAGGATTCTCTGGTTATGCTTAAGTGGTTTGGTGCTCTTGCCGCAAATTCACCTGCTAAGAATGCTGTTGCTCGTCTTGAGAAGCTAGAGAATGATCCACTCTTTGATAAGGATATTCCCAATCATCTGAGGGCCCTTTATCTGCAATTTTCTAAAAATAATCTATCAGCATTCCACGCTAAAGATGGCTCAGGATACCGCTTCCTCGCTGAGAGAATTAAGAAAATTGATAAATATAATCCTCAGGTGGCCTCAAGGGCCGCGACTTCTTTTTCTATGATTAATAAGCTCGATGATGTGAGACAAGGCGAGATGAAAAAGGCCCTCAAAGGCATTATGGACGCAAATCCATCTAGAGATACCTTTGAGGTGGTTTCTAAATATTTAGCTCAATGACGATTGTTTTTTTTGATTCTTACAGGCTGGAGCTTTGTCTCTCTGGCCTTAAGAGCAAACAGGGCAATAGTGGCAATGAAGAGGACGCTGGGTAGAATAAAGTGTTCCATGGGGATCTCCTTAGTTCCTTATCGACTAATCTCTCCTCTTCATTATGCCCCAGATCAGGCCCAACTCAGTCTTTTTTCTCCTCAAAAAGGGGAGAATCGTCTACACTTATAGCAAAATCAGGTTCTTAAGGATGGATATCTTTATGGAAGGCACACTTTCCCTCAGGCAGAAGGCCCTAAAAATCAATCTAGGTAAGCGCTTTTATGGCACTTTCGCTGAAATCGGGGCGGGCCAGGAAGTGGCCAGACACTTTTTTCAGGCCGGTGGCGCCAGTGGATCCATAGCAAAAACCATCTCCGCCTATGATATGACTTTCTCAGATCATATCTATGGAAAAGAAAACTCAGGGCGCTATGTGTGTGAGTCACGCCTGGATAAGATGCTTGATAAAGAGTTCCAACTCCTAAATGAAAGACTAGGGGATTCTCGCGGTAAAGATCATCAGTTTTTTGTCTTCGCTAATACCGTGGCCGCCCTAAATTTTAAGCGCACCAATGAGGCCCATGGCTGGCT
>DFXX01000022.1 GCA_002381765.1 Bacteriovoracaceae bacterium UBA4097 | reverse complement strand
CAGGTGCTGGCGCCGGAGCAGGTGCAGGCGCCGGAGCAGGTGCTGGAGCAGGTGCTGGCGCAGGTGCAGGTGCCGGAGCAGGTGCAGGTGCAACTACCGGGGCACCTTCAACCGTAATACTATTGATTGATTGAATGGCCGAATAAGAATATATCGATTCTTTTTGACTATTGAGAATATTAAATACCAAGGCATATTTTCCGGGACTCGCATTAGCAGGTAAATGAAAAGTTATGTTGTATCCCTTCGATACTCCCTTAATAAATTGTTCGCTCTTAAGAGTTTGAACTGCAACTGCTTTGTCAGCTAGCTGATTGTTTGCAACGACTTGCTTAATTTCATAGACCACATCAACAATGGCATTATCATCGGCTTTCAAACTGTTTTTGACTAAGACGGAAGCTCCTGGATTCACCAATGGTGCAGGTATATAAATGCCAGTATTAGTAAATTGTGCATTTGCTACTGGTGCAGGCATAGGTGTCGGCACCGGAGTCGGCATCGGCACCGGAGTTGGCGTCGGCATCGGAGTTGGCGTCGGCACCGGAGTTGGCATCGGCACCGGAGTCGGTCTTGGAACCGGAGTTGGATTTGGTATCGGAATCGGTTTCGGCATTGGTGATGGAGTTGGTGCCGGTTCAGGTTGAGGAGTTGGAATATCTTCTGGCTCCTCTTGAGGCAACTCAATACGAGGAGGAACATATTCACTCTGACAACTTGATAAGAAAACCAGCATCACTAACAATGTAGATAACGAAGTTAACTTATGAATACTCTTACTCAGCTTCATGATCCACACACCATGCTGAAGTTTTAACGATCATCTTTTTCAGATTATAATTTTGCAGTTCAAAATCTGCTGCCGCTTCAGCAACATATTCTTTTTCTATTGGATTAGAGGCATCCTTCAAGCAAACAAGCTTAAAGACCTTGCTTGCCATACATCGAGAGAATGCTTCAGATTGAGACAACATTCTTCCTAAGCTCGCTACCCCTCTTCCTTCTTGAGCTCCCCTCCATCCTAGATTTGCATTTCGACCCAGGGCCCAGAGGTTGATCCATTCATCAGTCTTGGTTATAAACCCATCTTTGAAATACACATTTTGATTCATCTTAGGGGCCACTTTACTTGGATCGTAAACGAGACGGTTCACATCTCCATTAGAGACGAAGTCGTAGTGAGCAAAGGCTCCGGCCAGAGCATCCTGGCCCGCATGGCAACCCACACAGTTGTTTAAGTATTGTCTGCTATCACCACCTGGATCTCTTTCTACGTCTCTTCTTACGCGAAAGTCAGGAAGGGTCGTATCATGGAGTTCTTCATAGTCTCGACAGAGATAATTGACAAAAGTGAACCGATTTACTCTTCTGTTGGTTCCAGCCGAATAGAATTCTTCTCCCGCCGCCCGGGAAGTGATGACTCCTGCTGGGGCCGCCATCTCACTAATCTGAGATTGGCGCTGTTTCACCATCACTCTCGCCACATCGACAAAATTCTGTTCAGCTTCATCGTAGTGCTTATTATCATCTACGCTATAGTTAGGAGCGTTCATATCTTTTAAAGTATAAACAACATCTCCATAAAGAACTTCACGGAAAGGGGCCTCATCCCTAATGATTCCCAGTACTGTCGTCACATAATCATTCAGGGGGACTCGAGAGGTATTATCCCTGTTACTCCAAGGTTTAACCCAATTCTTTAAAACTAAGTTATAGAAGTACGGATTTTTAGTTGCTATCGCCGCCGCTTCTTCGGTCTTTCCTGCTGCAATGAGATTCTGCATTTGTATCTGCACGGAAGACTCAGGAGGAACTCCAGCAATCCGGTTATGCAGCTTCCAGGCCCTGTTTTTAGGGCCAGCATGGGCAAGAGAGATAGAAAGGAGTGTGAAAAGTAGTATTTGCTTCAAAATTTATTCCCCTATGAATGTTCATCGGGACAGAAGCTGATATTATTTAATCGAATAAAAATTTACTGATTTTATTTAAATGGGGCAGAAATAGCTTGATAACTTCACTTAATCCTTGTTCAAATAGAAGATAACATTGGGAAAAAAACCATGAAAACAAAATTTATTTTGGTGATTATACCCCTCCTATCGGCTTCTGGACCGGCCAAATATAACCTTAAGATTGCCCTTGATTAAGATAATACTGCTTATTTTGACCCTTTCATCCGCGGCTCATGCGAGCAAAATTGAACAAGCCTTCAAGCTTAAGAACTATAAAGAAGTAACTAGGATCTATCTCCAGTCTGCTAAAAAGAGGTGGAGCTATTCTGAAATGATCAAAATCTCTTACTCATTGAGAACGAATCATCAGTACCGCCAGAGTATCGGCCTGAGCTTGAGGATTATTAGTGAGCGTTTTAAGAAAAAGCATCAGGAAGTCATCAGGAAAGTGAGAAAAGGCGAAGTCTTGGATCCAGATGAATATCCCAAGGCCTTAAAGATTCTCTACTGGAACATATTTCGGGATTACTCTCATTTGATTAAGCAAGAAGAGAAAATTACTACTCGATTGGAAACGGATCTAAAACATTTTACCTTCTTTTATAAGATACTCTCGGATCTGGAATTTCGCGAACAGAAGATAGATAAAACAAATGATGAGACAAATGCTTATGTAAAAGGGATGAAAGATCGCATCTATCGTTTATCCTACAGCGTCTCTTTTCAATATGTAAGTTGGCAAAGGTCGGCTTTTCTCTATAGTACCACTAATGATGATAAATTTGATCTCTTGATAACGAATGAAGGCTACTGCTTGGGTGGTGATGTAGGACTAGAAAATGAGTTTCATCACTTCTTTGTGGATGGCTGTCTTCTGGTTGGTGCAGGTGGGGCGAGCTCTCATGATCCTCAAGGCCCGACTTATAAGCAACCAGCCGTGCCGGCCTATGGATTTAAGGGGGGACTTGGTTATTCCAAGATAGTCTCTTCTTCCAAATCTCGTATAGGAATCAAGATACCTTTCATTTTCACCATCCAGAATTTAGAAGCTCCCTTAGATGAAACTTTCAGTATCGATTCTCGCCCTCAACTGGATTTTCTCCTCTCACTCTATTCAAGATGGCATTTAGATAAATGGTATTTTCAAACGGAGTTTGGGAAGTACTTCCAGAAGGAAGATACTTTCTGGGGTCTGGGTTTCGGGCGCTCTTTTTAGGCCAATGTATGAATTCACTCTTCTATAACTCGAACATTTATAGCAGATAATCCTTTAGGCCCTTCACTCACCTTAAACTCAACTCGTTCCCTATCGCTGGGTGGACCTTCTTTACAGGCAGACTGGTGAAAGAATAAATCATCCATATCGGCATCCGGTTGAATGAAACCGAAGCCTTTTGTTGTATCAAAGAATTTTACCGTGCCTGTTAAATATTCTTCAGTATCCCTTTCATCCAGGCGAAGGAATTCTTTAATCTGCTCTTCATCCCAGACGAGCTCGTGGATTTGAACAACTTGCTCGCCCTTATGTATCTTCTCAAGCTGAGCTCTTACAAATTTCTCACTCTTTCCATCCACCAACATATCTTTGCGCTTGCGGTTTTTGGTCTTGGTCATATCGTATCTCACGAACTGAACTTTAATTTTACTCATTTTAATCCTTATTGGTGTCCTCAAACTCAAAAACATGTTCTACCATTTCTTATGGGCAATGATAAATTAAGTTTTACCGATATGAGAACCCTGGGGCTTGCTGCCCTGGGCGGAGCTCTCGAATTCTATGACTTCGTGATCTTTGTCTTCTTCACAAAGACCCTGGGTCATGTATTTTTTCCGGAAGATATGCCTCTCTGGCTCTCTCAACTGCAGGTTTACGGTATATTTGCCGCGGGCTATATTGCTCGGCCAGTGGGTGGCATAGTGATGGCCCACTTTGGTGATCTCTTGGGGCGAAAAAAGATGTTCACCCTCAGTGTTCTCCTTATGTCCCTCCCCACTCTTCTGATAGGTCTACTTCCCACCTATCTTCAAATTGGTTTTTTTGCACCTATCCTTCTTCTCTTTTTGAGAATCATCCAAGGAATTGCCATTGGTGGAGAAGTGCCTGCCGCATGGGTATTTGTCTCGGAGCATGTACCAAGCTCCCGCATAGGATTTGCCTGTGCGAGTCTCACTTCTGGTCTGACTCTTGGAATTCTGTTGGGCTCTCTCATGGGATCTGCCATCTACACACTTCTGTCTGAATCAGATGTCTTGAGTTTTGGTTGGAGAATAGCCTTCATCATCGGTGGAGTATTTGGCATCTTTGCTGTTTGGCTTCGTCGCTGGCTCAAGGAAACCCCTGTCTTTGAGGCCATGAAAGAAAGTAAAGAAATCAGCAAGGACATACCCCTTAAAACAGTCTTAAAGAATCATAAACAAGCGGTTGCAACTTCGATGCTCCTTACCTGGATGCTCACTGCTGCGATCATGGTGCTCATTCTCATGACTCCTACATTGATTCAGAATCAATTTGGAGTTCCAGCTCCACTGGCACTTAAAGGCAATAACATCGCTTCTCTTTGTCTGGTCTTTGGATGTCTTTTAGGAGGTTATTTTGCAGACAAGCTGGGATTTTTAAAGGCCCTCTTTCTAGGCTCCATTATCTTACTCCTCACTAACTATGCCCTTTATATTGATTTGAAAAACGGCGGAGAAAGTTTTCTTTTTCTTTATGCACTCACGGGTTTAAGTGTCGGGGTAGTGGGAATTGTGCCAGCAGTTCTGGTCTCATCCTACCCCTCAGTGATTAGATTCTCGGGGGTATCTTTTTCTTATAATATGGCCTATGCACTCTTTGGGGGACTCACTCCACCTTTCATCTCTTATTTGAGTACTCGCTTTGGAGGACTTGCTCCAGCTCATTATGTGGGGATGACGGTGATGATGACTCTTATAGTTTGTGCTTATTTAAGGAAGAGTCCCCTCAAGATCCTCCCCTATCACGCTCAAAAGGAAAACGGAGATCATTCCATTTAAGCATGCCACCTTGAAGACTGTAAACTTTCACATAGCCTTTATGCATGGCCATTTTTGTCGCCTCTGCAGACCTTTTGCCTGAGCGACAAACAAAAACGACTTCTTCTTCTTTATCTTCGCCATCTAGCTTCTTATCCAACTGAGGGCCCAAGGTTGCAAGATCTGCATTCGGAATATGTCCTAGCTCATTATTAAATTCATCCGCCCCGCGAACATCGATAATTTTCACATGACCCAATTTAGCATGAAGATCTTCCGGAGTCACAGTCGGGATTCCATCGACAAATCCACTATTAAGAAACTCCGATTTCAATGGTAGACCACCTGCAAATTGGCTGGTACGGCTTCTTGAATCTTCTTTGGATAAGCAAGTTTCAAGTTGGACATAATCTCCATGAATTGTTCTTTATTCATTTCCAACTTTAATCTTGGATTCAGACGTTTTTCGAGATCGATACTGGTCTTAGTAAAACCCTTGTAATCATGGCCTGGATAGACAATTGTATCATCCGGTAAATTAAAGATCTTATCTCGCACGCTATGAAATAATTTTTCAGCGGAACCTTCCTGAAAGTCAGTTCTCCCACAACCTCTGACGAGTAAAGCATCACCAGTGAAGAGCATATTTTCTACCTGATAAGATAAGCACCCGCTTGTATGTCCCGGCGTATGAATGACCTTGAGTATATATTTTCCAAAACTTAATTCCTGTCCATCTTCCAGATGAAGATCGGGACAGGCCATATCATAGGCAGAACTCAGGCCCACCTTGGCGCCAGTGCGCTTTCTGATTTCTCCGGATGCCGTAATGTGATCAGCGTGGACATGGGTATCAAGAATATATTTAAGCTTCAATCCCAAATCTGCGACGAGCTTTACATCTCTGTCTGCCATTTCAATAACGGGATCAATCAAAACTGCTTCCTTAGTATCAGAATCGGCCAGCAGATAGGTATAGGTTGAAGTCTCTTTTTCAAAAAGTTGGTGAAATATCATTTTGTCATTCATATATACCTCTCACTTTTTTATTTAAAAACTTTTGTTCAAAGATCTGAAACATCTTCATCCCGACCAGCATCGCCCCCACAAAGTATAAAAAAGAAAAATTACCAGAAACCACAGACACCAAACCTGGACCAGGGCAGATTCCGGCCCACCCCCAGCCTAATCCAAAAAGCATGGAGCCAATAATTAATCTCATATCAATATCTTTTTTGGTGGGAAGCTGAAACTTAGGTCCAAGTATGGGAGAGGAGCGTTTTAAAATAAGACGGTAAGTGATGGCGTGGATGCCAATAGCACCTCCCATGACACCAATCAATCTCCAATCCCATGAACCGAAAACATCAAGGAATCCTCGTACGATATGAGGCCGTGTCATTCCGCTAATACCAAGCCCCAAGGCAAAAAGGAATCCCGAAACTAAGGCAACCAATCCATTCATAGCTCACCTCTTATAAATTTAAAAAGGATAACACTGATAATTCCGGCAGAAATGAAAGTTACCGTTGCCAAAATCGAACGAGGAGATAAGCGTGAAATACCGCATACTCCATGCCCCGAAGTGCAACCATTACCGAGAAGTGTCCCAAAACCAACTAAGAAGCCTGCAATCAAATAATCCATGGGCGAAGCAGATGAAATGACTGTAAAAAAGTCGGGTCTTAAAAGTTTGAGAGTAACTCCCCCAAATAAAAGCCCCACAACAAAGAAGAGACGCCAGCTTTTATCCTGAGTCTTAGGGTTTAATAATCCTCCCAGAATCCCGCTGATGCCAGTGACCCTTCCCGAAAAGAGCAGCATGATCGTGGCCGCGATTCCAATAATCACTCCACCCATAATCTGATTCATACAACACCTTCTTTACAATATTATAAAATTATAATACAGTTAATACAATTTCTAGTCAAGAGGGTCAAATGATCTATATAATAATCGGCCTCATCGTTGGAATTATTATGGGGTTAACCGGCGCCGGCGGGGCCCTGATTTCCATCCCCTTATTTATTAATTTCCTGAACACTTCTCTCAAGGAAGCCACCGTTCTTTCATTGGTGGCGGTGGTACTAGGAACTGCCATAAATCTGATGGGTCAGCTTTCGCGTGCCAATAAGAAAATAGTCATCTCTTTCGGCCTTGCCGGGGTGCTAACAAATTACTTTTCTCTTCCCTTAAAGGCCCAGATACCAGATGGGCTTATCGCTGGAATTTTAAGTATCATTGGAATCTATAGTATCCGGAGTGTTTGGAAAAAGAACAAAGAACCAAACACGCAAGAGAATAAGAGTATGATGATTCCCAAGGCGCTTCTGGCCGGATCCTTTGTAGGACTTCTTACGACGCTCACAGGACTTGGAGGTGGAGTTATATTGATTCCAATATTAATCAATTTTTTCGGAAATAGTTATGACAAGGCCCTCCCGACGAGTTTAGGGACCATTCTTATTATTTCCCTTACCTCTTTTATTCTCCAGTCAACTACTGCATTTGAGCTTATTACCTTTTCCCAGCTTTCTCTCATGGCCGCAGGCTCTCTTGTGGCCTTTATTCTCCTCAAACTAATCATTAGAAAGGTTGGGGATCAAAAAATTCTATTAATTAGAAGAATTGTTTTTACTGCTGTTACGATATACTCCATCATCAGTGTTATATATAAGGCGATATGAGGTCATCCATGGATATGAAATTAATGCAAGAAAAATGTGTAGAAGTGGCATCACTGCTAAAACACTTCTCTCACCCCCAACGACTTCTAATTCTTTGCTATCTAAGTGATGGGGAAAAGCAGGTTACAGATATTCATGAAGCAGTCGGTCTCTCACAAAGTCAAACCTCGCAATTTTTAAAGCGGATGCAGAATGAAGGCTTACTTGGGCTTCGCCGGGAAAAGAATTATTCCTTCTATTACGTAGAAAATCCTGATGTATTGAAACTACTTAAATCCATGCAGAAGATATTTTGTAAATGAGGTGAGCTAACCTCATGTCTTTTCTTTAATCCAGATAAAACCTCTGAACTCATCAAGCTTAAATCCAAAAGCCTTATCATCGGGGTAAAGCTCTTGGATTTTATCCTTAACATTACTGCTGACATTTTCACCATGACACAAAAGACATTTGGCCTCTACATATAGTGGTTCCATAAATACTCTCTTTCCGTTTTCAAGTTTATGGACGATATAATCCTTCTTGATCTCTCCCCGCTTTCTACCAGCAAATGCCTTGAGATAATCATGGGCCCAAGGTTGGGGACTGTTGTTGCTATTTCGAAGCTTATGGGAAGTTCTTCCAAACTCATAAAGCTCAACTTTATTTTTAGCTGCCTTCTTTGCTATTAATTTTACATTGGCATGACAGAAGGGAACAGCTGCCGCGACACCATCTTTTCCCATCTTATCAGATAAGTTTTTCATCAGAGACATCTTGAGTTCTGAGGTAAGCTCCTTGGCGTCTTTGATAAAATTATCATCGACAGCATAGCTACTACTGTAAAAAAGAAGTGTTAAAACTAAGTATTTCATCCATACTCCTTTGGCTTCATGACTTGCATCAGGATTTTTATTGATAATCCAGATAATAAAAAATCTACCACATATTACATTTTTATAATATTATTATTCTACACAAAAATAAGGAGTCTCTTATGTCAGATTATCCTCATATCTATACTACCAGTGCTCGAGGTACAGCTGATCAAGTACTAAAACTTCAGGCAAATAATGTTCCGGGGTTGGATGTGGCACCTCCTCCGCAGTTCGGCGGACCAGAGGGTTACTGGAATCCTGAAGCATTCTTCAGTGCAGCAGTCTCAACCTGTTTTATCCTAACATTTAAGGCCATTGCAAGGAGCATGAAGATTGAGTGGGATGCAATCGACGTAGATGCCGATGCTTATCTTTCAAAAGAAGGAGCAAAACTTAGTTTTACAAGAGTTGATATTTTTGTGAGCTTAACTGTACCTCTTGGCTCGAATCAGGAAATATATCTTAAGGCCTTGAAGAAAGCTGAAGAGAGTTGCCTCATAACGAATTCCATCAATGCTGAAACGCATTTGATTCCAGTCATCAAAGAGAGCTAAAGGATATTTGCAGGAGACAAGTCTTGAAAGACAGATACCGCTCACTTCATCATAAGCACGATCCCGAGTCCATCCAAAAGAGACTCGACGCCTCTCCCAAGAGCCTGCTAAGGGACTTCGTCTATGGGGGAATCGACGGAGGGGTAACCACCTTCGCTATCGTTGCCGGTGTAGTAGGAGCAAATCTTGAGACCCGAACAGTACTGATTCTCGGAATCGCTAATATTCTGGCCGATGGTTTTTCCATGGCGTCAAGTAACTACCTCGGAACCAAAGCTGAGATTGAAGAAAAAAATCTCATCGCCAAGTATGAAGAGGAGCAAATAGAAATTAATCCTGAAGGAGAAACCGAGGAGATTCGCCAGATCTTCCTCAATAAAGGACTTGATGGAGAGGCGCTAGAGAACATCGTAAAAAGAATTACCTCCAACCGTAAAGAATGGTTGAAAATAATGCTCTCCGAAGAGTATGGCCATGGCAACATTATCCAGAGCCCCTGGAAGGCAGGCATGATGACCTTTACTTCCTTCCTGCTCTTTGGATTCATTCCGCTTCTCCCTTACTTCTTTGACATTGAAAACCGTTTTGCTATGGCCATTGTTTCCACAGGTATCGCTTTCTTTGGGGTGGGTGCCTTCAAGAGCAAATGGACTCGCACCTCACCTTGGCTCTCTGGCCTGGAGACTCTGGCAATTGGTTCAGTGGCAGCGGCACTGGCCTATTATGTAGGAAAATTTCTTGCCGGCGAGTAATGCTATCTCTTCGGGTGTATTGTCTTTTAATGCCGCTCCTTCATTTGCAGTGCCTCTTCTCCCCAGACCTTATTAACTAAGCTTCCTTTTTTAACAGCTGCTCGTCCTGCAATCTCACCGGCCCAACGGATAACATGCTTATAGTCTTGCACTTGTAAGAACTCTCCCGCTTCATACAACTCTCCCTTCACTAAAGCTCCATACCAGGGCCAGACCGCCATATCCGCTATGGTATACTCATCTCCCGCCAAAAACTGATGAATTGAGAGTCGATTATCCAATACATCTAACTGTCGTTTGGTCTCTAAGGCATAGCGATCGATGGCATACTTAATCTTAAGCGGAGCATACGCATAAAAATGCCCAAAGCCTCCTCCTACAAAGGGACCTGACCCCATTTGCCAGAATAGCCAGTTTAAGGCTTCAACTCTTTGGGACTTATCTTTTGGAAGAAATTCTTGAAACTTCTCGGCCAGATAAAGCAGGATCGATCCGGATTCAAAGACCCTCGTCTCCTCTCCATAACTTCGATCAAGCAGGGCAGGAATTTTTGAATTAGGATTTATTTTAACAAAGCCACTAGAGAATTGCTGACCTTCCCGAATATCGATCAACCAGGCATCATACTCAGCGTCTGTGTGTCCCTTAGCGAGAAGCTCCTCCAGCATGATGGTGACCTTTACCCCATTGGGGGTGGCCATAGAGTAAAGCTGCAAAGGATGTTTTCCAATCGGTAATTCTTTTTCATGAGTGGCCCCAGATACAGGGCGATTGATATTGGAGAATCCACCCTCTGCTTTTTCCCACTTCCATATTTTTGGAGGTTGATAGTTTTGTTCCATCTTGAATGCTCCTTATTCCTGTCATTGAAGAAATCGTAACAAATTTTTGGTGGAAGTACTTCTCTCCTTCATCTTAAGAATTATTAAAGTTTATAAGCAGGGACAGATGTTGCACAATTTCCACTCTGGCAAGAAGGCTCAAATGATTTGTATCGTTATGGGAGTATCAGGCAGCGGAAAGACAACAATCGGGCAACTTCTGGCCCGCTCACTTCGCCTTCCCTTTTACGATGCCGATGACTATCACTCACCTTCCCATATTACCAAAATGCAGCAGGGCCATGCCCTTAGTGACCTTGACCGTAAAGGCTGGTTAGAGAAACTCTCTGCGAATATTCAGGAATGGGAAAAGCAGGGCGGCGCTGTGCTGGCTTGCTCTGCACTTAAAGAAACCTACCGAATTACCCTGCAATCCATTCCTCTGGCAAAACTTCGATGGATTTTTCTGGAAGGCGATAAATCTCTTATTCAGCTTCGCCTTAAGGCCCGCAGCGGCCACTTCATGCATCCGGGCCTTTTACATTCTCAATTGGAGGAACTTGAAAGGCCCTCTTATGGTATCCATGTCAACATCAGCCTCACGCCCACAGAACTCGTTCACCAAATTTTAATGGAATTAAAAACTATGAATACCTTATCTGAATTTGGCCTCATGGGCCTTGGGGTCATGGGTAAAAGCCTCGCCCTCAACCTTGCCGAAAAAGGCGTGCGCCTCTCCCTCTACAACCGGCATGCACCTGGTCTTGAGGAGAATGTGGCGAAGACCATAATGGATGAACATCCCGACTTGGCACATATGCAGGGTTTTGATGATCTGACCCGTTTTATCTCCTCTCTCGAGCGCCCCCGTAAAATTTTAATGATGATAACGGCGGGCCCCGTAGTGGACATGCAGATAGAGGCCCTCCTTCCCCTACTAGACGCCGAAGATGTTCTCATTGACGGCGGCAACTCCTTTTACAAGGACACGATCAGAAGAACCCGCATGCTTGCTGAGAGAGGAATCGAGTTTGTAGGTACCGGTATTTCCGGAGGTGAAGAAGGTGCCCGAACCGGCCCCTCCCTCATGCCGGGAGGATCTCGCAAAGGGCATGAGCTTATTAAGCAGTATCTTGAACTGATTGCGGCCAAGGATAAAAGAGGTCTCCCCTGCACCACCTATGTGGGTCCCGAAGGTGCCGGACATTTTATTAAGATGGTCCACAACAGTATCGAGTACGCCGAAATGCAGCTCATCAGTGAATGTTATCAACTCATGTGCGAATATCTGAAGCTTGATCCAGAGATGATTGCCGATTCCTTTCAGGAGTGGCAGCTGGGTCCACTCAATAGTTATCTTCTGGGTATAACTACCGATATCATGCGCTTCAAAGAAAACGAAGAGCTCTTACTGGATAAGATTCTGGATCAGGCCGAACAAAAGGGCACTGGTGGCTGGTCGGTAAATGCCGCCTTGGAATATGGGGTTCCGTATGGACCATTGGCCGAAGCCGTTATGGCCCGCGCACTTTCTTCTCGCAAAGAGATGAGGATAAAGGCTTCGATGATTTACCAACCTCAGACATTTCCTTTTCAGGGAGACCAAAAAGAGTTTCTTAATCATCTTAAGCAAGCTTACCAGGCCTGTCGGATCCTTAATCACCACATTGGTTTTTCACTGATGCGAGAAGTATCAGATCGCGAAGGTTGGGAGTTAAACTTGAGCGAGATTGCCCGCATCTGGACGCAAGGGTGTATTATCCGCTCTGAGCTCATGGAAGATTTAGTGGAGATTTACCAACAGGATAAGGACCTTCTTCTGAGTCCAGCGATTGTTGAAAATCTAAAAAGTGAACAACAGGGATTTGCCACGATTGTTACAGAAGGATTAAAGGCGGGAATGGCGTTACCTGTATTGAGTGCAGCTTTAAATTATTACCATGCTTTCCAGACAGAAGATTCGGCGGCCAATCTTATTCAGGCACAACGTGATTATTTTGGGTCGCATACTTATCGTAGGGTTGATGGTGGTGAGAATGATTATTTTCATACCGAGTGGGAAGGTTAATTTTATGATGATTTGATTAAAGTGATGTTTAGATAACTATTACCGGCATTTTATATCCTTTGCTTCCCAATAATAAATGCTTCTATAATCCAATAATGATTATATTTATTATTTGCATTTTTATACTGATTCTTGCCTATAAATTCTATAGCCCCTTCGTCGAGAAACAGGCCTGCATTGATCCCAATGCCGCCACTCCAGCCACTCGCTTTGAAGATGGCGTGGATTATGTGAAGGTCTCACCCGTCAAGGCCTTCTTGATTCAATTTCTCAACATCGCAGGTGTGGGTCCCATCTTTGGGCCTATCTTAGGTGCCCTGTACGGGCCCATCGCTTTTGTTTGGATCATCTTAGGAAATGTCATCGGTGGAGCTGTTCACGATTACTTCTCAGGGGTTCTGAGTATTAAAGAAGATGGAAAAAGTCTGCCTGAAATCGCCGGCACTTACTTTAATAAATACTTTAAAGGCGTCATGCTGCTATTTACCGCGATCCTACTCTTCTTTGTGGGTGTGGTTTTCATCATGAGTCCAGCTGGTCTCCTGAGTAATTTAACTGTCTTTAAAGATACTTTGTTCTCAAATAATGAGCTGTGGGTGCTGATTATCCTCGGCTACTACCTACTCGCCACTCTTCTTCCCATCGATAAGATCATCACTAAGCTTTATCCGGCTTTTGGGATCTTGATGGTCGTTATGACCCTTTCTATCATGATTGCCTTATTTATCTCGGCACCACGATTACCAGACGTAACTGATTTTTTCGCCTACTTCGATCACTCAAATCATCTGGCCCATGAGCTTTTAAATCGAGGACCAGATGCTCCACCGGTTTGGCCTCTTCTCTTCGTAACAATTACTTGTGGGGCCATTAGTGGCTTCCACTCTACCCAAGCACCGATCATCGCGAGATGCCTTACCAATGAGAAATATGTTCGTCCTGTATATTACGGGGCGATGCTCGCAGAAGGTGTCGTTGCAGCAGTCTGGGCCCTTGCCGGAATCGCGGCCTTTCCTGGCGGTTATGTTGAACTCAAAGCCGTCTTAGCTCAAGGTGGCCCGGGACTTGTGGTAAATCAAATCTCCACCTCGTATCTGGGTTCTTTCGGAGGAATCATGGCGATCCTGGCAGTGGCCATCTTCCCGATAACTTCAGGAGATACCGCCTTCAGATCTCTTCGCTTAACCATCGTTGATGCTTTCAAAATTCCTCAAAGCATGAAGAATCGTCTGCTTGTCTCGATTCCGATTCTTACCATTGCCTACTTCATGACCAAGATCGATTTCTCACTCATCTGGCGCTACTTCGCATTCTCTAACATGCTTCTCTCTACCAGTGTCCTGTGGCTTGCGACGAAGTACCTTTTTGATAAAAAAACATTTCACTGGATCGTGAGCTTACCGGCCATAGCGGGAACTTCTCTGACTATTGCCTACATTATGACATCAGAAATTGGACTGGGACTTCCGGCGTCTGCGAATAATCCGATTGGGATTGGGTGTGCGCTGGTTTGTTTGATATTGTTGATTGTATGGCATAAGAAAAAGTATTAGAGATTAGGCCTAATGACGAGCATCTCTTGGCAAATCAAGAGTAAATGTGGTGCCCTCTCTAGGTAAGCTTCTAACCTTCACTATTCCACCATGTGCTTCAGTAATTCCTCTCACTAAAGTAAGGCCCAGACCCCACCCCTTACTTTTACCCTCTTTCGCGGAGGCAGAACGCTGAAAGATTTCAAAAAGAGATTTTTGTTCTTGAGTGCTGAGAGTTGACCCAAAGTTATGAACCTTTATGATGACCCTATCCTCCACTCCTAATAGCTGGATTGTTATTTTCTGATCCTTATCACCATATTTAACTGCGTTGGTGACGAGATTTTCTATCGCCCTGCTCAAACCTTTGGCATCCCAAAAACCCAACAAGGTAGCAGGCGCAACTATGTCAAATTTATTCCCATATATTGTTGCAAGACCGTCACTGACCTCGTAAGCGATCTCTACTAAATCACTCTCCTCTATTTGAAGTGGGAAGGGCTCACCTTCTCTAATCCTACTGGCATCCAAAAGATCTGAAATCATTTTATCCACTCGACAAATGTGGCGTATTGATTGTCTTGCATTATCCAGATGCTTTTCAACATTACATATTTTACGCGTAATCATTTCGGAACTCATCCTTGCCGCCTGGATGGGATTTCTAAGGTCGTGGGTTAGCATATAAATAAATCTCTCTCTTAAAACACTCTCAAGTTCGAGGTTCTTAACTTCGGCGCGGGAAAGGTCTCTTTCCTGGAGCAGTTTATTTGTTTCGGTTATGTCAGTTACAATTTTGAAATAGCCCACAAGCTCATCTTTTTCATACATCGGACTTATAAATACATCGGCCAGAAATAACTCCCCATCTTTACGTTGGCGCAATCCTTCACCACGAAATCTTCCTTCCTCTCTAGCAATGGCAAGGTGTTTCTCTGGTTCATCTCTGATTCTCCCTTCGGGGGGGTAGAGCATCGAATAATGATTTCCTATGACATCTTTGGCTGTGTATTGCTTAATCCTTTGTGCCCCACAAGCCCAGCTTGAGATGTTGCCTCTAGAGTCGAGGGTAAATAATGCATAATCTTCAACTCTGTCGAAAATGGTCCTTAGAATTTGATCTTTTAAAATGACCTCTTTTGATTTTTCTGTGAAGGCACCATTGAGATACTTGTTGGCCTCGTTTAATTTAAGTTGGATCTCCTTAACCTGTTCATCTCGGACCTGTTTGAATTCAGATGCAGCATTCCTAATGGAAATAAAAAATACTTCCCAAATTAAATCTCGCTCTTCAGGAGTTAGTATATCTTTTCCTTCTTCAAGAAAATCAAAGATTACCTGGCGCAAGATATGGTATTCATTGATCACCTGATCAAGTGAATAGTTTGAATTAACTGCACGGCTCTTGCCATGACTCTTGGCCAGTTTTTTTTCTTGATCATTAAGTGCTTGCTTAGGATTGGGATCAGCTAGTATCCTCACCATTACCTCCAAAACTTGGGGCATACTGTTGCGAAGCTCAGGGTGATCCATTTTTTTAGTAGGTGCAGCACTTTCGAGTACTTTTTTCTCCCACACAGAAATAATTTTTTCTTTTCTTTCAAATAAACGTGTCGAAGAGTTTGTTCCTGCCTTCATTTGTATCCTTTCCTGTTTGCAGCTTCACAGACATCTGCAAGAAAAGTACCAACGATTCAATGCCTCACTGCCAACACAGATGTGACCTCTGGCATTGAGAGCTATGCGGGAAGTGAAAGGATTTTCTCTACGCGCTTCTGCAGGATACTCAAGTGATGATCCATCTTGAGCATCCAGCGATGGAAATAAAAACCTCTAAGAACTGGTATTGACTTCTGCGATTTTGACTGCAAAATCACAGAAGACGATAACAGTACAGCAGTCATTCACTTGGCAGAAATTAATAAGAGTAGTGATAAGATTGCAGCTAAAAAATCAGAACAATTCTATCTCGAGATCCTTGTGAAACCAGCCAAAGAACTAAACAAAGTAGCAATTACTACAAGTGAGTGGGAATCATAAGCGTCCCTCATTATTTAAACAGCTCCTATTCATTAGCTTCAATGTTTTACATGCCACACGCTTACCAAGTTCAAGACCATCCTTATTATCAGATTCATAATGAATGCCGCCGTAGATGCGACTTTTTCCAGCCTCTTTAGCTGCAGTCCAGGCCTTGGTGAAGTGCTTTCTCTCTCCCTTTTCATCCTGAAAAGAAAGATGATTGATTCCGAAAGCATTCAGGAAAGTTGCAGCAGCGGCACTAAAGGTTGAATGTCCACTCACATAAGACGGGAACGGTGGCGTGGCCAAGCGTGGAGTCCAATTCGTATCTAATCCAGTCTCACGCATAGCCGAGATTGGTCTCCAGGTGTTGAACTTATATTTTATCTTCCAGCAAGTCATTCCAGCGTAACTCAAAGCGGTGGTTAAACCTCTCAGGATAGAGAACTTCTGATCCTCACTGTAAGTAGTAAATGGCAGAGCTTTAAGTGCCGCCTCAAGCCACATCCCCGGTGGAGTAACGGTGCCAGAGCCTGCGGCCCAGAACTTTGCGATGTTTTCCAGACGTGGATCATGGTTCTCTTTGTTCCCAAGCTCCCACACTTCATCAAGCTCAGCATAGTAGGCCGGAGACAGAATATGATTTGGGACAAGCCCCCTAGTCAGAAGATCAAAATCAGTCCCCTCAAACTTCAGCAATTCATGCCAGAAGGGAAGAACTGGTGGAGCATATTGCGGAAGAGTTGGACGCCATTGACCATCTTCAGAGCTTGAATCGGTCGATGCCTTTAAGGCCATGGCGAGAGCTTGCTTTTTCTGTATGATCCACTCATGCTCGATGCGATTAATCAGTTGAGCTGTATGCTTAGCATTTTCAACCGGTATAATTTTACTTTTAAGCGCTTCGGAGAGAATTCCCTTCCACTTAGGCTCAAGATTCTCTAGGGTCAATAAGAAAGCGAGAGCAAAAGGTTTTTCATAAGAAGAGATTTTCAGAGCACGCTCTCCGCATTCATTTGCAAGGGCCATAAGATGAGCAAAATGGGGAGGAGGAAGCGGAGATTTTTTTACCCAGTTTAGGGCAAGCTCAAATGAAGGAGTCACTTGCGTCTTAAAAACCTCAGCTGCTTGAAGTGAATTTATGGTCAAGAGCGCCATCAAGCAAAAAATAATTCTCATTACATCCCCATATTTGCAAGTTAGTTGCAATTATTCTACAAAACAAAAAGAGAGTCTAGATAGTTAAAATTTGATTTCGATTAATTTTATCGTTGTCACTACTCCTTGAACCAACAACGAGGCCTCGCTTGCCCCATCCAACCAGCTAGTAAGGTATCCAGACGACACTGGACCGAGGGATACCCATAGTTAATCCTCTCTACGATGGTGGGATCACTGCCTTCAAGAGAAGACATTCCTTCTCTACTTGCTCCAGCGTAGATCTTGGTAAGTCCTAATACAGCATCATAGAACTCAGTCTGACCTAAGTTAAAGTTCTTAATACAAATAGCGGTAGAATAATAATCGGCCTGGCCTTCAACTGAGGACCAACCATTGCGAGACTTAAGCGGAGGACCACCTAAGAAGTGTCCTATTTCGTGACAAAGAAGAAGGAGCATCACATTCTGATTCATCTCTCTATGCCGTAGCATCCCTCCCAGTACTTCAATAGTAAGCTGGTTTCCTTGTTTCAAAGTCTCTGCATTCACCTTAGGATTTAAAGCTTCCAACCGGATGGTGAGAGAAACATCCGGTGGAAGCAGTTCATGCGTTTCATCCTGAAATGACTCCACCAGATACTCCATCTGAAGGGTGCTCGCCACCACTGATGTTGTCTTAAGAATAAAGATGAGGATGAATGCTTTCATCTTTATTCAATATTAATGATGGAGTTAAACGATTTTCCGTCCATAGTCCTCACATGTATAAGAGGTAATCTAGTTTTAAGAGATGCAAAGTTAAGTTTCACAGGAATAGAAATAGGCATTCCTTTCATAGGACAAAACTCCTGAGTCTGCTTCATAATGGGAAGAATCGAAAGAGTATCCCGGTTATTACTCACCACTTCTACCTTGTCGAGATGAACGCAGTCACTGTACTTCCAGCCATGAAGAACATAATCCTCCTTCCCTTTCTTCTCCACGTAATCAATAGCTGCGTAGAGATGCTCATCCACCGCATTTGAAGGAGCCTCCGCTACATTTAGCACTCCTTTCACCGCTCCCTTGTTCACATTCACAAAGTATTCTCCACCTTGTAAATTACCTAACGAGATGACTTCCTTAAAAGGAATCATCATCTCAGGACAAATGCGGCGAAACCTTTCAGATAGAATCGCAGTGACTTCAATATCAATCACATCATCTTCAACTCTGACTTCTACTTTGTTTCTTCCATAACAGGGATTAGGAAAGTTACCAGTTACCACCACCTCCACAGAATCATTACTATCAAAGCCTTCGGGAGTATATATATGCCCCACTGGAGAAAGAATAATTTCGGGTTGAGCAAAGGCGACATTGAATAATAAGAGAGAGAGTACAGAGAACTTTTTCATAAAATCTCCTTGTGATTTACATAAACGATATAAAGGAAGATTCGATATGAAGCTGATATTAGTCAGGTATTGAGGGTGATTCGTGTCAGTGGAAAATATGCCTAATCATCCATAAGATGTAACTCTTGTCTAATCAATATGGTTCTGAACTGTTTCTTTTAGTTTTTTAGTATCAATTTGATAGATGAACTTCTTTCCAGATTTTTGCTCTTTTAAAAAGCCTATTTTAACGAGGTCCTTTAAATCTTGCCTTGCAACTTCTCTCGATTTAGCTATCTCTTCAGCAAATGCTTCGATTGTTAGAACTCTATATTTATTCAATGCTAACTTCTGAAGTAACCCAATCTGATTCTCATTTAAAGAATACGTCTCTTTTAAAAGGTTAATTTTCAGAAGATAATCAACCTTCCCTTGAACAATTTTCAATGCTGCTAAAAGAGATTCCAAGCAGTAATCAATAAAAAACGTAAGGTCCCAATCGTGACCTTTAACTTTTTCAAAAGCCTTCTCATATTGGTTTCCTGAGTTTTTGAGATGTGCAGAAATTGAAAGAAGTTCTACGAACTTCAAGTCTTGTTTCATAGACTTAAAATAGAATAAAGTACGCGCGGTCCTTCCATTCCCATCAAAGAAGGGATGAATGTAAGCAATAAAGTAATGTAAGATTATTCCTCTTATCAAGGGATGCAAATATCTAGGATGTGCAGTTACTTTTTTGATAACTTCATTAAGGGTCTCTTCTATTTTATCGTGCTTAATACCTTCGTGTACAATTTCACCTTGGGCATTATTTACAACAACAGAATCATCTCGGAACTTACCACAATAGTTTGTATCTGATTTTTCAAGAGTATTTTTTGTAACGATGTGATGAATCTTAAGAATTAAATCTAAGGATATAGGACTTGTTCTATTTTCTTTAATCCAGTCTAGGGCCTCGACGTTATTAAGAAGCATCCAATCGTCTTTACTCGCAGGCCTTTTTCCAGATGCTAGAAGCTGCTTGGCCTTCGCTCTCGTTGTATTAGCACCTTCATAGATTGCAGAGCTAATGGCCTCTTCAACCTCAGCATCTACTAAGAAACTATTAATGAAGGTCTTATCTGAGCTAATTCTATCGTAAAGTTTTGTGCCTAATCTTTCTATTTCGCTTATTTTTTTATTGATAGAATCTGAAGGGAAATACCAAAATTTCATATCTAAAGAATTAAGAAATAATGGGACTGCACCCAACTTTCTCATGTTCATGACTTTTTGCCAGATTTCTTGCCACCTACCAGGAACTTTTTCGTGCTCCACCCTGTGACGTACTTCTTCCTCTCCCAAGTATTTTGAGTGAGTGTATCTGAACCAAACCTCAGAATTCATAAATTCAAAGTCGTCTTTTGCTGACATCTACATATCTTCTTACAAATTTTGCAGCAAATCTTGTAGAAAATGTTGCCAATAAAGCTTAAAGCCTATTTTATCTAATGATTTTAAATAGTTAACTTCTACAACTTTTTATAAGGAAATTTGTAGAAAAATTTGCCAAGCCAACTAGCCCTATAAAATTTCAACAAGTTACGTCTCAATCTCTTAAATCTGTTTCATCCACCCTATGCACAGCTCTAGAGATTCTTTCATGTCTTCCTTTGTCGCTCTGAATGGAAAGTCATGTCCCGGTAATACATATTCGAATTCGTACTTTAAAAGCCTTTCCATAGAAACAATCTGCTTGGAAAAATCATACCAACAGGCATTCTTAAAAGCGATGAGATGTCCTAGCTCTGGTGAATAAGCCAGGTGATCCCCGGTAAAAAGATACTTGTTCTTATAAAGATAGCAGACACTCCCCTTCGTATGTCCTTCCACTGGTATCACGATGAGGTCATTTGATAGTTTTATTTCTTCCTGTCCCGAAAAAAAATGCTCGTAATGAGATGTTTTAGAATTTGCATCCTCTTTATGAATCATTCTCTGGGAATTGAATTCATTCCAGTAAGCATCAGTATCTGCAACATCATCCTTATGAGTCAGAAGCTGAAGCTTAAGTCCTCCCATTTCCTTAAATTTATCACTGAGTCTTGGTACAAATCTCGGTGAATCGATGAGGATGTTACCTTCCGTTCTTTTAATGAAATAGCTAGCGGCCCCGAAAGAGTTTTCGGCATGAAATCCCGTATGATAAACCTCATCTTCGAGCTGATAGGGAAACTCATCCAAGATTGAATTCATAATCGGGTCTTTATCTTTTCTTCCAATGGAGTTGGTGGGACAAGAGAAGAGTGCCCGGTAGGCGGCCTTTAAGTCCTGGGGTTCTCTTTCAACTACGGCAGATTGATTATCAATTTCTTTATATGTCTCTGGAGCGACCCAATAGCAAGTCCCACAATTGATGCAAGTTGAATCCACATAGAAGCTACTGGGTTGGTTTT
>DFXX01000100.1 GCA_002381765.1 Bacteriovoracaceae bacterium UBA4097 | reverse complement strand
AAACCATTAACTTCATTGGCGAGATAATCGATGATCTTAGGAGTCGTCTCCCAAGATAGGATATCTTTGAGCTGATCATTCATTTCCAAATGATCCAGTAGGATCACTTCATTAACCATCTTTGGAATATCGGCAATGAAATTTACCTGCTGCTTAATAATATCGATGGCAGCATTCTTCCATTCGGTGGTTTGTTTTTTAATAAAGTCAGTATCTGGCAAGGCCTCAACGAGCTCGATCAAATTCTCATTGGACATTTTTTTAATGTGCTGACCATTTACCCACTTGAGTTTCTCAATGTCATACATGGCCGGAGAAGAGCTAAAACGATCGAGATTAAATACTTGCTTTAGTTCTTCATTATCAAAGATATCTTTCTCCTCAGGATGTGACCAACCTAAGAGTGTAAGGTAGTTACACATGGCCCCTGGAAGATAATTTTCATTGCGGTAAAGATTAACCGAAGTTGCTCCATGACGCTTAGATAGCTTCTGACGGTCATGACCGATAAGAAGAGAGACGTGAGCAAATTCCGGAATCTTAGCGTTTAAGGCTTCATAGATCATCAGCTGACGAACAGTATTGGAGAGGTGATCCTCTCCACGAATGACATGGGTGATTTCCATTTGCACATCATCCACCACGCAGCAGTAGTTATAAACCGGAAGACCATTGGAGCGAACAATAACAAAGTCCCCAACCATATTCTCCGGATAAACTACCCGACCCTTCACCTTATCATTTAGAACATAGGGTTTATTGGGAGCACGGAAGCGAATGGCCGGCTTTTCTCCAGCGGCCAGTCTTGCAAGAGCTTCTTCATTGAAAGCAGGATTCTTCCACTTGCCTTCATAGTGAGGAGGACGGCTCTCACGAGTTGCTCTCTCCTTCATCTCTTCCAGCTCTTCATCGGTACAGAAATCATAGTAGGCAAGCCCTCTATCGATCAGGTCCTGAGCATACTTGGTATAGATTTCCAATCTTTCGGACTGGCGGTAGGGAGCATATTTGGGATTTGGTTTGTCGGGACCCTCATCATGATGGATGCCTAACCACTCGAGATCTTCAATTTGAAGTTTTTCGTATTCGGACTTAGAGCGCTCTTGATCGGTATCCTCAATCCTTAGGACAAAGGTTCCGCCAACGGCCTTAGCATAGAGATAATTATAAAGGGCGGTTCGCGCTCCCCCAATATGGAGATAACCAGTTGGCGATGGGGCGAATCTTACTCGGACTGTCATAAAAAGGGCTCCTCATGTCATTTGAGGAACAAGATACACTCTAAAGAAGAATTTGAACATTTCCTAAGTGTATAAGGAGTCAATTTTCTCTGAAACAGATCCTTCAGGGGTACCAGAAGAAAGAGAGATTTCCTTTACGATAAGTTCCTTACACTGATCCAGCATCTTTCTCTCACCAAAGGACAATTTCTTAGTCATCTTAAGCAAAAGCAGTTGGCGAAGAACATCGGCAATTTCTAGAAGTGAACCGGTCTTTACCTTAAGGGTATATTCACGGTGACGTCGGTTCCAGGTCGACATGTCGACCTTAACGTCCTGATCTTTTAAAAGCTCAAAAACACCTTCAATTTCCGTTGATGGGGTCAGGGAACGAAGCCCTTCCTTACTATCAACTGGAATCATCACTTTCATTCCGTTTGAGACAACCTTGATGATGTAGAAGCTTTTAAGCTCACCATTCAATTCCTTAGTCTCAACGCTGCAGACTTGACCCACACCGTGGCCGGGACATACAACGTGATCGCCGAGATTAAACATGGGAACTCCTCCAAAAATGGCATTAACAATCTCTTTATAACGCGATTTGGTCAAAATGTCCCAGGACCATGAATTTTTTACATTATTTTCAATACTTTACAGACTTAAGAAGGGATTTAAGGGAAAAAGCCCCGCCGAAGCGGGGCCTTTTTGAGTTATATCTTAGAAGAATACTGCGAACTGAAGGAATCTGAATTGAATGTTTTGAGAATATTCAAGGTTTGAACCAGTCGTTGAGTTTAGGTTCTCAAGTGCGATTTCTGGCGTGTAAACCAGGTGACTTACTCCCCAATTAGAGAGGTCAAAACGCTTACCAACCGCAATGGTTGAACTCAGAACTTCATCCTTTCTACCCGGAGAAAAGGCATCGTCCCCTGTTCCACCATAGTTATTCTGCCAACCAAGACCTAGATAAAGAGAAGCATAGATACTATTCATAAGATCAACTTCACTCATACCTGGGGAGAAGTTATAAATGGCACCAACCTCAATTCCATAATCCTCGAAATCTCCACGACCACCAACTGTACCTTTGTTATAGTTCAGGCGACTACCTAGCTGTAGCTGAGGAAGACCTGGTAGAGCGTAAGCATAGTTAAGATTAAGGTCTAACTGAGTGTCGTTATCTGGACTTCCTCCTCTAACTTTTGACTTATCGAAAGAGAAAATCCCTTGAAGGACTGAATCAGCATTAAACTCAAACATGTGCTTCGGATTATTAGGTTGTTGAGCAAAAGCAGATCCAACGAAGAGTGCGGTAGCGAGAGCAAAAATTGTTTTCATAACAATCCCCTTTTTGTGAGTAAACGTTTCTCTCATAGAAACTTTTTTGTTAGTTGATGGCCGAATAATTTCAAACAGCTAAGCAAATTCATTCTGTATGAACTATAAGCACATAAAAATCTCATGTCATGATCTGTGGAGAAATTATTGTGCCTTAAAGTTTGCATCGTCATTCTTGCATTAGGCAGCATCATCTGATCTAGAAGTCTTAGAAGAAAAAACTCAGAATCACCTTTATTACTCTGTTTTAAAGAATGGCTTTTCGGTAGTAATTCAGGGCAAAAAAAAGGGCCTCCCGAAGGAGACCCTATAAGAAAATCTTAAAAGATAAGATTAGAAACGATTGATAACTTCATTTCTTTCAAAGAAGTAAGCAATCTCTCTCTCAGCAGAAGTTTGAGAGTCTGAGCCGTGTACAGAGTTCTCACCTACTGACTTAGCGTAAAGCTTACGAATTGTTCCTTCCTCAGCATTGGCCGGATTAGTAGCACCCATAAGTTCACGGTTCTTAGCTACAGCGTTTTCACCTTCAAGAACCATAAGCATAACCGGACCAGAAGTCATAAAGTTAACAAGCTCGCCAAAGAATGGACGCTCTTTGTGCTCGATATAGAAGCCTTCAGCTTTCTCTTTAGAAAGTTTAGCAAACTTCGCTGCAGAAATGCGCAGACCGTTTTTTTCGAAGATTGCAATGATGTTCCCGATATTGTTATCGAGAGTAGAATTTGGTTTTACGATAGAAAGCGTTTTCTCAATGGCCACAGGTAGCTCCTTGTTTATTTTTCTTTATGTATTACTTCTTTAAAACTTCTGCAATCTTTTGTCCAAGTTCAGCAGGAGAGCGTGCAATAGTTACACCACACTCTTGAAGAATCTTGAACTTAGCTTCCGCTGAATCATCATCTCCAGAGATGATAGCACCAGCGTGCCCCATGCGCTTGCCTTTTGGAGCAGCCGCACCGGCAATAAAGCTTACTACAGGCTTAGTCATATGGGTTTTAATCCATCTGGCAGCTTCAGTTTCAGCAGTTCCACCGATCTCACCGATCATGATGACGGCTTTAGTCTCAGGATCTTTTTCAAAAAGCTCAAGGACTTCAATGAAGTTAGTTCCGTTAACCGGATCTCCACCAATACCTACGCAAGTAGACTGGCCGATTTCTCTTTGAGTTAACTGATAAACAGCTTCATAGGTAAGTGTTCCAGAACGGGAGATTACCCCAACATTACCAGGCATATGAATATGGCCTGGCATAATGCCAATCTTACACTCGCCAGGAGTAATAACACCTGGGCAGTTTGGACCGATCAAGCGTGACTTAGAGCCTTTAAGAGCTCCTTTTACCTTAATCATATCAGCTACAGGAATCCCTTCAGTGATAGCGATGATAAGAGGAACTTCAGCATCGATGCACTCGATGATGGAGTCAGCAGCAAAAGGAGGTGGAACAAAGATCATGGCAGCGTTGGCACCAGTTTCTTTAACCGCTTCAAAAGTTGTATTGAAGACAGGAATGCCTTCATGAACAGTTCCGCCCTTACCAGGAGTAACTCCGCCCACAACATTAGTTCCGTAGTCACGGGACTGAAGTGTATGGAATGAGCCTTGCTTTCCAGTAAGACCAACAGTGATAAGACGAGTATTTCTATTAATTAGAATAGCCATATTAATTTGCTCCCTTTGCAGCGGCCACTGCTTTTTGAGCAGCATCAGCAAGATCATTGGCCGGAGTTATCTTGAGACCGGACTCACTTAGGATTTTTTTACCAAGGGCAACGTTAGTACCCTCTAGACGAACAACTAATGGAACAGAAAGATTCATTTCCTTAGCAGCATCCACTACACCATTGGCGATGATGTCACACTTCATAATTCCACCGAAGATATTAACGAGAATCGCTTTCACGTTCTTATCTTGAAGAATGATAGAGAAGGCTTTCTGAACAGTTTCCTTAGTAGCACCACCCCCTACATCCAGGAAGTTGGCCGGAGTCCCGCCAAAAAGTTGAAGGATATCTAGAGTTGCCATTGCAAGACCAGCTCCGTTCACCAAACAGCCGATGTTTCCATCGAGAGAAATATATGAAAGACCATATTTCCCGGCTTCAAGCTCTTGAGCACTCTCTTCAGTGACATCTCTCATCGCCTCGATTTCTGGATGACGAAAGAGAGCGTTATCATCGAAATTTAGTTTTCCATCGAGGGCAAGAACTTCACCTGACTTAGTCGTAACAAGTGGGTTAATTTCCGCGATAGAGCAGTCTTTTTCTGTATAAAGTTTGTAGAGACCTTCAAAGAAGGCCATGGCCTTCTTAAGAGTTTCACCCTTAAGACCTAGGGCATAACCAAGCTTTCTTCCGTGAGCAGAAGTAAAGCCAGTTGCTGGATCGATGTGGGCCTTGATGATTTTCTCTGGAGAATTATGAGCAACAGTCTCAATTTCCATTCCACCTTCGGTAGAAACCATCATGGCAATTTTTCCAACCGAGCGATCAAGCACGATACCGCAGTAGTACTCGTGATCAATATCACAACCCTGCTCAACTAAAACCTTAAGGACTTTCTTTCCTTCTGGGCCAGTTTGATGAGTGATGAGTTGCATACCAAGGATTTCCTTGGCGTACTTTTCAACTTCCTCTAAAGAGCGGGCAAGCTTAACTCCCCCACCTTTTCCACGACCACCAGCATGGATTTGGGCCTTAACTACCCAAACATTTCCTGCCAATGACTTTGCTACTTCCACAGCTTCAGCAGGTGTATCAGCGACGCCACCTTTTAATACAGCAATATTGAACTGCCGCATAAGTTCCTTGGCCTGGTATTCATGAACATTCATAGGCTCTCCTTAAAACTATCTATTGAATATTGGACATTATAGGCATTTTACAGGGTCTATCAAATGAAAAGGTCTTGAAAAACATGGTTTTGAAGAGGCATCATGAAGGGCGCATACGGTCAAACAATGAGGTACCTATGAAAAACTACTATATCCTTCATCCTGCGGTCTTTAAACTTGATGGAGGTGCTATGTTTGGGATCATTCCAAAACCACTTTGGTCCAAGGCGATACCGGCCGATGAGCTGAATCGTATTCAATTAAGCCTGCGCGTTATGCTTATCAAAACTTCCAAAAGGAATATTCTAATCGATACGGGAATAGGCGATTACCATGGAGATAAGTTTGATAATCGCTTTGGTGTGGTAGGAGAAAAGAATCCTCTCATAAAACTTTTAAAAGAGCAGCATGAGCTGTTTCCTGAAGATATAACCGATCTTATCGTAACACATTTGCACTTTGATCATGTGGGTGGACTGGGCCAGGATGCTACTAGCCCAGAGGCCCTCTTTCCCAATGCTACTCTTCATATCCATCGTGAACATTATGAATATGCACTTAACCCTACTCCTAGAGATACGGGCTCGTTTCACAGTCAATACTTCAAGCCCCTAGTGGAGGCAGCGGACAAGGCAGGAAAAGTGCATTGGGTAAGCGGTAAGGAAGGGGTAATTTTAGAAGATGGGGAAGATAAACTTTTTTTTAAGTGCTCTTTTGGACATACTCCACATCTTCTTCATCCATATGATGAGAAGTTTATCTACATGGCCGATCTCGTTCCCACTAGTCATCACATCCCTCTTCCGTGGGTCATGGGGTATGATATTAACCCGGGACAAACCACCGCTGATAAGATTGAATTTTTTAAATTTATCTTAAAGGAAAATCTTACACTGATCTTTGAGCACGACATGAATTTTTGGGGTGGTAAGATTACCTCTAAGGGATCTGACTATGAAAAAGCAGAACTATTCAGCACTAAATCGAGCGATCATCAGAAATTTGAATTATTTTTCGATTAATCTCTTCCTTTAAGGCCGAAAAAGTTTTCTTAACCTGAGCTTCTACAGCCTGCAACTCTTTGGGGCCCGGACTCTTCATTCTTTGCAAAGACTCAATGATTTGCATGGACTGCAAACCAATTCTTTTTGCCGTCTGCTTAAGGAGAAGCTCATAGTTTTTTCTATCGGCTGAATTCTCAGTCCCTTTAGTTCGAAGAGATTCAAAATACTCCTCGTTAGAGACCACAAAGTTCGTAAGGAAGTGACCAAATTGACCAGTATAAAGATCAACTGCTGGCTTCAGATTTTGAGCAAAGCTTTTAGGATCCTTCGCTAAAAAATCCAGCATATGCTGCTCGATTTGAAGACTGATGGCGAGCAGAGTTTGAAGCTTCTGCTGAAGATCCTGCCAAAAAGCTTCTTTTTGATTCTGCCCCTTCATTTCTATCTCAAGCTTCTTCTTGATTAAGGTATCCAACAGAGTATTAAATTCGGCTGCCCCTTTTGAAAAAAGAATAACTTTCGTCTTAGCGGTATATTCACTCTTTGGAGGAGTAAATTTATTAGCAAGCTTTGCCGTCCAACTATTCCATTTACAATTGTAGGCTTTAATATCTGCTTCATACATACCTGGAATAATTTTACTACCAGCGGTAAAATCAAATGCTGTGAGTTCCACTACATGATCTTTCAATTGACCTCGAGATTTAAAGGCGACTGCTTCTTCATTAAGAGAAATTAATTTGTCTTTCTCGGATTGAAAACTCACTTCCACCTTGCATTCCTGAAAACTGGAAGTAACAAGCCATATTGTGGACATATCAACTGGTACATATTCCTTAAAAAAAATGTCCTTGTTCCATCCACCAAAAGTCAGTTCTTTTTGGATTCTATCGTGAAGATTAAGACTCATCTTAGGATATCGACGAATCTCAAATTTCTGGTTCATTTGAATATACTGATAGAGAGCGGCAAAGCCTAACAGGATAAAAAATAGAATAATGAATAATCCGGCTCGAGATTTGCCTTTGACTTTAACCGGCCCAGGTATTTCGGGTTCAAGGGCTTTCTGTGAAGAGAAAGGAATAGGAGGAAGCTCATCAGCGTCCTCAAAAGCTTCCAAGGGTAAAGGAGGTAATTCATCTTCCTCGACCCTTTGCTCTTTTTTTTCCACAGATTTTAAGACTACTGGACCTGGCAGACCTTCTGCCCAAATAAGGACTTCCGGACTAATCTTTTTTTGACGACATCTCTCCTCGATGGCCTCGAGCGAATATGGCCCTTCATGTCCCGTGGGGAGTATGATAAACCATTTAAGAGATGTCTTGTCAGTCCAGTCGAAATTTGACAACGTCATTGAAACCCTTGAAATGAATAATATTTTATGACGAAGATTCCCCACACTCAATCACAAAAGCGCTTCTCGGAGTCAATAGGGGCAAGATTCTTGCTTCAGACCGATCATACTACTCAGCAAAGTCTTCTTTTCTTAAAAAGCTCCTCAGATGAAGGAGTGATTCGAAATGGTGGTAGAAATGGAGCTCGCTTTGCTCCGCAGTCATTTCTATCGGTTTTCAAAAAGCTCAGTCTCGCTGAAGGTAATAAAAGTTATGCATTTTATGAAGAGGAAGTGGCTTCTGCTTATGAGGAGTGCGAGAATTTTGCATTAGCTCAAGAGCAGGAAGCTCATAGGATTCTTTCGGCCTTAAAGACCTATCCTCACTCTCGCATTTGTCACTTGGGAGGAGGACACGATCATGTCTACCCTCTAGCAATGGCCCTTGCTGAGTCATTTAAAAAAGTCGTGATCATCAATCTAGACGCCCATGCCGATACTCGCACCGATAACTCTCCACATTCCGGAACACCATTTCGTCAATTCTCTCAAAAATATCCGGGCGAGTTTCATCTCTTTCAAGTGGGACTTCACCCCTTTGCTAACTCTGAGTCTACTCTTCAGAAGCTCGAGAAAGGTCAGATGTCAATTTTATGGCGAAGAGAGCTAGATGATGAAGAGAAGTATGGTGATTTTTTCAAAGCTCTGAAAGCAGTAGTAGATGAGAAAACACTAGTAATATTTAGTATCGATGCCGATGCCTTAGATGGATCGATCGTTCCCGGGGTGAGTGCGGTCAATGCTTATGGCCTTAAGCGAGAGCACTTACTACGGCTGTGGCAGGATTATCGGAAACTAGGATTTACTCACACACCTGTTATGGGTATTTATGAACTCAATCCCGTTTTTGACACCCCTTCCCTGATGAGTATGCGAACCCTGGCCAGCTTTGTTTATGAGAGTTTGGAATAAAAAAAAAGCCCATCAGAGATGGGCTTTTTTTTTCGAGAGACAATTGTAGAAGCTAAAAAAATCCTTTCTTTAACTCCAACACACACACATTAAATATATAGCAAGAGTGGTGCCAACTACTAATACGGGACAATCCTAGTCTTTTCATGCACTTCATGCATGGCAAAAATATCTATTGAGTCAAAACTCCAACACCTGTGTGGAATTAGCGTCAGGTCCATGACGATTTATCCTACAAGACAAATTACTTTTCCCTTCTAAAGACGTGTCAATTTCGGCATAATACGCACATCTACAAATTTAGATATCCAGTATACTTCAAAGGAGAAGTTTCATGTTCACTCGTGCTTTTTTCACCACTCTTATGGTTGGTTTCCTTGCTGTGGGTTGTGCTTCTAAAAAACCAAATAATTCTCAAGATGCAGGAGCTGATGGAGCAGATGGCGCTAACAGCGGTCTAACTCTTGAGCTAAGCGGTGACTCTGATTCAAACACTGCTGGCGGTCTTCAAACTGTATTCTTTGACTTCAATTCTTCAAACCTAGGCTCTTCTGCTAAGCAAAAGCTTGATGAGAATGCAAATTTCTTGAAGTCAAATAAGACTGTTGATATCCAGGTTGAAGGTCATGCCGATGAGCGCGGTGGTCGTCAGTACAACCTTGCTCTTGGTGAGCGTCGTGCTAAGACTGTTCGTGATTACCTAGTTGCTCGTGGTGTAGAAGCTAAGAGAATCTCTACTATTTCTTATGGTAATGAGCGTCCAGTAGCCGAAGGCCATGATGAATCAGCTTGGTCTAAGAACCGTCGCGCTAACTTCGTTGTTACTGCCAAATAAGGTCAATGAAGTTACTCTTTGTATTTAGTTTATTTGTTCTCGGTTCGTGTGGTCTAACGACCACACGACCTAAAATCGAAATGAGTCTTGCCCAAGAAGCCTTCATGGCGGCCCGAGAGTCGGGTGCAGATGTCCACGCCTCTAATCTTTATAGAAGTGCCGAAGACTACTATCTCAAAGCGAAGTCCGCTTATCGTCGGAAATATTTCAATAAGGCCAAAGAGTACGCAATTCTCTCCAAGAAATACTCTGAACGTGCTGAATACTCCGCCACTAGAAAAAAAGCCCTCGAAGGTAATGCGCAATAAAATATTTTGCGGTAGTATCTGTTTATCAACCCAAAGGTATAAACCGATATGACTAAACTTCTGCTTCTCATTTCTCTTCTTACCCTTGCCTCCTCATGTATCAAGACTGCTGATCAAGTGAATCGTGAACGCAGATTTGAGAGCATGACTGAGCAGCTTTCCGATTCCCAATCCTTAGTGGCCGACATGGTTACTCAGATGAAAGATATTCAGACTCAGCTGGATCAAATGAATGGTCGTTTAGAAGTAATCGAAAACAACCAGCAGAAGATTAAGCCAGAAAACTTCAAAAAGATGGAAGAAAACTCGGCCCTGCTCAAAAGTCAGCAGGAAGCCCAGAGCACTCAATTACTGGCCATTCAAGCTGAACTTAAAGAACAAAGAGAGTTCATCGAGAAGGTCACCAAGAGCTTAAACGATCTCAGTAAGCCAGCTCCTAAGGCCCAAAAAAAAAGCGCTAAAGAAGAATTAAGTGAAGGGCTGGGATTCGTTAAGGCCAATAAGTATGCTGAAGGCAGAAGAGAATTAGAAGCCCTGCTGGATCATAAGGACTTAAGTCCCGCCGATAATAATAAAGTTCTTCATGGTTTAGGTAGAGTTGAATTCTATACCAAGAACTATGAGAAGGCCTTGGTCTACTTCAGTAAAATCTATACCAATTATCCTCGCTCTACTCTTGCTCCAAGTAGCCTTCTTTTCATAGCTCGATCCCTGGATCGTATTGGAAAAAAGAAAGAGTCAAAAGAAGCCTATAATCAGGTGATCGAAGAGTACTCCGATGATGCCGCTGCTCTTGAAGCCAAAAAAGAGCTGTGACTACTAAAAGAATCATTCTCGGGATAGAAACCAGCTGTGATGACACCTCAATTGCCATCATGGAAGTTATTGGATCAGACTCCAAAATTCTCTCGCTCAATAGTTATTCTCAGGATTTTCTCCTCTCAAAATGGGGAGGAGTGGTTCCGGAGCTAGCGGCGCGAAGTCATGTCAAAGCTATTCCTCCACTGCTTGAAGTTTCCTTTAAAGAAGCTGATATTAGTCCTGAAGATATTACAGAAGTAGCAGTTACTACTCACCCGGGTCTCATTGGCTCACTCTTAACCGGCATCAATCTCGCTAAGACCTTTGCCCTTCTATATGAGCTACCGATCATTCCGGTAAATCATCTTTACGCTCATCTGGAGGCGATTCATTTAACTGAAGAAGTGCCCTACCCTTACCTAGGACTTCTGGTTAGTGGTGGTCACACTGCTTTTATGTGGGTAAGTGGCCCCAATGAAATGGAGATCCTGGGAAATACCTTGGATGATGCCGCCGGAGAAGCCTTTGATAAAGGTGGAAAGCTCCTGGGTGTGGGCTATCCAGCGGGAAGGCTTATTGATGAACTATCACAAACAGGTGACCCCAAGAAGTATAGCTTCCCTATTAGTTATATGAGAGATCGCCCCGGAAAGATGAGCTTCTCTGGTTTAAAGACTGCACTCAGAGTTAAACTTTTGAAAATGGAACCAGATGAAATAAAAAATGAAATGCCTTCACTCTGCGCGGGCTATCAGGAAGCGATTGTTCAGACTTTAAGAATTAAGACAGAAGAAATCATCGAGAAGATTCTTCATAAATCTCTCAAAAATTTTGATACTCACATCGTTATCGGTGGAGGAGTTGCCTGCAATTCCCGCTTAAAAGAAGTCATGAATAAGCACTTCAAAAATGTTCATGTGGTTCGCCCCCTCTATAGCACCGATAATGCCGGCATGGTGGCCAATTGGGGAGCAAGAGTTCCTCAACTTAAGATATCTTTTCCTGAATGCCTGGAGCTAGATGCTCGCAGTCGCTTTGTGGAGAAAAAATAAATGAGCCGCTTCCCAACTGCTAACAAGAGCTTCGGTCAGCACTTTTTGAGCTCCCCCACTGTTATAAAAAAAATTACCTCACCTCTACCCGATGGCACAGAGGCCATCGTTGAAATTGGCCCGGGCCCTGCGGTTCTGACCCCTCATCTGGCGAGCTATAATCTTCCTATGTATGTAATTGAGATGGATGAGAGATTTGTAGAGCTTCTGGTTCCGGTAGTGGGTGAAGAGAGAGTCTTTCGGCAGGATGCTCTGGAATTTAACTGGAATGAGTTTCTTACTAAAACTGGGCTCAGCAATATTTGGCTTGTCTCAAACCTTCCCTATAATGTGAGCGTTCCTCTTACTCTTTCCTTTTTAAGAATTCCTCAAATCAAAAACATGACACTAATGTATCAGAAAGAGGTGGCGGAAAAAATTCTGCCTAAAGAGGCCCGAAACGCCATGGGTTCTCTCCACGCTCTTTGCCTTAGTCAATTTGATATTAAGCATGTGGTGTATGCTCCTCCCGGGGCCTTTGTTCCCCCACCCAAAGTAGATTCCCAAGTCCTGAATTTCTTACGAAAAGAGAAGCCACTGATTGACCTCTCGCTCATCAATACTTTTGAAACTTACTTAAGACTCGTCTTTGCACAACGCCGAAAGCAGCTGGGTGGAATTCTTAAAAAAGAATGGGGCCAGGAGAAAACTCTCGCCTGCCTAAGTGCTGCCGGACTTGATCCTCAAATCAGGGCCGAAGCTCTGACCTATGAGCAAGTGCTCAAGATGTTTCATCACGCTCAGAGCTATCAAGCGTAACAAGGCCATATTAAAAACCAGAATCTAGTGGTATAGTCCAACTCTTATGGGCGTAAAAATAATCTGTAAAAATCAACGGGCCGGATATGACTACTTCCTTGAAGAGAAGTATGAGTGTGGACTTGCCCTACTCGGAACCGAAGTTAAGTCCCTGCGTCAAGGAAAGGGCATCATCAATGAGGCCTATGTTGTGATCGATAATGATGGCGAGGCCTGGCTACAAAATGCCACGATTCCTCACTATGAATTTGGAAATATCAATAATCATCCTGAAACGCGCCGCCGTAAGCTTTTGTTAAAGCGTGAAGAAATTCATCAAATCGAAAAAAAGATGGCGATGAAAGGCTATACCATTATCCCGCTGGCCCTTTACTTTAAGGACTCATTGGTTAAGTGTGAAATCGCTCTCGGTAAAGGGAAAAAACTCTTTGATAAGCGTGACACTGCTGCTAAAAGAGACGTAGAGCGTAAATTAAGACAGGGGCAATTTGATTAATGGAAGCTAATTCTGAGATCGTTCGCACTATCTACCCATTAAACCAAACCAAGGTCTTCAGCCATGAAGAAGCCTTGGAGCTTATTCCTTTGCTGCAACTTATCTCCTCAAAAACAAAGCGCGAGCTAAGTGTTCTTAATTCCCAGCTTTCTTTTTTTAAAAGTAATTCTGATAAGGCACTCGCCATTCAGGAAAAAATTAATACATCTCTTCAGAGCTGGTCTGACAAAGTACGACGATTGGGTGCTATCCCTGTTTCATTATGTAAGGTAAGGATTCCAGGTGAAGAAGGCCATTATCTTTGGGAATATCCCGAAAATAAACTTTTCATGCACTAAGCAGCTCTCTCGCACCTTCTATCAATACCTTTATTGCAATCATCGCCATAAGTACATTAATCGCCTGATTGAACTTATCGTCCGATATCTTGCGTCCCACTGGTATGGAGAGAAGAACTCCCAAGAGGGATCCTAGCATAAGTAGCCCCACCGGCCCCTTGAATTCCATAAAGCTAATTCCTGCTGCCCCAGAGAAAGCAAGAATTTTACTTATTTGAAGTACTCCCTGGCCCGCGCTCTTGGTAGAAAGCATTCCATCGCGAGACAAATTTAACCGATTAAAAAATGGCATTACCATTGGTCCCACCGCTCCCACAAAAACACCTAAGAATCCAGAGAGAGCTCCCAGGATGATAAAAGTTCCATAGGAGGGCTCTCCACGAGGTTTAAAGCGAAAAGGCATGACGGAGAAGAGAATAAAAACTCCAACCAGAATCTTTAGCCAACTAGGGTTAATAAAATCAAAAATTCGCGCGGCTATCCAAGCAAAGGGGAGCATGAGCGAGGCATAGAAGGCTACTACTTTCCAGTTTATGGACTTAAGGTGGATACCAGCCCTCAAAACATTGGCCGTGAGTTGAGTAAAGCTATGGAGGGGAATAGCGAGCTCCGGAGGATAGACCATAAGAAGGCCCGCTAAGATGAGTGTGCCTCCTCCCATACCAGTGAGCCCTGAGATCAATGCTCCAGCAGTGACAAGAGAGAAGAGCAAGGCCAGGGACTGCACTACCAGCTCCGAAAATCTTGATAAAGCTTATTCTTCTTTTTGATGGATTCGTGAGCAAGCTCAAGCTCCATAGTGAAGAGCTTAGCAATCTTGAAATAGGTGTCGAAGTTTTGAAGGAAATCAATTTCGATCACCTCAGGTGATACACCTTGGGGTAAGCCTTTGCGATGTCCCTTCCCTAGTTCTGATGCGACCGAATAAGCGAAGTCCATTTGTTCATTTTTAGTAAGATATTTTTTCACCTTGGCAGCAAAGCTAGGAATCTGCCTTCCCCAATACTGCTCATTTTTCAGAGTGCAGTAACCTAGACGCTCTTCCATGCCATCGGCAAAAATTTTACTCGCTTCTATCATCCGCTGACCGTGATGAGGATAAGGATTAAAGAAGAACTTAGTATCTTTCTCTTCGTAAACTTCCTTAATATCCAGAATGATGGCGTCCTTATGAGAATCAGGATTCTTAGGAACAATAGCATAGATATAGTGTTTTTTTCCAAAGCTTCCGGGACACATGCCCACTTCACTCACCTTATACTCATCCAGGAGCGAGAGTTCCTGACGGCTTTCAAGGTATTTCTTTAATAATTCCTGAATGAAAGCTTCATCGAGAGCAATGGGATTTTCCCGCATTTTCTTTGCCCACTTTTTATTGCCATCAAGATAATTTCTAGAATTCAATTGCCACTTCTGGGGATTGGTATTCTTGAGCATCTTTAGGCGCTTGGCCGGGATATCGGGATTTAAAAAATGGGTGATATAGGCGTCGATAAAATAATCAACTACCTTACGGTCGAGAAAATCTTTTTTACTTTCTCCACGCAGAGAAAGAGAGCTCAGAAAGCGTATAATATCCCAGCAATAAGGACCCATGCGTGATCGGTCAAAATCCAACATGGCCGAACCTTGTAAAGTCTTTACGTAGTTATCCATATGGGGATTGCCATGCAAAAAGGTCACGGGAATTTTAGTGAGATCAAGAAAGCGGCCAAGCTTACTCTGCATCAAAGGGCCTGCCATGCGAAAGAGTAGGTAAAGCTCTTCTCTAGGTGTTACGGGCTCAATACTTAATCGTTTTTCAAAGGATTCACTTCTTTTTAGATACTCTTCCATATAAAGACTATGAAGCTGTTTGAGAGGGTGGTCAACATGGTAATTCACTTCTTTAGGGGGTTGAGTTAGAATCAGTCCATGAAAGCAAAGCTCAAGTCACATTTTTTAGCATTTGGTCCAAGACGCTGGGTGGTGTTTACCGTAATTTCGCTCATCATCACTGATATTATCAATTGCTGGTACTTGAAGCTCTACTGGCTGGAAAAAGGTGTTTCTGAAAAATTGGTGGAGCAGTCCATAGCTCAGAGTGGCTATTTGATCGAAGATTTCGCTCAATCCACTATTTCTGAGATGACAGATTTTGTGAACAATACCTTTTATTTTTTTCTCTTCATCATCCTGGCCAATAACTATTTCTTTTATTGCTTTTATCTCAGAAAAAAACTTTGGGCCCAGGGATATGTACTCTTCTACGCTCTGACGGCTGCCATTTTTTCCGTTTCATTTATCGTAGACAATGCCAATCTGGGTGCAGGTTGGATGATTTATAATATCCTGACCATCCCCTTCTACATCTATCTTTTCTTAGGTGTGAAGATGCTCAAGTGCGAGACTACCCTTGGACATGAAAAGAAGGCACGATGAAATTTCCTCCATCGGTATTGCCCCACTGAGGAATTTCTCTCAGTCCATTCATGAGCATTCTCTGGCCCACGACTGAGAGGATGAAAGAATCAAAGGCCTGGGAATTTCGGATGATGGTATCAAGATCATTCTCATAGATAAAAATCCCCATATGCCTCTCGATATTCAGAATAATCTGCTCCCGGGCCGATCCCGCGAGATCCAGATCAAACAGCTGCAAGAGCAGAGACTTACCTATTACCCGTGCGCGGTAGAGTTCTAAGAGACAAATCTGGACATTAGACTCATACATCTTGAGATCTTCTGGAAGATGCCTGAGAAGATAATTTAAGCGAGCAAGCAGCATCACCGAGACATTTCCAAAAGACTCATAGGAAGTCTTAAAGACTTCGAGCAACTGATCATAGTAATTTTTCCAAACCCAGAAATCGATAGGACGATGCCAGTAAGGAACAAATCCCTTCCGAAGCTTGCGCTTAAAGGACTTGGATAACATATGCTCATCGGTGTTTTTCTTCAGAAGATTGCGTGAGTAATCGATCTCTTGAGAGGATTGCCTATCCTGTTCATACTTCTTCGGATTATCTTTATAGCAGCGAGCGTCCTCTTCCAGGAGCTCATCCATTTCTTTTCGAACTTCGATGACTTGAGAGCGTGGGCATTCTTTGAGATTTCTGCAGTTACTTAAACAAGATTCTTCGCAAGGGGGACGACTTAAAGGAAAATCTACCACCAATTGCTTGAGTCCATACTGATGAACCCATGAAGTGATGATTTCATCCCGATCTCTGATCTCCTCATCTTTCACTTGATGAAGAGATTTTAAGAACCATCTTTTTTTCTCAGGGTAATACTCAAGAAGAGAGAAGAAGAAATTCTCCTTACGGCCTCCGCCTAAGCTCATGCCTGCAACATTTTTAACTGGTATGGTCAATTCTCTTCCCCTTAAAGAGGCGATTCTACTTCAAAAGGCAGGATCTCCATACCGTGGGCCGCAACACGAGACTTGATGAATTCAGCATCAAGACCTTTGTGAACCAGGATGAAGCAACCGCCGCCTCCAGCACCGCACATCTTTAATCCTAGCACATTTCCTTCTTTTTTTAGTTCAGAAGTAAACTGACGAATCTTATCAGTCGTAATGCCGGGAAATAGTTTCTCTCTCTCAAGACCTTCTAGTGCAATAAGAGTCAGCATCTTATCCCACTCTTTATTCTTAAGGGCTTCATACATAGAATAAGAAATATCCGCAATGCGAGTAAGCCCCTGCACCACTTCTGGCTTCTTATCAAAAAAGCCTTTATAGACTTCCCAATTATTAATTCCCGATGCCCGAGATTGACCAGAATAAATAAGAGTCAAATGGCTTTCTAAGACTTCCTTAAGTTCAGGAGTAAAAAGTTGCTCAACTCGAATTTCTCCCTCAATACCTTTGATCGCAAGCACTCCTCCCGTGAGGGCCGGAAAGTAATCCTGATACCCGGCCACTCCCTGATTAAGAATGCGGCTCTCTACCGATTTCACTCGAAGAACGGCAGTGTAGCGGTCAAAATCACGTCCCGTGAATTGGCATAAAGCTTTATAGAGAGTCACTCCCATAGCAGATGAGCCACCAAGACCCGAGCCCGCTGGAGCTCCTGAAGAAAGTTCAACTTTAAGACCAGTTTGAAGATTAAAAAGACGAAGAATCTGAAGAACAAAGGTCATCTCTTTAAATTCGTTTCCATAAACTACTCTCTCTTCAGTTAAATCGGCCGAAGGATATTTATAAGAGCGCTTATAGTCTTTTGATTCGATTTCGATGCCATCAAATTCAGACTTACTCAATGTCACATGGGCCTTAAGACCTGTCGCCACATTAAGGGTGATTACATTTTTGATAATAAGATTGATGGGCTCGATATCCAGCGTACCACCAACCAAATCGACTCTGACACTTCCCTGACTAGTTACCTGCATTCAGAATTCCAATGTATGGGAGTTCACGATAGCGGCCGGCATAGTCCAGACCATAGCCAATAACAAACTTATCTTCGATTTCAAAGCCCAGATAATCGATATTCACCTTATGCTTGAGCTTAACTGGTTTAAAGAGAAGTGAAGCAAGTTTTACCGTCTTGGGCTTTCTTAGGGCCAGCATATCCATCAATGTTTTAATGGTGAGCCCTGTATCAACGATATCTTCTACAATAAGAACATTCTTGCCTTCGATATTGGCAGTGATGTCCATTTCAAGGCGAACATTCCCTGAGCTATTAGTACTATCACCGTATGAAGACAGAGAGATAAATTCGAGCTTTATAGGACGATTGATCTGCTTAATAAGATCAGAGCAGAACATAAAGGCACCCTTTAAGACACAGATGATAACCAGTTCCTGATCTTCAAAATCACGAGTAATGGCCTTACCTAAGGCCTCGATCCGCATGGTTATTTCTTCTTCAGGAATAAGGGTTTCCGGCGTATATAATTCCATTTGCTACTCCTAACAGTATGAGTTGTTTAAGATCTCTCCTAAACCACCTGCCCCAGGGACAATATATTGATGTTCGTTTAGGCCTTTCTCTTCATTCCAATGTTTACCAGGATTCTCTTTTAAAACTTCCTCGCTCGAGAGACCTCGATCGAGTCTCAAAGCAAAGATATGAAGATCAGGACAAGCTTTGGTCACTTTCTTAAGATACTCAGGTGTAATGATAAGATGCATGGCCACCATAATGCGAGGCTTACCACCCACTTTCTTAAGATAATGATCATAGGCCTGGACGATGGTGCCACCAGTGGCCCCCATGGGATCCGGAAACAGCACGATGGCATTATCCACACTGCCTCCAATCTTTGATCCAGAAACATTCACTCCTGTAACCTGGCCCTTATCATCGGTGAGTCTGGCCACATAGAAGTGATCTTGCCTCACGAGTTCAGGGTTCATCAGATAATTGAGTTTGTTATAACAAAGATGAGAAGGAAAAGTTCCCGCACGAGCGAGATCCACCGTCACACAAGGAACTTGGGGATCGATGATTTCTCCTGCATAGACGGCTTCCGGATGAGAGGACTTCATGCGGGTATCGATGGAAGCCAACTTTCTTGGAAATAAGAGATCGATGACATTATCCATAAGATAGGAATAAAGCATCTGGGTGAGTTCATTTATCTGAGGTTGATGAGTCTTGGGATTTCCCAGTTTTGCCAAAAGAGAGAGCATCAAGGGAGACGAGACAAGATGCACGTTTTTCCCATAATGATGAGAAATCTCATTCGGTTCGAAATTAAGCTTTTGGTGTTGAGAATCTTGGCCCATGAACAATCCTTGGAAGTTAAAAGGATAGCATGCCCAAGAAAGATTTGTCTCTAGTTAGAAAGTCCTGATAGTGGGCGGATTTCTTCTTCTAGAGGTAGTAAACCTTGCTCCTCGGCTTCATCATACTGATAGTGACCCCGGCAACGCGCCTCATAAGCATCCGTCTCACCCAAGAGGATCTGCTCTTGAGATAGACTTAGCCGCTGAGAACGAGTGGCAGGTGCTCCGCAGACGGTACAGATTGAATGGATTTTCACCACCTCATCGGCCAGGGCAAGTAAGGTTCCCATAGGTCCAAAAGGCTGGGCACGGTAATCAAGATCAAGACCGGCACAAATTACGCGGTAGCCCCGAGCTGCAAGCTTAGAGACGACGGTCGTAATATTTTCATCAAAGAACTGAACTTCATCGATGGCCACAACTCGTGTGGAATCTTTAAGACGCAAGAGAATATCAACGGCACATTCAACTGGTTCAGACTTAATGGATTGAGAAGAATGAGAAACCACATCCTCAACATCATAACGAACATCGATGGCCGGTTTAAAAATTTGAACACGCTGCTTAGCAATCTGAGCTCTCTTCACTCTTCGAATTAGCTCTTCTGTTTTACCTGAAAACATTGGTCCGCATATAACTTCTATCGATCCATGAAAATACTGGTGCGTCATCAACGGTCTCCTCAAACAAGCAAAACAAAGTGAATGTGTGTAGGAGGCGATAATTTCAAAAAATAAAAGAGATGACAACGAAGCTTATTTCTCCAAATTCATGAAATTCCATGGCCGTAAGGAAATAATAGGCTTTGCATTAGGCGACTAAATAAAAAACAATGAAGGCAAGCATGCTTATAAGCATAATACCGAATAAAGTTGGGGTGAGAAGCACCACCCAGGCAAGGGAGCGGGAAGCTCCTAAATTAGCGCGGAGACCACTATAAAGGAGAAAGTAATAAAGCACCGACTGGATAAGATCACCTAAGAACGGGATGATGATAAAAAGATTTGAACTCAAGGCATGGGTAGTGATTTCATCGGCGATTTGCTCTTTCGGCAAATCTTCATTGAGCCAACCTGCATAGAGACGAATGACCCAAGACCAGAGCTGAGTAATAATGAGAGTGGAAACAGGAAAGAAGATGATATCCAAGGCGGCCGAAAATAACAGGAAGTAATAGGTCGAGATACTCGAGTTTGCCATGAGCTCTTGCAAAATAGGAAAATTCTCACTCTGCATAGAGATAAAAGATTGCAAGAAATAATTCAGAATAATGATCTTTCCCAGCCCTCTAATCGCCGAAAAAATCCAGGAGATGCCCAGTGATTCGGCAAGAGTTAAAGGTGGATAAAGATGTCCATCCTGATTGGGCATTGGAAGATTATGACGAAACTGCTGATGAATCCGAAAAGGATGAACCAGCACCATCATATAAGTTTCAAATAATCTCATAGCGTTTTTCATGCTTAATTACTCTAGCACATCTTCAAAATTGGCGCGAAATGTTTCACTCACACTCATAAAGTGGGATTTAAATCCTTGAGTAAGATTGACCACTATGAGCTCCTGGGACTTTCTCCAGAAGAGAAGCTCTTGGCCCATGACGTCGGCTCTTAGGTGATTCTCAGAGAGAAGCTGCTTTCTCTCACTGCTAGATAACTGGGAGACGCGATCGGCCTGATCTCTTGCTCCCAAATTAAAGATAAAGTAAAAGAGATCACTCATATGGCCTCTTTTAACTTTGCCTCTTGAGACTTCAAAGTCCAAGGGCTCGCGATTGATTACGGTCACGACTGCTGACTTCTCGCCCTGAGTGAGCGTCACCGGGAGGCGCTCAAAGTTTTTGAATTTTGAGGGAGGGATAACTTTTTTATCCCAATAATCTTGAACACTCAGGAAGAAGGCCTTCAGAGTTCCTCCTACCATAAGGAAAGCCTTTTTATTTTTGGCATCCAGGATGACAGCGTCGGCACTGTCCTGACTTCTAAGCCATAACTCCCACTGTGTCTCCTCACCCTTCTCCCCAATCATTTTAATCGCTGAGAGTTTTTTGACTTTCAATTTTTCTGAATATGGAAGCTCCTCTCTGATCAAAACCTGAGTTAGAAGGGAGAAAAAGTTTTTAGCGAGCGAGCTATAGGTACTCACTCCCACAATGGGACTGGGATTGGTGGTATTTTTTTTGAAGTTAACCTGATAAGGGATATTGCCTTCAGGATAGACTTCCATTTCCACGGGATCAAGCTTGGGATAATAGCGAAAGAGCTGCTTCTCTTTAAGAGCTTCTAAGGGGGTAGAAAGCAGATTCTTAAGTTCCGCCAGTTTTGCTTCTTCGATCTCTTCGGCCGTGGTGCCCATGGCATTTCCCTCGGCATCGATGAAGGCAAGCCCCATCTTCTCCCCCGTCTTCAGATAAAAGGCACTCTTATCTAAGGAAAAATCCCCAATTGACCAGGGAGTAGAATTGACTTCAAAATCCACTGGATTCTCGGCCACCTGCTCCCACTTGCCTTCTAAGGTCTTAACCATCTTGAGATCATTTAACCTGTCTTCAATTTGCTTAAACTTATTTTGAGACAGAAGCTCATCCCCACTCCACCACCTGCCATCTTTTTTCTCGGCTTCCACATGAGGAAGTTTCAGACGAGTCACCTCGCCAGAGATGACCTTACCTTCAATTCTTCCGGCAGCATATTCCGACTCAACTCGTTTTTCTTGAACGAAGTAAGTGATAACTAAAAGTATGGCAAGAACCCCGGCGAGCAGTAAGTTTTTTTTCATAGAATACGACGACGGCGATAAACAAAGATCGCTGCTCCAAAAAAGACAATGGGAACGAGGAGAATAGAAATCACAAAGATCATCTGGAGATGCTGACCACTTAAGATCACTGGAGGCTCTTCAAGACCCGGGCGATTAAAGGAGATAATTCCTTCATCATTCACCAGCCAGGATACTGCATTTAAGAAGAGAATGGTATTACCAGATTGCGCTTGGTAAGCATTAAAAAGAAATGAACTTGAACCCAAGAGGACAAAGCGAGAAGCCTTAGTGGTGTTGGTATTTTCTCCAATACCTAAGAGTCCAATGGGTCCCTTGGCATCGGTCTTTTCATCATACTCGGCTCTGCCTTCCGTCACTCCCTTCAGATCGGTCTCGGCCCAGCTGCCTGGAAAGCTCGAAGTAAAGGCCAATAACTGGGCACTATCATTTCCTTCCAGAGTATTTACCGAAGCACTCAGTGGAAAGATCGTTCTTTGGGTAAAGCCCGCGGTGATGGGGTGACTCGCTTCATAATCATTGACTATAGGAATGGTCGCCTCAGCTCCTTGCACGGTGGAGAGGCGATCGATCACGATATCCTGACCGAGCTCCAAACCAAAGTGGGCCGACAGATCGATGAGATTATCATAGAGCTCAGGTTTAAATGCTGGAGCAAGTGATAAGAAAAGGCTTCCTCCGGCATCAACAAATTTCTTCAATTGCGCCACTTCAGAATTTAAGAATGAAGATGTGGGACCCGCTATAAAGACTGCTCGAGCATCTGCTGGAACTTCTTTAGTGCGCGTAAGATTGAGCTCTTTAATGGTATAGTTCTGAGCTTTAAGCTTATCGCACAAAAGCGAGATGCCTTCCGGTGTTTGATTGGTGCAAGCGGCTTCTTGATGACCAGTCGTAAAATAAAGAGTGATTTCCTCATCTCGCAAGGCCTTAAGCAGAGCATTGGTTACCGAGAGCTCATCACTTACGGTGAACATCGTCTGCTCATCCCGATAAGATATCTCTATGGTACCATTCTGAGTAATCCCTTTAGACTTCACAAGATCGGGCCTTAAATCTGTATCAATAGCCTCGAGCTTAATCTGATTACTTTGAGCTTCATAAAGTTTTAGAAGATTGAGAATTCCTGGCCACTCCTCTCTCTTCGCATAGACCGTCATCTTTAGTGGTGCTTTCACCATCTCTAAGACTTTTTCACTTTGCTCAGTCAGACTGTTTCTCTTCTCGGTTGTAACATCAAATTCTTTGTAATTTTTATTACCCAGATAGTTTAATAATCCCATGATGGAGAGAACCAGTATCCCGTTCACCGAATGATAGAGGGCCTTTTTAAAGTAGGCGCTACTCATAAAGACTTTTAGAGTTTCCAAGCGGGCAAAGGCCAGTGCCATTCCCAGAGTCACAGCAAAGATACTCAGCCCAATATTCAAGGTGAGATACTCAGGTGCGGTAATCCACAAGGCCATAGTCGCTATTAAAACCAGGACATCGATGATGACCCAGAGAGGATATAACCAGGATTTCATTACCAGTTCCTCCGCTCAAGGCTCTTCACGGTGAGAAAACCAAAGATAAAAATAAAGCTAGCGTAATAAATCATATCCTGAGTTCCAATAAGCCCACGAAGGATGCGTTCAAAATGAGAGGTAATTCCGATATAAGAAAAAATCTCGGCCAAGACATAGTTAGAGTTTAAGTGACTCCCCCAGGTAATCATCCACAAAAACATAATGCCCATAATGGATGAAAGGGCCGCGATGATTTGATTATTGGAAAGAGATGAGCAAAAAAGCCCGAGAGAGATATAGGCCGAAGCATTTAACAGCACGCTCAAATAGGCCGTGCCTAAAAGAGTAAAGTCTCTGATCCCCACTCCCCAAATAATCAAGGGAAAGATTACTGTCATAAGCAGCATCGCCATCACAAGAGTCAGGGCCGCAAACCCCTTGGCCACCACCACCTGCCAATCACTAATCGGCGCCATCCAGTAAAGATCCAGAGCATCGCTCTTTCTCTCCTCAGCAAAGAGTCTCATGGTGATGAGGGGAACAAAAAACAAGAAGAGAAAATTAAAATTCGCAAAGAGACGAAGGACGACTTCTTCCACAAAGGAGATCCCTTCCGCCATATTATGAGGAATGGCCTGAATGCCATCACTATAGGTCACCAGAAGATTAAAAAAGATAATCCCGGTGATAACTGAGAATAAACCAATTAATACATAGG
>DFXX01000017.1:6341-30769 GCA_002381765.1 Bacteriovoracaceae bacterium UBA4097 | reverse complement strand
TATTTATGTATCAAACCACAGATTTCAGAAAGGGTTTAAAAATTGAACTTGAAGGTAAACCTTGGATCATCGTTGACTTTCAACACGTAAATCCAGGAAAAGGTTCGGCCTTCGTCAGAACTAGAATTCGTAACCTTGAAACAAACCAGGTTATCGAGAAAACTTTCAAAGCTGGTGTTGATACTGCAGGTAAGCCAGACATGGATGAGAAAGAAATGGAGTATAACTACTCTGATCCTGATGGATATAATTTTATGGATCAAAGTAATTTTGAAATGGTTCATCTTACTCATGATCAAGTTGGTGACAGTAAGCTTTATCTTCAGGAAGGGATCAAGGTCTATATTCTTTATTATAATGGCCGCCCTATCTCAATCGAACTACCAAACTTCATTAACCTAAAAGTTGTTGAAACCGATCCTGGAATGAAGGGTGATACTGCGACTGGTGGATCAAAGAAAGCAGTTCTTGAAACGGGTCTTCAGGTCAACGTACCTCTTTTCATTAAAGAGGGAGAAGTTTTAAAAATCGATACTCGCTCAGGCGAGTACATTGAGCGAGCTAAGGCATAATTATGAACATGGATACCCTTAAAGAAATTGTAAAAGTTGCAAAGGATCAGGGAGTTGCTGAACTCAAGGTCGAAGCAAAGGACTTTAAAGTTGAAGTAAGCTTTATGACGGGAGTAGCTCCGGTTATTCATCATGCTCAACCTATAGTTCATCATGCTCCTGCTCAGACATCTTCTCCTGTACAGGTTAAAGCTGCCGCTACAGATGCTGGACTTCATGTAATCAAGTCTCCATTTGTTGGCACATTCTATGCTGCTCCTTCTCCTGGAAAGCCTGTTTATACTAAGCTTGGTGACAAGGTAAAAGTTGGTCAGGCCCTGTGTGTGCTTGAAGCAATGAAGATTATGAATGAAATTGATGCCGATATCGCAGGAGAAATCGTCGAAATCTGTGTCGACAATGAGTCTCTTGTAGAATTTGGACAACCACTCTTTAAAATTAAGCCGAACTAATGAAACCAGTCGTTAAGAAATTCAAGAAAGTCCTCATCGCTAACCGTGGTGAAATTGCCATCAGAGTTATCAGAAGTTGCCGAGAACTTGGCATTGAAACTGTCAGTGTTCACTCAACAGCTGATGAAGACTCGCTTCATGTAAAGATGGCCGATGAGTCGGTATGCGTTGGTCCTGCCAAATCATCCCTTTCATACTTGAATATTCCTCAAATACTTTCTGCTGCAGATATCACTGGAGCAGATGCTATACATCCTGGTTATGGATTCCTCTCTGAGAATGAAGAATTCGCAGAAATGTGTAGTAAATGGGGCTTAACTTTCATTGGTCCAAGTGTTGCTTGCTTAAAATCCATGGGTGATAAAATAGAGTCAAAAATAACTGCTAAGAAAGCAGATGTTCCAACTCTTGAACCCATCTATGTTAAAGATTCTACGGATGATTTCATCCAAAAAGAAGTGGAAAAAATGGGCTTTCCCGTTCTCATCAAAGCTTCTGCTGGTGGTGGTGGACGAGGGATGAAGAGAATCGATTCATTTGAAGAACTCTGGCCTGCTATCTCTCGACTTCAGGAAGAAGCAAAAGCAGCTTTTGGTGATGGAACACTTTTTATTGAAAAATATATTGAGAATCCAAGACACATAGAAGTCCAGATTCTGGCTGATAAGTATAAGAACGTAATTCACCTGGGTGAGCGTGACTGTACTATTCAAAGAAGATTTCAAAAAATATTAGAAGAAGCTCCTTCTCCCGTGCTTACTCCAGAAGTCAGAGAAGAAATTTGCCAAGCAGCCGTTCGTTTGGCGCAGTTTGTGGATTATGATTCAGTGGGAACGGTAGAGTTCTTATACGATCAAGATACTCAGAAATTTTACTTCATGGAAATGAATACCCGCATTCAGGTGGAGCATCCTGTGACCGAAGGTCGAACAGGAGTGGATCTCATTGCTGAACAAATTCGTCACGCTCAAGGGGAAGAAATCAGATTTAAGCAATCCGATATTCTCTTTAGAAATCATGTGATGGAATTTAGAATCAATGCAGAAGATCCCCGCACTGGCATGCCATCCCCTGGAAATATCACACATTATCACCGTCCCGGTGGTATCGGTGTAAGAACAGATGATTATATCTATACAGGATATACTGTACCCCCATACTATGATTCTATGATTTCTAAAATCATCGTCCAGGCCGACAATCGCGCCAATTGCATTACCCGTGCTAAGCGAGTTTTGAATGAAACGGTGGTGAGTGGAATTCAGACCAATCTTAGTCTGCATAAGGAAATTTTGAATGATCCGGACTTCATAGAAAGTCGATTTTCAACCAATTATTTGTCCAAAAAACTGATTTAAAAGTATAATAAAATTAAGTGTTTAATATGCCACAGGAAGGGGCATGGTGGATTATTTAGCCCAAATTCGGCAGATGATGGCCGAATCTAAGTTTAGTGAAGCTCTTAGCTTCACCGAAGTACAACTCTCAATCTTAGAGTCGACTTCTCGTTTGGAAATACTCCCCCTGTATCTTGAACTTCTGGAAACACAGAAGAGAACTCCACCTGCCATTCTGCTGATTGAAGCCGCTGAAAGTGTGGTCGATAAAAATATTGAGCAGGCCCAACATTGGATTCATAAACTTTCAAGCACCGATCTAAAACTACACTTCCGAAGAATTACCCTGATCAAAATAAAAATGGCCGAAGCCAAGGGTAATCTTCTCGAGCTCTATCGTTATATTACGGAACTGAATCTTTATCTGTATGAAGCCAAGGTACCTCACCGCCTTGATGTCGTTTATAAGTTTCAGCAAAAATATTTTAAGCACGACTTCAATCTAAGATTAAATGATCTCGCTATTTATCTCATGCTTAGCGAACTTACTCTGGCCGAAGAGACTACCAAAGAACTGATTCTTTCTTGCTATGAAAAATCTTCTCCTCGTGGCATTGCCGAAAAACTAAAGGCTATCAGGGAAGTCATACTGAGCTTTACTGAACGAAGTTATCTAGAGATTTATAGTAATTTCTGTCTTCTCTCGGTGGAAGGAATAAGCGATAAAACGGATTATAAGAAACTAGCAGAAATGGTTATTTATTTTGATGATTTCAAATTCCAAATCTTACTTCTCAATCTAATGATTAATCTAGGTTTTACAGATTGTGTAGAAAACTACTCTTCAGATATAAAAAACAATGTGGTTTATGATTTTGTTTATTTGGATAAGTATTTCAATCATCTGAAGAAGTTCTTCCATGCTCCAAGAGAAACTAAGGAAAAGCATTCAGAAGCACAAGTTAGTCAAGCCGACCTCGTTCTTAATGGCCAGAAGGAAGTCGCAAATGAATTGCCAACTGAAAGCTTGCTAGCTTCTGCCGAGGAGCTTCTCATCATGAAAACATTAAAGTTTCATGATTATTCACTCAATGAGCTGTTAGAGCTCGCAGTGAGTTTTCTTCAATCTGACTTCATACAGGCGGCCAATGAAGCCACCCAGCTTTGTATGGAGAAAGCTCAGAATGACGCCGACTATCTTAAGGCATGTTATTTAAAACTTATATGCCTAATGAAACATAAAGATTATCGGGCAACTTTAGATCTTTCATTTGTAGCTATCGAAAAAGCAGTAGAAGAAAACGATCTTCTATCATTTCTCTATTTACAAGCAGAAGCTTATCTCCAGTTAGGTGATAAATCGAAGGCTCGAAAGATTCTCAAAAATATTTCCGAGATAGACTCGAATTATCGTTTAGTCTCAGAACGCCTGAAGAGGTTAGATGAGATTTAATAGCGTAATTGGAGCATTCCTTTTCGTTATACTCGCCAGTACCCTGGCCCTGTTTATATTTATTCAAACAAGATCGTTTGGTTCACTGCTCAGTCGAGTCATTTCTGATATTTCAGAACGCAAGACAAACACTATCGTTAACATCAATAATATTGAATTAAGCTTTTTTCCACCGGGTTTAGAATTAAATAAAACGACAGTAAAGAAAGAATTAAGCGATGGTAAAAGCATCGATGCAGAGCTTGGAACCATTGGCCTCTATTTTAACTTGATTGAAATAGAAGACCGCAATCTAGCTTTTGGGGAAATCAAATTATCCGAATCTGTTATCGAGTATACAGATCCCAATAAATCCAAGGAAAGCCTGGAAGAAATCGAATCAAGCCTCATTGATAAAATATTTGGGTTTGCAGATAATCTTCCGCTTAGAATTGATACACTCATCATCGAAAATACCAAATTTATTACAACCCATGAGATAGTGGATGTCAGAAGATTAAAACTATTTAAGAAAAACGAAACATTTACCGCTCGATTTCATCTTTCAAATATCAAGCCTGTTGAAGACACTGACTCCCTCATCGACGAGGCCTGGGGGGATATCGTTATTGGAAAAAAGAATATCGATTTGAGAAGGTTGAAAATTCAACACGATGTTCATACCTTACTCTTGAAAGGGGATGTTAAGAACTATCCTCTAATTAAAGGTGCTAGTGCAACACTTAATGGTGAAGCTTCTGTATTCCTGAATGGTCTAAAAAGATTCGAACAATTTCCTGATGCCATTGATATACAATCAGGTTCTGCCATAGTTAATTTTAACCTAAATCTGAACAAAGATGATTTTGAAGGGGAAGCACGCGTTAACGTGAGAGATCTTAAATCGAACTATATTCATGCCAAGAGTATTTCTTCCAGAATTTCTCTGCAAAACAAGAAAGTCCTTGTCTCAGAATTTAAACTAAAGAATGGCAAGGAGTCAGCAAGTTTACTTTATCCTGCCATCGTAGCGGACCTAAGATCCAAGCAATACCTTAATGAAGTTATAAGACTTAATACCCAAGATCTTTCAATCAACAATGTACTTAGATTCTTGGGTCCCTCGTTTAATATCATGAAAGGACGACTCACTGGAAAAATCAGTGTTAACCATAAAGATAACGATTTCTACTTTAGACCAGTAGATGGATTTAAAATTAAAAAACTAGGTTTAGTTGTAGGTGAGGAGAAGCCTTTTCAAATTCTTATGATCGAAGAAGCAATGCTGAAGAATGCAGAGCTTGCGGTGATCAATAATGAATTTCAAATAAGTTCCCAGATAGATCTTAATCGCACGAGTCTGGAAGTAGATGGATTTGTGAATAAAAATGAAGTCCGATTTTCTGTTACCGATGGGAAAGTAAATCTTTCAGATTTTGGAAATATCGCAAATATCGATCTCGTAGGAGAAGGTCGTCTAAGCATAGATGTGGTGGGGCCTCTGGATGATACAGAACTCAAGTTTAACGGGAAAATGAATAACTTCGGAGTTCTGGGATATCAGTTGGGAACCTCCGATATAGATCTTGGACTATCTTTAAAAGATGCCAATGTTGTAATCAGACGCCTGGAGTCGGTATTTGGTAAAACTGCCCTATCTGGAAGTGGTGTGATTAACTACCGGAATCTTGATATTGCTTTGGGGATCAATGCTCCACTGGCCTATTTTCAAGATATTCGTCAGATCATGTACCCTATTTTCTCGAAGCTAGATTTTTTACCTGAAGATCTTGAATTCAAATCCAGAATTGATGCCTATATATTTGGCAAGACCAGGCTAAGCGAATTAAGAGTGAAGTCAGATGTGAAGTTTCATGATCTCGCTGCTTACGGAGAAACTCTCGATAAAGGGTCGATGAATTTAGAGTTCATTAATGAAGAGGTTAAACTTAGAAACATTGAAGCTTCTAAGGGTAAGGGAACATTAAGAGGTTCATTTGCCTATAAAACTACCAAGAATACTTTTACCTCGAAGTTCGATTGGGATGATTTGGCATTGTCCTCATTTAACTTTGCCAGAAGTCTAAAATTGAATTTTGATTCCGATATTTCCGGTAAATTGGCCGGAAGTGGTAGTGCCAGTAGTTATTTATTAAAAGTTGAAAATCGATTCAATGATACTCGCTCTCCTGACTATACATTTGAGGACTCTCTTATAAAAATGGAAGTCATGCCTCAAAGATATTCGGGGGATTTAAATCTCTTAGGCAATACCTTTCAATCAAGCTTTGACTACTCTACTGACCCCACAAAGAGGTCTAAGATAGATCTGAATATTGATGTACAGGAACTTAAACCTCTAGCAGTAGCGATACTCGGTCAACATGTAGAAGGTGAGAAGTTTTCTGGGAAGTTAAAGTTCTCTGCCAAATCAAATTTGCGCCATGGCTTTTCTGATGTAAATCTTAGGGCATCCATAGATCAAGTAAAGTTAAATCATGAAGAATTTAAATTGGATTATGAGTCTAAAGAACCCGAGCTTGTTATTACTGATAGTGTAATCAAAAAATGGAATTTAAATATCCAGCAACCCGATCTTTTTGTCGCAACTAAAGGAAGAGGCACCTTTGGTAAAGAAATTTCACTCGTTAATGAAGTTCATTTCAATGCCAAGCTGCTGGAGATCCTGTTTGCTCCCATTCTCTCGGCCGAAGGCTTTTCTCGGAACATTTTAAGAGTGGATGGAAATGGAAATAGCTATAGCGCAAGTATTTCTTCTCGAGCAGAAGACCTAAGTTTTACGGTCGAAAATTCTCCCTTCCCCATTAATAATCTCAAATACGCTTTAGATTTTCATGACAACCGCTTGAATATTACAGAATTTGAAACAACTCTCGAGAACGGCAGAATACTCCTAATGGGTGATGTGTTCTTTGATGAGGGAAGCCCCGATATCAACCTAAAGTATCAACTGGACCGCGCTGAAATACCTGTTTTAGGAAAGTCTGTGATAAATGTTTCCGGTGAAGGAATTATCCTTGGAAATAATCCTCCTTATTCAGTGGGTGGAGAGTTAATTATCAACAAAGCCCTGATCGTTAATGAATTAAATGAATTCAATAGCAGGTCCTCAGCTCTTGGCCAAGTACGATTCTTGCCCAAAAATCAGGAATCACCATTCGGTAAGTTCTTCAATCTTAACTTGAATATCAAGATTGATAATCCGGTCTCTATTAGTAACTCAATGATGGATGTAGGTTTATTGGGAGAAATGAGACTTAATGGAAATCCCATAAGGCCCAGAGCTGAGGGACGATTGTATGCCCCTATAAATTCTTCCCGTATCTTCTTTAAGAATAATGAGTACTTTATTACAAGTGCTGATATTAATTTTTCTCCTAAAAAAGAAATAACTAATCCTGATTTTGATATCCAGGCAGTGACTACGATCTCTTCTTACAGGGTTATTGCTAAAGCCTACGGAGATCTAGAGCGGTTCAATTTTGACTTAACTTCTGATCCTTCTTTACCACGAAATTCAATTCTCTCATTGATCGCTTTTGGATACACCGATGAGATTCAAAGCTCACTTACTCAAGGTGAACAACAAAACTTAACCCAGGTGGGAGTAGGTTCCTTTGTCTTTGATCGTTTTAAGATAAGCGATATCCTGAATAAGCAGTTTGGCCTGCAAGTTAATTTGGGAACAGTTTTTGAACAATCTCAAACCGACAGTATGCTTGCAGGACGCTCACAAGAAGGACAGGGAACAATCGGAAGAACACGTTCTGCCACCAAGATTGAGCTTAAGAAAAGACTTGATGAAGCTTTGACCTTATCGGTCTCCAGTACCATGGGTGGGAGTATTGGACAGCGGCAAAGCATGAATCTTACCTATAGCTTAAATAAGAAAGTTCAACTTGAAGGCGTTTATGAGCTCAGGACCAATGCTGAAGGCGAAGAAGACATTATAGATAACTCCATTGGGGGAGATCTTAAATTTAGGTGGACCTTTAAATGAGGTTCCTATTCTTCATCTTCCTCATGCTCTCTACTCTTTGTCAGGCTGCGGGATTAAGCCTGAAAGAAGTCAAAGTTAATTGTCCGCCCAATGATCTATGCTATCAGCGAACGCAGAGACTGATGAATCTAAAAGGTGAGTACCGAAGTTTAGTTCATCTTAAAGATACTCTTAGGATCATGGCTTCAGATGGGGGATATGAAAGGTTTTCTTTTGACCTCTATGAACATGATGGTGCCCATGAACTAATAATTGATTTTAAGATGAAGCCTCGGATCCAAGAGATTGTCATCAGTTTCATTGATCGTGACCTGGAATCGGTACCTTCTCAATTGTTAACAGTAAGAGAGGGGGAGTTTTATGAGAGCCAAAAACTGCAGGAAAATATCGATTCACTCCAAAGACGACTTGAAAGCATCGGCTTTCCCGATAACTCACATCGATTGATCATTAAAGAAAAAGACGAAAAGATCAAAATTGATATTGCGATTACTCTTGGTACACCGCGGATATTTAAGAGTATTAAGAATAATTCGAGTTCGAGTTTTGTAAGTGAATTCCTAAAAAAGAAATTTAATAGCTTATATAATAAGCCATTTGATTTTAGTAAGTTTAAGGCCAACTTAGATGAAGCACAGAAGGAGTTATTCAACTANNGATATCAAGGTCAGTAATGATCAGCTTTATGCCTTTGATTTTAAGGATATTAAAAGCAAGAATAGAGATGAGTTGATGGGTCTTATGACCAATCTTTTCAGGCAGTATAAAAGACCATTAACTCCGACCATCATGAAACAGGCAATAGAGGATCATTATCAAGGCAGGGCACTCCTTAATTCTCAAGTAGAAGTTACTTCGTCAGTGTTTAAAAATAATTTTAACGAAAAAGTGCATCTCTTCCGTGTGGAAGTTTCTAAAGGTCAAAAGACTAGCTTGGGTACTGTTACCTTCACTGGTAACACTCTTTTCAGTGATTCAAATTTACAGAAGATGTTTGAAAAAGAGGCTTTCGAATTGGCCTCTATCGGATATTTTGATGAAGAATATTTCAAGTACTTCTCAGAATATATAAGAAACCAATATCTGCTTCAGGGATATGTACAGGTTAAGATCTTGGGGCCGAATCTCACTTTTGACAAAGATAAAAAAGTAGCAGATGTCGAGTATGTCATTAACGAGGGCCGCCGGGCCTTTGTTAAAGAAATAAATTTTACCAATCTGCCAGTTGAGTTTGAAGAGGCTATTAAGCAGCAAACGATAAATAAAGTAGGGGCTCCTTTTAACCCTATTGCTATGGTTGAAGATATTAAAAAAGTTGCCACTCTATTACAGGAGAATGGTTACTATTTTGCAGAAGTTTTAAATGCGAATGATGAATCCATCGTGCAATATTCTAAAACTGGTACCGATGTATTCTTAAATTTTATTATCAATCCTGGTCAGTTTGTACGCCTGAATAGAGTTTTATACCTTGGCAATAATAAGACCATGAAGAGAGTGCTATCAAAGAAAATCCTACTCGAGAAAGGTGATTTGGTGACTCCATCTAAGACTTACGATATTGAAACGGCTCTTTCTGCCACCGGGCTTTTTAATTCCGTTAGTGTCACGCCAGTTAGGCATAATTCTAAAAGCGTTCTGACCGATCTGGTAGTTAAGGTAACTGAGAGAGACTATGGTTTAGTCGAGTTTGCTCCAGGTTATCGGACAGACCTAGGGTTGAAACTCTCTGGAACAGTTTCTTATCTGAATATAGGGGGAATGAATCAATCCCTTACTTTGAGAAGTCAGGTTAACCAGAGATTAAATTATCAGACCTTTGATCCCAGACGAAGAAGAGAGAAGAAACAACTTCTGGAGCATAATACTTCACTGATTTTTAATAGAAGCGACCTCTTTGATACCATGATCGACTTAGGAATGGGCCTCTCATATCAAAGGAAGAGGTTCTATTCCTTTGATGCCGACATTCAGCGATTTAATACTACCCTCACTCGTGATCTCACCCCTCGACTATCTTCTTCTGTCCGTTACCAGATCGAATCTATTACTCAATGGGATGCCTCTGAAGAAAGGGATAACGGTCGCTTTAGAATTGGAGCGTTTACTCCCAACCTTACCTACGATCTTAGAAACAGTCAGATTAATCCTGTACGAGGAGCTTTCTTTAATCTTTCAAGTGAATTTGCTAACCCTTATTTTCTTTCGCAAGACAAAGAGGACCTTACAGTTAACTACTATAAGTTAATTTCTCGTAACAGATTTTATCTTCCTTTTCAGAACGGCACGGTGGCGGTTTCTCTGGTCGCAGGCATGCAAGAAAACCTGGCAAAGAATGTTTATCGAGATTCTGCAGGGCAAACAGAAGAAATTGATGGTGTAACCAGAACCGAAGGCTATATCCCTAATATTAAAGTTTTCCGTTTAACTGGTATGGATATCGTACGTGGTTTTAATGATGAAGAGATCAATCGCTTACCTGACGGACGGGATATTTCAGAGGCCAGGATTCAAAATCGGGCTTTCCTGGCCAATTTCAAGCTAGAGCCCCGCTACTTTATTACGGACAACTTCATCCTAGGGGCTTTCTATGATGCAGGCCGCGTTTTTGTAGATCAAGTGAACTTGGGTGACCTGAGGGATTCAGTTGGCCTTACATTTAAGATACTTACCCCAGTTGGAACATTAGACTTCGACTATGGGATAAAACTCTTGAGAAAGAAAAACGCTGATGGTACATTAGAGGACCCTGGACGCTTCCATGTGTCAATCGGCTTCTTTTAATCCCCCGAATTTTAAAAGCAGGCCTGTGAATCCCTCTGGCTTTCTACTTAGAGAGAGCTTGAGACTTCTCTTGACGTATGGCCGCATAATTCCTATAAGGGACAAAATTTTATTAATGGAAGGTTGATTATGATCAAGCAAAGTTCGTACACAATCACTAAAGCCGAAATGGCTAATAAAAAGTGGTTTGTAGTAGACGCAACAGATATGGTTGTGGGTCGTCTGGCATCTGAAGTTGCCAAGATTCTTCGTGGTAAAAACAAGCCGACATTCACTACGCATAATGATGCTGGTGATTTCGTTATTGTTGTTAACGCTGAGAAAGTTAGATTCACTGGTAATAAGTGGAATGACAAAAATTATTTCTGGCACACCAACCATATTGGTGGAATCAAGAAAAGAACAGCTAAGGAACAGCTTGAAAAGCATCCTGAATTGATTGTTTTCGAGGCAGTTAAAGGCATGCTTCCAAAGAATACTCTTGGACGTAAGCAATTAACTAAGCTTAAGGTTGTTCTTGGTCCAACTCATGGACATGACGCCCAGAAGCCTGAAGCCTTAACTCTTAACGTATAATTACAAGGACAGCGATATGAGCAAAGCTAAATCCTACGATGTTCACTCTATTGGCCGCCGTAAGTCGGCAGTAGCCCGCGTTTATGTTTCTCGCGGAACTGGAAAAATCTTCATCAACTCTCGTGAAGTAGTTAACTACTTTCCTAAAGCAACAAGCCGTTACATTGTTTTCCAACCTTTGAATCTTCTCAAAGTTAACGAAAACTATGATTTCAAAATCAATGTAAAAGGTGGCGGTACTACAGGTCAGGCCGGCGCAATCCGTCTTGGTATTGCTCGTGCCCTTCTGAAGCTTGCTCCAAATTCTAGAACTGAGTTGAAAGCAGCTGGCTTTCTTACTCGTGACTCTAGAAAAGTTGAGCGTAAGAAATATGGTCTTTCTGGTGCACGTAAGTCTTACCAGTTCTCCAAGCGTTAATCGCACTATTTCAAAATCAAATCAGACAAAGGCTCCGCAAGGGGCCTTTTCTGTTTTAAGGCTCTAAAAGTTCTGGCATCTTATTCCTTATGGAAAAGCATGATGTAAATTCTATTGAAATTCGCGGCGCCAGGGTTCACACTCTCAAAAATATTGACCTCGATATACCTCTGCGCAAACTTGTTTGTTTTGCAGGACCTTCAGGATCGGGCAAAACCTCACTGGCCTTTCATACTTTGCTGACTGAATCTAAGAGAAGATTTCTAAATTCCTTTCCTAACTCCATGAAGTTTTTTACAGAGCGTCCAGCGGCAGTAGACGTCGATCGCATCTTTCCAGTACTACCCGTTTTTGGGCTGCCGCAAATTAATCCAGTGGTGGGAGCAAGAGCCGTTGTATCCGATGTTATGAGGCTCACCGATTCCCTTCAAAATCTGTTTTTTGGTTTTTCTCGGGAATTATGCCCGGTACATGAAGAAGAGCTGGAAATTCGATCTATGGCCAGCCAGATGGGAGAGCAGATTAAATCTTTGGTTCCCAATGGTGTTTATCACATTCTTGTCACTCCCAATGAATATCTGAGAATTTTTGGAGAGGGTTTCCTGCCAGCTAGATCCGTCTCCTTAAAAAGAAAATCCATCCAAGCTTTTCATGAAGAAGATGATCTTTGGGAGGTTTTAAGATTTAAGGGGGATAATTTAGAGGCTTTAGAGAAGAAGTGGCATGAGCTTAAACTCGCTAATTATCCGGTTCGATACCTACTTTGGGGACCGCTCAGTAAAACTCCTCAGAACTTAATTTTCCACTTTAAGAAGGTTTGTCCGAAGTGTGACTTTGAGTCTCGTCCCGCTTCCTCAGTAAGTGCTTTTTCTCCATATAGTGCATTAGGTGCATGCCCAGCTTGTAATGGCTATGGTGCCAATCTGGTCTATGATCCACAAAAGATAATAGATAAGGAGATGACCATTGAAGAAGGTGGTCTGAAGCTTCTAAACTATGGGCCTTTTCATGATGCCTATGAAGAGCTCTTAAAGTTATTAAAGAAAAAGAAAATACCGACTGATATTCCCATCAAGAGACTTCCTAAAGATTTTTTCACTTTATTAGATGAAGGACAGGGGAGTTATCCTGGATATCGGGAGCTTCAAAAGTACTTAGAGTCTAAAAAATATAAACCATCTGTCAGAATCTATGTTCGTCAGCTTCAAAGAGAAGAGCCATGTCTGGTTTGTCACTCCACCCGCTTAAATGAAAACATCCATCATTATAAGATGAAATTAAAGGGAGAGAATTGGGGGCTGGAAGAAGTCATGGGTCTTACGGTTGTTGATGCTCTGAAACTCTTCTGTGAAGAGAAGCGGAAGATGACTTCTCACCAGAAGAGATTATTCGATGATATCTGCGATAAGTTAAAACTGGCGGTGGAAATGGGACTTGATCACCTTTCCTTACTTCGAAAGGCTAAGTCTCTTTCTGCTGGAGAATATCAGAGACTCCTGCTTATTAAATATCTCTCCTTTCAAGGAACCGATAGTTTATTTATTCTGGATGAGCCGAGCTTGGGTCTTGCAGAAAATGAAATGAGAAAACTCCTGGCCGGTTTAAGGCAAATCATTGCTCAAGGCAATACAGTTATTTTAATTGATCACTCTGAGCTGGTTCAAAAAGAATCTGATCATCTCATTGTAATGGGGCCTGGTTCGGGTAAGGCCGGTGGCGAGATTACTTATCAAGGTGATCCTCTTGGATACTTTAAGACGAAAGAGAACGTAGATTGGAATATTAAAAAAGTTGTGGTGGAAAAGCCTCAATATATAGAGGTTAAAGCTCCTGAGATTCATGGCAAACTTTACCCTGACTTTATGGTTCCTCTGAAGTCTCTGACTTGGGTTACTGGTAATTCAGGAAGCGGAAAAACATCCTGCCTAATCGATATCATGGCCAACTCGCTCTATAAGAGAATTCATGGAGAGTGGCTGGACGATGTTAATTTCACTGTAGGAACATTAAAAAATCCAGGTAAACTAGAGGATGTTATCGTTATTTCCTCTGATTTAAATCGCTTCACCTCTCGCTCAACAGTGGGAACGGTGACAGAATTATCATCGACTATTCGAAAGCACTTCTTAAAACTTCCAGTAGCAAAAAGTATGAATCTTAAAGAAGGGCATCTCTCTTCTAATTCTGAATTAGGCATGTGTCCTCGTTGCGAAGGTAAGGGGGTGCTCACCATTGAAATGCAGTATTTGGAGGATATTGTCCTTGAGTGCGAAGATTGCAAAGGACTTAAGATTAAACCTCTCTATGCTAATATTTCAGATGGAAAAATGACTCTGGCAGAAGCTTATAATCTTCCCTTAGGACAAGTTTTAGAGCGGATAAGTCTCACTCCTAAATTTCGAAGAGTCTGGGATTATCTGAAGATCCTAAATCTTGATTACCTCTCTCTCGACCGATCTTTAAATTCACTTTCTGGCGGGGAAAAGCAGAGAATCTATCTGCTTTCTAAGCTTTTAAAGAATATTCAGAACTCACTGGTTATTTTTGAAAATATCTCTTTTGGTCTCTCCGAGCGAGAGCTCAAGCTGTTAGGAACCTTTTTAGGAGAGCTGGTGCAATTTAATAACACCATCGTCATCATCGATGCCTCCACTTGTTTCCAATACTTGGCCCCTTGGAAGCTCCATTTCGCAGCTCAGGAGATCGAGCTAAAACGAATTAAATAAGGAGATAAATCAACTCAAGTTCTGCTCTGATTTAACCGATCAATAAGATAGGTTAACTGGGAGGCCTTGTGTTATTGCAAACCTTTGTCATGCTTTTGATCACCACAACTGTCTGGGGGACGACTTTTAGTCCGGTAAGTATGGAAGATCAGATAAACGAAGCCGACGGGGTCGTCTTTGGCCACTACCTTGCGAGCGAGAGTGTAAAGCTAGATGATGGCTCCATTGCCACTCAAAGAATCTTTAAACTCAATAAAGAGTGGGGTATGCAATCAGATCTATTTGGGATGGATGAGGTGATTATTCATTATCCTGGAGGAACCTATGAAGACCAAACGGTAAAAATTCAAGGAGTTCCGGAATTTGTTATGGGGGAGAAAGTCGCTATCTTCACTAAGAGCGTAGGTAATCGTTATTGGGGACTTAATCTGGGATTGGGAACGTATAAGGTTATCAACTACGGGAACGAAACCTTGCTTATTAACTCTGTTTTTCCTAACGACACTAAACTCAGTCAAATCAAGCTCGAAGAATTTGAACATCAAATAAGAGTCCTTAAAGGTTCTAGTCTTAAGACGGTTTCGGCTCCTCCTGTCTATGTGGATGATGAGTCGACTCCACGCTCGCCAGCTTCTCTTCAAGCAGGAAAAAAGCGCGCAGTTGCTTCGATCATGGAAGAGGAAGAGAATAAAGAAGAACAGTCGAGTTTCAGTGTATTCTGGCTAGTAACTGTGTTAGCTCTCTCTGGAGCCCTCGCCCGCTTATTTAAGCAGAGGGATCTCCGATAGCATGGATGAAAATGCATTGGTTCCTGTTTCTTTTTTTATTATCGAGCTCTATCTGGGCCCATCAGAGTTCTACCACTGCTAGTGGTAAACCACTCTATTGGGGCAATAAAAACGTTCCCATCCAAATTAAGCCACAAACCGATGACCTGAGTTCATCCCTGGTAAGATCAATCATTGAAGAATCTATGCATGAGTGGAATTCTGTCTCTTCGGTAAATGCAGGAGTTGTTCCATTATCTGGAAATCAAATCAAATTCACGCAAAATTTTGCCATTTATGGATCAGCCGTAATTGGACTTACGGAGATAAGTTATAACTCCTCAGGAGTGATTCAGAAGGCGAGTATCCTTCTAAATGATAATTACAAATTTACCTCAACACCTCATTCTTTTGCTGATGGGTCGGTTTATCTGGGTGATGTCGTGACTCATGAACTGGGCCATTTATTTGGTCTTTCTCATTCTGAAGTTCTTGATTCATCAATGTTTTACAGCTCTTTTCCTGGCCAGAGCACACTTTCTCTGGACGATAAAAGTGCCATCAAACAGAAATATGATTCTTCCAGCGGAAGAATCTCGGGAAGAGTATTAGGGGGAAATAGTATTGGAGTTCTGGGTGTTCATGTTCAATTGATATCCAGAATGACTGGGGAAGTTGTTGGGGCCGTGACCGATCAAGATGGGCGCTTTAGTATATCGGGGCTTGATTTAAATAATTCCTACTACCTCTATAATTCACCGATAAAAAATAAGAACTCATTGCCCAACTATTACTCCAATGTTCAGAGCGACTTTTGTCCTTCTACTTATGTGGGTTCATTTTTTAGTGCTTGTGGAAGTAACTATGATGGGTTTCCTCAAGCGATTACCCTAAGTTCCCAGCGACCTTCAGTTAATATAGGTGTCGTATCAATCAACTGCAGTCTTAGGGCCAATGATGATTATGCTTATCAGAAGCTTCAAACCACTTTTGCTCCGGTAACCATTTGGGAGTCTTTCGAAAGTGACCTTCGTGAAAAAAGTTTTGTAGGCTTCTTTAATCGCACTTCAAATTGGTCTGGTTGGGAAAGACTAAAGGTTGATCTTTCTGGGATTCCCCTTACAAATTCCAGATATCTAAAATTAAATTTTTTAGCCCATCCCTTTGGAAACCTTATGGAATATCAAATGAGGGTGCTTCAAAATGGAATTGAGGTCGCTAATGAGGTGATGCGTGAATCCTCACTCTTGGGCACATTTAATACTAACTTAAGTATGATGCAACCCCTTAGTGCTCTGGCTTCTGAGAATATCTTTGATGTTGAAATTAGAGCAAGGAATCTTGATGATGCTCTGGTCTTTCTGAGCTTTCCTTCCTGGAGGCAATATGCAAGTGATAAGCATATGCCGTATCTTCTGATGTTAGGAATCCAAGAAGGAGCGTCAGAGGCCACAGCTCAGCCGCTATTTAATAGTGTACAGAGATTGTCGGATAATCAGTCTTGCTTAGACGCTCCTTTCACATATGCTGTTTCTCATTCTGATGAAGTAGAAACCAAGAACATCGATAGGAGTAAGGCCAGCAGTGAGCTTGGTTCCGCTTCTTGTGCTAGCACTGAGCCACCCGACGATGGGCCTGGCACTTCCTTGATGTTACTCGCCATGGGTTTCTCTCTCTCCTTAATGCTGGGACAAATAACTAAAAAGACTAAGAACTTTTTGTCTTAACCCTTCCTTTTTAATAGAATATTGAAATGACCCCATTCTCTAAGGAGAGTCCATGAAGTTGCCGCAGATTTGTTTCTTATTGCTTGTTAGCTTTCCCATTATGGCCCAGAACCTCATGGAAGAAAGAATTTGGAAAGTTTCTTCCAGAAAAAAATCCATATTCCTGGACTCGGGTGTCTTCCACTATAACTCTGACTTAAAGTCATCCAGTATTAAAGGCGTCAGAGGATCTGCTGTAGATGGACGAGGTTATGAACGTGTCGTCATAGATTTCACAACACCATCAATTCCCAAAGTCTATGGCCATATTTCGGCTAAGGATAATAAGGTGAATATCGATTTCTTCGATACCTCCGTTGCAACCACTCAGCCACAGTTATCAAATTCTAAATTTGTAAAATCTATCGACTTCATAAACGTAGATGGCAAAACAACAACCATGCAATTGACGTCGAAAGATAAGGCAAGCTTTGATGTTTTCTATCTTGAAAACCCAGGCCGCCTCGTAATCGACATTAGATAAATTAATAAGGAAATACCATGCCCCCTAAAGACAAAGCCTCAAAGGCAAATATAGATTCTAATCTTCTGGCCGATGCACCCTCGGAAGTAGTGATCATTCCCATTGTGAATAGTCCTATTTTTCCTGGCATGATTGCTCCGATCATTTTATCAGAAGATAAATACACTCCCGAGCTCGACTCTTATCTGGCCAAGAGTAATTACGTTGCACTTAACTTGGTCAAGTTCAAAGATTACGGCGAAGGCAATGAAGGTGTTCTTCAGGAAATGGGAGAGGAACAAGTAGATTACGAGGATGAGGAAGAAGTTTATTCAAGCCTAAACTCAGTAACCGATCTTTCTCCGAAAGGAATCACTCCCAAAGATATTTATAAAGTAGGTGTACTTTGTAAGGTTATCAAGAAGCTGAAGTTGCCAGACGGCTCAGTGAATCTTTNNGTGATATTCATGAGCCGGATGAAGAATTGGATGCCTATACTCGCTCGGTCATCAATCAGGTAAAAAAACTATCAGAGATCAATCCTTATTTTAATGAGGAAATGAAGCTCGCCATGTTGAATTCACCTTCACCTGGTTCATTGGCAGATCTTGTTGCCTTCGCTCTTTCTCTTGATGTACCTGAAGCCCAGGATTTTCTTGAAACCTTGATCGTAAAAAAGAGATTTGCAAAACTCTTGGTTTACTTGAAGCGTGAGAAAGATGTTGCAGATATTCAGAAAAAAATTACCGATGAAGTTAATGATAAAGTTAATAAATATCAAAGAGAGTATTTCCTTCGCGAGCAGTTGAAGGTTATTCGCAATGAACTTGGCCTGGATGAAGATGATAAGGCCAAAGATATTAAGAAAATGCGCGAGGGTTTAGAGGAAGGAAATCTTCCTGAAGAAGCCAAAAAAGCAGCGCTCGAAGAACTTGAAAGACTTGAATCAATTCCTGATTCTTCACCTGAATATAATGTGACTAGAACCTATCTTAATTGGATGGTTCAACTTCCATGGGATAAGTCCTCAGATGATAAGGTCGATATCGATGCCGCCAAAAAAATTCTTGAAAAAGATCATTACGGCCTTGAGAAGCCTAAAGAGAGAATCATGGAATTCCTGGCCGTGAGAAAGCTCAAGCCAGAATACGATGGAACAATTCTTTGTCTGGCTGGTCCTCCAGGAGTGGGAAAAACCTCTCTCGGACATTCTATTGCAAAAGCTCTAGGAAGAAAGTTCTACCGCTTCTCCCTGGGTGGTATGAAAGATGAAGCCGAAATTAAAGGACATCGTCGTACTTACGTAGGAGCGATGCCAGGAAAAATCATTCAAGCACTTAAACGAGTTGAAGTGAATAATCCAGTTATCATGTTGGATGAGATCGATAAGATTGGTAAATCCTATCAAGGTGATCCGGCTTCCGCTCTGTTAGAAGTATTGGATCCAGAACAAAACAAGACCTTCATTGATAATTATCTTGATGTCCCTTTTGATCTCTCAAAAGTTCTCTTTATTGCGACAGCTAACTATGTGGGTGAGATCCCGGAAGCTCTCCTTGACCGAATGGAGCTTATCGATCTCTCTGGATATACCATTGAAGAGAAGCTCTCGATTGCCACCAAGTGGGTCATTCCTAAACAGTTAAAGAAGCACGGCCTTTCCAGCAAGGAATTCTCTATTGGAGTCCCGGTTCTTAAGGCGCTGGTTTCTGACTACGCCAGAGAGCCTGGTGTGCGCGTAATGGAGCAGTTCATTGCGAAGCTATGTCGAAGAGCGGCCCTGGAAAAAGTTTCAAATAAGCGCTTTAAGAAGTTCGCTCCAAGTGTAGCTGATCTTGAAAAAATTCTCGGTAGTAAACGCTTTGAAACCGACATGGCACAACAGCCGTTGATGCCAGGAGTAGTAACGGGCCTTGCCTGGACTTCTTTTGGTGGTGATATTCTCTTTGTTGAATCGATTCCTCTGAAAGGTAAGGGCTTTAAGCTTACTGGTCAGCTGGGCGATGTAATGGGTGAGTCTGCCAATCTCGCTTATAGCTATGTTAAGCGGGTACTTCAGAGCCAGATTGAGGAAGAGCAGTTAAAGAGCAATAAAAAGGTTAGTAAGAAGGCCAAGAATGTCCAGGTTGTGCCAACGCCATCGAATGTTCCGGCCCCTAATCCAGAAGAAGCCACAGATTTTCTGGCGACGCATGAAATCCATCTTCATTTGCCAGCAGGAGCAACTCCTAAGGATGGCCCGTCTGCAGGTGTGACCATGGCCCTCGCTCTTTATTCACTTGCGACTCATCAAATGGTAAGAGGTGATGTTGCCATGACGGGTGAGCTTAGTCTGACAGGTAAGGTACTTCCAGTTGGTGGTATCAAAGAAAAAGTTCTGGCAGCTAAAAGAGCTGGAATCAAACAGATCATTCTTCCATGGCAAAATGAGAAGGATTTGAAAGAAGTTCCTGAACGTCACAGGAAGGGTCTTAAGTTTCATCCTGTGAAGCACTTTGATGAAGTGCTGAAGATAGCTCTTAAAAAGAAATAAGCAGAAATAAAAAAGCCACCCATAGGGTGGCTTTTTTATTTTTCGGAATGTAGAACTTTTTAGAATTCGTCTGAGTCGTATTCGCTTCTAAGAGTATGCTTAACTTTTCCAGCAGCGATCTCACGAAGAGCAGTAACAACTTCTTTGTTCTTACTTCTTACTTGAGAAACGTCACCTTCACGAAGTTGCTTCACACGCTTAGCTGTCAAATGGACTAACTCATAACGGTTTTCAACATGTTCTAAACAATCTTCGACTGTGACTCGTGCCATAGATACCTCTTTCCGGGAATGATAGAAACTCCATTTTTAAAGGAGATAGGCCCTTCTGTCAAAGGGGAATATTAATACATTGCTTCAATTTCGGCTTTATAGCGCTCGGCAACAACCTTTCTCTTCACCTTTAGCGAAGGGGTGAGGAAGTTGTCCGTCGTAAATTCTTCAGTAATTATAGTAAATTTCTTAATGCTTTCGTACTGGGCCAGGTCTTCATTTAAATGTGAGATCTCCTTACCTATTAATTCCCGAACCTTAGGGTGCTTGGCCAGGTCCTCGACACTGCAATCGGTAGGAAGATCTAATTCGTCCAGCAGACCTAAGAAGCTTTCTTTATCAATAGCAACTAATGCAGTCAGATAATTGCGTTTTTCTCCAATGACCACCATATGGGTAATGTGGGGACGGACCTTCGCCATGTTTTCAATTTTTTGAGGGGCCACATTCTTTCCGCCACTGGTGATGATGATGTCCTTTTTGCGGTCAGTAATCCGCAGATACCCTTCGGGAGTAAACTCCCCAATATCTCCCGAATAAAACCATCCTTCATGAAAGACTTCTTCCGTTGCCTTGGGATTTTTATAATACTCCTTCATAAGGGCATCACTGCGGATAATAATTTCTCCGTCTTCAGCAAAGGAAACTTCTACATCACCCATAGGACGCCCTACGGTGCCCGGGATTTGCTTAGCTAGCGGATTTAGGCAGCAGGGAGCGATGGTTTCGGTGAGTCCATATCCTTCCAGAATGGTGAGGTTGGCATAACGAAGAAACTTAATAATCTCTGGTGAAAGGGGGGCTCCTCCAGAAACAAAGTATCTTATCTTTCCTCCAAAGCGGTTATAGATTTTCGAGAAGACGACTTTATAGGCAAGATTATATTCAATGATCTCACCTGCTGTTGGAGAGAGATCACGATCAATTTTACCAAAGTAATTTTCTGCGGCCTTAAGCGCCCACTTGAAGGCTTGCTTTTCAAGAAAACTTCCCTGTTCAATCTGATCCATGACCTTGGCATAAATTTTCTCAAAAATACGTGGCACAGAAATCATAATAGTGGGTTTTACCACCTGAATATTATCGATCATTTTGTCGATGGATTCTGCATAGACGGCCTGCCATCCAAAAGCCAGAGGCAGGAGTGAGTCACAACGACCTAACACATGAGAGAGAGGAAGAAAAACCAAGGTCTTATCTTGAGGAGTAAAAGATCCTTGAATGGTTTTTTCTACATTGAGGAGCATGGTAGTTATGGCATGTTGAGTGATCACTGCACCCTTGGGTTCCCCAGTTGTCCCTGAAGTATAAATGATCGAAGCCACTTCTTCAGGAAGTTGATTTTGGATATGAGTATCTAAAAGCCCTGGATGAGTCTTTAACTCATCTAGTCCTAGTCTGATGAGTTCCTTATAGGAATAGTAGGGATGAGAATTTCTAAATTTCTTTAAGGTCTCTTCTGAGAGCTCTTGGATGGAAATAACGACTTTTAGATTCTTCCAGTTATTGATAACAGGAAGGATTTTTTCCATCTGCTTATCGTTCTCAATGATCAAGACACTGCTATCTGAATGATTAAAGATATATTCAACTTCATTTGCGAGGTAGCTAGGATAGATAGGAACTAGGCAAGCTCGCGAGAACATGGTGGTTAAATCCAGAAGATGCCACTCTTTAGAGGTCTGTCCGAGAATTGCTACCTTGTCACCAACGTTGACTCCGATCTTTTTGAAAGCATTAACCAGGACTTCAATATGATTGTGATAATCCATAAAGGACATATTCTTAACTTCATTATTTTCAATCCAGCCTAATGCATATCTTTCAGGAGTTTTATGAACTCTTTGCTGAAATAGTCTTCCTAAAGTCCGTTGTCCTTGTAGCATCAGCTTCCTTTTTACTTAAATCTCGAGAAAATAAAATTTCGTACTGGATCAATGATCCATAAAAAACAGTATCTTGGCCATATCTTAGATGGTCTGGTCATTGCTCTTATCGGTCGATATGAAGTCGATCATTATTGTTTCTAAATGTATCCGAGTAGAAAAACAGCCTCATGGAGAGGAATTATACCATTTTCACTTTAGGGGAGTTTTCAGCGGAGAGGTCTTAAAGAAAGTTATTCTTATTAAGGCCATAAATTCATCTATTCAGAGGGGAGGGGAATACCTGATGTATGTGCAGTTGCAATCATGTCAGGAGGGAGTTTTAAAAGGTCGAATTTTAAAGCTAAAACCCTTGGATGAATGCTGGGATAAAGCTTAGTTAACACTAATCGAGACGTGATCTCCAATCATGAACTGAGGGAGTTCGAATATGGGAGTGTCTTCTTTCTCAAAGCTTTTTACCATAGCGATGGCAGCATCATCTGAAGAGTGAAGAACCTTTAACTCCCCAATTTTTACCTTATAGTTCACGCGCTTTTTATTGTCGTAAGGATTTTGAATAGAAATAATTCTGAAGACGTCCAGGGTACTATCTTTAACCACTCCTTGGCTCGCCCCCACGTTCACATAATAGTTTTTACGAATGACTTCATTCTCTTCACCCATTGAAAGATCCTGGGTCATGCTAAAAATGACATATGAGCGCGCCCAAATTGATTGGCTCATCAGGAGAGTAGCAAGCAGGATAAAGAATTTCATTAAGGCCTCGCAGGTCGTTCTGATCTGCTTATCGGCAAAATATTCTCTTAGTTGAGTGCTACCCTGATGAGATGCCATCAGGGTAGAGGTTTTAGCTATTGTTTCTTGATTTTCAAATACTTGAGGTTGTTATTGATGATGTCGGAATAGCGGAAATTTATCAGGTGGTTATGGAGAAGTATGTAGTTTCTCGTATAATACTGCATGACCCAGGGAAGATCCTGATTAATAATGTCCTCCATTTTGGCCATTTGAGCATACTTCTCGGGACCATCTTCCATGGTCTTGAGTTCATCAAACATCTTATCAAATTTAGGATTAATATACTGAGCTGAATTGGGGCCGGGAGGTAGATTGGCCGAATTTAACAGCTGCAGAACGTTCTCGGCATCCGGGTAATCCAGAATCCAACCACCCTGCCAGAACTGAAGCTCACCTTTTCGTGACTTCTCCAGAAAGGCCGGAAAGGAGTTCATACTTACATTAATATTAATTCCAAGATTTTTTAGTTCCTGCTGGATGAATTCACCCATTTGGCGGCGGATAGTATCGTTTCCTCTGACATCGTAGGTGAGAGTGGGAAGACCCTTGCCTTCCGGATAGCCGGCCTTCTTTAAGTACTCCTTTGCCTTCTCTAGATTATATTCATAAGGAAGCTCCGCAGAGGGAGAGTAGCCGGGAATCCCCGGAGGATATATTGAGTTAGCTTTCTGTGCCACATTATATGTGAAGAGCTCAATATACTTTTCGATATTCACACCATGGGCTATTGCCTTTCTCAGATTGAGGTTTTTCCCCAAAATCGGATCCTGCATATTGAAGGATAGCCACCAATAAATAAGAGTGGGAGAAGTTTGCAGATGGATATTATCTTCGGTGATCTCTGGCTTAAGTTTTCCTTCAGGAGTAAGGGCAACATGATAATGATCTTTAGTCAGATTGATCATGTCGATTTTATTTTTTAAGAAGTTTAACCATGCGGTCTGAGCTTCTTTTATCACCACGAGCTTGATATTTTCTACGAAGGGAAGCTTGGCCCCAGCATCTTTAAGTAATCCATTCTCATGAGCATATCTATCGCCCTGAGAAGGATAGACACTGGTAACATAGTCTTTATACTTTTTAAGAGTTACATGCTGGGAAGGATTGAAGTTCTTGATATAGTAGGGACCAGTACCAAAGAAATTATTGGTGAGTTCATTATTATGCTTTTTAATAGCTTCTGCAGGAATAGGTGAGGTGAAGTTCATCGCTAGTGCATATAAGAGTTGAGGATAAACTTCGGTGAGTTCGATTATGAGTGTTTGATCATCGCTCGCTCTTAAACCTGGAACTTCAGTAGAAAAAAACTTCTCCTGATCTGAGCCGACTTTTTGTCTCCATTCATTCAGACCCTTGATCTTCCCATCAAAAAGCCACCAACCCTGGGATCTGGTTGGAATAAAGGCCAGTCGTTTAATCTGATCTACAAAATCCTGGGCCTTAACAACTCTTCCTTCGGGGAGATCTTGGGAGGGGTGATATTTAATGCCTTTTTTTATCTTGAAGGTGTAGGTCTTTCTATCTTTTGAAATGATGGGAAGACTTTCAGCTAAGAGAGGGCGCAGAGAATAGGGTCTTTTAAGATATTCAATCTCATACAGCGATTCATAGACTTGCGATAC
>DFXX01000017.1:0-6329 GCA_002381765.1 Bacteriovoracaceae bacterium UBA4097 | reverse complement strand
AAGAGGCAGGCAATCAGTAGCAGTTTCATTTTAAGGCCCCTTCAACTTTTTCGATCAATTCTTTCGTGTGATTAGCTTCGCCTGAACCCTGGGCCATATCCGGCTTACCACCACCTCTGCCATTCACTACAGTCATGCAATCTTTGAGGATGGCTGAACAATTGATGTCCTTATTCTGTTTATTGGTCTTGAGAATAAAGGAAACCTTGTCATCCTCAACGGCATATAGGAAGAGAACCCCTTTTGGATACTTATCGACATAGATATCAGAGAGTTTTCTCATATTCCCCTGGTCAGCACTTGGGGCCTTCGCAATAGTGAGGCTCAGACCTGCTTTAATGGCTCTTTGATCATTGAATAAGTTTTGTGATTCAAAGTTTTGTAAACGATCATTCAACGTTTCAATTTGCTTTGCCTTATCTCTCAATTCAAGCTGGAGATTACTTAATTTTTCCAGAACTCTTTCCTCTTTAACTGAAAGATTTTTTTCCATCTCGGATAGGATCTGAGAGCGATGAAGCAGATAGCTGATAGCATTAGTAGAAGTGATGGCTTCAATTCTTCTCACCCCTGAGGCAAGAGAGGTTTCTACGATTATTTTAAACAGTCCAATCTCGCTGGTGTTCTGAACATGGGTTCCACCGCAAAGCTCACAAGAGAAGTTCCCCATAGTGAGAACTCTTACGCGGTCGCCATACTTCTCTCCAAACAGGGCCATGGCACCTTGTTTTGTGGCCTCATCTTTTGACATGTGTGCTGCCTTAACAGGAAGGCTTGTGGATACTGCACTATTGACGAGATCTTCTACTCTTTGAATTTCCTCTGGCCTTAAAGCTTCAGAATGAGTGAAGTCAAACCGCAGTCTATCTGGGCCTACCGACGAGCCTGCTTGCTTGACATGATTTCCTAATACTTTGATTAGTGCTGATTGCAAGAGGTGAGTCGCTGAGTGGTTGCGCTTAGTTAGTTCTCTCTCTTCATGATTGATTTTAAGCGTGTAAGAGTCTCCTACGGTTAGTGCGTCGGCATCAGGAGATATGTGAACATGGAGTCCATCAACCGGCTTCTGAGTATCTTGAATACTTCCGAGCTTACCTTCTTTGGAAAAGATCTCGCCCTTATCACCGACTTGACCTCCACCTTCTCCGTAGAAAGGAGTCTTATCGAAGACTAGGTAGAAGAGACCATCGATTTCTTCTTTGGCCAGAAGCTTGGCTTCTCCCACCACTTCTTCATAACCAATGAAATTTGTCTCACCATGCTTCTCTTTGATTTCATAGAAGACTTTGAGATTATCTTCCTGAACTTTAAATTTCGATCCCTTTTTAGAAAGTTCCTTCTGGCGGGCCATGGCCTCTTCAAAAGATTTAGCATCGAGTTCGATATTCTTTTCTCTTAGGATCACTTCGGTTAAATCAAATGGGAAACCGAAAGTGTCATAAAGTTTAAAGGCAGCTTCTCCGGAGAATTTTTCTCCTTTTTTAACTTTGGTAAGTTCTTCATTGATGAGAGCAAGACCCGTGTCCAATGTCTTTCTGAACTTTTCTTCTTCTAGTTTTAGGAGCTTCTCAGCCAGAGCAGCATTGGCCATATTGTCTGGATACTCTTCGCCTAACGATTCAAAGACCGCTGGTACTAGTTTGTAGAAGCTCACATCCTTTAAGCCGAGAAGCGAGAGGTGACGAACTGCCCGGCGAATGATTCGTCGTAAAACATATCCTCGGCCATCATTAGAAGGAATTACTCCATCGGTGATAAGCATAGTACAAGAGCGGATGTGATCGGCAACCACTCGGAAGGAAGATTTCACGTCTTCCGATTTGTCGGTGTAGTAGTCTTTACCGGTAATGCTCGCGATGCTCTTCATAATTGGAATGAAGACGTCGGTATCGTAGTTATAGTATTTGCCTTGCAAGCAGGCAGCAACTCTCTCCAAACCTGACCCTGTATCAACCGATGGTTTAGGAAGAGGTTTTCTCTTTATTTCATCACCTTCACGATATTTTTCAAATTGCATGAAAACCAAATTCCAGATCTCTACATAGCGGCCTTCATCATCGATCTCCTGATGCCCTTCCGGCACTCCAGTAGATCTCTCCGGACCATGGTCATAGAAGATTTCTGAGCAAGGGCCACATGGACCGACATCACCCATTTCCCAAAAGTTGGAAGCATCTCCTAGCTTAAAGATTTTTTCTCTCTCAACACCGATCTTCTTATTCCAGATCTCAAGAGCCTCATCATCAGAGGTGTGAACGGTTATGAGAAGTTTCTCTTTGGGAAGTTTCAGTTCTACTGTTAGAAATTCCCAAGCGAATCTTATTGCATCTTCCTTGAAATAATCTCCAAAGGAAAAGTTACCCATCATCTCAAAGAAAGTATGGTGTCTGGCCGTAAAGCCAACGTTTTCAAGATCATTATGTTTTCCACCGGCCCTTACGCATTTTTGAATGGTAACAGCTCGACGATTGGACGGATTGGCCTTGCCGGTAAAGAAGTCTTTAAACTGATTCATCCCTGCATTGGCAAATAGGAGGGTGGGATCATTATGAGGAACTAAGCTCGATGACTTGTGTTTGTCGTGACCATTTCGGCCGAAATAGTTTGAAAAAGCATTACGGATTTCTTGCGCGCGCATACTAGACCTCTGAGTTAATTTAAATGCTCAGAAAGATTATCATATGCCTAGAAAGGGAGCTAGATAAAGGTGGGTAGGAGCATGCGTTTTGCGAGGCGAAAGAGGCTTAGAACTTAAAAGTTTGAAAGTCCGTGGCCGAAACATGATTCTGAGAATCAGAATCTAGATTTACTTCCTCAGACCCCTGACTTCCGAAGCTCCCGACCTCAATCTGGTGATTATCATTTAAAGAAATTTTATCCATCTCTTGCTGGTCAGCACTTGAGTTTGTTGAAAATCTGAGGCGAGTTCCTTCAAGAGGTCCATTGATGAGAGTCACGATATAAGATTTTTCATCAACCTGATAGAGCATCCCACTGCATGGCTCTCCATTTTGCTCGTACTCAAAGACATTTCCGGTAAGTTCTGAATAGGAAATGCTCAAACTTTCATTGGGAAGTTGAATATCAAGACTTTCCACAATGCCATTATTTGAGGTCAAGCTCCCACTAAACTCCTCTGCGGGAACTCCTGCTTTGATTACTTCCACTAGTTTTAGATCAAGAGCTTCTTCCTTAATCGCTTCTTCTTGTTGTTTTACAGTCGAGATTACTTGATGAGGGACTTTCGTCACATTTGCTGAGGGAGTATTTTCAATTTTAAGCTTCTGCCAATCCGATGAAGTAGCAATCTTTCGGCCCTCTTTCACGATTCCATAAGACTCATCCAGGCGTTTTACAAATTTTACATCAGAGGAAATCTTCGATTCTGAGTTTATGACGACGGCATTGTATAAACCAATTAAGGTGAAAACCATGGCCGTCGATAAAATGATCAATTTCTTCTTGTTTGTTTTCATGCTTATTAATAAGCAAGATGGGTGCCGTTTTAGTAAGGGATAACTCCATGATTTCTGGATTTAAAAAAACTTCCTTCTCTGCAGGGGTGACTGGCCAGAAAGGCATCTGTCTAAAACATGGACACTCCTGGTATTTTCTACAATCTCATCCCCCTGGGGCCTTCAGGAGGTTTATATTCCTCACGGAAGGATATATTCATGAAATTACTATTTTCAATAATGTTGATAACTCTTAGTTTTACATCACAGGCCCAGGATGATCTATGCCTTTGCGAAACAGGTAATTCGCCTAAGGTAGAGATTCCTTTTTATCGAGCGGGCTGTAAGCTCTGGCTCGCTTCCCAGGCGTGCCAAGAGAAGAAGGTCATATCCATTGATGATGATCTAGATTCAGCTATACCCAGAAGCCTAGATGGTAAAAAAATCAAACTCGGATACGTTGGCCATTGGTCGAGTACCGGCGAGTCAGCCCAATTTATCATCGAGCGAATTCTACCCATTAATCAGAATCGAGGAATATCTTTCTTTATTCATAATACCGCTTGTTATTCAACTCAGCAGACTCTGCGCTTTCAAGAGCTGATGAAGCTCTTAGTTATAGCCCCAGAAACGGCAATAACTTTTCAGGGTAATCAGGCCGCTAGTGTAGGAATGTGGGAGCGATTTACCCCGTATAACGAAAATATGTATTCCGTAGTGGGAACTAATTTATCCCGGCCCATTTTTCCTGCTTGTGAGGAATTTGAAGGTAAACTCTGTTTGGGTAGAATTCAATTGAACGAAGAAGGAATCTGCACCTCAGTAGTTAAAGGTCAGAAACTCAATCAGACCCTGGTCTGTCAGAAAGTTAAGGTAAAAGTGAAGAAGATTAATTCTAAAAAGGATGGTGGCCTGATAGAGCAGGAAGTGACTGCCACCAAATGGATCAAGAAGAATGAGAAGAACTGAAGGACTTATCGATAGACCTCTTGGCCTCTTCATAACTATGTCCCTTAGAGATCAGATATCTTAAAACTTTGTCCCTAAGCTTAAATTTTTCTTTTGGATCGGTGGGAATATCTTTAAAACGAAGCTTCTTTTCCACTAGTTTTTCCAGACTTTCTTCATCGGTAAAACCCAGCTCTATTTCAATCGCTCGGAATTCTTCAGAGCTAAATTCAATTTTCTCCTGGGCCCCTCGCTGGCGAATCTTTTGCTCAGACTCACCTTTCATCATCCATTTACGGATAAAAAGACGGCGGTAATTCTCTTCCTTCAGTAGACCATTGGCCTTAAGTTTAACCAGAGCTTCCTCAATTTCATGGGGGAGGTTTTGCGGCTTGGAGCGCAGCTTTTGCCGAAGCTTAAACTCGGAGTAATCCTGACGGGCCAGAAGATGAATGCAGTAGTTATAGATGCGACTCAAAATGATTCCTTAAATAAAAAGGGGCACCGAAGTGCCCCTTTGGGAGGAATTACTGAACTTTTTTAGAACTCTTGGAAGTAACTTTCTCTTCCTTGATTTCACCAGTGGCCATATCGACTTCAGGAGCAGCAGTTGCTGCTGCAATCTCAGTAGCCTTACCGATGCCGTGCTTAGCAAGAACCTTAGCGCGAATCTCTGCCATGATAGTTGGGTTTTGCTTAAGGAATTCCTTGGAAGCTTCGCGACCCTGACCAACCTTAGAGTTGTTATAAGAGTACCAAGAGCCAGCTTTCTCAACGATGCCTTCATTGGTAGCAACATCTAGAAGGTCACCGGTCTTAGAAATACCTTCTCCATACATGATGTCGAATTCAACTTCACGGAAAGGAGGAGCAACCTTGTTCTTAACGATCTTGATTTTAGTGCGGTTACCAGTAACAGTTTCACCATCTTTAATAGCACCAATTCTACGAATATCCATACGAACTGAAGCATAGAACTTAAGAGCGTTACCACCAGTAGTTGTTTCTGGGTTTCCAAACATTACACCAATCTTCATACGAAGCTGGTTAATAAAGATAACAGTACAGTTAGAGCGAGAAATTGACCCAGTTAACTTACGTAGGGCCTGAGACATAAGTCTTGCTTGAAGACCCATGTGTGAATCTCCCATATCGCCTTCTAATTCAGCTTTTGGAGTTAGAGCAGCTACGGAGTCAACGATAAGAAGATTAACCGCACCTGAACGAACAAGCATATCGGTAATTTCTAGGGCCTGCTCTCCTGAGTCTGGCTGAGAGATAAGAGTATTAGGAACATCTAGACCAAGCTTAGCAGCATAAACAGTATCAAGAGCATGCTCAGCATCCACGAATGCTACCGTTCCGCCAGCTTTCTGACATTCTGCTGCGATATGAAGAGTAAGAGTTGTCTTACCAGATGATTCTGGACCATAGATTTCGATGATACGACCTTGAGGAATACCACCCACGCCAAGGGCAAGATCGATACCTAATGCACCAGTAGAGATTGCTGGAATTTTTTCTTCAGCTTTATCTGTACCAAGGCGCATAATAGCACCTTTACCAAATTGCTTTTCAATCGTAGCAAGAGCTAGATCGAGAGCTTTTTTCTTGTTTGCTGAGTCAGTAGTGCTCGGGTGATTTAAAGACATGAGGGATCTCCTTCTCTCTAATAAAAACTGGTTATGAAGGTGCGTGTTATACATTCAAGCTAACACTGCACTTCGTTTTCGACAACGACTTTCATGCAATTTTTACGGAAAATTTACGTACGGCTAAGAAATTGAATTATTTAGCGGATTGGTGCGAAGAGTTAAAAAAAGTGCCGTATTAAAAGGATAGAAATTCCCGCATAAAAGCCACTGATGAGATCATCGGTGATAGTTCCCATGCCGTGATGTAGCCGATCAAAGTAGGAAGCAGGCC
>DFXX01000063.1:24836-76266 GCA_002381765.1 Bacteriovoracaceae bacterium UBA4097 | reverse complement strand
ATGAGTTTTTAAGCTCTGACTTTACTTGCCATCTTTCTTAGCATTTCTGTATAAACCAATGAGTAAAAGTTAATATTCATATTAGGACGGCTTATGGAACGTTTGATTTCCCTTCTTGGATTATTTGTGATGTTAAGCATCGCCTATGCTTTCAGTGAAAAGCGCAAAGCTATTCAGTGGCGAACCATTATTTCAGGAATAATCTTACAAGTGGTTTTCGGACTGATAATCCTTAAAACGGCTTTCGGTCGGGCCGTTTTCGATACGGCTAGTCTCGCATTTAACGCAGTTTTGAGCTTCACCAATGAAGGTTCAAAGTTTTTATTTGGAAATCTCGCAAACCCTCAGAGTATAGGTTTCGTCTTTGCTACGATGGTTCTTCCAACCATCATTTTCATGAGCTCGCTTATGTCTGTTCTCTATCATATGGGAGTCATGCAAAAGGTGGTGGAGGTTGTTGCAAAAATCATGATGAAGGTCATGAAGACATCTGGAGCTGAGTCGCTCGCGGCAGCGGCCAATATCTTTGTCGGACAAACGGAAGCCCCACTGGTGATTAAGCCTTATGTAAATACCATGACAAAATCAGAACTCATGTGTCTTATGACCGGTGGTATGGCCACCGTTGCTGGTGGAGTTCTAGCTGCCTATGTCGGCTTTGGAATCGATGCCGGTCACTTACTAGCGGCTTCAGTTATGTCAGCACCTGCTGCCTTGGTATGCGCCAAGCTTTTAGTCCCAGAGACTGAAGAGTCTGAAACGGCCGGAATGGTAAAAGTGGATCTTCCTAAAGTCTCAGATAATGTCATCGATGCTGCTGCAACTGGTGCCACTGATGGATTGAAACTAGCGGTTAACGTCGGTGCTATGTTACTCGCCTTCATCGCCTTAATTGCCATGCTTAATGGCATGCTTTCTTGGGTTGGGGGATGGGTAGGTTATCCTAACTTATCATTTGAATTACTTATTGGTTATCTAAATGCCCCTGTTGCCTGGCTTCTGGGTGTGCCTTGGGAAGACTGTTTAATTGTGGGATCTATGCTTGGTAAGAAGCTTGTGCTGAATGAATTTGTGGCCTACTTAGATCTTAAAGAAGCTGCTCCTCAGATTTCTCAGCGTTCCGCTATTCTTACGACCTATGCTCTTTGTGGTTTTGCTAATTTCTCTTCCATTGCGATCCAACTTGGGGGAATAGGAACTTTGGCCCCAGGTAAGAGAGGAGTTCTTTCGCAGTACGGCATGCGGGCCCTTCTGGGTGGAACCCTGGCCTGTTATATGACGGCCTGTATCGCGGGAATTTTCATCTAATTATTCTCCAGTCTTTCCGCTTGCTTGCCTGATTGCCACGGGGAGTCGACCAATTTGCCTTCTTTTTATTTGGTCTGATTCCCTGTATTCTAATTGAGATTTAAACTTTAAAGATTTGATATTAGGACATTCAATGGCAAAAGAACTTGTGGTCAATCAGACCCACAATGAGTCGCGTATTGCGCTCATTGAAAATGGCGAAATTCTAGATTTCCTCATCGAGCGCCAATCAATAAAAAATGAATCCCTGCCGGTGGTAGGGAACATCTATTTAGGTCGGGTATTGCGGGTGCTTCCAGGCATGCAGTCCGCCTTCGTTGATATTGGCCAGGAGCGAGCGGCTTTCCTCTATGTGGACGATGCCTATCTTCCCACTATCGAAGAGCAAAGAGAGATGTTAAGCCGGGCGGAAACAACCGAGCAACAATCTAAGCGTTTAGGGGAAGTGATTCCGGATGAATTTTCAACTCTTACTGAAACTGTCGATATGAAGTTTCGCCCTGATGTGAAGATCCAGGACTTCTTAAAAGAAGGGGATGAGATCGTCGTGCAAATTGCTAAAGAGCCGATCTCCACCAAGGGCCCAAGAGTTACTAGACACATAACTTTGGCCGGACGACACATCGTCTATATGCCTTTCATCGAGCACACCGGTGTCTCCCGCAGAATCGAATCTGAGGAAGAAAGAAAAAGACTTAAGGAGGTTTTAGACTCCATTCGTCCAGACGGCATTGGTGTCATCGCCAGAACGGTAGCAGAAGGGCAGAGCTATAAAGTTCTTAAGAACGATTACAATAATCTCGTTAAAATCTGGAAAGATGTTCAGAAGAAATTAGATAAGGCCAAAGCTCCCATCGAGCTTCACCAGGACCTCTCCTTTATTCAGCGTGCCCTTCGGGACATCATGGATGAGGATGTGGATAATCTTATCGCTGATAACAAGGCGAGTGTTAAGCAAATCGAGAAGTTTATTCAGCGCTTTGTTCCTCACCATAAAGCAAAGATCAAATACTATGATGGGGATATTCCTATCTTCGAGCACTATGGAATTGATATTGAGATCGAGCGCGCTCTCTCAAATCAGGTTTTCCTAAAGTCCGGGGGCTCAATCAANNGGTAAGAAGACCCTGGAAGAGACCATTCTTAAAACCAATCTCGAAGCAGTGAAAGAAATTTCTTATCAGCTACGAGTCCGTAACTGTGGTGGGATTATCATCATCGACTTCATCGACATGGAGAAGGAAGAGCATCGCCTGCAGGTTTACTCCGCTTTGCTGGAAGCACTTAAAAAAGATCGCTCCAAAACAAATGTGCTTCCCATCTCGGGTCTCGGTCTGGTTGAGATGACGAGAAAGCGCACGCGAGATACACTGGTGCGCACGATGTGTGAACCATGTCCTTATTGCGAGGGAGTGGGGCGTATCAAATCTGTCGAAACCGTGAGTTTTGAAATCATTCGCGAATTGCAAAAAGTAATGAAGAGAGCAACAGCTCCTAAGATCACTCTTTTTGCACATCCCGAAGTTTGCTCCAAGCTCTCTTCTGAGGATTTCGGAATTATCGAGATGCTGGAGGAGACGTATAGTAAGACTCTTTTAGTTCGTGCGGATAATAACTATCATGCTGAGCAGTATGAGATTTATGCGCCGGAGTCGGCAACTTAGGCTAACTTACTGAAAATCCGATCCTTAGTTTGTGCTGGAATCTCTAGACGATATTCCAGCACTATGTTAAGTTCCCGAAGACATTCATTTTACATATTCCATACTCGCTCATGGCAATAGTGTCCATGGGCTTTTTATAATCCAGGAGGAAATATGATCTACGAAACGGCATTTGTCGTTCGCCCGGACGCATCCGAGGAAGTCGTTAATTCCATTAAGAACTCTCTAGGAGAAGTTTTTAAAGAATTCGGCGCAGAAGTTCTAGTAAACGATTCATGGGGTGTTAAAACTTTCGCCCAACCAACTGAAGCTGGCCTTAAGAAAGGTGCTTACCACTACTTTATGTATAAAGGACAGGGAGCACTTAACGCTGAGATCGAGCGTCGTTTTGGTATTAACGAGCACCTAGTTCGTTACATCATCGTTAAGCTTGGTGATGATAAGCAACAGGCCGACATCGTTAAGGCCTACGCTAATCCTAATCACTCTCAAGCTGCTCAGGTTGATGATGAGTACGGCGGTGGGGATGATAAAGACAAGAAGATGCACTCTAAGCGCAAGTCTTGTTGGTTCTCTGCTAAGAAAACATCTCCAGATTGGAAAGACCCTAAGTCTTACTCTTGGCTTGTTAACGAATTCGGCAAGATTTCTCCTGCTCGTATCACTGGACTTACACCTAAGTTTCAGCGTCGTGCAAACGAGTCAATCAAGCGCGGTCGTAACATGCTCTTGATTAGTTACCAGTCAAACGAAATCGCTCGCTAATTAAAGAGAAGAGACTGGAATGAATTCTGAAGTGATGCAACCTCCACAACTATCAAACGGAAGACTTCTTCTTTTAGGAGTGTCTTCGGTTATTTTATGTGTGAGCTTCATCATGTCAGTTTTTGCTCCTTTTCCACTAGCACTTGCCGTTGTTTTATACGGCAGAGTTAAGGGATATCTAACTGGACTTGCGGGACTGGTACTAAGCTTTGCTTTTGCCGTGACCCTCTATCAGGATTTCACTCTTTTTGGTTTCTACGCCTGTGTGCTTGTCTTCGGTATTGGAGTGGGTGAAATCGTCCTTCGGGGTATTTCTCCTATTAAAGGAATTGTTAGCTTTGGCCTGGGTTTCTTTGTGATTCTCATTGCTGGGTCGACTTTCTTAATTCAGTCCCGCGGTGTAAGTGTTGAGCAGTATGTAGTTCAGCAAATTGAAATGAGTTCTGATTGGATAACTGAACAGAAAAAATTGATCGAAAGAAGTACTGATAAAGATTCAATTCAAATGCTTCAGCTTTTGGATAATCCTAAATTACTTGCCCGTGAGTTACTAAACTCAATTCCGGGCTATGCCTTTATGGGTGTCTTTCTCATGCTCTGGTTCAACATGTTTCTTGTTCTTAAAAGTCGCAGACTTTTACTTTCTGGACATGATTATCCTTATTCAGAAGGAAATATGCTTAACTTTAAGGTTCCTTTTCCCTTTGTCTTTTTACTGATCTCGGGATTGGTATTGGCAGTTTGGGGAAGTGATCTGGGAAGTGCTCAGTTAGAAAGTGTTGGAATATTGATTATCAAGTGTCTGGGAATATTTTATTTCTTCCAGGGCTTCGGGGTTTTCAGTGACCTGTTAACTTTCTTAGGAATTGGTGGCTTCTTTCGCACACTGATAGTGATGATTGTCATTTTTATGGCGAACTATCTGATTGCGGCAGCCGGCCTCTTTGATAATTGGTTTGATTTCAGAAAGTATTTTGTAAAACGAAAAACAGAAGATTAATTTTTAGGAGAACAATATGAAAGTCATCCTCACAGAAAAGGTGAAGGCTCTTGGAATGATTGGTGAAATTGTGAATGTTTCTGCCGGTTACGCCCGTAACTTCCTTTTCCCAAAAAGATTGGCCATCCTGGCCGACGAGAAAAACTCTAACATCGTAAAAGACAAGCAAAAAGCTCTTGCTACTAAAGTTTCTGCTGAGAAAGCAACAGCTGAAGCTCTTAAGAAGCAACTTGAAGGAACAACTGTTGAGCTAATCAAGAAAGTTGGATCTAATGGTCGACTTTTTGGTGCTGTTACAACTCAAGAAATCGCTAAAGAACTTGAGAGCAAAGGTGTACATGTTGAGCGTCGTCAGATTTCTGTCGAAGGTTCAATCAAGGCCCTTGGTACTTATGCTGCTAAAGCTAAGCTTTTCCACGATGTAACTGCTAACTTCAATGTTAAAGTTGCTATGGATGCTGCTATGGCCGAGCAACTTAAGAAAGAACAAGCTGAAGCTCAGAAGAGAAACGCTGAGAAGAAAGCTAAAGCTGAAGCCGCTAAGGCCGAAGAAGCTGCTCTTGCAGAAGCTGCTGCAAACGCAGAGTAATTCTATTTCTAATGGGTCCTGGAGAAATCCAGGACCTTTTCTTTTCACTACGTAATGATCAGGGGAGCCCATGGCCCAAGAACTTCCACATGATATTAGTGCAGAAAAGGCCCTCTTAGGTTGTCTTTTAATCGACAACTCGAGCCTTGATGAAATTTCTGATGTGGGACTTACTCAAGATGATTTCTTTCATCCTCAGTATGGAATAATTTTTGGTGCGATTCGCGACCTTCATATCGAGGCCCTGCCTTTTGATATCGTAACTGTTTCATCAAGACTTAATGATCATAGTAAACTTGAAAAAGTTGGTGGTCAGTCTGCCTTGATTGCTATCTGTGATGAAATCGGATCATCTGCTAATATTGAGCACTATGCTCGTTTGATTAAGCAGAAAGCTGTTCTGAGAGAAGTGGTGAGAACTGCCACACGAGTGATGCAGACCGGCTCTAATTTCTCGGGTGATATCGAAGCCTTTCTTCAAGATGTGGAAGCGAGTTTTTTTAAACTAACTTCTCAAACCAAAAACACCCGCATGATGACCCTGAAGGAAGCTCTTTATGAGAACCTGAAGGAGCTTGAGCGTCCAGCTCGTGCTAAAGGTGAGATTACTGGTGTTTCTACCGGCTTTCCTTCCCTGGATTCTCGTCTCTTGGGACTTCAGCCTGGTCAGTTAGTTATTCTTGCTGCTCGTCCCGGAATGGGGAAGACTGCACTTGCTTTGAACTGGGCAGTAGCGGCTTCTAAGCAAACCACCTTGCCGGTAGCGGTCTTCTCTTACGAGATGATGTACGCCGAGCTTTCCATGCGTCTATTGGCCTCTGAGGCCTGTATCGATGCTCGTAAATTAAAAACAAAAGACTTCAATGAGATGGATCTGAGATCTATTTCCGGTGCCATTCAGAAGTTATCCAACATTCCAATTTATATTAATGATAATGGTTCGACGAACCTACTAGATATCCGTTCGTATTGCCGCAAAATTAAGTCAGAACGCGGTCTTGCTATGATCGTGATAGATTATATTGGTCTTATGCCGATTCACGTGAAAAAGCAGTCCAGAGAGCAGGAAATTGCCGAGATCTCTCGAGGGCTTAAGATGCTCGCTAACGAACTGGAAGTGCCAATTATTGCACTTTCTCAGCTCAATCGATCTTCTACTTCCAGAACAGATCGCAGACCTCAGCTTCAGGATCTTCGTGAGTCAGGCTCCCTTGAGCAGGATGCCAACATCGTGGTTCTGATTCATAGGGAGGAGTATTACGACGCTAATACTCCTAAGAAGGGTATTGCTGAGATCATCATCGCAAAAAACCGTAACGGTGAGCCAGGAACGGTAGAGCTTTCATGGATTGGTTCTCAAACTAAATTTGCCGAGATGGAATTTCAACGTCCAGAGAACAAGTGATCTTTTCAAGCTTCAGATGGAATGATTCAACAGTCTTAGAATTAGATCAGGCAGTATCTGCTTATATCCAGTATCGTTTTAAAAGAATGAATCTTGTAACCGGTTTTCCTGAACCGATCCCTTTAGATTATTTCATCAAAGATTTAGACCGTTTAAATTTAGAAGATCGAGTAGAATTACCAACGGTCTTTCATTTCCATTATGAACTAGGATTAGTCTTAGCAGGCATGGGGCATACCGTAGGGGATGAGACTCCGCTGGCAATTTTTATTCAATATAAAAATGCGAAGAAGAGAGCTCCTAGAAAGAGCCGTCTGAAATCTATACCTTTGAAGTCGCTGGAGCGGCCAACCTGGTCTGAGTACAAAGGCGCCTTTCAGCATATTCAAAATGAACTTTTGGATGGAAATTGCTATCAGGTTAATCTTACTTATCCCTTCGACTTCGAAACTGAAGAGAATTTAGATCCCCGCGAAATTCGTGATTTTTTTATGAGTAGAAAAAATCTCGGGGCCTATGCTCATACGACTTATTATGGTGAGGAGATGATTCTTAGCAATTCACCTGAATGCTTATTCCAATACGATAATGGGAAACTTTTTTCTATGCCAATTAAGGGAACAGTTAAAAAGGGAAGAGATTGGCGAGAGGACTGGAAAAAACTTATTGCCGATGAAAAACAAGCAGGCGAGCTTCTGATGATTGTGGACCTCATTCGAAATGATATGAATCGTCTGGAGAGACCAGTTACAAGGATAAAAAAACTTAAGGCCCCATTACTTGTTCCGGGTCTGCTTCATCAATATGCTCTTCTTTCTGTGAAAATTGAGAATTCTTTATCGCTCTTAAAAGTTCTGGAATGCATGTTTCCAGGAGGCAGTATCACCGGTGCTCCAAAAAGGCGGGTGATGAGTATTATTCAGAATATTGAACGCTTTCAAAGAGGCATATATTGTGGATCGACACTGCTTTGTATGGGGCGACGCAAGACAGCAAGTATTAACATTCGAACTGCTACCTTATCTCCGGCCGACCGTCTTTGGCGATATGGGGCCGGTGGGGGAATTACTCTCTTATCTCGTCCAGTGGAAGAGTTCCAAGAGATGGAATCCAAGGTGGCGAGCTTTCTAACATTGATCAAAACACCCGGCTATTAAAAGAAAAATTAATAGTTTCATTGATTTAAAGCGGTTTTCTCAAGTTATCTCTAACAAAAACTTACATTTGTGTACACCTTAATTGACTTTCTTTTTTGCTCCTCGATATGCTTCTTCCACAGCTTTTCAACGGATGTGAAAAGAAAAATAATTCAAGGAGTCAAGAATGACCACTGACAATCTGACCGAAGTAGGTCCAGAAAATAAAAGCGGAAAAGTAAGTTTGGAAGTCCTGGCCAAGATGACCGGTTTCCCGATGGAGCTAATCAAGGAAGAGATATTCCAAGGCCAGACCAGTGGCGAGGAAGTTTCTTTGGATGACCTCAGGTCCGCCATGCTTTCTTATATTGATTCCACCATGCTTATGAGTGAAGAAAAATAACTCTAAACCCGGCTTTGCCCGGGTTTTTTTTTGCCCACCTCTGAGATAATTCCGACTAATTTTATAAGCTAAAACCAATTTAAAGTTCATTTTCAAGATTCCGATACTTTAAACATACAAAATGTTTTGAAGGGAATTTTTTATGGATTTAGCTACCGTCTCGGGTCTTGTTCTCGCCACCATCGCGATTGTTGGCTCCATTCTTTACGGATCACCACTTTCAATCTTCATCGATCCTCCTTCTATCTTTGTTGTGGGTGGGGGATTGATAGCTTCAACGCTCATTAAGTGGCCGATGGAGGTTGTGAAGATGGCGATGAGTGTATTTCTTAAATCCATTTTTTTCACTCCCGCTGATCCCAAGGCCATGATTGAAGAAATTCAAAAACTGGCGGAGACTGCAAGACGTGAATCTGTTTTTGCTCTAGAAAAAGTTCCTGTGGAAGATAAATTTTTAAAAAAGGCCGTAACTCTTGCGGCCGATAACAGACCACCAGAAGTTATTACCAGCATTCTTAGTTTGGAAATCGCTGCTATGGAAGAGCGTCATGGTAAAGGTGCCGAGCTTTTTGAAGGAATGGGGGCCGACGGTCCGGCCTTCGGAATGATCGGAACTCTGATTGGTCTGGTGCAGATGCTTCAGAATATGTCTGATCCAAGTGCCATTGGTCCCGCTATGGCGGTGGCCCTTCTTACAACTTTTTACGGTTCAGTGGCCGCAAACGTCTTTACTATTCCTATCGCTGCCAAACTTAAGCAACGTTCAAAGCAGGAGTCGACCAAGATGAATATCATCGTGGCAGGCGTTCTGGGTATTGTGGCCGGAGAAAATCCTCGAGTTATTCGTGAGAAGCTGGACTCTTTTCTACCACCGAAAGATCGTCTGGTGGAAGACAAGAAGGAGTAAGGTATGGCCGAAACAAAATGCCCTCCTTGTAAAGCAGGTGCGCCGGGCTGGATGGCCACGTTCTCAGATCTAGTGACTTTGCTTCTCACTTTCTTTGTACTTTTGCTCTCATTTGCTAAAACCGAGACGGCTAAATATGAAGCTGCCGTGGGCTCTTTGCGTAATGCATTCGGAGGAAACGTCTTGAAAGCAGGAGAGGTACTTCGCTCAGGAAAGTCTCCTACCGATGCTCCTACTATGATCGACTCTGATTCTCCGGCCAAACCGTTTCCTATTGAGTTTCTTACATCTGAAGGTCTCCTTGATAAGCACGAGATTAATCGTGATTCCGATGCACAACTCAACCAACTGAAAAAGATGCTGGCAGAAAATGATTTAGCAGAGTCTGCAAATGTCTATGAAATGCCAGAGACAATCCATGTTCGTATGAAAGATAAGATACAATTCAGGAAGGGATCAACTGGTATTGATGAGATTAATGTTCAAGTTTATGACCGTTTAGTAGAAATGATGAGAGGGAATAACTGGAACATTATGGTAGAAGGTCACGCCGAAGCCGGTGAAAGCTCTGATGTTTATGATCTCTCTGCAAAGCGGGGAATGGCCGTAGCGAAGGCGTTGATTCAAAGAGGTATCTCTCCCGATAGAATTACCACTATCTTCTATGGTGACTCCCGCCCTCAAAAGAAGGTCAATGGAACTATCTCTGATCGCAGAGTTGAGTTCCTACTCAAAAAAGCTGATTTAAGAACGGAAGGGCGCAAAGTTGAGGCCCAATAATGTTATCTGTTGAATTTCAATGGTTAAACGATGAGCCTAGTCTAAAAGAAGCCCTTCAGGGCTGTCTAGGCTCTTCCGGCCAGTTACTCAAGCGACATTATTCCTCTCGAGAACTTTCCCGTCCTCAGCGCTCTCAGGAGCTTGTGAGGCTACCTATTGAGTTAGTTAACCATCTCAAAATCAATCCTCAGTATGAGGGACCTTCCATCAAGATACTTCACGAGACAGAGGAATATATCGCTGTCCACAAGCCGTCAGAAATTCACAGTCATCCCTTATGTTATTCAGACAAGAATACAGTTCTTAACTTCTTAGCAAGTGAAGGATACTGGGCAGCCTTAAAAGTTAATGAGAGCAATTATGACAGGGGCCTTTTATTTCGCTTAGATTTTGAAACATCTGGAGTCTTGATACTGGCCAAGAATGAGATTTTTTTTCAAAGCATCCGAGGTAATTTTCAACAGGCCATTAAGAGAAAGCTTTATTGGGCCATTGTCGATGGGGACTTCAATCAAGAGGGAGCCTGGACCCATTACTTTAAGGCAACAGGTGTAAAAGGCTCTAAGCAAAAAGTATCTTCTGAGTTTCTGGGTGATTCTCAAGAAGGCTCTATGAAAGTTAAAAAAGTTTTGCACATCAATGGAAAGAGTCTTGTGATGGTGAATTTACAGTCGGGATTAAGACATCAGATTCGAGCGCAATTATCTTTTCTAGGATATCCCATTGTGGGTGATGAATTGTATGGGGGGAGTTCTTCAGATCGACTTTACTTACATGCCTGGCGGTATGAATGGAGTGAGATTATTGAGGATGATGAAGCAGATTTATTTGACCGTTTCTTTGACTTGAACAGTGCTCTTAAGATGAGTCATGATATGCTCGGGATTATCTAAACTTACCAATTTCACAATAAATTTACCTTCAGTGACAGCGTTGATTTCTAATTTGGGATGAGTAAGTTTAAATCTCACAAATAGAACTTTTTCCAAAATATCCGCTTGCGAAACCCTGGCTATAAAACTCATGTGATTGGCCAGTTGCCGATACATGAGCGGTTGGAGGTTAGTGGCCTTTTCAGGCACTCCCACTTCTTTTATTTCAACTGCAAGATTATTGCCTTCACAAGAGACCTCCCAGTTGGCCGGAATCTTTTTTTCGATCCGAACTAAGGCTGCCCGACAGGAGGTAGGGATAAGGCGATCATTTTGAAAAAGGCCCCATTTTTCTTTCTTGCTAACTTGCATGATAAATAATCCAAATAAGATTATTCCGATTGCAAGTACTGGTTTTTTCATTAAGTTGTGCCAAATCATCCTTCTATTATCCTTTTAAACCTTTTATTTTGCACTAAAGACTTAAAGGAAAATACCCGATAGGTCTCGTCAAGGAAGAGGAATTGTAATGAAAGGACCAAGTTCAAAAAGCACTCTTAATACCTGGAAGCATCTAATGCTCCTGGGGCGTCGCCACGGTTCGGTGAGGTTGAAAGATCTCTCACAAGAAATGGGGCTGGGGGAAGAAGAGACACTGTGTTTTCTAAAACAAGTTTTTCCCATGGGTCAGGGGGCAGAGATATACCAACAAGATCAGGAATATTGGATCGATATCAATGCAGAAGCTATTCAGTACATGCTACCGTTATCACCCTCAGAGTGGCTGGAGCTTCAACTAATTTTGGACTCAGTTGAACCGGCCAATGCGGTTCAATCATCGCTCAAGAGTAAACTCGCCGATAATGGGCCCATCAAAAATATGATGAACCTTTTGGCCGAGCTTGAAGCCTGGGACGAGCAATTGAATGGTCATAAGCAGAAGTTAGTAGAGCAGCTGGATGAAGCCATCTTAAGTAAAAAACAATTAAATCTTATAACTGAAGAGGGAAGATCCTACACCGTCCTTCCTTGCAAGGTGGTGCATCTTGAGGGAGAAATCTCTCTTATTGCAGAAGACTGCCAGGATCACTGTCTTATGGTGACATCGATAAAAGATGTGAAAGAAATTCTTCCATCCGAGTTCATCACTGAAGCTCGGGTTATGGAGTTTGAAATAGAAGAATTTATTACTGCTATTCGGGCCATGAATGAGAAAGAGACTAGACTGATATTAAAGATCTATGATCCACAGTCAGTTAATCTCTTTCCTGATCATCAGTTTTTAGGCAAGCCTTGTATGATCACCAATCCCAATGGTGATCTCATTTGGGCAGCCTATGTTGAGGCCTGTGATCCACTCTATGAGTGGCTTCTGAGTATGGAGGAGAGTGTTGAGATTCTTGACCCGACCACCTTCAAGCAGGACTACTTAAGGTATTGTGAAGAAAAAATAAGAAAAATAGCTTAGAATACTGAGCATGACTAAACGTGCTCCTCCTTATTTTCTTCTTTCCTTCATTCCCGCCCTGGCCTATTGGCTACTTGAAACCTATTCCACCATGGAGATTGCCCTGGTGGGTGGCATTGTTTTGGGAATTCTCGAGATGCTTTTGGAGAAGAAGTTCACCGGACACGTCCATACGCTCTCAAAATTAAATGTCTCATTAATCGTAATTCTGGGGGGGATATCTCTCCTTGCCCAAGAAGGTATCTGGTTTAAACTTCAGCCCACAATGACAGGTCTAGCGGTAGGGGCCTTCTTGCTTTACCAAAAGGTAAAAGGGCAATCAATTATGTATCAAATGTTAATTGATATGCAACAAACCCCACCTCTGCCGAGAGTAGCCTATGAAAAAATGGAAGGTCATATCTGTCTTTTTCTTTTTTTATTTGCTCTTTATATGGCCCATATTGCAATAAATGAAACTACTGCAAGATGGTTATTCTGGAAGACGGCCGGCTTCTACATTGCCTTTGGTGGCTTCATGCTTATGGAAATGATTTATCTCAGATGGTTTTTAGGGAGATTAAAAAAATGAAAATTTGTATTTTCTGTGGGGCCAGTAATAGTCTCGATAGCGAAGTTGAAGTTTATGCTAGAAAAATAATGAAGCATTTCTTTGATCATAAAGTAGAACTTATCTATGGAGGGGCCGGAATAGGGATTATGGGGAGTCTTGCCAATGAGCTTATGCAACTTGGTGGCGTTGTTACTGGAATCATCCCCCGTCAGTTAATGAAAAAAGAAATTGCTCATGCAGGTCTCTCAGAGCTAGTCGTGGTGAAGGATATGCATGAAAGAAAAAAGATGATGTATGAACTCTCAGATGCTTTTTTAATTTTTCCAGGGGGTATGGGAACTCTGGACGAATTATTCGAGATTCTGACTTGGAGGCAGCTGGGACTTCACGCTAAGCCCATCGCCATTTTTAACATTAATGGTTATTTCAATGATCTATTGAAGTTTCTTGATAATGCAGTCTCTCAAGGCTTAATCAAGGAAGTTGACCGAAAGTTACTCTATTCATCAACTGAATGGAATGATGTTTGGAACTACTTCAGGGAAAAAATATGAAAGTTCACTTAATTGCTTATGATGTAAGTCAAAAAGATCAAGCGGAAGAATTATATGCTTACATCTCTGAGTATTACACCTCTTCTCCTTGGATCCCTAATATTGAGAAGATTATGCAGGGTGGGGTAAAATATTTTAAGGCCATGCACAATAATCAGCAGATAGGAATCACTGGTTATGTCCTTAAAACTCCCACTTTAGCCGAAACCGTCAAGACCACTGTCTTTCACGATTTTAGGAGTAAAGGTTTAGGGAAATTAGTATCTGAAGCAATTGAAGAGGAGTGTCGCAGAAATGGTGTGAAAAAGATCATGACAACGATCTTTCACTTCAATCATAGTATGGTAGCGATTAAGCTCAAACAGGGCTATACCATCGAGGGGTATCATCCCGACCATGAAGCTCCCGGGTTTCATGAATACAGTTTAGGAAAAGTTTTAAAATGAGCATATGGACGAAATTTTTTGGCAAAAATCCTAAAGAACTATTTCTAAGTTTCTCTCCTCATAACACCTCTTGGAGAGTCGTGAGCTGGAACTTCGATCTGGCAAATGCTGACCAAAGACGCTGGACCATAGAAGTTCATGATAAAGATACAAAGATTATTCAGTGGGATCGAGGAGCTCATGAAGAAATTAAGTTTTTCTCTAATGATAAGCTTCAAAGAAAAAATCGCCTCTCCTCTCAAGATCAAGAGCTTAAGGTTTTGATGAACCTCGCTCTCCATTCGACCTTAAAATTTAGTCTCGAGTCTAATCATGAGTTCATGGTGACTCCTGTGGCCGGAGCTACCACTCTGGATATGCAGAATGAAAATAGGGCCCTGCAGTGGATTCAAGCGAGCTTCTCAACTCTTACCGGAGCACTTGATAAACTTACCAAAGACACTTCACTTATATTAACAGCAGCTTTTTTTTCGGGGAAAGAGCCAGGGACTGGAGATGAAGTGCTGAGACTCATTGCTTTTAATCTTGATATATTTTTCTATTTGAGGCCTGACTCTTCTCTTCAGATTGTTATCTTTGATGATAAGGCCATGGGGCATGGTAAATCCGATGCACCGACTTTTCAGCAAATAATCAAAGTTACAAAACCGCAATTCTATGATGAAATAGTTAAACTGGTTCACCGGTTGGCCTTAGTTGGAGAGATTAAGTGATCAGTTTCTTTATTTTAGTCATCATGTACTTCGCTTTTTCCTGGGGGCTTCCCTGGCATAAGCTTCCTTCGACTATTTCTTTCTCCTATGTCTTTGATTTTCTCTTTGCCTTAGGTGTTTCTTTTCTTTTTAGACTTCCTTGGAAATTTCGTTGGCGAGTAAATAAAAACACGCTGATTTCATTTTTGGAGATCTTGGCCCTTGGGGTGGGGACAGTCGCAGCGATTTGGTATATGGAGATCGAAATGCCCTTTCGGTTGGTCTATAATCTTGAATGGCATCTTTTAATTTTTGCACCTATCTTAGAAGAATTAGTCTTTCGGCAAACCTTTCAACGAGTCCTCATTAAGAATATGGGCGGAAAGCGCGTCACCTCCATGCTAGTGGCCGCTATCTTTGCTTTCTCTCATCTCGTTGGTCTCTCAGTACTTCCGGTGGAATATGTGCCATTTATTGGCTTTCAGGTCTTCTATACCTTCATTTTAGGGGTTATTTGCGGACAGGCGCTTCTGCGATTTCACTCAGTTTTTGCACCTATGGCGCTTCACTTCGTGTTTAACTTGATTTTCTATATTGCGATGCAGTTCGAGATCATTTAGGTTTTACATTTTCGCCTCTTATTGCTATATTGCGCCGCTATGAGTAATGAAAATAATGACACTGTAACAGTAGGGGAAATCGAGTTTCCTCCTCGCAAAGTTTGGCTGAAAACCTATGGTTGCCAAATGAATTATCATGATACGGAAAGAATTCTTTCTCATTTGTCTGGTTTAAATTTTACACAAACTACTGAGCAGTCAGAAGCTGATCTGGTTATCTTTAATACCTGTGCTGTTAGAGATCTTGCGAATCAAAAATTTTATTCTCATCTTGGTGAAACCAAGAGGCTTAAAACCAATCCTGAAATCAATCCTGAAACAGGTCTGAAGAAAAATGTCATCGTTGCTGCCGGTGGATGTATTGCTCAAACCGAAGGTAAGGACTTAGTAAAAAAGTATCAGCAACTCGATTTTGCTTTTGGAACTGACGTAATCGATAATATTGGTGAGATGGTTTATCGGGCCTATGCTGGTGATAAAAAATTCTCTGTTACATCTTGGGATCGTTCAGAAAATTACTCCATCGAAACCAAAATTACTCACGGTTCACCTATGGCCTATGTGAATATCATCAAGGGCTGTGACAAATTTTGTTCATATTGTATTGTACCCTTTACTCGAGGACGTGAAAAATCTCGAGGCCTCTCTGAGGTCGTTACAGATGTCAAAAGATTAGTAGAGTATTCCGGCATACAAGAAGTCATGCTGCTGGGTCAGAATGTAAATTCCTATGGAAAAGATAATGGAGAGTCTCTGGCCCAGCTGATTCATGAACTGGAAAGCATCGATGGCCTTCAAAGACTTCGTTATACTACCTCTCATCCTTATGATGTGAGTGATGAGCTAATTGAGGCCCATGCAACCTCCAAGAAGCTGGCCAATCATCTGCATCTGCCTGTTCAGTCTGGATCTAATTCTGTCCTGCAAAGAATGCTCAGAGAGTACACCATTGAGCATTACCTTGGATTACTTGCGAAAATGCGTAAGGCCAATCCAGAAATGGTTGTTACCACCGATATCATTGCCGGCTTTCCTAATGAAACAGAAGAAGAGCACCAGGATACTTTAAAGCTCTTAGATGCTGCTCAGTTTGATTTTATCTATGCTTATACATACTCATCTCGAAAAGGCACGAAGGCCGCTCGTATGAGTGATATACTGACTGATGACATCCGCGGTCGCCGTCTAAGAGAAATTCAAGACAAGCAGATGAAGATTCAGGAAAATATTCGTCAGGGTATGATCGGGAAGACCTTTCGTATCTTGGTTGAAGAGAAGGGAACTAACAAGGGTGTGATCAAGTGGACTGGGCGTACTTCATGTAACCGTATTGTTCACTTTGAGCCAGATAATCTTGATAAGGATTATAAATGGCATTGGGTGGATGTCGAAATAACATCTGCGACTGCTCTTTCTACTCAAGCAAGCCTCATCAGGGATCTTGGTAAGAAGCTGTGAAACTGGTCCTTTTTATTATTGGCTGGGTAAGCTTCATATTAGGAATTATTGGGGCCTTCTTGCCGATTATTCCTACCACTCCATTTCTTATTTTATCGGCCTATCTTTTTTCTAAATCATCGCCGAGATTTCATGCCTGGATATTGGAGCTTCCTTTAGCAGGCCCGGCCATTAATGATTGGAATCAAAATCAGATAATTCGAACTCGTGCCAAAATTCTATGTGCAACGATGATTACCGTTTCTCTTTCTGGTATGTGGATCTACGCTCAGGTTCCTCTGGCCCTTAAGATAATTGTTTCTATGATTTTGGTTAGCGTTGGAATCTTTGTCGTCACCCGCAAGAGTGAATAACCCCTTTCTCTGATTGCAATTTCTGCATAATAATTGAAGATTCTCCAAGGTCGTCTTTCCTCCAAGAGCATATGGTTTAATATGATCAAGTTCGATTGCATATCGAGACTGGCAGTTCTGGCATCTGCCTTGATCTCTTTCCCAGACCTCAGCCTTTAGCTGAACTGATATATATCTTTGATGAATGGAAGCTCCTCTGGATCTTCTTTTGATATTCTTTGGATTCCAGAGCTCACCAACTTCTCGGCACATCTTCATAAGAAGAGAATCTAGATCCTGGCAGGTATGGGCCTTGAGACCTTGCAGCTTTTTAAGCTCATCAAGAGTTTCTTCTTTAAGCGAAATGGTTACTTTTCTTGGAGCTTCTTCTTTCTTTAAGCTCCATAAAATCTTCTCGCTTTCTCTAGTTGTTTTGCCTTTAATTTGATCTAGAACCTTCTTCTTTTCCTCAGGCACGTGAATTTGCTCTTCATAAAAGAAGTGTTTGGCCTGATTTAGTTGTGTTAAATTGAGTTCTCCTTTTTCAATCTCATAAGAGAGTTCCGGCATCTCGCGTAATAGACGACAAGCCGTGACTCTGCGAGAAGCTTGTCCTTCAGAATATTTCAGTACCTTTACACAATACTCAAATAGACTTCCACATTTCATTTCTGCATAGAGCTTTCTCTGATCAATTTCTTTTAGATGCCATAATATCTGAGAGAGAAGTTCCCTTTCTCGATGAGCAAGCTCACTCATTTCATTTAAAAGTTTTTTATCAGGCATATTTTTAAGCTTCATATTGACTGTATACGGAAAATATACGGATTAGTCAAGTATCTATTCTAATCAACTTCTCCGCAGGCGAAGCTTTGCATTAAACTTTTTGTTTCTGATACATTTATGGTTAAAATCTCCAGATGAATTTTAAAACTCTGACTTTGCTTCTTTTGTTCTTTCTCTTTGGTTGCGCTCGCTTAGGCTATCTCACTGAGCAGGGGCTGCACCAGGCAAAGATTCAATTCAGAGGTGTCGATAATCAAAAGGTCTTAGATGATCCCAAGGTCTCAGAAGAAGTCAAAAGAAAGATTCTCTTAATAGGGGAGTACAAAAAGTTCTTTTATCATTACTTCAATGCTAAACCCACAAGCATTTATACCAAGACCACCACCCTCGATAATGATGCTGTCTCCTATCTTGTAATTGCTTCTCCTCATACAAAGATTGAGGCCCATGAGTTTGAATTTCCCTTTGTGGGAAGTTTTCCTTATATCGGTTTTGGAAAAAAAGATTCGGCCGAAAAATTTGCAAAGGAGCTTGAAAAAGAGGAGAAGCTCGTTACCTGGATCCGTCCGGTCTACGCTTATTCCACTTTGGGATATCTCGAGGATCGAATCCTTTCTTCTTTTTTTCACTACAATGACCTTGAGTTAGCTGAGCTTGTCTTTCATGAGCTCTTCCACACCATCTTCTTCATTAAAGATGAAGTCGATCTCAATGAAAATCTTGCTAACCTTTATGGCAAAGAGCTTCTGAAGGAGTACTTCAAAGACCGTCCCGAGTTAGAGAGCTTTCTTAAGGACACCAGAAAGCGTGAAGTACTCAATAACCGAATGGTTGAGCTTATCGGTATTCTTCAAACCGAATTTGCTAAACTGGGAGGCTTTCTTACTGCTGATAAAGCGGATGAACTTACTAACCGCTTCATCGAAGAAGTCTTTAAGCCCGAAGCTAGAGCAACTTGTCAGAAGCTTGAGATCGATCCTAATGATTGCAAAATGAAAGATAACTGGAATCAAGCGAGCTTTGCGGCATTTTTGACATACGAAGAAGAACAAGATTTTTTACTAAAACTTCAAACAGAACACGAATTGAATTTAAAAGACTACTTAACTTGGCTTAGAATGGAGTACCAGCGATTCCAGAAAGAGAAGAAACTGGATAGTTTTACTGAACACCTAAAATTGAAGGTGAGCCATGCGCCAATTGCTGCTGATTGATCCCATTGAAAAACTGAATATTCGAAAAGACTCAACTCTCATGTTTGCTCTTTGTTTACAGAGAAAGGGCATCGAGACTTATGTTTTTTTTGAGGATGATTTTGCTATCCATAATCAAGGCCCTCAGAAGCTGACAGTCCATGCTTTTAAAGGTTCTTTCAAAGAAGATGGAATCTATCTCGCCGACTTTGCGACTACCGAAACAATGGTTATAGAAGTTGCTAAATCCGACGTAATTCATATGCGCTTAGATCCGCCGTTTGATAGCCGGTATCTCAGGATACTCTGGATGCTTGATCACTTAGCTTCACAAGATGTTAAGGTCATGAATCACCCACGTGGAATCATGCAGTTTAATGAAAAGCTCTATGCCTATCGGGCCCAAGGATCTGTTCCGAGCTTTATCGGCCAGAACTTGAAGCTTGCTCAAGACTTTGTGGCCAATCTCCCTAAGGGCTCATCGCTTATTCTAAAGCCCTTAGATCTCTATAGTGGCATCGGAGTGGAAAAGCTTCCCATCGATAACTGGGAGAAACGTTTCTCGGAAAAAGTAAAAGAACTAGCAGGCCCCGTCATTGTGCAGCCTTTTATCGAGGCCGTAACCCAAGGGGAGATCCGCTCGGTATATTTCATGCAAAAAGAAATCGGGACTATCTTGAAGACTCCTAAAGCAGGCGAATTCCTTTCAAATATCGCTCAGGGAGCAACTTTTCATGCTGAGCCTTTAACTGATCTTGCCCGCAGACGCTGCGAAGAAATCGTAACCGAGCTTGCGACCTTTGGGGTGGATTGGGTAGCTTTTGATATTCTGGAAGATACCATCACTGAAGTGAATATTACTTGTCCGGGATTATTGGTGGAAGTAAGTTACGCCCACAGGAAGAATCTTGCGGACGTATTGATCGATTTAATGCTTACTCAAAAGTCTTAGTACCGTCGGCAGCAACTTCTAAATCCATTGACCAGCAGTCGCTTGAGCGAACTGGAACGAATGAATTACTGTTGGTCCATCCTTTAGTACTGTAATCAGAGGGGTATTGGCCCTGGTTAGCTCTTACATCAGAAACAATTAGATAAACACCATTAGGATACATCGCCTTGTAAGGGGAGAGATCAATTGCTGGTGAACAAGAATTTACTCCCACGGTATGGTAACCCAGGGGCTCAGTTGCAATCGAGTTATTGGAAGCTATACCTACCACTTGTACATTGAAGTATAGTTTAGTGTAACCAGCGATAGTCGATTGACCTGTCGTTCTATTATTACAAACCGAAGAAGACTTGGCCGAATCGGGTTGAGGGTGAACCTTAAATCTCACCTTCAACATACTGTCGGTCATGAAGAAAGTTTTTGCTTTCTCAACAGTCTTGAGAATGGAAGATGTGTTGTATAAATTTGCAGCATCGGGCGAGGCCGGATTATACCAATGCCCACCCGCCACTGTAATTGTTCCCTTACGAGTCCCATAAGCATTAGGTATACCTTGTGGATCGGTAGGAGTTGAGCAACTGCCGGTTGGTACTCCACCAGGATAATGCACATTCCAGTTTGGATTATAAGGAACAGTCGGAACTTGTGTATAAGGATTGGTTCCAACGGTTGAACCAGGGCATCCATAAGGAATAGGAGTTTGTTCACAATACTTAGGACAACCATAGGCCTTAGGATTAGTCGTACAATAATCCACCGGAGGAGTGGTGGTGCCACCAGTACTTCCACCTGTCGTACTCTGTGCCACACATCCCGAAGCATAAGGATACTGTATACAGTAGGAGTTGCTGTTGGTGTTACTGCTCTTTTTGGTGCTGGTATCAATACATCCTGTTAGAATGAAAATCAGCATAAAGAGAAATGATGTTTGTTGCATAGGCTATCCTTATAAGTCCTTCTCCCTAGGCTCTTCGGAAAATCTCAAGAAAACTTGATAAGTCATTCATTGATTAATTCTAAGTACTTGAAAGATCGAGAAATAGGTGACAGAAATTTAAAGATTTAAATACCTTGAGGGCTTCCCCCGGGCCGGATACAATCGATAAATATGAAAAGAATGGATTTCTACGAGCTGGTTCAGCCCCTGACCGAAAAACTCTACACGATAGCTTATTCCTTAGTTCCTGATGATCTGCAGGCCGAGCAGCTTGTGATCGATGGGATCAATGCTTTTCTTATCAAAGAAAAGAAGGCCATCTTTAATAAGCATATCGATAAAGAGAATAAAAAAGAAGTTCAGCTCTATCGCAAGACTCTTATGAAGGGGATACTTCGTTATCTCTCTCCTATCGGAATTCGCAGATCCACCCAGCTCCTAGATCAAATGAGACTGACTCGTCCAACTGAATATAGTGCTTATTTTTCTCTCGAGCCAAAAGTTAGAATCATTCTGAGGCTTCGCTACGACTCTCAATTTACGGTTGAAGAAATCGGCGAGATTATTCAGGTGCCTCGCTATGAAGTTATCGAGAAGATTCATAATGGCAGATTTCTTCTGCTTAATGATATGAAACCAGGAACCCTTCGTGATTGAAAAAACAGCTAATCCCAAAGCCGGCTATCAGAAAAAGATTCTTCCATATATCGACGGCACTCTTAATCCAGGGGAGCGGGCCGACTTTGAAGCTTATGTTGCCACTCATCCTGAGTTCGAAGCCTTAGTCAAAGAGAAGCAGCAAGAGGTTTCGTTCTTGAGAGATCTTATGCCTTCAGTTTCACTTTCCCCCGAAGCCAAGGAGTCTCTGGAGAGTGAGATCAAACAGTCTATCTTCAATCTTCTAAATGAAGAACCTAAGAACTTTATGGATAAGATGAAAAATCGATTTGAAGAGTGGGCTAACCGTTAACGACCAGACTAAAGAAAATGGAGAATTCTCCATCCTTCTCCCATAATGCTTGAGGAGGATTGTGAAGTGTATCCATATCCTTTAGGACCTCCAGAAAAAAGTCCTGCAGCTTTTCTACATTAGTCCAACGAACCATTTTTATTTGCTTAATGTTACCTTTCTCATCATAGGTAAGTCTTCCTGTCATGACTTGCTTCTCCTTGGTTAGGGGAAACTGAAGATGAGGATTCTTTCTCTGAAATTCATTCAGGTTTTTATAGAATGAGTTAATGTAGTTGATGGCCGTTCTTCTTTGAAAACCATAGAACATGAGCTCGTACTCATTAAGCTCATCGGGACTGACTCCCTCTGGAACTTCTAAATTCACCATGACATCACTGGTATCTAGGCCCGCTGCTCTGGGATCTCCACTGAGAGAAGCAGCACTAGAGCCCAAGAATTTAGGAACATCGGAACCTTTAAGTCGTACGGCATCTAAGGCCTTGGCCGATTTGGCAACCACCTCAGGACGAGTGCCTGGTCGCATTTGTTTGTTGCTCTGTGGAGAAGGTGGTCTTGATTCACTTAGATCACTAAGACTTAAGGATTTTTCTGGAGCGAATTTTTCTTTAGAGATCTTTGGACTAATCTTGGGGGTCTTACTCACATAGGTCGAGTTTTGAACCTTACTTTCTTTAGAGCCCACAGTACGAATATCTTGAATCTTTAAGGGAAGTCGATCTGGTTCTGCGGCAAATTCTTTAAAGGGCTCTAATCCCTGCCACATAAGAAAAAGAGCATGCAAAAAGAGAACAGCGATAAGAATCACTGGAAAATTGATTTTGAAAGTTATGCGAACTGTATTCCTATCCGCCGACATAATGCCGACTCCTTTGCTCTACAAATAATAACGCTGATGACACTTTGAGGCAATCTTACTATGGAGAGTAACGACTTTCTACAATCTTAGCATTGTAGTCGGATAAGTTTTCCTAACTTGACTCTAGCTATCATGAGAAGAGACAATAGGTGCGGATTAAGCATTTGAAACAACAAGGATGTTGGTGCCATGAAAAAATTACTCAGTCTATCTTCGGCCAAAATTTTGATGATTTGTGCCGCTGGTCTAATAACCACCTTAGGGGCCTTTTGGCATCATCAGGTTAATCAAGCTCACTTAAACCGAATGAATGTTTTGAATCAAGGGATCAGCACCTGCTTTAATCGCGTTTCTCAAACTTTTACTGCCATGATGATTAAAGATATTAAGTCTCCTTATCTTGACCGCGGTTTTATGGGCCTCTCCGATGAATGCTTGAATGAAACGATTAAAGGAATTAATCCTTTCAAGAAGAACGTCGGTAAGGGATATGAGACGCTAAATAAGTTGGTGGGTGAAGTTCACTGGTTTCATGAAAAGATCTTAAAAACACATGCTCCCATGCTGGCCGGAAAAGGTGCTGATGTTCCTCTCTCTCCTCTCGTAGACCGCTTTAGTAAAATGGAGAATTTCAAAGTATCTCTGGTGGATGAAATCGATTCTGCCAATGCTAAGTATCGAGAAATCCAGGCCAATGATGAAGTCATTTTGGGAGCTGGCCTGTTACTATTTGTCATCGGACTCAGCATTCTTTCTCTTCAGGAGTTCAATCGTCTTCAATTAAGACGAGAAATTGAAAATCAGGGATTAAATCTTCTAAAAACTGGTCAGGCCAATGTTGGTGCCATGGTGGATCAGATTGTTGACCGTGCTTTAACCACCCAAGGTATGCCGGTCACGGCACAGGTCTTTAAAGATTATCACGGAGAACTTTTAGAGAGAGTCTCTTCTAAGTTTGCTAAGCCTGATAATAACAACCTTGAGAGAAATGAAGTACCTGAAAAAAACGAGGTCATTGAAATTCCCAGAACATCATTTAAGAGAGTTCTGACTGCTCTTCAGAATATTCATCCCGCTTTAAAAGTCTCTGAAGTTCGAGATGTAGAAATTGCAGCAGAGCAAGAGAGCTGTGAGCAGATCATGAATGCCTCAGTGAATCTTTTAAATGAAAAGAGAACTGAGAAGAATAAGATCCTGGTAACCAATCAGGTTCACTCTGATAAAACGATTATAAGTTTTTTTCTGGCCGGCAATACTTTCAATGCTTCTGAATTAGAGTATGCATCTAGTACCTCTGCCGTTAGTGCTGAAACGCTCGATATGAATATGATGATTTTGAAGGAGATGGCACAGGAAACTGGTACTAATATGCACTTTGAAAATAAAGCTGACAGAAATGGCAATATTACTGGTATGAATATTCGCCTGGTCATGAAGAGAGTTCCAAGAAATAAGTCGAAGAACCTGGTTTCTGTTGTAAGAGGTAAGAAGAAAGATCTCGCTCGCGAAATGATGAATTAGAAATTTAAAAGAAAGGTCACTGGTCCGTCATTGATCAGTGACACTTTCATAAATGCCCCGAACTGACCTTCCTTCACCGTAATTCCCTTACTTCTTAAATCCCGATTAAATAATGCATACTTTAAGCGGGCCTCTTGAGGTGACATGGATTTCTCAAAGCTTGGCCGGTGTCCGCCGCTCCCATCCCAGCTCAAAGTAAACTGACTGACAGAAAGAATCTCTCCATTAACTGCAGTAATATCAAGATTCATTTTTCCATTGGGGTCATCAAAGATACGAAGCTTGGTTATTTTATCAACTGCCCGGCCTATCGCTGTGTCATCGTCATCTTGCTCAAAGCATACCAGCAGGAGAATGCCAGATTTGATCTCGCCTACAATAACATCATCAACTTTTACTTGGGCTTCCTGAACTCTCTGGACTACGACCTTCACAACACTCTCTTAGGGGTTACATGAAGTCTAAAAGCTTCCATGATGGACTTCTGAACTCTTTCAAGAAGTTCCACATAAACGAATTTGAAGTTCTGAGTGCTTTCGATCACATCTTTAAGGTCAGTAAGTGCAGGTACATGCACGGCCTTAAGGATTTTAGAAATAGGGATGTTGATGGCCTGTGAGAGAATGAAATGCAGGAAGTGAATCATCACTTCTTCGGCATGAAGGCGAACTATGACTTTCTTGCCAGAAAGGATCTCCAGGGCAAAAAGTTTTAGGTCACCTTCGTGTGAAATCTGAATGGTCGTTTCAGTCAGTGGTAAATGGATATCTTTCGCGACCGAGCCATCTATAAATTCAAAATAAATGTCTTCATTTTCTGGATATAAAGGACGAGTTGGTCTTTGAACCAGTTGACCCTGAATTACTGGATTATTAAAACTGATCTTACTTCCGTATCGAGAATCATCCATATTCCAGGTTAAAGATTGAAGAGTTGTTTCAAAATTAGAAAATTTTGAAAGAATCTCGCAAGCAAAACGAGGGAAGAGATCTTTAGAGATCTGATCGATATGGTTAAAGGACTTCATGATGGACTCAGGAGAAGCATCCAGGAGTTGTTGCTCATTCATATCAAGGAACTCATAACCGCGACTTAAGTGAACTGGCAGTGCTTCGGTCTGAGTGAGAAACTTAGGCACAAGAAGCTTAGTAAGGTTGCCCTTAATAAGACTTTGGGTTCCTGAGAAAGTGAGATTAATGACTTGTTTACCTACTGGAGTCAGGAAGTAATTTCTTAAAATATTTGGATTCAAACCGCTAGATTTTGGAAGGAGCTGGAAATAGCTACAAAGAGTTTCACCATAATCAGAATGAATGGATCTGAAGGTATCCATCGGATGAAGCTCCAGATTTACCACAGGATTTCTAAGGTCAACAACTAAGAAGTAAGCAATGTCGCGCTTAAGACCCAGATTAAGGGAGTTTTCTCTTGAATACTTGTGTTCAGCTGAAAGAGTCTTAATTTCAAAAAGCATGTCGATTGGAACACAGTTATCTAGAAGTCCTTTGAAGAAAGCCGGATGAGTGATGCGGCTAGAATCTTCATTAGTAGAATGAATAAGCATGCCGTTAACAATCGCTTCCTGAAAGAACTCAATTCTGAAAGTATCCGGAAACTCGAGTTGAGTCATCGTTGGAACTTCAGTTAAATGAGAAAGATAAAAAGTCCGCAGATGATCTGCGATGGAGGAGAACTCCTGGAAGCTATCCAAATTGGCAGATATTCTAAAGTAAGAGCAGAGCTGCTGATTATCATCAAACTGCTGCTTCTTACGGAATATATAAACATATGATCCGAGCTCACCCTTACCTTTCACATTTTCAAGGTCAAAGATGGCTTCAGTTTTAAGCTCTTTCAATACGGGCTCTAGTCTCTCTCTTAAAGAAGGCACAAAGAGTTTTTTGGAAGAAAGAACAAAGAGATATCCATTTGGTTTAAGATACTTGACCTGATCTAGGATCTGGGTCATGAGATAGTGCTGAGGATTGTTCTTTGGAAAATGGCAGAGATTCAGCACGACTCTATCGTAAGTAGAAGTATAGAAAGGATTATCTTCTAAGAGAGATTCCTGTCTATGGGCCGCACTCTTTCGATTGCGGAAGTGGCCACCCATGATTCTGCAAATATATTCAATGGGTTTTCCACCTTGATGTTCAGCTTTATGGGCAAGGAAAGTTAAGAACTGTAATTCATTACAGATCTTGGTGAATGTTCCTGAAATAAATTCCAGGCCCTTAAAGTCTGGACATAACATTACGTCCCAATGAAAGTTCTTATTATTCTCCTGGGCGAGCCAGTGAGAGAGAGAGAGGGATTCCAGGTAATCGCCGAAGTACTTGCAACTAACAATTTTTTCTTGCTCGAGATTTCCGGTTGGAATCGATCTACCTTCTAGAGTTTCTAGCCACATTGGGTAATTTATCTGAAGGGAGTTCAAGAAAAGACCCAATCCAATATGAGAGAGGGCGTGAGAATATATCTTCTGATGATCAGGACTTACTTGCGTGCGCTGAGAGACAGTTTTAATGATTTCAGTAATTGCGAGTTCGCGAGAAAGATGGAGAAGTTCCTTCATTACATCTTTCATTCCCTCATGAGGACGATACCAACTATAGATATTGCTTTCTAGAGCGCGAGAGGTGAGCTCTGTCTGGCTTCCTTTTTTGAAGATCTGAGACAGAAATGACGTCGGGTAAAGTAGGACCTTATCAGACATCTCAAAACCGCAACGATCGAGTAGTGAAGAGATAAATCTTAATTTAAAGAAAGTTACTGTCGCGACTCGATTAACGTAGATATCTATGAATTCATCGAGCTTGTCATTCTCAAGAAGACTTTCGGGAGTAATGAGCTGCCAGAAGCGACCCAGGTCATCCAATCCTTCGAAGTGAAGGCTTAAGCTTTCCGCATATGAGAGAAACTCATTATAGAGACCTATTTTCATCGAGCGCGGGAAATCTTTGGTCTTAAACAATTCATTCTTGATATCAGACTGAAGGCTACTCATCAGCCGCTCAAACTTCAGGACACTCTTAGAAGAAAGGGAGTCGCCTTTCCATCCAGGAATAAAACAATGAACAGGGGAGAAGCGATCATCGATTCGAATTTGAGTCTTAACGGGGCGATGATACGAGAAAGTCGGAAAAGGACTTCTTGCCTTGCGAACATCGTCCTGGCCTTTGTCAGAAATGGCACGGGAAGAATCTTCTGGAGATTCCATATCCTTTTGTAGCCATTGTTGAGCAAAAAACATCTTTTTAGACAAGCCCGCGTTCTCCTATCCAGGTAAAGGGAAACTATTGAAATAATTATTAAATTTGGAAAAAGTATTGTTACTTATCCCACTGTTTTTGTCATGAAAAAATTGGCAAAGAGCTGACTATTTTCCTAAAGTTTTGCCGCTGTGTTCCGAAGAGTACTTAAGACTAAATTTAAAAGGGTTTGAACACCTTTTATTAAATAAGATCACTTTAAATAGGAGCCCTATAATGGATAAAAGCTTCAACGACGATGAACTTTCGGACATCATGAAAGAGATTGAAGCCCTCGAACAGGATTTTAATTCTCCCGAAGAGAAGCTGGAAGCTGGCCCGCTGATGGAGGAATTGGCAAATATGGAAGAGGAGGAAGCCATTCCCACACCAACTGCCAATCCAGAACCTTCAACCGTACTACCAATGGCAGTACATAAAGTAGCGGCGAGTACAACGGCCCCCATTTCTGCACCTAGTTCAACCGGGGCCACTACCTCTATGAGCTTCAAAGTCTCAGGTGACATTAATCTTGAACTGCAATTTGATATTGGTGGTAAGACAGTATGTCTTAATGTTACTGAAGCTGGTCTCAATATTGAGATGGACGGAGGCATGAGCTTCAAGGTTCCACTTTCCCATGCGGCCCATAAAAAAGCGGCTTAAAAGATTATAAATGGCCATCAAGTTACTCGGAGGCATGGCCAGGGGATTTCTCCTGGCCGCTCCCAAATTAGATTCTACTCGTCCTACTTCTGTACTTGTCCGTCGAAAGCTTTTTGACTGGCGCCAAAACTTAGAAGGTGAAATCTTTATTGATCTTTGCGCTGGTTCAGGGGCCATGGGCCTTGAGGCCCTCTCGCGAGGGGCAGACAAGGTTTATCTCAATGACTCTCAAAGAGGGGCCTATCTTACAATTAAGCAAAATAGCGAGAACTTCATAAAGTCATTTGCTGTAGAGGATTCTCAAGTCTCCATTTCAAGCCTTGACGCCTTGAAATGGATTCATAAGGAGCTACCTTATCAGCTTCGCAGTACAGAAAATGTTATCTTGTTCTTAGATCCTCCTTATGAAAACCATAAGCTCTATGATGAAGCCTTACGTCTCCTAAAAGAGGCGAACTTCCAAGGAGAAGTGTGGGTTGAGTCGGATCGCTTAAAGGGTCCAAAGCTCGAGGTTCTCACTGGAGCATTCCATTCAGTTATTAAGCAAGTTGATCAGGGAGATCATTTTGTGGTCGTGGGGAAACTAGTATAAGATAGAGCTAATATGACTTATCCAAGGAAGACTTTTGGAAAAGAAACGCGCTTTATATGCTGGCACCTTTGACCCATTCACTAATGGACACCTGGATATCGTCCATCGGGCGATGAAGATTTTTGATGAAATCATTATTTTGGTGGCCGTATCTCCTAATAAAAAGCCCTTATTATCAACTGAACAAAGGGTCAATGTACTCAATAAACTCTTTGCTCATGAACCTAAGGTCAAGGTTGATAGCTGGACGGGTCTAGTGGTCGAGTATGCCCGACAAAATAAAGTTAATTCAATTGTAAGAGGTTTGCGACCCACGGGTGATTTTGAAATTGAGTTTCAGATGGCCTCGATGAATCGGAAAATCAACCCAGACTGCGATACAGTCTTTCTGATGACTAGTGAAAAGTTATATTACATTTCAAGCTCGCTGGTTAAAGAAGTCTATCTTCACAATGGAGATGTGACATCATTTGTTCCTCCTTTGGTTCACGAAGAGCTGAAAAAAATTAAAGAATAAATGGGAAGAGAGAAAGAACATGTTGTTAAGTTCAAGAGTTAAAGGCATTCCAGACAGTATTACGATGAAGCTCAATGAAAAGGCCCTGCAGCTTACCGATGAAGGGAAGGTTATCTATAATCTTTCTGGGGGGCAGCTTCCTATTAAGCCGATGCCGGAGTTTGTAGAAAAAATCCATCATCAATTAAACTTTCTAAAAAGCTATCAATATTCTCCTTCTTCTGGCTTCACGGGTCTTAGAAAAAAACTCATCAGGCATTTCTATGAAGTAAGAAATCTCCCTCCTGAAATTTTTGATGAGGAGTGGGATTGTATAGTGAGTAATGGTTCCAAACATTCTCTCTATAATGTACTTGGAGCATTATTAGATCCAGGAGACGAAGTTATTCTGTTGGCACCTTACTGGGTCTCATATCCAGAAATGGTGAAGTTTTGGGGAGGGATACCTATCGTTGTAAAATCCAATGTCTTTGATGCCTTTGTTCCGGCCATTGACGATATTCGTAAAGCGATTTCTCCTAGGACTAAGGCCATCATCGTAAACAGTCCTAATAATCCCTCAGGTGTTCACTATTCGGAATCCTGGATGAAAGACTTTGCTCTTCTGATGAATGAGTACCCTGATCTCATTGCTATTAGTGATGAAGTCTATTCAGATATAAGTTATTTTGATCCTAAACCCACTTATTTTTATCAGCAGGATCATTCATTACTATCTCGCACCATCATGGTTCATGCGATATCTAAAACCCTCGCTGCGACTGGTCTTCGTTTGGGATATGTAGTAGCTCCTACAGAGTTGATTGTGGCCATGAGTAGGATTCAAGGACAAACGACTTCGGCGCCTAATAGTCTTATTCAAAGAGCGCTGATGGATTTTGATTTGAGTCTTCTTGAATCATTTCTCGTTCCTGTAAAAAATCATATCCGTCATAATGCTGCTATTTTAAGAGAGAAATTCCGTGAAGCGAATTTAGGTCATTGTTGGTATCAGTCTACCTCGGCCTTTTACTTTATGATTGATTTCTCCCGTACTCCGATGTTTGCTCGCTTCAATGAAGAAGAGGATAATTCTGATAAGATTGTAGATGAACTTCTCAATAATGAAGGCATCACGGTAGTTCCGGGAAGTGATTTTGGTATTCCTAATTCAGCCAGGATTGCCTTAGTCATCGAAGAGATTCCTTTTCAAGAAGCTTTAACGAAAATAGTCAAGTATCTAAACCGCAGCTAAGCACGGCAGTTTTAACCTATCATTCGAGAGCAGATTACTCTGGACTATAATGGGTAGGGGAGAAACTGTGCGCTCATTTATTGTCATCTTCATATTATTTATACTTTGTAGCTGTGCTAAGAACGAAGCCAGAGAAAGGGCTGAGGCCATCGATGTTGCCTTGACTTATTTATCTGATGGAGAGTGTGATCAGGCGATCAAACTTTTAGAGAAGACAGGGCGAAGTCAGGATGCGGTTTATCTACAAGTACTGGCCTCAGCTTACGCCTGCCGAGCGGGTTTTGATGCGGTTAGATTTATTAGCGAAGATATCGAGAGCATCGATACTGATTCCACTCAACTCCTTAATTCTCTGACACTCTTAACCCTATCTGGTGAGACGGAAACCGATTCCGACTCTTATACCGATCTCAGGGCGGCCATTTCTCTATTACTTAATTCGGCTAAATCAACACAACCATCTCAAGCTTACCGAACTACCACATTTGGAAGTCGTAAAGCGGGAGATATGGGTGTTCAGGCATTGCTTCTTTCGATTGTTCAATTAGGGAAGTTTCTTAATCACTATGGTAATGTGGATGCAAATGGAGATAAGGGAGCGGGCGGTGAAGCTAACCGCTGCTTTATCACCTATTCATTTACCGATGCTCAAGTGGTTGCTGCGGTCGGGGGGGGCGTTTGTAACGGGATCTCTAGTGGACATGTTGCTCTTGATTATGCAACGGCCGCTGGACGCAGAAGACTCTGCGAAGGCCTTATGCTTTTTACCAACATCATTGATATCTTAGATAATATTGATGTCTCTGGTAATGAATCGTTGAGTGAACTGGAAGAGGTCGCTGATGCTGTAAAAGAATATAAAACGACTGCTATTACCGTTGATCCGGATCTCGCGACTCTTCTTAATATGACTTCTCAATCCCTATGTGAAACCACTCTTGAAACTGCTAGTGAGATGAATAATATGCAGCTCATCTACGCCTCAATTTTTGAGTCGGGTCTCCAATGAAGTGGCTTGGTCTTATCTATTTAATCTCATCTTCATTGTGTTTTGCCTTCGATAATCCCTATCTCATGCGCTCTCCCCGGGGTCTATTGATGGGCGATGCATTTACTGCCGTTAATGATGATGACTACACCTTGTTTTATAATCCGGCCTCCTTAGGAAGACACAAGCGTGATTTCACCTTCTATCCTTTTAATGGGCATATCAGTGGGACTAATGTTTTAAACGACATGGATAAGTTTGAAAATTTTCCCGATGAGCCAGTAGGGGTGGCCAAGGTACTCATGGATTATCCCGCTCATGCCAGTGCTGGTATTGCACCTGGCTTCAAACTTTTTAATGTAGGAGTTTCTTTTCTAAGTAATGAGAGCTTCGATGTGCTTCTAAGAAATAAGGCCCATCCCATGATGGATCTTGATATTCGTTCCGATCGTGGAGTCCTTATGGGTATTGGAATTCCCCTGGGGCCCGGTCGATTAAATAGAAGAACTCTTAGTGGCTCCCAAACATCATTAGGCGTCAGTGCTAAATATATAGAACGGACTGGAGTAAGAGACACTTTGGCGTTAGCAGGGCCAACGGTTATCGATTCTCTCGGGAAAGATGAGATGAGTGAGGTTCTCGATTCATTAGGAAGAGTAAAGGGCATCGGCTGGGGCTTTGATGCTGGGCTTGAGCATGTCGTAAAAAGTGGGAATTCACAAGTGGTTCTGGGCCTTGCGGCCATGGACATTACGGGAACCGAATTTAAAGTCGATAAAAATTCTAATAATCTTAAAGTAGCCGACTCTCGGAATCAGGTAAATTTGGGTTTAGCCGGAGGCCAGGATTATAAGTTTTTTCATTACATCCTCTCAGCAGATGTGAGAGCACTTAATGAAGAAATGGATTTTGGAAAACGACTTCGCTTCGGAGCACAGGTGGGTATTCCTGGTTTTAAGTTTATGGCAGGAGTAAATAGTGGTTACTACAGTTATGGCGCAATGTTAGACCTCGCCATGTTGAAGTTAACCGCTGGTTTTTATGAAGTAGAATTAGGTTCCAAGTATAAGCAAAATAAAAGTAGCCGCTTCATCCTATACCTTAGCTTATTTGACTTTTCATTCGATGCTTAATTTTTTATCCTTACTTTAAGCACACATACCCCCCACGGATTAGGAGGAGTTTTTGAATAAAACGTTCATACTGGACACTAACGTCCTGTTACTCGATCCCCTCGCCATCAATAAGTTTGGACCCAAGAATAAAGTTTTTATTCCCCTAACCGTCATTGAAGAGCTCGACAGGTTTAAGAAAGATCAGAATGAAAATGGCCGTAACGCTCGTTACTTCTCCCGTTTAATTGATGGTCTACGAAGTCAGGGATCTCTTTTTGCTGGAATCACTCTTGAGAACGGCGGAACCCTCCAAGTAAGTGTAACTAAGGAATATAAAGGGAATTCAGTTTCAGGCCTGAAGCTTGACTTGAATGACAATTTAATTCTGGCCTCTGCTCTTCATCTAAAAGATGAAGGGGAGAATGTTACTCTCATTACTAAAGACATCAATCTTAGACTTAAATCCGACGCAGTTAATCTACATGCCGAAGATTATGAGACTACTGATGTTACCGTAGATGAGCTCTACTCTGGTCAGAGAGTTGTTCAGTTTGATCTTGAGAAGATTGAAGCATTTGAGAAAGAGAGATTCTTAAGAATTGAGCCAGGTGATGTTCAAAATATTTATCCCAATGAATATTTAGTTCTGGTCGATAAAAATAATCCTTTTAAAAAAATTCTTGGTCGCTTCCATGCTAAGAAAGGGGGAATTGTTCCTCTGATTAAGCCTAAGGAAGGAGTTTGGGGAATTCATCCTAAGAATATTGAGCAGCAGTTCGCTTTAGATGCTCTTCTTAATAATGAGATTAATCTTGTTTCATTAGTAGGTAAGGCCGGAACTGGTAAGACTCTTCTTGCCATTGCTGCAGGTCTTGAGTGTGCCATTACTAAGCAGAATTATTCTCGTGTTCTGGTTTCTAGGCCTATCGTTCCTATGGGGCGTGATCTTGGATTCTTGCCGGGTGATATTAATGAGAAGCTGGGTCCTTGGATGCAGCCAATCTTTGATAACATCGACTTTCTCTTTGGTAATCAGAGAGCTCGCAATGAAATGACGACCTGGGATGAGCTTATCAACCAGGGCCTTCTTCATGTGGAACCTTTGACCTATATTCGTGGTAGATCCCTTCCTCAGCAGTTTATGATCGTTGATGAATCTCAGAATTTAACACCTCATGAGATCAAGACTATTATCACTCGTGCCGGTGAAGGAACGAAGATTGTCCTTACTGGTGACTCTGAGCAGATCGATAACCCTTATCTGGATTCCTTGAATAACGGTTTGGTTTATACTATTGACAAGCTTAAGGGTGAAGAGATCGTCGCCCACGTGAAACTTCAGGTTGGGGAACGTTCACCACTTTCGGAGATTGCTAGTAAGCTTCTATGATGAAGAATTATCAGAGAAGACATCTTCGAGCACCTTTTAAAGAAAGTATTCTCTATGCAGATGGCCCCCATGTGCTTAAGGCGAAAGCCTTAAACATCTCAGAAGGGGGCCTTCTTTTAAGCGAACTTCCCAGCATTCCTAACGACAATGAGATCGGCATCTTGATATCATTGCCTCAACTTCCCAATTTGAAAAATTTCGGTCTTCTTAAAATGCAAACGTTCTCTAAGGAACTCTTTGGGAAGCGTGTTATCAGGGTCCGTGGACGTTTAGTAAGAAGAGATGAGCTTGCTCAGAGTCTGGACAATATTTTTCACACGCGTTTTGGCCTTGAATTTTCTCTTCTGGGCAAGGAAGAACAGAAATTTATCGAGGAGTACATTAGCACTTTTTCTTCAAATATCATTTTCCTGCAAACTCTTATTGATTCATTTAATACCGATGAAGAGACTAAGATTAGAACGAGGGCGTTAGCCAAAATCTTGGGATATGATCATACTGAAAAGATATCTCAACTAAGATCTCTAGTGACTCATGATTATAAAAGTCTTCAGTGGTTATAATTTAACTTCGAACATTTTGCATTTTGCGCTGATTTCTAATGCTTTGAATTTTTTTGGAATGATTTTTACCAGGCGACATTCTTTCTTAGGATATTCCTTAGGCTTTAGTCCTTTAAGCTTATCATCTCTTTCAGAGTCAGTTCCATAGTTGCAGTCAATAATAGTTTCAAGAATGACTTCTTTAGAGCGATTCTCCGAGACTAAAATCTGATAGCGTTCAGTATAATAAGACCAGTATCCCACAAACTCAGCTGAGTCGTTTCTCTTAGAATTGATAAGTTTTGCAACAGGCTTAAGTTCAGATATATCCAGTTCAATTTTACTTTTTAAGTGAGAGAGACCGGTTGAGCTCCCGTAAAGACAAAGGGCTTCTTTACCAGAGATTTCCAGGAAGCTTTGATTGTCTAGATTTTGAATAGAATTGAAGGCCTTATCTAAGACATACGCAGGGTTATGCTTGAACCCAAAATTGAAGGGATCACAGGCAGAAGTTCCGAGTATAAGCAGGATAAAAACCAGTCTTTTCATAAGGCTGGATAATAGTCTTTTTTTTCTTGTCGTGCGTTAAGATTGAAAAAATTATCTTATTTCTCCTCCTCCTATAGGATAAATTTAGCATGCTTCGTTTGCCAGCTGGGGAATGGCCATATATTATCCGTCACGATTCATAAACCATAAACAAAAGACTTCTATGCAGGTGCCAGTAGAGCTCAAGATTAAGTATTTGAAACGAAGAATTCAGGACATTGAAGATCTTCGTTCCTCGCTAGAATTAGATGACTATTCTGTGGCCATGAAGCTTGGTCATCAAGTGAAAGGGAATGCTGTCACCTTTGAGTTTCCTCAGATGGCCAATATTGGGCTTGAAATTGAGAGCGCTGCTAAAAAGAAAGATAAGGAGAGAGTGAAGATTTTAGTGGAAAAAATGGAAAGCGTGATTCACTCCGTTAAAGAAAATTTCCCCGGTCAATTAAGTTTCTGAGTAAAAAAGTCCCTTCAAATCCATGGTTAATCAGTTATCTCTCTGAATTTTCGTATCAACAAGATTGGCATCTCTTTTGCTTTTATTTGAGAAAGCTTAGGAATGGAGAGATCATGCTGGTGGAAAGAAAGAAAAGAAAGCCAAAATCATCATTAAATGAAAATCAACACCGATTGCTCAAAGAATCTTTAAAGCAACTCTTGGGTAGCGGTCTCTTGCAGTCTCAGGATAAGAAGAATCAAAACCTAAAAACAGCCTTTTTTCTTCGAGATGCCCTTAATTCTCAATTTCTGAATAACTAATTATCATAAAATTTAAGATTTCCTAAGAAGACTAAACTTCAGACTGAAGTTATGGTTACTGCCCCAATCGTAACCAGGATCAATGGAATGAGTATGGTAACTTTCGATAAAATCTTGAGAGTGCTGAATATTGAGAGTTCCGAAGCCGACAGCCAGTCTATCGAAGCGGCCTTGGAAAGTATTGGCCTCAAAATCTTTCTTGAAAGAGTTACAAAACCTGAAGAAATTCACGCCGCTCTAAGAAACCAGTCCTGGAGCATTGTCATCTCAAATAATAGAACTCCCTATATTGAAGCTATCGATGCCCTAGGAATAACCCGCAGTCAGTGTCCTGATCTCCCCTTTATCGTGGTATCAGGAAGCATTGGCGAAGAAACCGTTGCTGACATGATGAAAGCAGGGGTTGAAGATTTTGTTTCTAAGAAGAGGCTGGAGCGGCTTGTTCCGGTGATAAAAAGAATTCTGAGAGAGCATGAAATCAAAGACAGAGAAGCCAAAGCACGTCGTCTGGCGGATGAAGCCCGGGCCGCTAAAGAGCAAATGCTTGCTATTGTCTCTCATGATATTAAAAATCCCTTAAGTGCTATCCGATTAGAGGCCCAGATGCTGTTACGAGTGGCCGATCGGCATGGCAAGTCTGTCTTATCAGAAGAGGTTAGGATTCAGTCACAAAGAATTTTAAAGACCACCGATCGACTAAAGGATCTCATCAGTGATCTTCTGGATAAGAATAAAACAGAAAACGGGCTTTCTACGCTTAATAAAACTGAAGTTGAAGTCAAAAAACTCATTCAGGAAGTCCTTGATTCATGCCGACCTCACATAAAGGAAAAAAATATCCTTATACGCTCATCCTTTCCTATTAACCTTTTAAAGATAGAGGTAGATAAGAATAAAATGTTCCAGGTGCTATCCAATCTTTTAAGCAATGCTGTTAAATTCACTCCCTTGGGAGGAACGATTTCCATGGGCCTTGAAGAGAGTGAGCATCACTTTATCTTTAGTGTTACGGATTCAGGCCCCGGTCTTCCTCTAGCAGATCTTAACCAGGTCTTTGAAAAGTATTGGACTGGAAAAATAACCGGTTGTTCAGGAACTGGACTTGGACTTTTTATATGCAAAACCATTGTAGAGGCCCATGGGGGAGAGATCATGGTAGAGAATATGCCTTCAGGTGGAGCCCAATTTTATTTTACCATTCCCAAAAATCTTAAAGTCACAGACGGAGATATTTTCAATTTTCAACCCGGTCTAGCAAAGGATCTAAGAAAAAGAGTGCTGGTTATCGATGATGACGACGATCTGAGAGAAGTTATCAGTTGGGCCCTGACTAAAGAAGGATATGTTGTTGATACTTTTCAGGATCCTCAAGAAGCTCTCATGTCACTTAAAAGTGGAAGAAAAGTTCCTGATCTCATCTTGGCCGATTATCATATGGAAGGCATGAAAGGAGGGGAGTTTCTCATACTCAAGAATGATATACAGTCTGCCTACAAGTGTCCGGTACTCATGATCTCTGCCTCTCCCTCAGAAGTCGAGAGAGAGGTAAAGCGAGATCTTTATAAGGAAGTCATTACAAAGCCCTTAGATCTTGAAGGACTCATCAATAAAATGGAAAAATACTTACACTAATGGGCCCTATTGGCCGAGATCATACTCCTTAGCATCCAGGCGTACTTCTCATGCTTTTGCATTCTTTCCACTAATAAATCGGCCGTAACATCATCATCACACTTATCTGTTAAGGGTATGATCTCTCTTGCTGTAGTGACAACGGCTTCATGACCCTGAACGAGGTTGATGATCATTTCTTCTGCTGTCGGGATTCCGGTTTCTTCTTTGATCGAAGTCACTTTAATGAAGCTATTAAAGGATCCTGGAGCAAATTCACCGAGTGCTCTAATTCTTTCTGCTATAGTATCTACAGAAGCCGCCAGTTCCTGATACTGCTCTTCAAAAAGAGTATGAAGAGGTTGAAACATCTTTCCTGTGACATTCCAATGATAGTTCTGGGTCTTCAGGTATAAAAGATAAGAGTCCGCCAGAAGCTTGGATAATCCTCGACAGACACTTTTCCGATCTTTTTCGCTGATACCAATGTTGATGTCCTGATCTAAGAATTCGGCTTGAATTTTATTAGGCATGAAAACCTCCTGATTCATTGTTTGCTAACTTCGTAATCTATGATGACTAAGGCCTTCGACGCTTTGGTATATGAGACTGAGCCATTCGGTAGTCGGGTTCCAGTTGCTCCAGTATCTTTAACAGTTTCCTTGATTTCCCAGTCTTCGTTCTTAGTTATCCTACCCAGAAGAGAGGGCTTTTTGGCCATGTTGAAGACATCGATACTATTGGTGGCATACAACTCTTCCTTGAGATATCTTTCGATATTTCTGCCTCGATCCTTTGCAAGTAATTTATCCTTAGGTGAAACTCGCTCAGCTTCCGAGGGATATTCTTTGTCGGCCCAGGCCAGGATTTTAATTTCCCCGATCTCTCGTCCGTCTCTTAAAGCCCTCTGTGCTAAAAGATCTAAATGGGATTTATTCCTCTCCGTTAATTCTGACTTTCCCGGTTCAAATTCTATCGCTGCATAATAATTGCCAATGAGTTCCTGAACCTTGGCAGCTGTGGGTAGAGTCTTTTTTTGGGCGCAGCCAGCCAGATGCAAGAGTGAAAAGGCGGTCAATGTGACTGATAAGAAATAACTCACGCTCATGGCAGCTCCTCACTAATTAAGATAAAGGGAGCAACATCTATGCCATTATTGAAAGACTTCAATTCAGTTTTAGCGTCATAGAGAAGTGGTGTGGCATCGGCGACATGTAGCCTTTTACCCCAACTCATGATTTAGGGAGTAAAAGTTCCGATACTTAGCAGGAAGATGATTGGCATCCTTTGTGCTTCTAATGGAATTCAGGCATCAACTAAGGAGACTCAAATGGAAAACCAAGAAAATTTATCAAAAAATGATGTTAAAAAGAAAAATACTCAACTTGGTGGTCAGGAAGGAGTCGGAGAAGGTTCTGAGGGGACTGAGGTGAATCCTTCTAAATTAAATGACAATACTGAGATCGATCTTGATCGCACAGGAGTTAATACCGATTCTGATAATGATGAAAAGCAAGGCCCCCAGGAGCATCGTTCAGGCGCCTCGGCCGGATATCAGGGCAATACTCCCGATATCGACGAAGAAACTTATAAGTATGGCAAAAAACATTGATGTTGTGAAAAGGCCCCGAGTCATCATCGGGGCCTTTTGTTAGAGCAATTTTAAGGTTTCATCATTCATAAGATCGATTTTTGATTTTACGCTTCCGGTAGATCTAAAACTTATTTCCTTCAAAATCAATTTGCCCTTGGAGAAAAATTCTTTTCCATAAGAATCCATTTGAAACTCTTCCAGCAGACCATTGATTTCCGTTTCTAACTGAGAGTTCGCCAAAGTCTTTAAATAAAGACCATAATTATGCTCAGTTCTTCTCATTTCTCGAAGTTCTTTAAACTCCCCCAGATCCACTACGTTCAACTTCTTCATTATCCCCTCTTTAGAATTGGACCTACGCCCTCATGGCCGGATCCGTATATACTACAACGCAAACCTGAGGCCAAATTCTTAGTCACAAGTTTTAATTTTTCAGTTGGGCCGTTATAGGAAGGGCAGGGCTTTTCGACAAGCTTTTGCTCTGGGGATTCTTAAGATTTGTAAAGTTTACTGTTAATGCAGAGCTAGAATCTGAATAAATTACCTCACTTAAGCCATTCTTACATAGTGACATTCTGCTTTTAGAAAAAGAAAAGGGGCCCAAATGGACCCCCTATAAGTCACCGAACAGTTTGGTCAACTATTAAGCATTCTTTTTAAACCAAGACTTAGAGCCAGTTGGATCTGGCTTCATGGTATCGGCACCCTTCTTCCAGTTAGCTGGGCATACTTCGCCAGATTTAGCTGTGTACTGGTAAGCTTCAACCAAACGAAGAGTTTCCTCAACATTACGACCTACTGAAAGGTTGTTGATAGTAGAATGCTGAATAACATTGTTGTCATCGATGATGAAAAGACCACGAAGAGCAACACCATCATTGACTAGAACTTCATAATCACGAGCTACTTTCTTGTCCAAATCTGCGATGATTGGGAATTTTACTTCGCCCAGGCCACCCTCATTACGAGGCTGCTTAGTCCAAGCTAGGTGAGAGAAGAATGAATCTACTGAACAAGCGATAAGCTCAGTATTCATAGCCTTAAACTTCTCAGCAGCATCAGAGTAAGCAATGATTTCAGTAGGGCAAACGAAAGTGAAATCTAGTGGGTAGAAGAAAAGAACCTTCCACTTACCTTTGTAATCGTCGAGAGAAATAGTCTTGTTCTCGCCATTTACAAGGGCTTCGGCTTTAAAATACGGCGCTGGATTACCAACTAAACGTGACATAATGAACTCCTTGAAGTCATAAGGGTTAATAAACCAATTTCATAATTGAAACGTGGACCCAAGAAATTTAGTCCGATGCAATGAATAATTCAAGACAAGGTGTTTCTTTGCCTTGTAATTTGGATATCTGTGCCCATCTTTCCTAATTATCGGCTTCGAGTTAAATTTAACCTCAAGAATTACTTACATTTTCCGATAAGCCTGAACAAACGAATCAACCATTTGGGGAAAAAGGACAAAGCATGACGAGCACACCAATGGGTTATATACCAAATCCCATAGTCATTGAGCAGACGGCAAGAGGGGAGAGACAGTACGACATTTATTCGCGCTTACTCTTAGACCGGATTATTTTCTTAGGAACAGAAGTCAATGACACTGTGGCCAATCTTCTAGTGGCCCAGATGCTTTTCCTAGAGCAGTCTGACCCCGAAGCTCCTATTCACTTCTATATCAATTCTCCTGGTGGATCCGTTTATGCGGGACTAGGAATTTACGATCTTATGCAGCACGTGACATGCCCGGTTTATACCTATTGTGTGGGTCTAGCGGCTTCTATGGGATCTCTTCTGCTTCAAGCTGGGGAAGCTGGTCATCGTTATTCCATGCCTCACTCGCGCATCATGATTCACCAGCCGCTGGGTGGTGCTCGTGGACAGGCAACCGATATTGAAATTCAGGCCAAGGAAATCTTGGATCTCAAGAAGCAATTAAATAATATTTATGTCAAACATACTGGACGCACTTACGATGAAGTGGAGCGGGCCTGTGACAGAGATAATTATCTCAGTCCGGAAAAAGCCAAAGATTTTGGCTTGATTGACAACATCATCGTGCCGAAAGGCAAATTGAAGAAAGACTAATACGTATAACCGAAGGTAAAGATAATGAGCAAAGAGAAAGGTGGATCTTACGGCAGTCTAAACTGTAACTTCTGTGGCAAGTCCCAGAAGGAAGTTAAGAAGCTCATCGCGGGTCCAGGTGTCTATATTTGTGATGAGTGTATTGAACTCTGCAATGACATCATATTTGAAGATTCCGTAAAAACAGTTTCTAAAGCTGCTACTGATAATGTTCCTAAACCTCACGAGATTAAGCTTCACCTTGATCAGTACGTGATTGGTCAGGACCGCGCTAAGAAAATCATTTCTGTGGCCGTTCATAACCATTACAAGCGTATTGCTTATAAGGCTTCTACCCGTGAAGGTGAGGAAGTAGAACTTGCTAAGTCGAATATTCTTCTGGCCGGTCCAACTGGTTCTGGTAAGACACTTATCGCTCAATCTTTGGCGAAGTTTCTGAACGTTCCTTTTGCTATCGCAGATGCCACGACTCTGACTGAAGCCGGTTATGTGGGTGAGGANNGAGAACGTGATTCTCTCGCTTCTGCAAAACTGTGACTTCGATGTTGAGCGTGCTCAACGTGGTATCATTTACGTGGATGAAATCGATAAGATTGCCCGTAAATCTGAAAATCCTTCTATCACTCGCGATGTATCAGGTGAAGGTGTACAGCAGGCCCTCTTAAAACTGGTTGAAGGTTCGGTTGCCAATGTTCCACCTAAGGGCGGACGTAAGCATCCCCAGCAGGAATATATTCAGGTTGATACCAGAAATATTCTCTTTATCTGTGCCGGTGCCTTTGTTGGATTGGATAAGATCATTGAAAAGAGAATGACTAAATCTAAATCGGTGGGGTTAACTTCAAATAATACCGAGAAGAAAGAAAAAACTCATCTAGAGACTCTGGGTGCTATCGAGCCGGAAGATTTAGTGAGATTTGGTCTTATTCCTGAATTTATCGGACGACTTCCTGTAACAGCGATGCTGGAAGAGCTCGATGAAGCGGCCTTGGTATCGATTCTCACCGAGCCAAAAAATGCTGTGATTAAGCAATACCAAAAGCTTTTTGACTTCGACGGAATTGATCTGGAATTTACTCCGGATGCCATTACCGAAGTGGCAAAAACTGCCCTTAACCGAAAGACCGGAGCACGAGGACTGCGCGCTATTCTTGAGCAAGTGATGCTGGATGTGATGTATGACCTTCCAGGCAATGAAAAAGTTGCTAAGTGTATCATCACTAAGGAAGCGATTTTAGGTCAAGGTAAGCCGGTGCTAGAAGAGGGCGATCGTAAGAAGAAGCCGGAAAGCAAGGCCGGGGCCAAAGCGGCCAAGAAAATCGAGAATGCGTCTTAGATTACTCGGAAAATCTTACAGACTAAATAACAAAGTCTTAAAGAAAAACATTCAATTTTAGTCGGGCCGGGAAAAAAACTCCCGGCCTTTTTTTTTGGTATTCGATTCTTAAATTCATGGGATACTATTTTATAGAAGCCTCATGAATGAGGTTAGTATTTGAGACGAAGAGCGCAGGAGGTGCTATGTCCGATAAAAAGTCCGAAGCTGTTAATAACTTCCCTCTCCTTCCGTTACGAGATGTAATTATCTTTCCTCACATGGTTGTGCCACTCTTCGTAGGTAGAGAGAAGTCTATCTCCGCATTGGAGAAGGCAGCTAAGAACGGAAACGAGCTCTTCCTCGTCACACAGAAGGATGCCTCAGTTCTGAATCCAGAACGTGAAGATGTTTATGACATTGGAACGGTAGTAAGCATTATTCAGATGCTTCGATTGCCAGATAATACCGTGAAGGTGCTTATCGAAGGTAAATACCGCGCTAAGATTAAAAACTTCCGTTGTGAGAATGATGGCTACTACTCTGATGTTGAAAAGTGTGCAGATGTCATTGAAAGCGATGTAGAAGTTGAAGCTTCTATGCGATCAGTGAAGAGCATCTTTGAGCAGTACGTGAAGCTTAATAAGCGAATTCCACCAGAACTCTTAATGAGTATTTCTTCTATCACGGATCCAAGCCGCCTGGCCGATATCATCGTTGCCCATTTAACGATGAAGATCCCTGAGAAGCAGGAGATTCTAAACGCAGTAAACGTTGATACTCGTTTGCAGCTTCTGCTTGAGAAGATGCAGGGTGAGATTGAAATCATCAATGTTGAAAAGCGTATCCGTTCTCGTGTGAAGACACAGATGGAAAAATCTCAGAAAGAGTACTATTTGAATGAGCAGATGAAGGCCATTCAGAAAGAACTTGGTAATAAGGATGAAAAATCTGATGTTGCTGAGATGGAAGAAAAACTTCGCGCTAAGAAAATGCCAGAAGAGGCCCGTGATAAGGCCAATAAAGAGTTGAGAAAACTCAAGTCAATGTCACCAATGTCTGCCGAATCGGCGGTTGTTCGTAACTACCTTGACTGGATGATTTCACTTCCTTGGGATGAATTCACTAAGGATGATAACTCAGTTGCTAAGGCGCGCGAGATTCTTGATAACGATCATTACGGACTAAATGATGTTAAAGAACGTATCGTAGAATATTTATCGGTGCGTGCTCTGGTTAAAGACGATACTCGCGGAACACTTCTGTGTTTAGCAGGTCCTCCAGGAGTAGGTAAAACATCGATTGCTAAATCTTTAGCTGAGTCCCTTGGTCGTAAGTTTGTTCGTATCTCCCTAGGTGGTGTACGTGATGAAGCTGAGATTCGTGGACATCGTCGTACTTATGTTGGTGCGATGCCAGGAAAAATCATACATGCTCTTAAGAAGGCCGGCACTTCAAACCCTGTTATCCTTCTCGATGAGATCGATAAGATGAGTTCTGATTTTCGAGGTGACCCAGGAGCTGCCATGCTTGAGGTATTGGATCCGGGTCAGAATAAGACATTCGGAGACCATTACATCGAGTGTGAGTATGATCTCTCTAAAGTTATGTTCATCATGACAGCTAATGATCTGGGAGCAATCCCGGGACCACTTAGAGATCGTATGGAAATTATCCATATTGCTGGTTACACTCCAGATGAAAAAATGCAAATTGCGAAGAAGTATCTTCTTCCAAAAGCAGTGGAGTCTCATGGACTTCAGAATTATCCGGTTTCTGTATCAGATAAGATCTTCACTAATATTGTTCGTGGATATACTAAGGAAGCCGGAGTTCGTGAGCTTGAGCGCTTGATGAACACCATTTCTCGTAAGATTGCGACCGAAGTAGTGACAGAAGATATTAAAGAAGGTCGTAAGTTCAAGATCGATGAGAAAAACCTTGAGAAGTACTTAGGACCGGTTAAATTCGATCGCACTTCTATTGAACTTCAGCCTCAAGTGGGCCTAGTTAACGGTCTTGCTTGGACATCTGTGGGTGGTGAGCTTCTTCATATTGAAGTTGTAACTGTTCCGGGTAATGGCAAGATTCAGGTGACTGGTAAGCTAGGGGAGGTCATGCAAGAGTCGGCGAAGGCAGCTCTTTCATATGTAAGATCTATCTCCAACAGACTTGGTGTGGATCATGAGTGGTACTCGAAGAATGATATTCATATTCACGTTCCTGAAGGAGCGACTCCGAAAGATGGTCCTTCTGCTGGTGTGACCATGGTAACGGCTCTTACTTCAGCCATCGCTAATATTCCTGTTCGTCAGGATGTGGCCATGACAGGTGAGGTAACTCTTAGAGGTCGCGTACTTCCAATTGGTGGTCTTAAGGAGAAAATCCTGGCCGCTAAGCAATCCGGAATTACCATCGTGATCATCCCGGAGAAGAACAGAAAAGATCTGGCCAAGATTCCTGATGAAATCAAAGCTGGTATCGATGTTCGCCCTGTCTCAGAGGTTGAGGAAGTTCTAAGAGTGGCACTTAACTTGTCTAAACCAGAGGAATTTATGAAGGCACGTGCTCTTAAAGTTCTTGATGGTGATGCAAATTTAGAAGTAGCTAACTAAGACTTATATTTTCAATTTTTTTTCAAGGCCCGGTTTATTCCGGGCCTTTTTTATTTGACAAAAATTCATTGTCTCTCTAATATGGGTTCTCATTTCAAGCAAGATGGGCGTTTAGCTCAGCTGGGAGAGCGCTACCCTTACAAGGTAGATGTCGGGGGTTCGATCCCCTCAACGCCCACCATCTTACTTCCTCTTATTTTTGGCATCATCAATAAAAACTAGTTTATAAAGTATCTTAATACTTCCTGTGAGTTGAGTTTAATATATTAAGCTTTTCTAAATAACTAGAATTATTCGTATTTTTCCTTTTTATTACGCATTACTCATAGATAATATTAGTTATAGTTAGGTGTTTTCTTAAGCTTGTCTTAAGCTTGTCTTAAGCTTGCCTTAAGTTAACATCCCCAAATTTGATAATCGGAATATTAAATGGTTAAAACTGTTGTCATTATAGAAGATGAAAAAGAAATCATAGAAGCCTTGAAATATTTGTTGGAGAAGAACGAATATAAAGTTTTTGGCTATCCTTCTGCAGAAGAATTCTTCTCGGCCAAGGATCGCCCAGATAATTCCATTTATCTTATCGACTGGAATCTTCCTGGAATAAAAGGCATCGATATCGTTCGAACCATTCGTGTTAAAGATAAGATGTCACCCATCTTCATGGTGTCTGCTTACAATAAAGCGGAGCAGATTATTGAAGGTCTAAAATCTGGTGCAGATGATTATCTCACTAAGCCCTTTAACTATGATGAGCTTCTGGTAAGAGTGGAGAATGCCTTTAGTAAGGTGAGCTCCCTCCAAGAAAATTTAATGAATGTGGGCCTTAAGCTCATTCCTGAGGCCCATTCCATAATGAAAGATGGTGTAACAGTTAATCTTACTTCGAGAGAATTCATTATCTTCCATCATCTCTTCAAGCATCCATCCGCCGCTAGCACTCGTGAAGAATTGATCAATCAATTTGAGAAGGACATGGATATGACATCACGTAATATCGATGTGCATATTTTCTCCCTTCGAAAGAAGATGAGCAAAATCAATATTGGTATCGAGACTGTTTGGGGTACCGGATATAAAATCGTACTTTAGAACAACATCCTAAATTCCATTTCGAATCTTCCGGCGTTAGGAACATTCTTTCCAGCAACTGTTTGGACAAGATTGATATTGATCTGCGCTGGTAGGAAAAATTGTTTTTTTAGAAAAGGGGTAATTGAAGAAAAGCTCGTAGTCAGCTGAACTTGGTGCTCGAGTTTATCCGTATTATTACTTAGATAATCATTCGCCTCTAGATGCTCCGATTTATAACTTGAAGGCAGCTGATACATAAAACGGTAAATTGGTGTGATAGAAATCCAGTCATTCAAAGCAAGAGTCGAATTAAACATCCAGTTGACTCTATCCCCGTATTTTACTTTAAATTCTCCCGTACTATCAGAGAGGGTGAAGTCACCATCTTCTGGAATTCTCATAGTCCTACTACCAGGAGTTTGATAGGTATAGCGGAGGGTGGTTCCTAGAGAGAAGGCATCATTTATGATGTATCCTGTTCCTATCTCAGCAAATAAATCAAATTGTCCGTCACCAAAGCCAATGTCCTGTAGAATATTGGGGTCATCCACACGTCCAGTGGGGAGAATGACTCCTGGATAAAAGAGTAGTCCCCAGCTTCCTCTATCAATGAGTCGGGTCATAAGACCTGTTTCCATGTCGCCAAACCCACTTCCGTACCAGTCCCCAAGAGGCTTATAGCCATAGTGATTGGTGATAACAGATTGAATGGTCCCTTCATTGGCATCAATCATTCTTCTGAGATTTTCAGCGATCATGCCGTTTTGGGTGCCACCATTTTCTTCCAGAATTTCGGCCGTCCTTTTATAGGTATTTCCAGCGGTGCGCTTGATCTTGGCCTTTACATGGGCCTTATAGTAAGCAAGCTCTGCATAGAACATCACTCTGTCAGTGATTCCATAACCAAAGCCCGTTCCCTGAACGTTTACATTGGCCTCAGCATCCACCTTGTATTCACCAACCAATAGGGCCTCATAGGCATTTGCATCGATATCGGCTCCGGGAATGACTACATTTCCCGTCATCGAATTAAAGGTGTCTGCATCTACTCTAAACTGAGCGCCCACTGGGCTTTCTGATCCAAATTGATTGAAATTAGATTTGATATTGGAGGTCTGGATATTCCGATATCCAATGATTCTCACCCCTTTAGGAAGTGTTTTCCAGGTTTGGGCCATGGCAGATGACATGGAAAGCATCAAGAGAATAGGAAAGGTGATTTTCATAAGGCTATTCTAGGGGGGAGTGAGCATTTTATGACAGGCTCCCTGTAAAAAGGTGAGGGGAGCTGTTAGTTTTTCAGGCAGAGGGTAGACTTTCCAAAACAACCATTTCCCCTGGGGATCTTTGTGCTTAAACATTTGCTATTGGTAGGCCTTTTACTAATCTTATATGGATGCGGTGAGAGTAGTGTCATCAAAAATGATGTAAAGGCGGTGAAAACTTCCGAGGCCTATGGGGATGGGAAGTTTACTATCATTCCAATGGTTATCCCAATTTCTGATGAGATGATTTCCTCGTATGATTCCCCTTTGGCAAAAGTGGGGTTTGTTATAGGTGGATTTGCCAGACTCTTTATGGATTTAGGGGCCAGCATGGGTCTGGGAAAAATGCAGCTCTCCCTGGTTCAGCCAATTCCCGAAATTCCAAGTGATCATTTAAAAGAAATAAGAATTAAGAGACTTTTCTTTTATATCGAGCCCACGGCCGGAAAACGTGATCGGGCCTGGTATCAGAGATATCTTCTGGGAAGAGATGATGTAGATTTTAAGTTTCTGGATAAGATAGCTGTAAAACTCAGTACCCAGAAAATCTTGGACAATAAAGGTGGGTGGGTTCCGACAGTGGAAACAAAGTCAGTTAAACGCAAAGATTCTTCGCCGCTTCAGGAGCTTTTTGAGAAAAGAGATTTTGATTATGGCCAAGTGGTAGATGCAGATAAGGCCCGTGAAATTATTCTTCTAAAATATGATCGAACTGAAAGTGATCTTTACTTAAGAAACGATAAGTTTGGAACTATCTATATTATCAATACCACTAAGCCCGTTAAGGCCCGTAAGTTTCTCTCGGAGCATCCTATTCTAAAAGATTATTTCAAGCGGGTTCATATTTTGAACAAATCCATTCTGGTGGAGCTTGAAAAGGATCCAGTGGCGGAAGAAGGCTTTAAGCATGTCATGTCTCAATATGCCGCTGAATTAGAGGAGTTAGGGATCAGTTTAATTGAGCCATGTAATAAGAAAACTTGCATGGAGTTTGGTTTAGCTGATGTAAATCTCTTGCCACTTATTATGAAGAATAATGGAATTAAGCTCGATGCCTTTATCGATGCAGGTAAAGTTCCTGAGTCGTTTAAGCTTAAGGGATTTATCGAATTTGAAGTGAAGCTAAAACTAACTTTCTAAATTGACTTCAATATCAATGCCAAATTTCTTGCCCTCTGCTAAGAGGAGGGCCTTGACTTCGGCTTTAGTATAGATGACTCCCACCACACTTACCTTGGTGCTCATCACATCGATCTTACACCCATTGGAGCACATAAAGTCAGCCGAGTAGACTTCGAAGTTTTTAATGGGGGTCTTGTTATTGAACTCTGAATAGAAGCTAAAAAAATCCACAACTTTATCACGTAGCTTAGCAAGCAGTTGCTCTTGAGTCTCTTTTTGGAGATTATAAGTATAGAGCGAGTTGTTTCGGGACTTACCATTAAACGCAAGTTTAACCACTCCATTGGAGCGAATCTTCATCGTATTTTGAAAGCAAACTGGGCAGTACATGGGCTGATTATAGCAGAAATCCTGGCCCTAAAAGAGGAAATTTTTATGAACAATGAATACCGCGATATCATTTCTTTTGATGGAATTCCTCTAAAATGCCTTATTCGTGAAAATGGCTGCTCTAAATGGTTGATAGTCTCCCATGGATTAGGAGAGCACCTTGAGCGGCATGAGTATATACTTAAGCTTTTTTCTCAGTCTTTTAATATCGCCATTTATGACCTGAGAGGTCATGGCCGAAGTGGTGGAAGACGGGCATGGGTAGAAAGCTTCGAAGACTTTTCTAAAGATCTGCATGCTGTGATCCAGTACCTGAAGAAAGAATTCAGTATGACCAATTACACGCTCTTTGGTCACTCTATGGGTGGACTTATTACCGCCAATTACTTGCAGAATATGGCACCCAAGAATTTCTATCCCGAAAAGGTCTTCTTAAGCTCCCCTGTAGTGGGTGCTTCCGGCATGCTGGGACCCATCATGGCCAATGCTCCTCGCATGCTGTTTGATGGACTTACTAAATGCCCTTCGCTCCCCATCTCAGGGGTGTTAAATATCAAGAAGCTCTCCCATGATGGAAGAATTTACGAAGCCTATGTGAAAGATGAATATACTCAGCTGAAGATCCATACAAAGCTTTTTATTGAACTCCTTAAGACTTCAAGAGAAGTCTTCTCTCGCCCTTTAAGAGCTGAATGTCCCTTGTACTGCTCAATAGGAACTGAGGACAGTTTAGTCAGCTCAAAGCTTATGATTGCCTACTTTCAGACGGTGGAAAAGAACGCCCAACTCAAGATCTTTGAAGGGGGCTATCATGAGCTTCATAATGAGATCGAAAAGTGGCGCAAGCCTTATCTCAACTTCTTAAGACAATCCCTCACTGGACTTGATTTCGAGTGATCTTAGATGTTTGATTCTTTCAAGGGCCGGTGGGTGGGAATGGTAAAATCCTGAATAATATTTATCAGTCACTACCGGACTGGCATTTTTTTGATAAAGATTAAGTAGTCCTGAAATAAGATACTTCGCATCTACTTCGCTTGCAGCATAGGCATCGGCTTCAAATTCTCTTTTTCGAGAAATCCAAGAACTAATAGGGGTGATCCAAAAAGTATAGAGGGGAATTGCTTGGGTAAAGAGCAAGAGTAAAATTCCGGGAGAGTAGACGCGGACAAAGTGGCCCGAATAAAACCAGGTTTGGTTGCTAAGTACTCCCATTAGCCAGAATCCAAGAAAAGAGAGAATCAAAGAAGTTACCAGCGATTTGGGAATATGCTTGAGTTTTAGGTGACCCAGCTCATGAGCGAGGATAGCAAGTATTTCGGGAGTTTTGAGATCTTTTAAGAGAGTATCAAAGAACACGACCCGCTTACTTTTTCCAAAGCCTGTAAAATAGGCATTCCCATGGGAGCTTCTTTTAGAAGCATCCATTACAAAAACTTCCTTGGCTTCAAAGCCAGCGTTTGTGACGAGCTTCTCGATGCCACTCTTTAATTCCTCTCCCTCAAGTGGGTGAAACTTATTAAAGATCGGAGCAATGAAGGTGGGATAAAGCCAGACCAGGGCCAATTGAAAAACTGTTATCAGCCCGAAGCTCGCTAGCCACCACCAATCTCCTAGTGAGTTATAAAGAAAGAAAACTAAATAGAGTAAGGGTACAGTTATCAGTCCTCCTAGAATAAGCCCCTTGAGACGGTCAACAATATAAAGTTTAGGAGTCGTGCGATTGAAGCCGAAGCGCTCTTCTAAAGAAAAAGTTGAATAGAGTGAGAAGGGCAGGTTAATGAGCATTTGGATGAAGCTAAACAATAAAAGAAAGATAACTTCTCTGTGAGTTCCCAGATCAGGAATCGCGAGGAAAAGTTTTTCGGCCCCTCTGAAGGGAAACCAATAGAAGAGAAGGCCAGCATCAAAGAGAAGTCGCAATTGACTCAAATTTATTCGCGCACTGGCATAGGCAATGGCCTTCTGATGATCCATCAGACTCAAGGAATCCTGAAAAGCTACCGGAACCATATCTCTATTTTGCTGCAGTTTCGTCAATTGACGACGTGAAAGATATATTTCCAGAAGATGATTGATTACAATGAAGGAGAGAAAGAGAACTTGCAGATAATAACTATAAAGGTTTGTCATAATGATCCAAATTAAAAAGTTCTACGCACACAATGAACTCAGAAACTTCAGTTACTTAATTGTCGATGAAGAAACCGGAAAGGCCTGGGCCATCGATCCCTATGAGGCCACTCCGTACATCGAGTATATCAAAAAAAAATCACTCTCTCTGCAAGGAATTCTCAATACCCATCAACATCATGATCATATCCGAGGAAACCTTCCTCTGAAAGAAGCCTTTTTGGCGCCTATCAAGAAACTACTTAACTCAGAGAAGCTACTTTTAGACGATAAGCACATGTTGGAGACGCTAGATACTCCGGGACATACCATGGATCACCAGGTGTTTATCCTTAATTCCTTGGATTCACCTACTGCTTTATTTTCAGGAGATACTTTATTTAATGCTGGAGTCGGAAATTGCCGTAATGGGGGAAAGGTGGAACTTCTCTATGATACTACCCAAAAACT
>DFXX01000063.1:0-24806 GCA_002381765.1 Bacteriovoracaceae bacterium UBA4097 | reverse complement strand
GATGAGAGAAGGGCCGTGACTTTAGGAATCGAGCGGGAGGTGAACCCCTTTCTTAGACTTAAATCAGGCGAACTCAGAGAGAACTTAGTTCAAGAGCTGAATAGTCTTGAAGATGAGGTTCAACTTGAGAGAAACTTATTCTATAAAATGAGAGCACTTCGAGATAATTGGTAATAAAGGATTGAGATCATGGCAAAAAAGGCAACTAAGAAAGTCGCAAAAAAAGCGACCAAGAAGGCCACTAAGAAGGTAATAAAGAAAGCCCCAGCTAAAAAAGATGGGGGACTTAAGATAGGAGCAACTGCTCCTGCTTTCACTCTCTTGGATCAGGACGGAAACAAGGTTTCTCTCAAGGATTTTAAGGGGCATAATGTCGTGGTTTATTTCTATCCCCGAGCTCTTACTCCTGGTTGCACCGTTCAGGCCTGTGGTCTTAGAGATATGGAAGCTGAGCTCGCCGAACTAAATATCGTAGTTTTAGGCATCAGTGGAGATCCGGTAAAAAAGCTTAAGCAATTTGAAGAGAAAAAAGATCTGAACTTTCTGCTGCTTTCTGATGAAGATCATAAAGTGGCGCAGGCCTATCATTCCTGGGGTCTTAAGCAGTTTATGGGGCGAGAATTTATGGGGATCCTAAGACAGAGCTTCTTTATTAACCCACAAGGAAAAATTATCCACATTATGGATAAGGTCAATACCAAGACCCATCATGATGATGTTTTGAATTTTTTTAAGAATCTTGAATAATCTCTTCCAAAAGAACATCTAATCGAATTTCACTTTGAAGGCGCTCAATGAGTGCCTTCAGGTCCCCTTTCCCCTCAATAGGGCACTTCACATCCAGATCCCGGTATTGCCCCTTAAGCGACTCATCCACTGTGGAGTAGTAGCAGAGGCCTTCATTGGATTCAAAGGTAAAATAGACGAAATAAGCTTCATCCTTAGGGATACGGAGGCGAGTATAGTAGAGCTCTTTGCTCTGTTGATAGGTGTGCGACATAGTTTCCTTGACTAAGACAGATAAGGAATTAGAATAAAAGAGAGGCAAAGTCAAAAAATATTAAGAAGTTATGTTGTCATGGAGGACGCTTTGAGACACAGCCGAATTTTACCCCTGGTGGGTTTACTCGCTCTTACATCCTCATGTGCTTGGTATCGTGATCTTGAGAGATCTCTAGTTGAAGATGATCAGAAGAAAGCTAACCGTTCACCGGTTTCTCGAGAGCAATACGACCAATTACTGGTTAAATACGAAGAACTTTCTAAAAAATATGAAGAGCTTAAAGAGGGAAGTCCTGCTGGACAATCTTCTCTAGTGGATGAACTTCAGCGCACAAAACCAACCGGTGCTGAAACTGAGACGGTTGATATCTTTGCTGAGCAAAATGCCGCTCCTGTGGTTAATGTTCCTAAAGATATCGATTCTCAGTTAAATCTCTATCGCCGGGCCACCACCCTCAGATCCTCCAACCCGAGTGAAGCCACAAAAATATTCCAACAGCTTGAGAATCAGGGAATTCCTGCTATCAAGGCCCGCTCTAAACTGCAAATAGGGGAAATGCTTATTGAGAAGCAGCAGTATGATCTGGCCCTGCAAGTTTTTGAAGACATCATCGGTCGTCATGCTCACTCTGGGGTTATCCTGGATGCATTAAAATACGCGACTTTTTGCAGTGATAAGTTGGGAATCAACAATAAAAAAGAGCAATACGCTTCGATGTTAAATGACGTCTTTGAAGCAACTAGAGAGTAGGCAGAACTAGGTGAAGAAAGAGACCACGCTACTAATTTTAGCTTTCCTTTTAGGAGCGTCACCAGCGGTGACAGCGCAAGATATTAGTGATGAAGATCTTGAATCCCTCTTAGGTGATGAGCCAGTCACTGATATGGAAACTTCCAGATCAGAAGTTCCTCCAGAGATTTCTCAGCCTATGGAAGCTCCTCCGGAAGCTGAAGCACCAGTTGAATCTTATCCTGAAGATACTGTAAGTATCGATACCATCGATCTTGATTCCTTAGATGATACTCCAGTTGAGCCCCTTGAGACCGTTGTACCGAATGATCCTCCAGTGGTTGAATCAGTGACAGTGGATGATGATCTAGAATCTCTTCGGGCCGATCTGGATGATGAAGAAGCTCTAAAGCCTTTTGAGCCAGAAGTCGTGAAGACGGTTGAGCCCGCAAAACCCTTACCAAAGACTCCGGAAACCGTTATCGATCCAGAGGTCTTTGATGTTGGTAAAGAAGAAAGAGAGCTGCTTAGTTTGGCCCAAAATATACAAGGGCAAATTACTAATGATGAGTGGAATGAAGTGGCCACGGCCGCAAAGGCCAGCTCCTATACCGTCGTTCCAAATGATTGGTTATTTAAAATCTCTAAACGCTTTTTCGGAACAGGTCACTATTACCCAAAGATCTGGTCGATTAACTCTTTTATCAGTAACCCGCACTTTATCGAGCCTGGAATGGTTCTCTCCTTTACAACTGGTAGTGGCTCTGCTGCTCCCGATTTTAAATTGGGGACTTTCACCGATGATGAACTCTTTGCAAAACCGGGGGCTGCCGGAACGGGCAATGTGGCAGATTTATCCAACTTCGGTGATGATGCGGCACCGGCCTGGTTGGATGAAAAAAATGAACTAGCAGAGCAGGGCGTATACTTTCAGTACGCCTCTGAAGAAACCATGGATGACTTAAACAGAGTCAGCAAGGAAGCTCTTAATAAAGAATATGAGGCCTATAGTCCGCCCATTAATAAGTTTGATATCGAAGTCCCAAGTAACTATGACAGAAAAACTGGATTTGATAAAAATTCTCGCATCCTCTATTCCTTCAAAGAAGGCTTCTATCTCAGCACCTTCGTTTCAACTAATATCGTTCAGGACTTCGGCTCTATCGTTGCTGGCCCGGATGAGAATATCTTCTTCACCAAGGCCGATCATGCTTATGTGAAGTTTGATGAATCGGTTAATGCTCTTCCAGGAGATCGCTTCTCGGTTTATAGCTCTGGTGGAATCGTAAAGCATGATAACTCGGACCGAAAGGGCTATAAGTACACCATCGTGGCGCAAATCAAACTTATCCGTAAGATCCAGGATAAGTGGGAAGTTGAGTTCACAGAAGTTGTAGGGACTCCACAACGTGGTGACAGAATTACCGTTTACACTCCTAAAATCGATCGCATCACTAAGACCTATAATTCAAGAACCGTGGAAGCCGCTATCCTGAGCTCTTTCCACCCTGGTCAGGCGATTCTGGGAGTGGGCGATGTGGTCTATCTTGATCGCGGCCGCGCTGATGGTCTTGAGATGGGGAATGTGCTTCAGGTCTTTGGCTTTAAAGATCGCCTGAACTCTAGAAACATCACCAATCAACCAACTTACAAAACCGGCGAGCTTGCGGTTATTACACTTACCGATAACTTCGCCACCGCTCTCGTCACTTCATCCAACCGTGATTTCTATGCCGGTGACATCGCTATCACTAAGACCAAAGAAGCTCATATGCGTGAGCTCAATGCCAAAGAGGCCAATGCTCGTGGCGAAAAAGATCTCGTGGGTGGTAAGGCCCTGGATGAGCTCGATGTTGAACTCAATCTCGAAAACCTAAACGATGATCTCCTAAGAGAAGCCGATAAGATCCAGTTGACTGAAGATGAACTCGCGGAGCTTGAGCGCCAGGAGCGAGAGAAGTCAGTTATTAAGGATTCCGAGCGAGATCTTAAGGCCCTTGAGCGCTTAGAAAATGAAATCGAGCACGCTGAAGGCATCTTAAACGACGCCAAACTCGACGAGGACAAGCTTCTTGAGAATCAAAACCTCAATGACATTGAGAAGAACCAAGGTAATCTTGACCAAGATTCCCTCGATGAAATCGAAGAGAACCTTGGTAAGCGCTACATCGATGAAGATCTGAATTCAAAGGATAATCCTTTCGGATTAACCGAGTTCGATGTTGAAGAGATCGATGAGCTTCTCAACACCACAAAAGAAAATTAGTAATAACTAATGATCAACTAATGTGAATGGGGTAAGGACGGCATAGTTCGTTTTCATATCTTATTGATAAAATCACTACAGTTTAGCACCTTTTTTCACTATATGCATAAAGCATGACTTGCATCATAGTATCGTCTATTGCTTAACCTATAATTCCATCGATGAGGAGAATCAAATGGCGGCTAGCGATCTAGATTTTGATCAGCGAATGTTAGAGGAAGACCTATTTAAAGCTTCTGGTAAAGGACTTAAAGAAGTCTCGACATCTGTTGCTGATAGGGTTCAAGAGCTCCTCACTTCTATTAAAAGAAGTGTTGAGGGCTTTGGTGAAGTTGCAGATAAGGTTGAGCTGGTTAATAAAAATGTATCTTCTATTCAGGAGAGCATGGATGATATCTCGGAGCAAACAAAAAGTTGCTCTGATCTGTTAAACTCAGTGTCTTCAAAAGTGGAATCCTTAAAAGCACAATTCTCCTCAGTAGATAATCTCTTAAGAATGATCAATAATATTTCTGATCAAACTCATATCCTGTCATTGAATGCAACAATCGAGGCTGCCAGAGCGGGCGAAGCTGGCAAAGGATTTTCTGTAGTGGCCAATGAAGTCAAAGAACTTTCTAAGGCAACAAAAAACGTGAACCAAGAGATTCAGAAGACCCTTCTTAGTGCCAATAATTCTGTCAGAGAACTCTTTAATCATGTGACCCTTACCTTGGAAAAGATGGGCCATTCTTTAAATACAGTGGATATTACCAAAAGATCGGTGGAAACCATCGGGCTTGAATCTCGTGAGTTTGAAAATAAAGTCAGTCATTTCCTCCGAGACTTTGATCACTTGGATAAAACTTCAGGAGTCGTATCCAATCAGATGACAGAACTATCTACCATTGGTGATACTTTCAAGTTTCTGTTAGAGCTTATCTCCATGCGCGATAATGTAAAAAAATCCGTCGATCCACTGAAACGATTAGGGCCAGTTGTGGCCAATAGCACTGCTCATTATCCTCAACGTTTCATCGCCGACTTGGATGAATATAAATTAACCGATGATGAGATTCTCATTTCTGCTACAGATACGAGAGGGGTTATCACCTTTGCCAATAATTTATTCTATGATGTGGCCCAGTATCCTTACGGCTCCCTTATAGGAAAACCCCATAACATTATCCGTCATCCGGATATGCCTAAGCTCGCTTTTGCTGATTTATGGAAGGTTATAAAAGAGGGGAAATGCTGGCAGGGTTACGTCTGCAATAAAGGAAAGGAAGGTCGTATCTATTGGGTCTTGGCAACGGTCTTCCCCTGTTATGAGTATGGTAAACTTATTGGATATATCTCACTAAGAACAAGGCCAGACTCTACGAGTGTTGAACAGGCCAAGCTCGCCTATCGAAAACTTGACTAGGCCATCTATTCGTTATGGACTATAACTGCCTTCGAGATTTTAAATTAATTCAAAAGCCCATTTATCCGAAAGGAAGAGCATGAATGAGCAAAATTTAAGTCCAGAAGAGTTAGAGTCTTGGATTAGCAAAGTAAGTCATGAGTTCTACAACTTAGGGTATCAAGATCCCTGGTTGAAAGACGTCTTTAAAGTTATCAAGCAGGAGATTATAACTTCTCAGCAAATTGACTTCATGTTGGGGGCCATGGGTGGACCTAAAAGATACTCGGGCCGCAGTCCTGGTGATGCTCACCCGCATATCTTTATCAATGAAGAAATGTGGCAACAAAGAGAGAGCCTTTTACTCCTGGCCTTTGAGAAGACGGGCTGTCCAGAATTTATACGCTCGAAGTGGTTAAAGATTGAACATGCCTTTAAGCGCTCCATGCTGATGGAGGGACCCCATGAGTGTCGTAAGCGATGGGCTACCGATGAGTTAGTCATTGTACCTAAACCTAAACTTAAAATTGCTTAATCAATCATTTGATGACCTTAAGTAAAAGAGCAAATTAGTCGAAACAGACTTAAGCTTTTTTCAGGTTATCACCCTATGAGCAATAAGTGGTCGAGACGGATTCTTCTATGGTCAGCAGGCATCACTGCAGTTCTTATCTTTTCCGGAATAGAGCTTTACCGCTATATTAAATTTAAAGATGCTATCTTACAGTCCAAATCCAAATTGATCGATTTTCAGGCATCTCTGATTGATTACCAGTATGCACCAGGCGGGGGCCAGAAAGGTGTCATGGAAGCTTTGAATAGGCTCGAGCACTCCAAAGCAAAAGAGAACTTGGAACCCCTCATTCATAGACTCACACTTCCTCATTCTAATCATGACCGGTTACTTCAAGAAATCCACCTTATCATTTATAGTATCCGTAAAGATGTCATGGATCAGACGACTGCGGCCTTTCAGGAACTGCAGCAGCAAGAAATTATTGGGAAGTCTTTAGTCTTTCTTTTTTTGGTGGGACTTCTGATGACTATCAAATGGGAAATGCAGGAGAAGCAGCGGCAGAAAGCGAGATTACTCAATACCATGAAGCTAACCGCTTTAGGAGAAATGGCAGGAGGAATGGCCCACGAAATCTATAATCCTCTGGCCATTATTCAGGGAAGATGTGATCAGCTCTTAAATCAGCTGGATGATAGGGAAGGTGACTCTCAACAGATGAGAAAGAATGTACTCAAGATAATAAAAACGTCAGAGAGGATCCAGGAAGTCATTAAAGGACTGCAAGACTTTTCCTCTGAGACGGTGGCGGACACCTTGCAGGAGAGGGACCTTAAGGAAATCGTGCACACGTCGCTTGCCTTATGCCAAAATCGCTTAAAGATGCAAGGTATTTTGCTCAGTATAGATCAGATTCCCGATTTACTCTTGCCCGGTCAATATAAAAGGTTATCGCAAGTGTTGGTTAATTTAATTCAGAATGCCGAGGATGCCATACTAAATCAAGAAACTCCCTGGATAAAAATATCCTTTGAATATTCTTTGTCCGGTCATTCACTTTTCATTAAAGTAAGTGACTCTGGTAGTGGAGTACCTGTAAAATTTCGACATAAGATTATGGATCCTTTCTTTTCTACTAAGGATAATCCGGCGCGATCCGGCTTGGGTCTAAGTGTGTCTCAAGGTATTGTAAGATCTCTGGGGGGAAACCTTTGGTTTGATTCCGAGGCGACTCATACCACCTTTGTCATTGAGATACCTAAACCTCTTCAGGAGCTTGCGGCATGAAAGAATTGCGGCCAATGATACATGAACTCTTTAATGCGCTCTCGATTGCTCAAGGCATGACGGAAGCCGTAAAGGAGTCTCTCGATGGGAGCCTGGAGTTAACTCATGAAAAAAAGCTTATGAAGCTTGAAAAATCTCTTAAGGCCATGTCACGGATTGAAGAAATTGCCCATGATATGCGAAACAAAATCCGTCAAGCACAAGGGGAAATAGATTAAAAACTGTTAAAAATGCCTTATTTTTATCCTTATTATGCCGATCCGTTATAAGTCTCGATAAAACGGAGTAGGTCATGTCTGCGATCTTCAGTCCTCAGTGGCAATCTTTAAATGCGAAAGATAAAAAGAAGTTTTTAAAAGATCTTATGCAGGGACTTGAGCTTGCTGTTTTATACCTCGACGATGAGGAAGATGCTTTAGAGATCTTTGAAGGACGCTGCTCAGAGCATGGGCTTGATCCGGTTGTAAGTCATGACCCAGAAAGACTACTTACGTTTCTCGCAAAAAATAAATCCAGAACCTTGATGATTATCTCTGACTACAATATGCCAGGGATGAATGGCTTTCAGTTCAGGGAAAGAGTCCTGGAGATCGCTCCCGAGGTTCCCTTTTTTATTCTATCTGGCTATGTGGATCGTGAAATTGCCTTAGAGGGAATCAAGTATAAGATAACTTCTTTTCTTGAAAAACCATTAAAAGTCCCTCATTTATTGGACCTGCTTCTTAGCGAAGGAGAAAGTCGCGCGGGTGTCATTAAAGAAGAATACGAGATGCTTCGCTCCTTTACGGACGATGTATGTAATATTTTGGAGGATCTGGAATCGGGGTGTATGCATTTGGAAAATGATCCAAATGATATGGAAACCATCTCCCGCATTTTTGGTTTGGTTCATACCATCAAAGGTTCATCTGGCTTTTTCCCGGTAAAGACTCTTCATCACTTTGCCCATTCTTTTGAAGAACTTCTGAAGCAGGCCTTAAATGGCACTTTGACGATTAATTCCGGAATGATTTCTTGCTGGCTTAAGGCATGCGATGTCTTAAAGATGCTTAATAATGAATTCATCTCAGGAAATCATGAAGACCATGATATCGATGAACTAAGAAAAGTCCTGGTAACAACTGCTCCTAAAGAATCTTTGGAGGTGACGCAGGAGCATGAGAAAGAAGGAAAGAAGTCTCAGTCTAAAGAGAATACTAAGGCGAGCGATCTGAAAGTCTCCATGCAGGTTTTGGATGAGTTTACCCAGACCTCCGGAGAGCTGACTGTTATCCGAAATATGATCAACAAAGTTGTTCGCTCCATAGAGAAGCAATACCGTGGAGACAAGGAGATCCTGGTTTTAGGAGAGCTGCTAGAGGAAATGCATAAAATCAATTCTGACATTCAGAATAAGATTGATGATATTCGTCGAGTAGGAGTGAGTCAGCTGATAAAGCCACTTGCCAGGAATGTGCGAGATACTGGTAAGGCCCTGGGAAAAGATGTGGATTTCTTGGTAGAAGGCGATGATCTGAGATTAGATAACTCAATTGCTGAAATCCTTTCCCGTTGCCTAATCCATCTTGTACGAAATTCACTTGATCACGGGTTAGAGCAAAATGATGAAAGAATCAGATTAAATAAGCCAGCCAAAGGTAAGCTAAAACTTTGCTTTAAAGAAAAAGATGAAGTCATCTCTGTTTTAATACAAGATGATGGTCGCGGAATCAATACCGCCAAGGTTAAAGAGAAGGTTATATCCCAAGGGCTTAAGTCTGGCGCTGATGTCGACAAAATGAGCGAGGAAGAACTTCATCTCATGATCTTCGAGCCGGGCTTTTCCACCGCCCAACAGATTACTGAGTTTAGTGGGCGTGGAGTAGGCATGAGTATGGTCAAGGAATCGGTGGAGAGTGCCGGAGGAAAGATCCTTATTCAGTCAAAACCTGGTCAAGGCTCATGTTTCATTTTGGAAATTCCAGTTCCCAAATCTGTTCTTATTACCAGTTGTCTTTTTTTTGATACCGCTGAAATGACTTTTGGAATACCCCAGGAAAATATCCTGAAAGTTATCGATCAAAGTATCTCTAAAGACTTTAATCTAGACAAGATGGAAGGAAGTGACTTCATTAGATTTAATGATCAACTCATTCCGGTTTTTTCCTTAAGAGACATTCTCAAAATGGATGTTTCTGGAGCAGAAGAGTTAATCCTTGTCGTAAACGCAGGCGGTAAAATATTTGCCCTGAAAGTCGATGGAGTACTTGATATCGAAGATGCGGTCATTAAACCCCTTACCGTCAATCTCCTAAAGACTCTCATCCTTTATAAGGGAGGAACCTTTTTAGGTGACGGATCGGTGGGAATGATCTTCGATGTGCATGGGCTGGCAGATTATATAGGCTTCAAAAAAGTAAATGAGAAGGTAAGTGTTAAAAATAAACAGGTATTGCAAAACAAACAGAATGTCATGATTTTTGAGTTAGCGACTCGTGGGAAATATGCTATCGAAGAAAAAGATATCTTCCGGGTAGAAATGTTTTCCGCCGATGATTTTCAACAAAGTGGTGACTCTTTCGTGATGCCATACCGGGAAAGTGTGATCACTATGCTCAATGTAAACTCGGTGCTTTTTGGACATGGTACTGATGATTCAGCGAGTAGAATAATGTATGATAATCAGTGGACCACCTTGGTGATAAAAGACGAGAAAACCTATCTTGGATTAATGGTGAAAGATATCATCGATCTCGTAGGAGTTAGTATGCAGATTATACCTTCCTTAAAACATCGAGAGGGAATTAAGGGTAACCTTTTACATGAAGGAGAAGCCGTGACCCTTATTGATTTGAAGCAATTGGTGAAGATGTTTGATGAGAGGGAAGGCACTCGAAGTTTAGCTAACTTCGAGGTGCAGGCCGCGTAGTTGTCACGGGTTTACTTCTAATTTCTCGTCTTGCAAAAAGCAGAGATTCAACTTCTTTTTTGAGCAGATTTGCCACCTGCTCTTTTCCGGTTTTCCTTAAAAACGCTTCTACATCCTGATACTGGAACAAGATTAAATCAATACTCTTATTCAGTAGTTGCCACATTTGGTAGTGCTGGAGGGCGGCGGTCACTTGTGAAATCACTTGTGGTTCCCGGAAAGGTTTTTCTAGGACACCATTGATTCCATAAGACATAGCTTCGAGAAGCATTTCCTTACTAAGGTGGGCAGAAATAAAAATAACCGGAAGATCTTTATTGTATTTTTTAACTATCCTAAGAACATCAAGACCAGTCTTCTCCGGCATTTTCATATCGGATAAAACAATAGAAGGCTTCTTTTCCTCAAGTTCTTCCATCGCACGACTGGGATCGGTAAATCCTAGCCATGGTAACGAAAACTTATCCATGATACCACCCAAGATTTCCACGATATCCTCTTCATCATCGATGATAAAGACCAGAGGCTTTTCCTCTTCTGGACTTAGGGAAGGAATTACTGGGGGGGCCTTTGACGTGGCCTTGGTTTCAGGAATAGACTTCGTTTGTGGGCCAGCAATGGTATAGGAGAAGGTAATAGGCTTAAAGTTGAGTAAAGACTTTGAGGCATCGATTGCGTCAAGGAAGAAAGTGATGACTTCTTGATTGATTTGCTTACTTTCTTTATAGGATTGAAACAGATGCTCTACCTTGTGCATATGATCTTGCAGCTCAAGTAACTCAAGCATTCCTGCAGCACCTTTAAGACTATGAAAGGCCCTAAATATTGAATCGTAATTAGACTTGAAGTCTTCACCGCGCTCAACTTTAAGCAGACTTCTTTCCGCCTCGGCAAGAAGTTCCTCAGACTCTGTTCTAAATTCTTCCAATTCTTCTTCTGTGAATTCCATGGATTAGTGCCTTGTGAAAAATAAGATTTTTATTCAGTATTAGGATATTGCATTTTACCTAGAAAGCTTTAGACTTTTTTAACTATACTACCAAAAGAAGAATAATGTCTAAGTTAGACACAAGTTATACCGAGTTTTTTGTTGAATGCGATGAGATCTTGCAAAGGATTTCCAGTCTACTAACTAAGTCTGAAATACATGATCTAGATCAGGAAAATATTGATTCTCTATACCGTGACATTCATACCCTAAAGGGATCAGCACAGCTTTTCGGATTCAGAACGATTGGACTTATTGCCCATGGAATCGAAGCGACATTAGAACCCGTGAGACAAAAAAAAGTGCAACTTGATCGGACCTTTATTGATTTCATTTTTAAGTGTCTCGATCTCATTGATAAGATTTTGAAAAATCCCGAGAGAGATCTCGAGAGAGAGCCGGCCTTACATAATGAAGTGGTAGTGGCACTTCCTCAGTTGGTTACTCTGGCAGTTAAAAAGTTTGGTGGAGAATTTGAATTTTTTAAAGATGCACTACCGGATGAATCTTCAAATCATTTCCTAACGAAGATCATAGAAAAGACCCAAGATCTATTCGAAGATAATATAAGTTCTTCTGTTGAAATGGACATTTCGGAAAAAGAAATTTCTCCAATTAAATTAGTTCCTCAGGAAATCAAAATAGAGAATGTGGCCAAACGGATTAATACTATGGAAAAGCCTGTTGTTGAAGAAGCCAGTTCTGAATCATCCACTATCCGGGTTCAGGTTAGTTTATTAGATAAGCTGATGAACTTGGTAGGAGAGATGGTTCTTACCCGAAATCAAGTGCTTCAGTTTGCCAAGACTTCTGAGGATAATGAGTTTCTTGGTCTGACTCAACGTTTGGATCTGGCCACTACCGAGCTGCAAGATAGTGTGATGCGAACACGTATGCAGCCTATCGGATCTATCTTTTCCAAGTTTCAGAGGGTGGTTAGAGATCTTTCTCGCGATCTTGGCAAAAGTATTGATTTGGTTATCAGTGGGGCAGAAACAGAGCTAGATAAATCACTCATTGAAGCAATCAAGGATCCCTTAACTCATATTATTAGGAATTCCTGCGATCATGGCCTGGAGACTCCTGCAGTTAGAAAAAGCTTAGGAAAACCTGAAGAGGGAAGTCTTTCTCTGCGTGCCTTCCATGAAGGGGGGCAAGTCATCATTGAAGTCAAAGATGATGGGAAAGGAATAGATCCACAAAAGATAAAGGAGAAGGCGATAGAAAAAAGAATCATCTCTCCTGAGAGAGCGAACAGCATGAGTGATAAAGAAGCTCAGGAGTTAGTATTTGCTGCCGGCTTTTCTACCGCCGAACAGATTTCTGCTGTTTCTGGTCGTGGGGTGGGGATGGATGTTGTCCGGAATAATATTGAAAAGGTGGGTGGAGTCATTGAGCTCCATAGCACAGCTGGAACTGGAACGACTCTTAGGCTCAAGATACCTTTGACCCTGGCCATTGTTCCTGTAATGGTTATTCGCTCTAAAAATGATTATTATGCAATCCCACAAATGAAGCTGCAAGAGCTTCTACGGGTTGACATGGAAGAGGATGTCAACAAAGTTGAAAAACTTCAGGGGCAAGATGTCTATCGTTTAAGGGGAAAGCTTTTACCTCTTATTTCATGTGAAGAAGTTATGCACCCAGAAACTATAAAAACGGCAAAAACAATATATAATATCGTGGTACTAGAAGGGGAAAACCATCCCTATGGACTAGTCGTTGACGAGATCTGTGATAAGGCAGATATCGTGGTTAAACCCTTGCCGGCCTTCTTAAAAAAGGTGGCCATGTTCTCGGGGGCCACCATTATGGGAGATGGTACAGTGGCCTTGATTGTAGATACCCAGGGGGTTGCAGGAGCTGTTAAAGCTCCTCATTCCGGTGATGGTAAAAAAAGCAAGATCCCTCCCATCTCTGGAAATTCAGCATCTTTTATTGAAACAACAGAATTCCTTTTCTTTAGACTCTCGCACGCCGGAATATTCGCGATCCCTTTGGTTTTGGTTCAACGGTTAGAGGAATTTCCTCAAACCGATGTTGATTATTCGGGTGAAGAGATGATCGTTAAATATCGAGAAAGCTTATTGCCACTCATTTCGTTAAATGCCTATTTTGGTTACAAGAGTGACCCTAAGGAAGCATGCATCGATAAAACTACGGTTTCGGTGGTAGTCGTGTCTAAGAATAACCGGCTTTTTGGGCTAGTGGTAGATGAAGTGGTGGATATCTTAACCAGTACCAGCGATATCACTCCTCATATCAAAGAAACCAGAGGTCTTCTAGGCACCGTCATTGCCATGGATAAAAAAGTTATTACCATTGTTGATACCTATTCCATTATCGATGAGTCTATGGGTGTTCCGGTCAAAAAACTAAGCCGGTCTTTAAAAAAGGCAAGAGTGCTATTTGCGGAAGATACGATCTTCTTCGTAAGGCAAGTCACCAAGGTTCTTGAAAAAGCTGGTCTAGAGGTTGTCCATGCTCCAGATGGAGTCGAGGCCCTTAAGATATTAAAAAAATCCGGCCAGAATTATTTCGATTTTGTTATCTCTGATATTGAAATGCCGAATATGAACGGATTTCAACTTGCTTCTTCCATTAGAGCAGAGGCCAATTTCAAGGATATTCCCATTATAGCTCTCACTACTCGCTTCAGCGAGATGGATCAGAAGAAAGGAAAAGATGCGGGCTTTAACAAGTATCTTGAAAAATTGAAGAGCGATGAATTGCTAGAAGCGATTGATAAGGTCATGGGAGATAGATAATGAATACGAACCAATTTTCGACTTTTATGGTGGATGGAAGATACTACGGAGTCAATGTCAAGCTGGTGCAAGAAATCACCCGGCCCATGCCTATCACGAAAGTCCCTCTTTCGCCGGTTTTTATTCATGGACTTATTAATTTGAGAGGACAGATCGCTACGGCAGTTGGAGTGAGAGAACTCTTCAATCTAAAATCTGCTCCAATAGATGAGTCGAGCGTTTATGTTGTTTGTAAATGCGATGGGCTGCTACTTTCCTTAGTAGTAGATGAGATAGCCGATGTTCTTGAGTTAGAAGATACTGATTTCGAAGAGACGCCTGAAACAGTTAAAAGCAATGTCGGGCAATTTATGTCCGGTGTATATAAAATACAGAATGATATCCTAAGCGTAATTGATATTAAAAAGTTAGTAGATTTTCTCAATAAATAGATAATTAAGGAGTACTTTAGCAATGAACACTAAAACCATGACAAGAACAAGCGATGAGACTTTCAGTTCCATCCAGCATGTTATTTCACTTCTAGAGAATGCTCCCATTAATATTCTCTACTGCGATCTTGATTTCAATATTCAGTATGCGAATTCAAAATCAATCGAAACTCTTAAGACTATTCAGGAGCATATCCCGGTTGATCCTCGTGAACTCATCGGCCAGAGTATCGATATTTTTCATAAAAATCCACAGCATCAGAGAAAGATGTTGGCATCGGATAAAAATTTACCTCATACCGCCATCATTCAAGTGGGGCCTGAGAAACTCGAGTTACTGGTTAATCCCGTTTACGGCGAAGATAAAAAGTATGTGGGAGTGATGGTAACCTGGCAAATTGTCACAAAAAAATTAGAAACCGAAATGAATCTCGCTCGAACTTTTTCCATGGTCGAGAATATGCCAGTCAATGTAATGGCAGTCGATTTAGATCTGAATCTTGTGTATATGAACCCCAAAAGTAAGGCTACTCTTAGAACCATCGAGAAGGATCTAAAAATTCCTGTGGACAAAATGGTAGGGGCCAATATCGACCATTTTCATAAAAATGCAGACCATCAAAGACGCTTGCTGGCCAGTGATAAAAATCTTCCCATAAGATCCAAAATTCATGTAGGACCCAATATCATGGATCTTCTGGTTACTGCCATTTATGACAATAAAAAGAACTACATCGGAGCCATGGCCACCTGGGAATTAATCACTGAAAAGGTTCGATTAATTGATACCATGGAAGAAACCGCCAATCAGCTGGCAGCAGCAGCCGAAGAGCTTTCTGCTACAGCTACTCAGCTTAATCAGAATGCCAATACAACTCTTGAGCAGTCAACAACGGCTGCCGCCAATACCGAAGAAGTTTCTAAAGGTGTTCAAATTGTTGCGACGAACACCGAAGAGATGGTGGCATCGATTAAAGAGATTGCCCGTAATACTTCCGAAGCTGCCAATATATCTAAAGATACTATGAAGCGTACTCAGGATACCAATAAGACCATTACTCAGCTGGGAGTTAGTTCTGAGGAGATTGGTAATGTGATTAAAGTCATCTCATCTATTGCTCAACAGACCAATCTTTTAGCACTAAATGCTACTATTGAAGCGGCCCGAGCTGGGGAAGCTGGAAAAGGTTTCGCAGTAGTGGCCAATGAAGTTAAAGAGCTTGCCAAGCAAACGGCTAAGGCGACTGATGATATCACCAATAGAATCAAAGCTATTCAGAGTGATTCTAAGGAAGCCGTTTCTGCCATAAATGGGATTTCTCAAGTGATTGAGAAGTTGAATTTAATTTCTGTTGCCATCGCTGCAGCGGTAGAAGAGCAAACGGCCACGGCCAATGAAGTCTCGCGTGTCGTAAAAGAGTCTAATAAAGGAGTAGAGGGAATTGCTGATGTGGTAAGAACTGTTTCAGGAACTGCTAAGCAGAGTTCCAATGGAGCAAGCCAGACCCTGGAAGCTGCCCGAAGCCTGGCCATGCTGGCCGATAAAATTAAGGCCCTTGTTAAAAATGTGCAAATTTAATGAAAGTACTGGTTGTCGATGATTCTATTGTTTTTCGCACTCAAATCTCCTCCTCCCTCAAAGGGATAGAGGGGATTGAAGTGGTAGGGACTGCTCCAAATGGTCGCATAGCTTTACAGAAGCTTGATCAGATGGATGTGGATCTCATCACTCTCGATATGGAGATGCCGGAACTTAATGGACTTGAAACTCTAAAGCAGTTAAGGGCCAAGGGGTTTAAAACGAAGGTGATTGTTTTTTCATCTCAAACTATAAAAGGGGCCGAGAAGGCACTTGAGGCATTAAGTGCAGGGGCCAATGATATTGTTTCAAAGCCCTCTGGGGATGAATTAAGTTTTGAGAATGCTCAGGAGATGATCAGGGCAGCCCTTATACCAAAAGTGTTGCAGTTCATGAATAAATCTGCAGCAGTGTCTGCTTCTCACAGGTCCATTTCGACACCTTCCTTAGAGAAGGTGATTTCAGACTCTAAACCAGCTACATCCAGAAAAAAAAGAATTGGAAGTTATTTTCCGCAAGCTGTTGTTATAGCCTCTTCTACCGGGGGGCCAGCAGCACTGGAAGCTATTTTCTCCAAAGTAAAAGCTCCATTTAATAAGCCTGTTTTTATTGCTCAGCATATGCCACCGGTCTTTACCCAGATCTTGGCCAAGCGGTTGGCCGAACTTACCGGAGCAGTTATTCAGGAAGCTAAAAATGGAGAGCTCGTTGAGAAAGGCCGCGTTTATGTCGCTCCTGGTGACTATCATATGTTTTTAAAAAAGCGAGATGACTCTGTTTACATTTTCTTAAATCAAGAGCCCCAAAGAAATTCTGTTCGCCCTGCCGCTGATCATCTTTTTGAATCAGCTGCTTCTGTCTATGGACATGATCTTTTGGGAATTGTTCTGACTGGAATGGGGGAAGATGGGGCCGCTGGTGCCAAGGTACTTCGGGAGGCGGGAGGAGCAGTCTTAATTCAGGATCGTGAATCTTGCGTCGTCTTTGGAATGCCTGGAGCGGTTTTTAATAATGATGACTTTGATGAAATGGGTAATTTGGAAATGATTGGAGAAACTCTTAGAAAGGTGATTTTGTGAGCGTGAAGTATTTCGGAGAATTCCTGGTTCAAAAAGGTGTTATTAAATCTGAAGATTTAGTGCTTTCCTTAATTGAGCAAATCTCCAAACAACCTCCTCTTTGTCAAATCGTTTTCGATTTGAAACTCATTACATCTGAAAAAATGATGGATGTCTTTCGAAGACAACAGGATCAAAAAAGCGATTTTATCACTTCTTGTCAGGATCTAGGCTACTGGAATGACGAGATCGAAAAGAAAGTTCAATCTAGCCTTTCAGACGTGAGAATGCCTTTGGGGCAGATTCTTGTAAACAGAGGAAGCCTGGATCTCAAGACCTTAACTCACATGCTTGATGAATTTCTTTCACAAGCTGAAGTTCAGGAAAGTTCTCCCGATTCATTACCTCGTGCAAGTTTTACCGCTCAGACTCAAGAAGCAGCTCTGGAAGTTCCAGGAGTTGAGGAAGACATTGAATATCAGCCGGCCATGATAATGGAAATAGAAGATCTTTTTGATGATCGTAAGAGAAAGGTGATAAAGGTTGCTCTTTCATTCATAAAAGACAAATCCTCCAGTGAGGAGCAGGTAGTTCATAAACTTTTTCAGGATTCACTTAAGATAATTCATACCATTAACGGCCTAACCATGATGTTAGGGGTAAAGCATATTTCCCGACTTCTTACCTTGTCTGAAGATATCTTGCATCATCATTTAAAAGCTAACTCTAGTCCTGAAAAACATCAGGAAGTCGCAGATGTTCTTTACCGTTCTTTTGAAGAGGCATGGAAGATCAGAAACTCTTTGATCGAGCAAAATACTGAAAAAAATCATTTCACTATCCTCGCCAATAAAAAGAGTTTTCAGGAACGTGTAAATGAACTGGAAATGATGCTCGGAAAGGTGCAATAAATAGCTTCACTAAACTTAGGATAATATGACTGATAATAATTCTCTTCTTCAATTTTTTGCTCATTACATCGAATCTCAATTAGGCATCGTTTACATGGAAGCCAATTATTTTCAGCTTGAGCATCGTCTTAAAGATATTGCTAGCCAGTTGGGTCTCTCAGGAATTGAAGAACTTCATCAAAAGGCCCGAATCGGTATAGAGGGGCAAATGAAGGGACTTATTCTGGATCTGGCCACCAATAATGAAACCAGTTTTTTCAGGGATGGATCTATCTTTAAGGCCTTAAGTGAGTATATGGTTCCTGCTCTTTGCCAGACTAGTCCGAAGAATCGCCTTTCTCTATGGTCCGCAGCCTCGAGTTCTGGTCAGGAAGCCTATTCTATTGCTATGGAGCTAGCAGAGCTTCAGGCAAAAAACTCTGCGACTCCCGGATTTAGCATGCTGGTTTCTGATATCTCGGACACCATTTTAAAACGTGCCAAAGAGGGGAAGTATTCTCAATTAGAAATCCAGCGAGGACTCCCCGCAAAACTTCAGGAGCAGTATTTTGAAAAGCTTGAAAATGATTACTGGAAAGTAAAAAGCTCACTGCAGTCCCATATGGAATTTAAGAAATTGAATCTCCTGGGAGACTGGGGAAGTATAGGACCCTTTGATATTATCTTTGTCCGAAATGTCCTGATTTATCAGAGTGTGGAAAACAAGAAAAAGGTTATCGCTCATATGCATGAAAAACTCAATCCCGGTGGGTTTTTGGTTTTGGGGGCTGCCGAGAGCTTGTTTGGACTTTCAGATAAATTCAAGCAGGTTGCTCATAATGGGGCGATAATCTATCAGCGTCTTTAGATTTAATTAAACTATTCTCTGTAAAATAGCGATAAGTCTTATATGAAAAAAGCTCCCCTTATCGCTAATGAAAGAGAGCGCTTAGCCGAGTTATTATCCTATGAGATTCTGGATACTCCTCTGGAACCCCATTTTGATGATTTTACAGAATTGGCCTCCCTCATTTGCAAGGTTCCCATTGCCCTTATTAGTTTAGTAGATGAGGACCGACAGTGGTTTAAGTCTAAGATTGGGATTCCGGCACCTGAGACCCCTCGAGATATCTCATTCTGTGGCCATGCGATTGCAGGAAATGAGGTCTTTGTGGTGGAAGATGTCCACAAGGATGAGCGCTTCTTTGATAATCCTCTGGTTTCAGATGCTCCACATATCCGCTTCTACGCAGGAGCGCCTTTGATCACTCCTAGTGGTCATGGCATTGGTACCCTATGTATTATCGACAAAACTCCCCGTAAGCTCTCCTTTCATGAAAAACTAACTTTGGAAGTTCTTTCTCGTCAGATCATTACTCAATTAGAACTGCAGAAATCTTTTCGTAGGTCTCAGGCCGATCTGGCAGAGTTAAAGCGCTTGACTCAGTTAGTGAATTTGCAGAATGCCAAGCTCTATCACTCTTCTAAGCTTGCCTCGCTGGGTGAGATGGCAGCTGGGATTGCTCATGAAATAAATAATCCCCTGACTATTATTGTCACAAAGGCTGAAGCACTAAAAAATCAATATGAGAGGGGGGCTCCTTTCACGAATTTAGATCAGGATGTTTCCAAGATAGAAAAGGCGGCAGAGCGAATAAGTCGAATAACCACATCCATGCGATCGCTGGCACGAAATAGCGCTGATGATCCCTTCGAAACCGTCTCTCTGAGTGGCGTTCTTAGCGAAACTCTCAGCTTATGCGAGGAAAAACTCAAAAATAATGGAGTGATTCTCAAAATATCTAATCTACAAGAGATAAATGTAGAGGGAAATTTTACTCAACTATCACAGGTGCTGTTAAATCTTCTCATCAATGCCTATCATGCAGTAGAGAAGGCGGTTGAGAAATGGATTGAGATAGAAGTAACACAAACAGCTGATGTTGCTCTTATAAAAGTAACCGACTCAGGCGAAGGTATTCCGGATGAAATCAAAGAAAAAATCATGGAGCCTTTCTTTACCACTAAAAAAGTGGGACACGGCACCGGGCTGGGCCTGAGTATTTCTCAAAGTATAATTGAGTCTCATAGAGGGAAGTTATTCTTGGAAGATGATTATGCTCATACTCGCTTTTGCATCCAATTACCCTTAAGATAGGGAAGTGAATAATTTGGTCGAGAAAAATTATGAATTCTTATGTTTTAATAGTAGATGATGAAGAAGATATTTTAGAGATCCATGAGATCACGGTGAAATCTTTTTATACGGGCGAGGTCATCTTAGCGACGTCCGGTAATAAGGCCTGGGAGATCATTGAAAAGAAAGGTCCCCCCCTCATCATCATCTGCGACTACAAGATGGCCGATGGGGATGGAGTCTCCCTCTTTACTCGTGTTATAAAGAATAATATTTCTTCTCCCTTTATCGTCTGTTCAGGTAATCCCGAAGATCAGCTGCGAGAGTTTTTTCCTAATTGTTACGGCATCCTGACTAAGCCCAATATCATCAAGCCATTAAAACTTCTGATCAATGAAATCCTGGGCAAGTTGGAGCCGGCTCCTAAATTTGTGCCAATTTCTATTAGTCATATTCTGAAGACTGGTTATACGGATTATGATTTTTTTATTAAGCTCTCTCATCAGAAATATATTAAGGTCTTGATTAAAGGTGAGCCTTTTATTGCTGAGGATGCAGAAAGATTTTTCAAGAAGTCACTGGCCTCCCTGTATATTTCCCAAAAAGATGCTGAGGAGTTTTTAAAGCAGTTAGAGAAGTACCTGGAGCTAAAATTTCGAAACCATAATGATAAAACCTCCGATATCTCCTTTCCCTCCGAGGCGATCGAGTCCGTCGAAATGCTTGCTAAAGGGTTGGGGTGGACACCGGACTGCCTGGAGCTAGCAAAGAAAACTCTTAATTTTGCCATCAAGGCCATTGCTCAAGAACAGGATCTCATGCGTCTGCTTAAGCAGAAATCTTCTCTTGCCTCGAGCCACTATTCTCGTCATGTCAGTATGCTGGCGATTTTTTCTTCGGCTTTTTGCCAGAAAATCGGCTGGACCAGTGAATCGACTCAAATGAAGCTCGCTATGGCAGCTCTGCTGCATGATTTGGATGTGGACGATGATATTTATAACGATATTGATATGTGGAATGACTTGGCCCGAAACGATAAAGATAAGAAAGACAAAGTCCTTAAGTATCGCAATCATCCGATAGAAGCCGCTAACATCATTAAAAAGATGAAGAGCTTGCCTCCTGATGTAGATAATATCGTGCTTCAGCACCATGAACGACCGGATGGTCAGGGGTTTCCTCGTTGCTTAAGCTCTAGTCGGGTGAGTCCACTCTCAGCATTGTTTATCATTATCGAAGATTTAATTAATCATATCGATGAGAAGCATGTGACCTCGGAATTCGTATTGGCATATCTTAATGAGAGAGAAGAGTACTATCTCTCCGGCAATTTTCGAAAAGTCTTTCAGTCCCTCAAAAATTCTCTCCAGGCCTAGGGCCGAGCCTCTTAAGCTTTCGTTTAGGAATACCGATAAGCCTGATATAAAGAGGCCAAAATGCGCATTAAGGATCAGAAAGTAGAAGCGGCTAGACTAGAGGAGTTGAAGCGGTATCAGATTTTAGATACCCTGGCCGAAGCTCCCTTCGATGAGTTGACTCAAATTCTAAAAAAGATCTGTCAGACCAAGATAGCTCTTATTACTTTTTTTGATGCTGATCGTGTTTGGTTTAAGTCGAATGACGGTTACGGTGTCCAAGAAGTCCCTCGGGAATTGGCCATCTATGAGCGCTTCTGTGATCAAAATCAAGGCAGCCTGATTGAAGTCTCTGATCTACAGGTGAAGAATATTTTCAAAGGATTTCCACCATTAGACGATGGCACTTCGATACGTTATTATGCTGGAGCTCCCCTCTACTCAAATAACGGTAACCTTCTGGGAAGCCTGTGTGTATTGGATAACAAGCCAAGGGAGCTAGATTCGCTACAGAAAGAAATCATGCTCCGGCTCTCCAAAGAGGTGATGCTTCTTATAGAACTTAAAGAGAAAAAGAAGAGCCTCAAAAGTTATACTGAGAAGCTAGATTTTATTCTAGAAGGATCCCGACAAGGAACTTGGGAATGGGATCTTGAAGATGATACGGTAAAATTTGATGGCCATTGGTGCAGGATTCTGGGCCATAAAGTAGACGAAGTCCCAAGTCATTATTCTAGCTGGAAGGAGCGGGTACATCCTGAAGATTTAAACCATGTCCAGGAAGCGATCGACTTGCATTTACAAGGGAAGACTCCCATGTATGAGTGTGTTCATCGTTTGAAAAATAAGCTAGGCGAGTGGGTCTGGACTATGGCGAGGGGGAAGATCAGCGAAAGGGATTCTTCCGGAAGACCAAGTAAACTTTCGGGAACCCAACTGGATATTACTGATAGGAAGAAAATCGAAGAGGAGAACCTTTTTCACAAAAAGGAGTTGGAGCAATTAGGCACTTCGTTAAATAAATTCGCCATTGTTGCCAAGACAGATATTAAAGGAACTATCACTTTTGTGAACGATCGCTTTTGTGAAATCTCAAAATATCGGAGAGAAGAACTCCTGGGACAAAATCATAGTATCCTAAACTCCGGTCTTCATTCACGAGATTTTTTTAAGAATCTTTGGAAAACCCTGCTTTCAGGAAAACACTGGCGGGGCAGGATTAGAAATAAAGGAAAAGATGGTAGCTTATATTGGGTAGACACTTACATCACACCGATCTTCGAAAATAATAAGCTGAAAGAATTTGTCTCTTTTCGTTATGAAATTACTGCCGAAATGAAAAATGAGCTCCTTACCTCTACCATTTCAAAGTTAAGAGGTGATTACATCAAGACGGGGTATAGAGAGCGAGATTTTCATCAATGTTTATTTAAAAATATTATGGAGATCACCGAGAGTAGGTTTTCACAGATCTATCATGTAAATTCACAAAAATCTTTTTCTTCTCACGATAACAACTTCATCGATCTTGATAAGATCAAGCATATTACTGGAGCGGATCCCCTTTTAGGGCGACCAATATTTAAGAAAACTGAAAATGATCCTTTTCTTCAAACAGTCATTGTTCTCCCTGTCTATAACTTGCAAAAGCTAATTGCTATTCTTGTGGTGGCAAACAGCTCTTTCACTTATAGTGCGGAAGAGATCAGATTTTTAAATCCATTACTCGATGTCATTGGGGAGATGCTCTATAACATAGAATTACACGCAGAGATGAAACAGCTAGATAAGATAAATAAGCACAATGCCAAGCTGGCAAGTCTGGGTCTTCTGGCCGCAGGCGTAGGGCATGAAATCAATAATCCTCTAAGTATTGCCAAAGGAATGTTGGAAATGGTTACGGATGATTTAAAGGCCCAAAATCCTGAAAAGATATCTGAGAGGGTTCAAAAAATCGATCAGGCCTTGGAGAGAATTGAACATATCGTGAAAGGTTTGAGAGCCTTTTCTCGCTCTGATTGTGATGACTTAGAAAATGTTAATCTTAATGAGCTTATTAAAGACACCCATGCCATGATGAACGAAATATACCATAATGAAGGAATCCATTTTGATATAAACCTACCCCATGGTTTTGAGCCTATTATCTATGGGAGTCGAGGTCGAATTCAACAAGTGTTGGTGAATTTAATCACGAATGGAAGAGATGCAACAGAGGGCCGAGAAATTAGAAAAATTGCTGTCTTCTGCAGAAAAGAGGGGGATGAGGTCGTCATCTCGGTTAAAGACAATGGTACAGGAATTCCTTCTCATCTATTGAACAAAATATTTGAGCCTTTCTTTACCACCAAAGAAGTTAACAAGGGCACGGGTATCGGTCTTTCTATGGTTTCAAGTATCTTAAAGGAACATGAAGGAAAGATAGAGGTTATGAGCACAGTAGGAGAGGGAAGTGAGTTCAGGATAACCTTACCTCTATCTCAAAAGACATTGGAGATGGAGCGCCAGCTTATTAAGTCTGAGGCCGTACCTTATTATGGAAGACAGCTCAAAGTATTGATTGCCGATGATGAGGAAGATCTGCGTGAGATACTAACCGGGATTTTGGAGCAAATGGGCCTCGTTGTGACCGCAGTGGAAAATGGGAAGCTTGCCTATGAATGCTTTCAGAAGGAACATTTTGATCTCGTCATCTCCGATATGAAAATGCCAGTCATGGACGGTGCTGAGCTTCTTCATGCAATTAGGTCTCATTTAGATCTAAAGCAGCCCAAGTTTTTATTTGTAACTGGCGGGGTTGAGATGGAGCCAAATGAATGGGCAATCCTCAAATCTCAAACACAAGGTATTATTCCAAAGCCATTTAAAAAAGCACTTATCCATCAGGTAATAAGAGATATTCTTTCAGGCCAAGAAGAAATTTCCAAGATAGCGTAACCTTGAAACTAATTACCACAGAAAATCAATAACGACCTTCAACCAGGCAAGTATAGGTGGCGCAATTAAACTCCGTCATCACTTCCTTGCTGCATTGAGCGGTATCTGAGCTCTTCTTAAAGCTATTGGGTCCTTCCATCTCCTCGGCCCCTGGAAGACGGATATAGAGTATTCTCGCCTTAGTCCCTTGCAGGAACGTCATGGCCGGAGATCCGTCCTCGGCAGGCATATACTCCCTCTCATCTACATATCCATCTACTTCTCGACTCGTACAGTTGCGGGTATTGGCAAAGGCGCTTGAGGCCAAGATAGCAGTGATTAATAGAACAGTAAGTTTCATCATTTCCCTCCTGGGACTGGTGCATTATGGAGCCTTTTAGGGCCCAAGTGTGCTTCAGAGCATTTTTTATAGGCAAGATAGCATTTTTTTTGGCTACTTAACTACTTGAATGATGGCCAGAAAGACAAAGTTTGGGGTAAATTAGCAGGCAACGCACCCTTAGCTCAGCTGGATAGAGTAGTTGGCTTCGAACCAATTGGTCGGGAGTTCGAATCTCTCAGGGTGCGCCATT
>DFXX01000093.1 GCA_002381765.1 Bacteriovoracaceae bacterium UBA4097 | reverse complement strand
GCCATGAATACCATCGATTTCTTTATCACCGCTGATAAAGGAATTTTAGTAGTTCTTCCCGAGCCGACTTCTATTGAAAATACTTATCGCTTTATTAAGTCGGTCTTCTATAGAAGACTTAAGTTAGTCGATGGGGTTTCAGAAATCGAATCTCTCATTAATGAGTCGATGAATGCCAAGCTTACTTCCGGCCCTCTTCTGTCTCCCTCAGATCTGATAAAAAAGATTGCAGAAATCAATCCTGAAGTTGGCCTACGAGCTAAAGCCGAGATGTCCAACTTCCGACCAAATCTCATTATTAATCAAGTGCGCTCCCAAGCAGATATCGATATCGGGTACTCAATTCAGAGTATCAGTAGAAAATACTTCGGCATTGAGATGGCCTTCCCTGGATATCTTGATTACGACCAATCGGTTTGGCAGAGTGTGCGCAAAAGAAAGCCTCTTCTCATTGAATATCCCAATTCGAGACTAGTGAATAACTTCGATCGCATTGTAAACCGTCTGATTGAATCTTAGGAACTGCTTATGGATGCTGAAAGAAAAAACTATTATGACATTCTAGACGTTGAGATGAGCGCATCACCAAATCAAATTGAGCAGGCCTACTTGAGGGCCCGTAATGCTTATTCAAGTGACAGCGTTGCTCTGTACTCCCTTATGACCAAGGAAGAGTGCGAAGCCATTTTAAACCAGGTAGAAGAAGCCTATTCGGTTTTGGGGTTTCCTGAAAAAAGAAAAGAGTACGACAGAGTAAGAGGATTTAATAAAAATGATCAGTCCTCCTCTGAAAATAGCGAAGTCAGAATCGTCCCCGATGTTCAATATGAAGACTATAGCTCGATCCTGATGGAAGCCAAGGTTTCAAAAATTTCTGCTCAAAAGAAATTTGCTCTTGAATTCGAGGAAGACTCTGAGATGAATAGAAAGATCAGAGAGTGCTCTGAGTTCACCGGAGCCTTTTTAAGAGAGATTCGAGAATATAAGAATGTGAGCATTGAAAGAATGGCCGAAATGACCAGAATTTCAAAAACGCTGATTAATGCAATCGAAACTGAAGATTTGCCTAAGCTTCCAGCAGAGGTCTATGTCCGAGGTTACGTCTATCAATTTGCAAAAGTTTTGAAGCTTAATCCAGAGTTGGTAGCGGCGAGCTTTATTCTTCACTATAAAAAACTTAAGTCTCAAGTATAATGGATGAAATCTCTAGTGAAAGTACCCAGGACTTTGAGCTCACTGTAACGGATTCAGACCGCACCGAGTTCAAACGTCTGGATGTTTTTTTAACTCAAAAACTTCCTCAGTTTTCCCGCTCTACTATAAAGCGTCTTTTTGAGGATGAACAGATCACCAGCCCTGAAAGAAGTCTGAGTTTAAATAAGATGCCACCCAGTGGAACCGTAATCGAAATCGAAGTTCCTCCTCCGATTCCCTCAGACTTGACTCCAGAAAATTTACCTTTGGAAATTCTGTTTGAAGATTCTCATCTGTTAATTATCAATAAACCTCAGGGTCTGGTAGTTCATCCAGCTCCAGGTCATTATACAGGAACACTGGTCAACGCCGTTCTCTATCATTGTCCTGATCTCAAAGGCATTGGTGCAGAAAAAAGACCGGGCATCGTGCATCGTTTAGATATGGGAACTTCAGGGGTCATGGTGGTGGCCAAAGATCAGGCAACTCATGAAGGGCTAGTAGGGTTATTCTCCTCCCATGATATCGAACGAAAATATGAGGCGCTTGTTCTGGGAGTACCCAAAGATCTGTCAGGCACCATCAATACCAGTATCGGCAGACATCCCAGTAATCGCTTGAAGATGGCGGCCAATGTAAAAGTTGGCAAGAAGGCCATTACTCATTATAAGGTCATTAAATCTTATGGGATTCTGACCCACATGGAGCTCAAGTTAGAAACCGGAAGAACTCATCAAATCAGAGTTCATATGGCGCAAATCCTCCACGCTCCGGTGCTCTGCGATCCCCTCTATGGCGCGGGTGAAGCCCATATTAAAAAACTGCCTGAAGCTCTCAAGCAAAGACTCACGGGGTATCCATACCAGTTATTGCATGCCAAGGAGTTGGGATTTATTCATCCCATAACGAAAGAGCATCTTCACTTTACCGCTCCCCCACCTCAGATCTTTCAAGACGCACTCGGTACTTTCTCGAATGTCCAATAAAGGTTACAATACCTTTATGTCTACTCCCTATATAGAAAATCTCAACCGGGGACGATTTGAAACCTGGACTATTGAACCAGAACTCGAATTCGTTCAAGTCAAGCAAGTCCATGGCACCGATATCGCTACACTGGAAACCTTACCCTGCGAAGCCGATGGGATCATGGTTTCCTGGGAAGAATTTAATAAGCCGTTGGCAATTAAAACCGCAGATTGCATGCCTATTATTATTGAAGGTGCTAAAGGTGTTATCTTTCTTCATGCCGGATGGAGAGGGCTAGCAGAGGGGATCTTAAAGCGATCAGAAATAGAAGTGATCGTTCCTCAAAGAGTTTTAATTGGCCCAAGTATCCATGACTGCTGCTTTGAAGTGACTCCCGAATTTAAAGATCACTTTAAAGGCAGCCCAAACTTCTCTCAAAGAGAAGGTAAGCTTTACTTTAATTTACAGCAAGAAGCCAAACGTGAGTTAAGAGAATTATTCCCCTCTCTTCTGATTGAAATTACTCCCATTTGCACTGCCAGTAATTGTGACTTTCACAGCTACCGCAGAGACAAAACATCTCAAAGAAACTGGAATCTATATATCAAAGGATAATTTGAATGGAATCAAAAAATAAAAACCTCACACTTAGTGGGATTACGGGTCTGAATTTTCTTTTTATCATCAATGCCGCACTTATGGTGGGAGTGAGTATCTATCTCACAACTCACTTCTATGAAACTCTCTTTCCTACTCGTCTAGGTGGAGCAGGTAGCCTTTGCGATATCTCAAGTTTCTTCAATTGCGATGCTGCCACTCACTCACATCTTTCTAATATTGCCGGTATTCCAATCTCTTTTTTTGGAGCCCTGGTGGGACTTCTATTCTTGTTCTCTAGTCTTATGCCAAGCCTAGCACTTGAGAAAACATCAAGTGCCGTTTCTAAATATAATTTCATTGGTTGCATTATTCTCTTCATATACTCCTTAGCGGTCTTAGGGAGCTTATGTCCTTTCTGTACTGTCTATTACGTCCTATCGGGTATTGCCGCCTTTCTCCTTTGGAAAAAAGGCATCAATAGCTGGACTCCGGATTTAAAGGCCAGTGGCCTTTGGATGGGCTTTCTAGTAGTAGGTTCATTTCTTATGTATCAGAACACGGCTTCTAAGCAGGACGAGAAAAGTAAAATTAATGCCAGTGTTGTTCAGCAATATAGAAGACTTCCTTCCTTGGGTGAGCCAGATCAGGAATCTCCTTATAAAATTCATATGGCGACTGAAAACTTTGCTGACTCTCCTATTCGTATCACCGTCTTCTCTGACTTTGAATGTCCTTTCTGTAAAGTTGTGTCCGATCAGCTGCCAGAACTTATCAAACGTTATCCTAAGCAAGTTAGCATTCAATATATGTTTTATCCCCTCGATGCTAAATGTAATCCTAACATGAAGGGCCGCATGCACGTGAATGCCTGTGACGGCGCCATGCTGGCCGCTTGTGATGTGAATAAGTTCCATAAAGTTCATGATGAAATCTTTGCCAAGCAAACAAGCCTTGGATCGGGTGCCCTCAAGGATATCGCAAAAGAATATGAACTTACTGGATGCCTTGAAAATGAAGAAGTAAAAAATAAGGTTATTACTTCTATCAATCAAGGAGCTAAGTATAATTTAAAATCGACTCCAACCATCATCGTTAATGGCAAAAAGATTGAAGGCTCTATCCCTAGCACTCAGTTCTTCGCGATCTTCGATGATATTTTAAGCGGACAAAAATAATGCTGATTGAGACCCACTGCCATCTCGATTATTTAAAAGCTGAGCCTTTGGAGGAGTTACTCAAAAAGGCAGAAGCCGCTCAAATAAATAAGATCATCACCATCGGTGTAGCTCCAGAAAACCTGGATAATGTGAGAGAGATTGCTTTAAAGCATGAGAATGTCTACTACACTCAAGGTATTCACCCACATGATGCCAAAGATGCTAGCGAAGTAGAATTTAATAAAATCTCGCAGCGTTCAGTTGAGAAGAAGATGGTAGCGGTGGGGGAAATCGGTCTGGATTATCACTATAATAACTCTCCCGTCGATGTGCAGCGAAGAGTTTTTGAGAAGCAACTGCAACTGGCCTGTGATCATGATCTCCCGGTGGTGATTCATACTCGGGAAGCTGATGACGATACCATTGCTATTCTCAAGAATTTTAGCTCCAGACTTAAGAGAAAAGGTGTCATCCATAGCTTTACCTCAACCAAGGAATTGGCCGAATGGGTCTTGGGGGATGGCTTTTACCTGGGATTTAATGGAATCATTACTTTTAAGAAAGCGGAAAACGTTCAAGAAGTGGTGAAGATAGCACCTATGGAGAGAATTTTACTTGAAACCGACTCACCATTTCTTACTCCCGTTCCTCACCGTGGTAAAGAGAATGCTCCTCACTATCTGCCATTCATTGCTCAAAAAGTAGCCGATCTTAAGGGGCTTCAGGTTGATGTCGTGAGGGCCCTGGCCTTGCAAAACTCTTTCAACTGTTTTCCCAAGCTCAATTCATGATATGAACAATCTTATGCAGAAGAGGATCAGGAGGGTATTGACCCAAAAGGTAATCTTTTAATACAGAGAGATCGAGCTGGTAGAGATCCTCAGAATCTACGTGCCCTTCATTTGTTCGACCATCCAGACGGGCAAAATAAACTTTTAAGATTTCGGATCGATCATGATCCTTTAATGAATTGCGAGAATTCCTTAATTGATCCCAGTGTTCTCTTTCTTCAAAGATATATTGAGAATGCATAGAGTCCTAATTTAAAAATTTTTTAGAGACTCGGTTTTAACTCAATCGAACTCACAACAAAACAGATGTAAAAGAATGTTAGAGGCTTGAAGTCATAACTTTAGATTCAGTTAAGGTTACTAAGATAACTTAGAGATTGAGCCCAAGAACACTTATTTACTTATCTACCTTAAAGCCATCCAGCATCTTACTCAGATTGGTCTTGGGTTCACTGCCTTGAGTCTTTTTAACTGAATGAGGGGCCGGTGTGGGAGCAGGAGCTGAGCGCTCTTCGGTAAAGTCAGGGACATACTCAGGATAAAAAGGTAAATCTGATTTATAAACTATACGATCCAGATGCTTCACAAAACCCGACCAATTGCCAGTTGAAGAATCTGTCTTCTTGATAAGATCAAAGGTCCCCATTTTGGAATCCATGAGATCGATTAAATGCACCAAGTAGGCCTCAGACGTTTGCGGAATCTTAGGTGAGCCATATTCATAATGACCATGATGAGAAAGCAGGATGTGCTTTAAGTGCATCTTTAAGTAGTGAGGGAAGTTTTTAATCTTATAAGAGAAGCGATCAACTAGCTCCAGTCCCTTAACCAAGTGACCCACCAGCTTTCCTTCTTCAGTGTACTCGACATTAACTCCATCGGTTAATTCATAGATCTTACAAAGATCATGTAGGATACATCCGGCCACGACGTAATTATCATTAACCTTATAGTGCTTAGACAGCACCAGCGCCAGTTCGGTACAAGAGAGAATATGCTCGAGTAAACCTGATTGATAGGCATGATGAATGGTCTTACCAGCTTGCCAGGTCTTGAGTCTGCGCGCGATCTCCCCATCGGTGATGATATTTCTTAAGAGATCTCTGATATAGACATCCGTGAGATTATCCACGATATTTAGAAGCCGCTTATACATGACCTCTGGGTTCTCCCCTGCCTTCATGACAAAATCATCCAGATTCACTTCATCCTGAGATATTTTTTCCAGCTGGGACAAGATAAACTGCTTGCGGCCTTGATAAAAATTAAGTTTCCCCTTCACTCTAACAAAGCTACCTTTAGTCACATTCTTTTCAACCTCAGCTGAGTATTGCCAAAGACGAGACTCAAGTTCACCCGATGCATCAGTTAGGATGATATTGAAGTACTTCTTACCATCCTTGCCTTCCATGGTATTGAAGATCTTTACCAAGAAAATGGATTCGATTTCTTCCTTGCCTTGTAAATCAGAGATAAAAAGTTTTGTCATGGTGGGACCCGTGCGTTAAGTACTTAAAAAGAGGATTTCAGGCTACACGCAAATGCGGGAATCCGCTACACAAATTCGAATGAAGAGAGTATGTTCAAACCAAATAAAGTCTTAGTTTTAGAACCCTTATATTGTCGTATTTATCTAGTGAGGAATTTATGAAAAATGTAAAAATCGGAATTAATGGTGTTGGTCGTATCGGAAGAACTATTCTCCGGGCCTACTTCAATAGAATTGATGCTGGTATCGATACTCATATGGAAGTTGTGGCGATTAATAATCCGGGCAACCCAAAACCTTATATTCACCTTCTTCAGTACGATTCACTTCACGGCAAATTAAAGGGTGACTTCTCATTCAATGAAGAAAAACGCGAAATCACTTACGCCGGCAGAAAAATTAAATTCTTCGATCAGAAAAATCCAGAAGAGCTTCCTTGGGGATCTGTTGGTACAGAGGTTGTGATCGACTGCACTGGTATTTTCAAAGACAAAGCGAAACTTGGTCTTCATATGAGAGACTCGGTTAAGAAAGTAATCATGTGTGCTCCTGGAAAAGATCTAGATGGAACTTTCGTGATCGGCATCAACACCGATAAATACGATGCTAGCAAGCACCACATCATTTCCAACGCCTCTTGCACCACTAACTGCCTAGCACCAGTAGTTAAAGTTCTTCATGAGAACTTCGGAATTGTTAATGGTCTTATGACAACAGTTCATGCTTACACATCGGATCAAAACCTTCTAGATAATGCTCATGAAGATCTTCGTCGTGCTAGATCTGCAGCTATGAGTATGATCCCAACTTCTACTGGTGCTGCTAAAGCTTTGGGAGAAGTTATTCCTGAGATGAAGGGCAAGCTTGATGGCTATGCCGTTCGTGTTCCAACTCCAGATGTTTCTATGGTTGATCTTACCGTCATTCTTGAGAAACCTGCTACTAAAGATGCCATCAATCAGGCCATGAAAAAGGCTTCGGAGACAAATCTTAAAGGTGTACTTGCTTACACCGAAGAAGAACTGGTTTCTATCGACTATATGGGGAACCCACATTCTTCAATCTTAGACTCTAAACTCACCAATGTTATTGGCAACACTGCTAAGATCGTGAGCTGGTATGATAATGAAGTTGGATTCTCGAATCGCGTTATCGATCTCGCTAATTTCATTGGTCAAAAACTTTAAGGAGTCCTCATGCAATTAAAGCATCTACAGGACGCTGATCTTAAAGGTAAGAAGGTCCTGGCACGGTTTGATTTTAATGTTCCTCTGACTAAGACTGAGCCCAGAGAAATTACCGATCCCAGCCGCATCGATATGGCGATACCTACAATTCGCCTGATGCTAGAAAAGGGAGCGAGCAAAATCACTCTTATCAGTCATCTTGGCCGTCCAGATGGTCAGCCAAATCCTAAGTACTCACTTGAGCCCGTAGCGACCTATCTGGCCCAAAAACTAGGAATCGATGTTATTCTTTCTGAATCGGCTATCGATAATGGCGTGAAGAATCTTCTTCAACTGCCAGAGACCAAGATCGTCCTTTTAGAGAACATCCGTTTTCTTCCTGGTGAAGAGAAAAACGATATGGAACTCGCTGAAAAGCTAGCACAGTATGGCGATGTTTATGTGAACGATGCTTTTGGAGCGGCTCACAGAAAGCATGCTTCAACTTATGCTATTAATGCCTTCTTTAAGAATCGCGCCTATGCCGGTCTTCTTATGAAGAAAGAAATTGATTCGCTAGGTGCTCTCCTTGAAAAACCTAAGAAGCCATTCATTGCTATCATTGGTGGAGCTAAGGTTTCAGATAAGATCAAGACCATCGAAAAAATGATGGTCATGGTTGACACTCTCCTTATTGGAGGTGCCATGGCCTATCCTTTCCTTAAGGCCAAGGGAGCTTCTGTTGGAAAATCACTTTGTTCTGATGAAGATGTGACCCTGGCCAAACAGCTTCTCTCTCAAGATAAGGGCGGAAAGATTCAATTACCAAAAGATCATATCGTTTCAGAATCGCTTGATGGATCCGGCTCTATTAATGATGGGGTGAGTATTCGTGAAGGCTTTATGGGTCTGGATATTGGTCCTGAGACCATCAGATCTTATAAAGATCATATCAAGACTGCGAAGACAATCTTCTGGAACGGGCCAATGGGCCTATTTGAATCTCCAAGTTTTGCTAAAGGTACCATGGAGATGGCCAAGGCCATTGCCAAGAATGAAGGCGCTTTCTCTGTTGTCGGAGGAGGAGATTCGGTCGCAGCCGTGCAGAAATCTGGGGAAGCTGAAAAGTTTTCTCATGTCTCTTCTGGCGGTGGAGCCTCTTTGGAGTACATCGAAAGAGGAGAACTTCCTGGTGTTCAGGCCCTTAAATTAGGAGTGTAATGATGGAAAAGCTTTTAGTCGCTAACTGGAAAATGAATTTAAGCACCAATGAAATCAGAGATTTCTTCTTTGAGTTCAATAAAAGATTCTCTCAAAAGCGTGAAGCCTGGATTGCTCCTCCCTTTCTCTATGTGAGAATGGCCAATGAACTTGGTTTTAAGAAAGGTGTTAAGGTAGGAGGACAAACTTGTTCGGAACACCTGAGTGGAGCTTTCACCGGTGAAGTATCACCGACTCAGCTTAAAGATATCGGTGCTCATTTCGTTATTTTAGGGCACTCAGAGCGTCGTCAATACTTTCATGAAACCTCAAAATCACTTAATCCCAAGGTTAAGACTGCACTTAAAGAAGGTCTCGCTGTTATCTACTGCGTGGGTGAAACTCTGGCCGAGCGTGATGCGGGTCAAACCCTTAGCCTCATTGCTGACCAGTTGCACCAGGGTCTTAATGATCAGAATCTAGCAAATGCGGAAAATCTGGTAATTGCCTATGAACCAGTTTGGGCGATTGGTACGGGCAAGACTGCTAGTCCCGCCCAAGCTCAGGAAGTCCATGCCTTTATCCGTCAGACCATGAAGGAGAAATTTCCTGGTTTTGGAGAAAAGGTGCGCATTTTATACGGCGGAAGTGTTAAGCCGGATAATGTGGAAGAGCTTTTAGGCCAAAAAGACATCGACGGTGGCCTGGTGGGTGGAGCAAGTTTAAAGGTAAAAGACTTTCTTGGTCTCTGCGGAGATAAATAAGTCTAATTTTGATTTGCAACGTTCCAATTTTTTGATAAAAATATGACCTCAATGGGAGACTATTTCGTATGATGACTTTTCTTATCGCTCTGCACGTTACTATCTGTATCCTTCTTGTGGTTACAGTGCTTCTTCAGTTCGGGAAAGGTGCTGAGCTAGGAGCAATCATGGGTGGAGGCGCCTCTCAGGCGGTTTTCTCTAGTTCCGCAAAAGGGAACTTCATGACTAAGCTTACCACTTTCTTGGCCGTGGGCTTTTTCATCAATTCAATTGTTCTAACTACCATTAAGTCACGCGAATCTAAGCGATCTCTCTTTGATAATGAAGCTCCGGTGGCTGCTCCTCTTAATTCAGATGTAGAAGCTCTTGGTAATGAGACTGAGGCTACTGAAGATGCTCCGGCCGCCAATACAGCTGAGCCAACGGCTCCTGTTCCGGCAACTAAGCCAGGCATGGCCCAGTAGGAAAGATTCTATTTTTTTAAAAAGCGAAGGGATAAAGGAAACTTTATCCCTTTTTTTATTTCTTTTTCTTGAGCGAAGGATCAACCACTTTGATCTTTCCAAAGTCCATTTCTTTACTGAATTTTTTGAGTTCTTCCAGCGGTAGTTTGGCATAGGGTAAGGTGGGATCAAATGAATCCGAGAGCTTTAAATCTCGGGTAGCTTCTGCTCGGATATAGCGAACATGTTGATCAAAGATATCAAAAATATCCGGATCAAGCTTAGTCGCCCGGAAGTTTCTCATGGTGTTCATGGCCTCAGGAATAGGCAGAACCTCGTTGTAGGAGCGTTTGGTGGTAATCGCATCGAAAAAGTCGGCAATGGTACAAACTCGGGCCAGAAGATGAATTTGCTCCTTCCCTTTTAACTTTTGTGGATAGCCCGTCCCATCGTAGTTTTCATGGTGCTCATGAATAACTCTTCCAATGATCTTCAAGTCGATATTCTCATCTACCTTGCAATGACCCGAAAGCAGAAGTTCCAAACCAAAGTCGGGATGGTTTTTAATGGTAAGATAATCCTCATTAGAAAGACCACCTGGATTATTCAGAATATGGGTCGGGATCTTAATTTTACCCAGGTCATGTAGCAGCCCACCCAGCCCCGCATGGACTAGCTCTTTACGAGTGGCCTTAGGATTAATCGCTTTAAAAATAGTTATGCAATACATGGAGACATTGATGGAGTGATCGTAAGTATAAAAATCATGAAAACTCAAATTCCCGATAAGATTTCGAAGGGAATCAATATTGTGCTCTTCTAGAACATCCACCATGGATTCAACGACTTCACGGCAGCCTTCGATACTTTTCGAAAGAAGATCGGTTGAGAACTCCTTATCTTTATCAAAGATATTGTGAAGATAATCCAGCGCCGCATCCTTAATGACATTGGCCTTCTGCACATCATCTACCTGTGATTTCACGAGACTTCGTAAATAGACACTTCGTTGATCTTCGGAAATATAGAGCTGAACATACTTCTTATGAAATTCTTCCAGATCATCTTTTTTTAAGGTTTCGCCACTGGGAAAAATCCTGACAAACTTTTCTTTCCCCTTCACTACCGAAGAGTTTATGTACAAATCAAACAACAGGGGTAAATCCACCTGAACTAGATCATATCTAACTGAGAAAAAACTTGGCTTGTCGTCCATTCAGGCATTGTAGCACTTTCATGGGGCTTGTGGGGGTGGGAAAAATTGGGCTTCAATAAAAAGGCCCACTTACGTGGGCCCAACAGAGATGACAAATTTTAGAGGCTAGAACGGAATATCGTCAGATGCAAAGTGGGCATCATTAGAGACTTGATATTCTTGATTATTAGAAGCACCCATGGCAGGGGCCTGATTATAGGAAGAGTCTACCTGAGTATTATTTGAAGCCGTGGCCCCACCAATGAATTGAACAGTGCTAGCTAGGATTTCAGTAGTATATCTTTTGTTCCCATCCTTATCATCCCATGAACGAGTCTGAAGACGGCCTTCAAGAAATGCCTGGCGTCCCTTAGCGAGGTATTGATTACAAAGCTCAGCGAGCTTGCCCCAAACCACTACTCGGTGCCACTCGGTCTTCTCCTGCTTTTGACCTTGCTTATCGGTCCAAGCTTCGGTGGTGGCAAGAGAGAAGTTACAAACCGCAGATCCACCCGGTGTGTACTTAAGCTCAGGATCTTGTCCTAGTCTTCCCAATAAAATAACTTTGTTTACGCTCATACATGCTCCTTGTCGCATAGGGTGCGAATGAAAAAAAAGTAAATGATTACCTATTCCTCATTCTTACCTCAGGTTGAGTTTAGTTGGAAAAGTATTTTTCTTTCCTTTTCTGACTATGAGCTATGGAAGAAAGAGGCCAAGGTAGCCTGGTCTTAAGCTATGGATATTTATAGCAGTTAATGCAGGGTCGGAGAATTTAGTTTAGGTTTTTGAAAGTACTTTCTTCCGCCTTAATTCGACGAAAGACAGGACTGTCAGGATTTTGTTTAAGGAACTCCTCCACTTTCTGGCGAGCAAACTTCACATCCTTCTTATACCAACTAGGATCGAAGCCGCAGTAAGGGCAGCGAAGTTCTTTTCTATAAAGAGAGCTATGGATACTTTCAAAGATGGCCCAAATTACTGGCAGAGACAAGACTCCCTTCCAATTTATCCAAGGAAAACCAATCGCGGTCACCACGAGAGCTAAAGTCAGAATCTGAAAGTAATGTTGCGTCTTTAGGGGCCTAGAGTAGCGAAGTTTTCGAGGTGAGCGGCAAAGAGCACAGAAACAATCACGGGATTCATTCTTTTTTTTCATTTTATCTCCTGTCATCATTAGATCATGAATTAGACTCTCTCTATTACCCAGCAAGTTTTGCCTCGGCTTCACCTGTGGACGTGCCTCTAGGCATCCCGCGATGCCTAGGGTGGTGAAGAATTTGGTGGGCAAAATTGGGGTGGGGATAGCTAGGAGAGGTACACCGAATCAGCTAACGTCCGACTACCAAAGATCGGTATTCTTTGGATGTCTTTACACCTCGCAAAAGGCGTACCAAAATAGAACGACGTGATATTAGAACTTTGACTTCGAACAAAATGGCGCTAGTGACAAAAAGCACCTCTCAGCAGGGACAAATCAGCATCTTTTTTTCTGCCTCGCTGGTGGTGCTGGTAACTATCATTGCTTTTGTTATCAATATTGGTCTGTTTGTTAAGGCCAAGATCAATCTGCAAAACGCCACCGATGCTGCCGCCTTCTCGGGAGCCGCCGTTCAAGCACGACAACTCACCAAGATCGCCTATCTCAATTGGGAAATGAGAAACATCTATAAAGAGTGGATGTATAAGTACTATGTCATCGGAAATCTCAATATCGATGACGTCAATAATGCCGGTACTGGCAATGACACTGGTCCAGCTAGCTTTCGTATGCGGGCCGACAGAAATGCCATCACTGGAAGTGTTGTAAAAGATCGCTACAATCTACCGGCCGTCTGTATTCACATCGAAGGATCAGAGACAAATATCTGTCGCCATTATGCTATTCCCGGCCTACCGGAGTTTGGCTCTACTAATCTACCAGGAGCAGAAGAAGCTTCTCGTGCTTTCATGGACACCTTGATTGGTACCAAGATCGACGACTGTATCGATCGCACTAAGCTTAATATGCTGGTGGCCACTACCTGGGCCTACAATGTCCTGGGTCTTCCAATTGATGACACTCTTTCTGGAAGAGGCCCCGCTATTCTTTCCAATCGCCAAGGAGCGTGGCCTAAAGCAGTTGAGCTCGCCATGAGAATTCGAAATTTAGAAAAAGCCATGAACAGGCCGGCAGAGACTCAAAGAGTCTGTAATCAGCCAGGGGCCACGGATAAAATCAGCTGCTCAAAATCCATCTCGCAAATCACTGACGAGAATATGCTGGGGAATGAAAGAATCGTTAAGGCCTTCTATGCGGGTTATCGCAATATTGGTGGAAACTACGAGCAGGATGAAATGAAAAATTCATTCACTATAACGGAAATCCCTCCTCGCAGTGTAACCAATGAATCTATTACCTCGGCCAGTAACCTCTTGATTCCTTCTGATAGAATCTATGCCAAGCAATTTGTGGATCTAAAACTCATGATGGTCAACTACGCCATCTTTTATGCAGCGATGATCCCTCGAGCAGATGATAAAACTTCCGGTGCTTGTGATGTTTCAAAGGCCGCCATTCCTGTTCCTGGATATCCCATGGGCTATTATAAGAATCCAGATCTTGTGACCTACTATGCAGTCAGAGGGGAAGCCGTTTTTGAAGGAATGTTTAATCCCTTCAATGATGATATCAAGATGACTGCCTATGCGGCTGCCAAACCTTTTGGAGGAAGAATCGGGCCCATGCTCTTTACCCAACCAAAAGGACGTCCGGAATTTTACGGTAGAACCGATGGACTTAAAAAGAGATCGGTTCCCTACATGACAACACTTGATGTCGTGGGAACACCTAAGCGTGGTGGTGGTCGTCTCGTTTTAGGAGAATATATTCCAGGAGTTCCTCTTCCCGTTAATGGTCCGGGAACAATGTTCTGGCTGGATGAGCCGGGAAAACCTATCGGTGGATTGGTGACTGATTCTCAGGGTGTGCAATTTGGTATTCCTAATCTTGTTTACGACTATCAAGTCCCTTATCGAGACACCGGCTACACTCTAAAAGAAGAACCTATTCATTCCCTCGCCTCACGAGCCGAGGAAGAAGATGATAAGGAAGTGGGTCTTTTCAGCAAGTATCAGCTCGCAAAATTTAAGGGAACGGGTCTTGGAGCAACGGTCTCACCTGAAGCTTTGGATCACGAAATAGCCAGAGTCAGAGCACCTACTCTTTATGAAGCCGGTAATTACTTAGTCCCTACTCCCTTTGACCTCAATCTGGCCAATAATATGGATTCCTTTGGCTGGGTGAGTGGGGAGCCAGAGGTTCTGCCTAATGGGGTCAAGCGCTATCAAAACTATGTCTATGCTCCTCTCTATGCTCAAAATGGCCAGGCCGATGTCCTCTGGTCCGGTCCTGGACCTGTGGTAAGAACGATTTTTGAATTTATGAGAACTCAAAAATCCGGCATTGATAAGTACCGTATCTCTCTAAATCAAGCGGCTCGGGCAATCTTCACTGCCCGCCCGGCGGGAGTGGCACAAGGCTCGATTCCAAAGTATGAAGCTGCCGCCAAGGGTGTAGCCGATATCAATTTTGGCATCAGCGATAATGATCAAATGCCCAGAAGCTGCAGTAGTATCTCTGGTCAGTTTTTATATTTCTACTATGGAGGCTCCACCCTTCCTGAGTATGTTAACGGCATCACAGATCTCTCTCAATGTCCCAAGCCTCTGGGCGATCTACTTCTGCAGTATTTTGAATCACCTGCGGCTGATCAGACTTTCCGAAGCACTCACTATAAATTTGATTACTCCTGGTATGAACCAAACTTTGAGAATTCTCCCACTAGTCCCAAATCTCTAGGAGCTTTTTCCGCCTACGCCCCCGGGACATTTACAGGAGTGGATTTCACAGGAGTTTTTCAAAACCCAATACCTGGCTCAGATATAACAGAAACAATGCGTCGAAACTCATACTCTACTAAATTCATTCCTTTAGATTCGGTAAAGGGTGGCGCAGGATATAGTGAACAACAAACTTCCAATTTCCTCATTTTCTCAGAGGGAGATGTGGAAAGCACCAATCTGCAGGTCAAGCAAGATACATTTGCTAATCCTCTTTCACCTCAAGAAATCGGTGCTGAGGACTTGAATTCAATCAAACATTAAGTATTCCTCACTTGATAAGGGCCATCACTACGACTTATAATTGTGGTGTTTAGAAACCTCCATCTTCAAAAGGATCTTTTGTGGCAACGAAAAAGACCAAAAAAGTTACTAAGAAAGCACCTGCTAAGGCAGCTAAAACCACTAAGAAAACTGCGGCCAAGAAAGTAGCGACTAAAAAAGCTGCTCCCAAGAAAGCTGCTAAAAAAGTTACTAAAAAAGCTGCTCCCAAGAAGGCTGCTGCTAAGAAAGCAACTACGACTAAGAAAGCTGCTCCTAAAGCGACAGCTAAAAAAGTAGCTAAGAAGGCTGCTCCAAAGAAAGCTGCTACTAAGAAATTAGTTAAAAAAGCTCCTGCGAAAGGCGCTGCTAAGGCTGCTCCAAAAGCTAAAGCCGCTCCAAAGGCTAAAGCTAAAGAAGATAAAAAAGAAAAGAAAGTCGTTGTTCCTGAGCTTGTTACCAAAACTCCTGCTCATGCTTCAACAGTTCCTTTCTCGGATGATTATACTTCAGATACATTGAATGATGATTTTGATGCTGAATTTGATGCTGATGATGAAGAAGAAGAGCCAGCAGCTGCTAAGCCAGCAGATGAATTCGCTGACGAAGAAGAAGAAGCTACCTACGGTTATGGATGGGGCTATGAAGAAGGTCTAGATTCTCCAGAAGATGAAGATGAAGAAGAAGACGTTCTTGATGAAGATGTCGAATACGTAAAAGGTCCAAAGAAGAAAGTGGCTGAAGAAGAAGACGAAGAAGACGAATTATAAAAAACAAATGGCTCCTGATGGAGCCATTTTTGTTTAGAGAGGTTTATATGAAAAAGCTCGAGTTATATTACTACCCACAATGTCCTTACTGTCAGATTGTCCTTTCTGCTTTGAGAGTTACCGGTCTAGAAAATAGCGTCGTGTACTATGATATTATGGATGAGCCTCATAAAAGAGAGCAATTGGTTAAAGATACAGGTCGTGGAACTGTTCCATGCCTTTATATCGATGGCAAACCAATGCATGAATCTCGTGATATTTCTGACTGGCTTCATAAGTATGCCCGGGAAGTTCAGACCGGAAAGAGTGGAGAATTGAGTGGAAATTAGGGACCCTGTCCATGGCTCAATAGCAATCCATGATTCGGAAATTGAAATTTTAGAGCATCCTTTCTTTCAGAGGCTCAGAAACATCAAGCAGCTGGGCTTCTCAGAATATGTTTTCCCGGGTGCCACCCATACCAGGTATCTTCATTCTATTGGAGTAATGAATATTTCTACCATGGTCTTTGATTCCCTGTTTAAACATGGACAGGATAAAGAAACCACCAGACTCAGAGAGACCCTGCGTTTAGGTTGCCTTTTACATGATATTGGACACGCCCCCCTCAGCCACTCCACTGAGTCGGTGATGCCCATGGTTTCAGAATTAAAACTGCCTAAAAGGTTTTTAGATCTTAAGGTCGATCGTCAGGCGAGCCATGAAGACTATACGATAAAATCCATAACCGATTCTTCTTTTACTCAATCCTTTAAGGGAGTAAAGAGTGCCTTCGGAATAGATCCTAATGCAGTCGCTGAATTAGTGGTGGGAGAGACCACCGATCCCTCCTACTTTACCGTTAAAGGGATTAACTACTTTCCTCTTCTCCATCAGCTAGTTTCTTCAGAGATGGATTGCGATCGCATGGATTATCTTTTAAGAGATAGTTACTTCTGCGGCGTGAGCTATGGAAAATTTGATCTGGATTGGATTATCGATAATCTCAAGGTCTGTAATATCGATAATGAAGCTTTTCTCGGTATATCAGAAAGGGCCATCTCGACCTTTGATGATTTCCTGCTATCTCGTTTTCACATGTTTATGATGGTTTACTTTCATTACCGAGCTGTTTGCTTGGAGCAGATGCTGCTTAGATACTTTAAAAGCTGTGGTGAAGAGTATGCTATACCTGCTGATATCGAAGCCTACCTTGATCATGATGATCCTTATCTTTATAAAGTTCTGAAGAAGTCCAAAAATGAATGGGCCCAAAGGATAGTCATGAATTCTATCCCTAAGAAGATCCTTGAAACTTTCGGATCAACCCACCTGAATCAAATGCACACTCTGGAAAGCTATCTCGAATCTCAAAATGTGGATTACATCAAATGCTCCTCAACAGGAAGATTATCCAAGTACTATAGCCAGGGATCGCCAAAAAGCTTCCCTATGAAAGTCATGAGAGAATCCTCTTTGTCAAAAGGTCCAACTGGAATCAAGAACATTCAGGATGCAACCGACCTCTTCCAAAAATACAGTGAGTCTCATGCGGTCAATCGCATTCACTGCGATTTTGACAAACTCTCCGAATCTCAGCAAAAGCAAGTGCTAAGTATAGTTCAGGCCTAAATATGTATAAGTTTTTTCTCTATTGTATGTTGGTCATCTTGTACCTGGGTCTTGCTAAGACTCTTTCTCCCTCTGAATTAGGGGTTCATTATCTGCAGAATGAAAAAGGCTTTGCCAAGCTAAGCGATAAAGAGAACTCAAGCTTCATTCTGATCGATACCCATGTTACAGGCTTCTTGATTAAAACTTATTACCAGAAGTATCGAGTGATCTCGGATTATGAAAATATCGAAGACCTTATTGTTAGAACCAGTAAAGAGTTCGCCCGCAGGAATATGGAAAATATAGGCCTCTCATTATTCAGAAGAGCAGATGGAAGAGAGGAGTTTAATCCCCTACCTCCGGGCAGTCTTTATATCGGTGATCTTGAGTACGGATACTGGAAAAAAAATCGCGACGGAAAAATGGAATGGAGATTTAATAAATCTTTCAAAAACCTTCCCAATTACCTGGGCTGGGGTGAATTCAGACCAGATGAAGAGTTTTATAAGGAAATGAAGTTAAGAACAAATGCGGGCCAGCCCTACTATGGTCCAAATAATGAGTTCGGAACCAAGGGGAAAGTCACCAGGGCAGCTTTTCCTCATTTTTTTCGAGAAGACAGAATGAAGAAGGTCGAATTGAAAACACTTCTGATAGAATATTTAAAAGAGAATTTTTAAGGATTAATATGGCCGAGATATTTGACCGCCTCCTCATTCGAATCCTATTAGCTGGCTTTGTTTGTCTCATGATCTATCTCTACCGATATGCCCATGTGATTTTCTACCCTAGTGTTAAGCGCCAGGTTCTAAAGAAAATAAATCCAGCGGAGAATCCGGCCGATACTCTTCATCTGTTTTCAAGAGTCGTGGGCATTTCCATTATCTTCTCTTCAATTACCTTGAATGAAACTTCTGGTTTTTTTCTCTCACTCTTTCATTTTGCCACTTGGGGAGCCGTAGCAATTGCTCTTTACCTCATCTCTCTCTATATCATCGAATCGGTGGTCTTCTATAATTTCGACTACACGGATGAAATCTTAAAGCGCAAGAATATGTGCTATGCCTTCATAAGCTTTTGCCATGCTGTGGTCATTGCCTATCTATTCAAAACAGTCATGGTTGAAGCCGAAAATTCCATCGTTATTCTTCTGGTACTTTGGCTCTACATGCTGGTAATTGTCGGCATTTCGGTGAAGTACTATACACTCATCAGTCGACTTTCTTTTAACCGGCTTATGATTCAGAAAAATCTCTCCCTCTGCTTTTCCTATGCAGGCTTCTCTCTGGGAGCAGGTCTAGTGATAGCCAGCTGTTTTGATCAGGAACATTACGACATTACGGTTTATGTTATTCAGGTTCTCTTGAAGACCATTCTTTCACTGATTATCTTTCCCTTGTTTAAAAAGGGACTCGTAAGAATTTTTCCGGTCAAGGTTGGCGATGGTCACGAAAACAATATCGATACTGAGAGACAAAGCATAGGCTATGGAATTTATGAAGGTTGTCTCTTTGTTTCCGGAGCTATTCTGACAACTATGATCGTGAATCGCATTCAGTTCGGCACCATTTACCCATTTTTTTAGGAAGCATTCCCTCTGCTATCATAGGGCAGAGGTGAATAATGAAGAAGAAAAGTTTCAATATCTATAATCAACTCCAAGTCTTCGAAAAAGAAATCGATCGACTGGAAGGCAAGATTCTTGCCCTTGAACAAAGAATGGAACAGCAATTTCAAATCGAAAGAAATCATCTAGTCAGAGTTAAAAATCATGAGGAAGTCCCGGACGACTTCATCCTCTATGGTAAAAGATATAATGATTTAAGCCCCGAGAAGGCGTGGAAACATTATCAGAACAAGGATTTTGATTTCATCTTCATTGATGTCAGTGCCAAGGATTTTAGAGCACCCAGACAAATACCTGAAGCCATTCACATTCCATGGGAAGAGTTCTCAGAACGCTATATGGAAATCCACTCCCGGACAACACCAATCCTAATCATTTCAGAGGACGGTGCAAATTCAGTTCTTGCTTGTGAATTTTTAGTCAGACATGGTTTTTTCAATTGTAATAATATCTCGGGTGGACACAAGCACTGGAGAGGACACAGACTGGAAGAAGTCAGAAGCCGAATGGCCTAAATGAGAGAGCCTTTCTGCTGATTCTCAAGAAGTTCTCGGTATAAATTATCCAGCATCATCTCCACCCGATCGAGCTCAACTTCTCCTAACTTCGTGGTGTATTGCTTCTCAAGATCATTAGTTACTTGCAGAAGATTGAGCTTAAATTTCTCACCATAATCCGTCAGAAAGACCAACTGTTCTCTTTTATCCTGATCTGAATGAGCTCGCTTAATATAGCCTCTTTTTTCAAGTTCATTTAGATGGGAGGTCATGGTTTGTTTTTTAAGCCCACAGGACTTACCGATGAGTTTGATGGAAGGCCCGTCATTTTCGGAAAGAAACATAAGGATTTCAAGAAAGCTTGGTCTAAGATCGTTAAAACCCTGAGACTGAAGTTCTTTGATGAGCTCTACCGAATAAACTCGGTAAATCTTTTTTAGTAAGCTTCCAATGTTAGCAATTCTTTTCATATAGTATGACTATCATACTATAACCCGAAAAAAGATCAACTTACATTTTTTGAAGAGCTCGTTCTAATTCTTCCGGGAGATCAACTGCTTGTGAGGAGTCCACTGATTTGACATCTTCCTGGCCGCCCTCACTCTCTATCCCCTCAATCCATAAAAGAATTCTAAGCCGCTCTTTTACGGACATAAAAGGATGTTGCTGGGCGGAGGCACTTATCGAAGTTAGCAGCAAGCAGGTCAATAAAAGCAGTTTCATGAACATAACCCTTATGAGAAGTTTCATCTCTTACTCGCAAGATTGCTGCCAAAAAAAGTATCAAATGGGGCCTCTTTTATGAGTAAAAGTGTCTAAGAAATAGACAGACCCCATTCTGCTTAATCAGTTGAAAAAGTTTCGACTATTAGAAATAGAAGTAGCAATTCCCACTCCGATTCCGAAGGTCACCATGCTGGATCCCCCATAACTCATAAGAGGTAACGGAATACCCACGATGGGAAGAAGTCCCGAAACCATCGCCATATTGATGATGGTATGCCAGAAAAAGATCGACATAATTCCTATCACCAGGACGGAATCATAAAACCTCTGAACGGAGCTCGCTAACCAAATGAGCCGCATAAAAAAGACAATGTAGAGTATGATCAGGAAAACCGAACCAAAGAATCCATGCTCCTCATTAAAGATAGCAAAAACAAAGTCGGTATGATTTTCTGGAAGATAGCTTAGAGACGCCTGAGAAGAATTTTTAAATCCTTTCCCGAAGAGTCTGCCAGATCCAATGGCAATTTCAGACTGAATAGCATTGTATCCAGATCCCTTGGCATCTTCATAAGGATCGATGAAGGTATGAATTCGCTTTCGCTGATACTCTTTGAGTCCAAAATTATACATCAGCACACCTGAGACAAGTCCGATGATTCCCAAAGTAGCGATAGTTTTCCAACGAAGTCGTTTATAAAAAATAATCATGCAAAAAATAAACATGAGGAGAAGACCAGTCCCAAGATCGGGCTGAAGCACCACCATGATAACGGGAACCATGGTAATGATTCCCGGCAAAATAAGATCCTTAAATCCTAACTGCCTTTCCGGATTGACCTTCGTGAAATATCTCGCCATACATAGCACTAGGCCTAACTTCATAAACTCCGAAGGTTGCATTCGGAGGGGACCAATGACTAGCCATCGCTGAGCTCCCATTCCTACTTTTCCCATAAGAAGAACAAGAAATACCAGAAAGAGAGTTCCGGCAAAGGCCAGATAAGAGAAGCGCTCAAAAGTTTTTGGATTGAAGAAGCTGATACAAACCGCAATAGTTACCGAGATGGTAAACCAGAGAAATTGTGACTTATAAAGTTCACTAAGCCCATCGTGAGCTTGCGAATGAGTGGCTGAATAAAGATTCAAAAGGCCGACTAGAAAAATAGCACACATGCTTCCTAAAAAGCTGAAGTCATATCGTTTAAAAAATTGGACCAATGTTTGGTTCAAGAAACTCTCCTATTCTTCATCAGTGGCACTTCCGGCTTCAGGAGCAGGAGCAGCTTCAACGCTCGGCTTAGCGGCAGCAGCTGCCTGGGCCTTAAGGGCCTTGCCCCAGTTTTCTTTGATGGTTTTATCTTTTTCAAGATTTTCCAAGTAAACCTTAGGATGATATTTTTTCATATACTGGGAAATAACCGCTTCAACTACTGGAGTCGCGGCACTCGATCCGTGACATCCATGCTCAACAATAGCAGCCGCTGCAATTTTAGGATTATCATAGGGAGCGAAGCCAACAAAAAGACCATGGTGACGGGCTTCGTAATCCATTAGCTCACACTTCTGATAAATCTTATCAGCACTGGAACTTCGAACCTGAGAGGTTCCAGTCTTTCCGGCCATCATAATCCCTTGACCCCTACGATAGAAAGCAGTTCCCTTTGGGTTATTTACCACCTGAAACAAGCCTTCTTTGATGAACTTTAAGGTCTTGGGGTTTTTTAATTTAACCTCTGAAACTAATTGTGGAGTGAATGTTTTAACCAGTTCTCCATTAGTATCAAAGATGTCTTTTACAACATAAGGTCTAAAGATCTTTCCACCATTGGCGATGGCCGCATAAGAGACTGCCATTTGCATGGTCGAAGCTAATACATAAGACTGACCAATAGCGCAGGAGAGAGTCTCACCGGGCTGCCATTCTTGGCCATAGCGCTTTTTCTTCCACTCACGAGTAGGCATCAAGCCAGATACTTCACGAGGTAAAGATATTCCAGTGCGAGATCCCAGACCAAAGGCTTTGGCATATTTTGCTAAAGCATCGATCTCAAGACGGTTAGCAGCTTTTTGGAAATAAACATTACAAGACTCTCGCATTGCCTTCACAAGATTGGTTGGTCCATGACCACCCTTCTTCCAACAGTGATAGACCTTGCGACCCAGACGGAAAGAACCAGAACAGAAGACCTCTGTATGTTCATCAATCTCACCTTCTTCAAAAGCCGCAATACCTGTAAAGGCCTTAAAGGTTGATCCTGGTGAGAAGTGTTCCTGAATATTCCTGTCTCTTAGGGGATGTTCTTTGTTTTGAACTAGGCTTCTCCAATATTCTGCTGTTAAGCCGCGCGAGAACTGAGATGGGTCAAAGGAAGGACGAGAAACCATGGCCAGAACTTCACCAGACTCGACATCAAGGGCGATGACTCCCCCCACTTTTCCTTCCAGTGCATTGAAGCCAGCTATCTGCATATCTCGGTCGATGGTGAGCTTAACATTCATACCAGATAATGGCTTTTCATCTTCAATACCTTTAAAGAGATTATCAGTATTGATGTAGCGCTTTCTTCTTCCTCGGGCATCAACCTCTACAAACTCATGTCCATTTTCGCCACGAAGATATCCATCGAGCTGCTCTTCAATACCAAACTGACCAATGAAGTCACCCAGTCGATAATCCGATTTATCTCTTTCTCTGAGTTTTGGTAGCTGGGCCTGAGAGATCTCAGAAATATATCCTAAAAGATGGGCGCCAATATCTTTATCCCGATATTCTCTGGAGATAAATGTATCCACACTTACGCCAGGTAAATCGGCGTTCTGGGTTTCGATTTGTGCCAATTCTTCAAAGCTAATGTTTTTCTTTATGATAATCGGCCGATACTTGGCCTGATTTGAATTCTTCTTTAAGATACCTTGGATTTCAGTCACATCGGTATTTAGGATTTTCGCCAAACGCTGTAATGTATCATCTGAATCGATGAGAAACTGTGGTGTTAAGATAGCATCAAAGCGGGGAATATTATCCACGATTAACTGATCATCCCGGGAATAGATGAGGCCACGAGGGGCCCAAACAACCTCTTTTCTGAGACGATTTTGGATAGAGTAATTATGAAGAGTCTCACCTTTATAAACCTGCAAATACCATAAACGCGCTAGTACCAGTCCAAACGCGATGGTTATGATATAAGAGATAAGTGTCGCTCTTTCTTTGTGAATCTTGACCAGTTCTTCTTCACCGAACATAACTAAATCTCTACTCCTCGTGATCCACCGTGAGTTGGGACTCTCCATATACTACGAAGGAGCCAGAATAAAATTGGTGAAATCAAAGAGAGAAGAATACTTCCCGGTATGAAGCTCCACATGATCATCCCAAACTTGTCGAAATTTGAAATTTTCAGACAAATAATAAGTGTCACGGTCACAAACCAAATGATCTGAAAGAGCTGAACAGTAAGCATGGTCATAATGGCGGTACTTAATTGTAAAAGTTCTTTTAAGTAATTGGCCGAGATCATAACAATAATACCCGCCAAGGTTCCTAAGGCCCAACCCTCAATTGAAAAAGCCGAATGAACCAGTTGAAGACCCAGGATCATCCAGGGAACTAAAGGGGAGTCCAATCTTATGGCCAAAAATAGAATAATCAGAACATTGAAAGTTAATCGGTACTCCATCCAACCTAGAACCGGAAGCAAGGTTGAAGTTATAACTTCAAAACCTATAAGCAGGGCCATCGTGAGAGCGAAGGAGATTAAGACCTGGGAGAGACGCATCTTCATTTCTTAGTCTCCATTGAAAGAGAATCTTGAGAGGCAGGAATTAATACCAGAACTTCTTCCAACTTATCGAAGTCAACACTAGGTACAACCTCAATAGAGAGAGTCATTCCAAAATTTTCCTTAGAAATATCGGTGATCATACCAACCTTAACACCTTTGGGATAAATACCCCCTACACCGGCAGTTATAAGTTTATCACCGACTTCTACCGGCTCATTTCTCATGACATATTTAAGAGCACACTTGAAATTGAATACACCTTCTACGATGCCATGAGTTCTGGTTCTTTCAACCACCACATCGATTCGGTTGTTCTGATCCAGGATCGTCAAAACGTCAGCATAGTTAGGCGTGGCACGATAGATATAGCCTACTAATCCCTGGTCGGTAATAACAGGGGACATGACCTTAATCCCATGATTTGTACCTTTATTAAGTCTGATGACTTTAAATTCATTAGCAGAGTCCCAACCCACGACTTGAGCAAGAATTCGCTCAGAGGCGATATCATCTGAATAGTTCAGGAGCTGCTTGAGTCTTAGATTTTCTTTTCGAACTTCTTCCATGCTGAAGATGTCACTCTTCAAACGGGAAATCTGCTTCTTTAAAATGGCATTCTCTTCACCCGTATTGACGATAAGAATGTAATTATCCCAGAGCGAAGAGAGACTTTGCTTGGAACTCGCTAGGCCTTCCTGAACCGGTGAAATGACCTCGGTCATTATCTTTTGAAAAAGTGTTGGCTCATCTAAGTTGAAGCGTTTTTGCGAAATGCCATAGATGGCCAAAATTCCTATGAGGAAATTATTGACGATTTTAGTCTTCGAAGACTCATTGATCAGTTTCAAGCCAGACCCTTATTTGCAGTGTTCCCATAAGAGTAATCCAAATCTTGCTCGTCGCCAACGAAGTTTAAAGATAAAGTCTTTGACCTCATCCGCTCTTCCCCGATAAAATAACTTTGCATTATTCTCCAAAGGAAACTCATGAAAAACGCCTTCGCGAACAAGATGTCTTATTTTATTCTTACCTTTTTATTTCTCATCATCATTGCCAGCTTTCTTTTCAGTAATTTTGATGGTGTGGGAATGGGGGCCGGTTCCAAGCAAGTGGCTTCAGTAGATGGAACTCCGATTACCTCTCAAGAATACCAGAGTGCTTTGAACCGACAGGTTGAGTTTTTTAGCCAAATGATGGGTGGCTCGGGAATGACCCAAAAGCAACTGGAAGAGATGGGCATTAAGCAATCGGTCCTCAATGGTCTGATCCAGCAAAAGCTTATTCTCAATGCTGCCGATGAGATGGGAGTCGTCGTGTCATTGCCTCAGGTTAAGGAGGAAATCAAGGTTATGCCTTATTTTCAAACCAATAATCGCTTTGATGTGAACCGCTACCGTAACATGCTGCAAGGAAACGGCTATATCCCTACTCAATTTGAGCAACTTGTGGCCAATGATATTAAGCAGAAAAAAGTCGACGAACTCTTCGCTTCCCTCATGGTCTCTGAAAGTGCCGCTCAGGACATGATGAAATTTAAAAATAATGCCGTAGTAGTCGATGGCGTTAAGATCAGCCGTCAGGCCCTTGCCCCTATGATCTCTGTTAGCGAGCAAGAAATTAAAGACTTTCTCGCAAATCCAGACAACCAGAAGAACCTGGAGGCCATGTATAGCGAGAATTTCACTAAGTATAATACCTCAGAAGAAGTGAAGGCCCGTCACATCCTTATTCGTGAAGATGAGAAAGCATTAGAAAAAATTCAAAAGATCAAATCCCGCGTAAATCCTAAAAACTTCGCAACTATTGCTTCTAAAGAAACAGAAGATCCAACAGGAAAAGATAATGGCGGAGACCTAGGTTGGTTCTCCTCCGGCAGAATGGTTCCAGAATTTGAAAAAGTCGCTTTTAGCATGAATCAGGGTGAGATCTCCGAACCAGTTAAAACTCAATTCGGCTACCATCTGATCTATCTAGAAGGCAAGAAAGCAGCCCAAGTTCAGCCGCTAGAGAGTGTAAAGCCTGAACTTGCCCGCCTGAGCCTCCAGAAAACAAAATCTCAAGACCTTGATCAGCTATTAGCTTCAGAACAAGAGCGCCTCATGAAGGCTCTCGAGAAGAATGATATGAAGACGGTTGAGAGCTTCGCTAAAAAGGTCGACGGACAAATCATTCAAAATAAAGAGGTTAATCAGTTAGAGCAGGAAATTGCTCAAAATACTCTTTCTCCCAAAGAAGTTGATCAACTCTTCAAAGCTTCCCCGGGCACAGTGCTAAACTTCGGAAATGTGGGGAATATCTTCCTGGTTAAGGTCATCAATAAAAAAGATGGCGCTAGTATCAAGCCAGAAGAGCTTAAAAAAGAGTGGAGCACTCAGAACCAGACCCTTTCTCGTGAGGCCAAGGAAGAGCTTCTTCGCATGATGAATAATAAAGCAAAGGTTGTCACAAACCCTGCATTGTTGTAAATTAGCGCGCTGTAGTTAAGGAGTTTCCCATGGCTGATAAAAATGCGCGCTTTCAAGAAAATGTTCTCGGCAAGTACTATGTAGATGATTCTTGTATTGCCTGTGATGCCTGTTGCGTGGAAGCTCCCAAGTTCTTTGCTATGAATGATGACGAAGGCCATGCCTTCGTCAAACTTCAACCTCAAACTCCAGATGAATTCCAAGACGCCGAAAACGCCCTTGCCGCCTGCCCCGTCGAGGCCATCGGCAATGACGGCTAGGAACTGCCCTACTTCACTGGTGTTGAACTCTCTATTTCTTAAGTAAAATCCTTGATTTAAGAGCCAAATTGATCGCCTCTCAGCTCTTGGGGACGTAGTGGGCATTGCTTTGAGAATGAAGATTCAAAAGTGAAGCCTGATTCAACACCAATATTGTAGGTCAGTTCAAAATGAAAAAGGGACCAGCAGAGCTGATCCCTTTGGAGTTTAGGAGTTGGAGTCTAGAGAGCTATTATCGCTTAATATTAAGTACTTCTTGTAACATTTGATCAGAAGTAGTGATCGTTCTAGTGTTGGCCTGGAAGTTTCTCTGAGCACCCATTAGCGAGATGAACTCGTTGGCAATATCTACGTTCGACTGCTCGATCGACTTAGAAAGCACTTCACCACGACCATCGGCACCTGGTTTACCCATCGCTGCCTGACCAGATTTAAGAGTCTGTTTGAAGAGGTTTTTACCAGTCTTAAACAGACCTTCATTGTTTTCAAATTTTGCAACGGCTACTTGTCCAAGTACACGTTGTTCACCGTTATCATAAACAGCAGTCAAGATACCATCATCATTGAAAGACATTGATGAAAGTGTTGCAGCTGATGAACCGTCCTGTGTATGACGAGCTACTGATGATTTAGAACCATACTGAGTAGCTGCATCTAGACCAGTTCCGCCTTCTTTCAGAGATTCACCAAAATTAAGTGAAATCTTCTGTCCTTGGGCTGCACCTTTATTAAAGTTGAAAGCATTCTTTCCTGGAATCTCTTCTTCTAACTGACCTTTCGAGTTGAAGCGAAGCTGACCACTGGCCATTTCCATCATTTTTCCAGGAACTCCACCTGTTGCTTCACCACCGTCAACCATTGCGTGGTATTCCCAGTTTCCATCGGCTAGCTTATTGAAATAAGTTGTTACAAGGTGAGCAGTACCAACATTATCGTAAACAGTTACAGAGCTATTATAGTTTGATGTCTTATCAGGATTATTAGGATCGAATAGTTTTACATTTTCTCTTGAATCAAGGTTCATCGAGAATTTAACTTCAGAAGTTGGAGTAGCAGCAATTGTAGTGTTACCTAGCTTGATATTTCCTTGAGCATTGGTAACTTCTTTGCCTTTATCATCTGATTGGAAACCTTGAACACGGTAACCATCTCCGTTAACCATGTAGCCTTCCTTATCAAAGTGGAAAGAACCATCACGGGTATAACCTTTACCAAATGGAGCGTCGACAACAAAGAATCCATTTCCGTTGATAGCAAGATCTGTGATGTTTTCTGTACGAGCAACCGTACCTTGAGTGAATTGAGGAGTGATGTGAGCAAGCTTTGTACCTGAACCCATCTGATCTCCGCCATCAATGCCTTTTAAAGAATTGGCAAGCATGTCTTGGAATTCTGCACGAGAACCCTTGAAACCAAATGTACCAGCGTTAGCGATGTTGTCACCAATGACACCCATGCTTGAACCAGCAGCATTAAGACCTGTTACACCAATGTTAAAAGACGAAAGAATACTCATGTTGTCCCTCCTAGACTCCGTGGCGAGGGGATTTCGGCACTACAGACCGTCATCCAGTGGCTTCCAGAAAAGGACCAGCCAACCTCATTCCTTAATTAATATTAAAAACTAACTCCTACTCCTAACTCTTACATCATGAAAATTGTTGAATCAATTTTCGTGAATACGTTTTCATTCATATTGTTCTTATCGACGGCGGTCACTACAGTGTTTTTGTCTACGTCAACGACGTAGGCAGCTTTCTGTGTAATCACAAGAGAATCATGTCCACCCTTGCTACGTAACTTACCAATCGCTTCTTTAAGCTTCATGTACTCATTTCCATCAAGCTCAATATTTCTTTCCTGCAGTCTCTTCATAGCATGAGTCGATACGCTGACTTCCTGTCCGACATGTCTCTCATTCACTTGAGGCTGACGAAGATTTTTATTCGTTAACTGATCAACCAGTCCCTTGAACTCGCTCTGCTCTCCCTTTTTAAGGGCGTTTGCTTTCTCCGCTGATCTTGCGTCAGATGGGAGTGAAGAAACGTTTGGAATCAAAAAATTATTTACTTTACTCATTAGTCGTAAATTCCTGCGTTCTCAGAGTAGGCATTCATCGCCTGCTGTGAAGGAACACTATTTCTTGATTGTACCATCGGGGCACTCTGTCCCGACAAGCCGGTATTAGTTGCCGAGTGATGTGTTTCTGTCCCTGGCGTATGAAAACTCACGACATCGCGTAAATAAACTTTTTGATTATTAACAGAAAGAACTGGCTCACCTTCATCGAATGTTACTGTTTCAACGATACCAGTGGCTTCAGTGCGAGTCGTTACAGGCTGGGCCATATCATCCCATGCCTTAACCTGGATATGATACTTACCTTTTACTGCTGGAGTTCCATCCAGGGCAACACCATCCCAAGTTAGCTGATGTGAGCCTCTCGACATACCCTCTTTCCAGATCTCGCCCATGACGTTATTCTTGGAATCAAGGATTCTCACCATGACTTTAGAAGCATCACCATCGAGCTTAAATAGAACATCAGCAGGATCGCCACTATTCTTCAGATCTAAAGATGAGCCGGCGGTTACAATCTTTTTTCCAACGAATGAAGCTGCATAGAACTTATCTTGCAATGCTTGCGTCTTATTGCCTTCATCGAACTTTTTATTAAGATTTGAAAGCTGCTCAAGTTGAGAGAACTGAGCTAATTCTCCTGTAAACTTATTCTGCTCCATCGGATTCATTGGATCCTGATTCTGAAGCTGGAATGTGAGGAGCTTTAAGAATTCGTCTTTCCCCATTTCATTATGAGGACCTTCCTTGAACACATTGTTCTTAGGTTTCTGGCCAGTTGCCTTATTGATGATATCTTCACGCATCTGAGCTTCAGACTTACCTTTTCCGGCAAGACTTTTAGGAGCCATCTGCACCTGACGATACTGCATTTCTTGAGAAGTGGTTGGACGACCGATTTCAGGCATTAGGCAGCTTCCTTGTCTTTAAGAAGATTCCATAGTTCCTGACGACGATCTGATTCGTGTCGGCGCTGATTCTGTTCAGATCCGAAGTGCCTTTCACCTTGTCCACCCTGACCGCGACCTTGATGATTCATATCAAAATCATTTTTAGCGAGTTGAGAAGGTGTTTCTACTTTAAGATCAGAAACCGTAATTCCTGCTGAGCTCATATGGGCCAAGAGTTCTTTTGAATTTTGCTGAAAGAAGCTTTTCCCATCCTGAGAGTGAGCTCCAATATTAATCGCCACTGCTTCGTGATTTACTGCTCCCGTTTTGCTGACAGTAATGTCAATCATCCCCAACTGTTCATGATTCATTCTCATATTAACTGTTGGCTCTTTAGCCGCTTTAGCCTGGGCAATATAGTCAGTAATCTGAGTCATGATCTGGTTTGAATCCCCAGACTTAATCTGAGACATATCAAAAACTTTTGTAACCTGAGCTTCATTCACTTTAGGTGAATCACTCTGCTCACTCATCATATTTAATATAAACTGCTGAGAGTTGGTGGAGTTTGAAGCTGCTCCTTCTTTACCTGAAATATCTGCAACGATCTCGGTAGACTTAAGGCCATCACTCATAAGTTCTTTTTGAACTTCTTGCTTCATTCCATAGCCTTGAATAGGAAGATTCTTTTTATTCACCAGATTCTTCTGAAGAACAAAATCTTCCATATTAATAAGCTGCGGATCAATTTCTGATTGAGTCAGTTCAATTGAGGGAGAACGCCCTGCCTGATTCAACTGAGGAGACTTAAGAAGTGTTTGAGTAACTTCGGCTTTAACCTCTGCAACCTCACCCTTGGCAAGCTTCAAAACCTGCTCATTAGTAAGCTCTACCGGAGCCTGGGCAGTCATAGGTTGGACCAGCTTCTCCACTCCTTGAGTCAAGGCTGGATCAAATACTTTAGGTCCATTAATTTCAGGATGGCCGGCCTTAGGAAGACCTTCTTTTGGAATTCCTTCCAAAAGCAAAGTCGGATCTACCAGCATCTGATCTGTCATCTGCTTATTAGCAGCATTTTCTGCTATGAGCTTTACTGGCTCAACAACTTCTTCCCCACTCATCATGGCTTCTAACTCATTAGAGAAGTCAGCGCCTTCAAGCAAGGACTCGATATCCACTAGTCCAGATTCCTGGACTTTGCCCTCGGCTCCTTTCAGGGCCTTGGTATCGATCGGTTTAATTTGAGCAGCCTGGATCATTTACTTTCCTTAATTCCACAAAGTGGTCCTACAGCTATTGTTCCATAACTTGAGTACAAAAATGAAGCCAGGCAGAAACTTCCAAAACTGCCCTACTATTATGGTGTTCCTGTTTAAAAAACTTCTCATTCTCAAAGGTATTTTTTCTTTAGCAAAATAAAAAATCCCTCTAAATTTAATGGGTTACACTACCCTCTAGTGGACTATCCCTTGCACCTAGCAAAGAATGAACAGAATATGCCCCAACCCCAACTGCACATTCCCCAAAACCACCATTCGAGATGGCTCATTTCGAAGAAAGGAAGACTCTAAACTAGTGCAACGGTTCCGCTGTAAGAGTTGTGGTCTGCGCTTTTCTAATGCCACCTTTTCTGAAACCTACCGGCAAAAAAAAAGAAGAATCAACTTTCAACTATTGAAATATCTTTCTTCGGGAGTTTCTATGAGGAGATCCGCTCTTCTTCTTGGAGTTCACAAGAAAACAGTGGAAAGAAAGCTGCCCTTTCTAGCTAAAAAATGTCGAAGGTTAAACGAGATAGAGCTGAAGAAACTGAAAGGAAGAGTATATAATGTCCAGCTTGATGACTTGATTACTAAAGAGAATTCTAAACTTAAGCCATTGAGTGTAACAGTGGCGGTGGACGAGGATCGAAGGAGAATTCTAGCTCTTGAAGTCTCTCAGATTCCGGCTTTTGGTCACTTAGCTAGAGCTGCTGTGAATAAGTATGGCCATAGGAAAGATCAACACTTTGAAGGGCTCACGAGACTATTTAAATCCATTACCCCCATTGTTTCAGAGGAAGTTTTATTCAAAACCGACGAGCATCAAAGATATCCTGGATTCATATACGGGTACCTTCCACGAGCAGGACATCAGGCCTACAAAAGTGAACGTGCCTGTGTTGCTGGTCAAGGCGAACTTAAGAAGATCCAATATGATCCCCTCTTTATTATCAATCATACTTGCGCCCTTCTGAGGGCAAATGTGAATCGACTTATTCGAAAAACTTGGTGCACGACCAAGGATCCGATCCGATTAAAAGATCACCTGGATATATTTATGTTTTTCTACAATGAGATCTATCTAAAGAGGATTAACACCAATTAAGTAGGCCAGTTACTATTTTTTCATTTGGAGGTATTGTTTTTGGAGTTTGGCGGAAACATCTTTATCCATGAAATTAAATATTTTTGAAGCCTTCTGAGGGTTGATCATTTGAAGAATTCTAACCGCTATATCAGATTCCTGAACTGAAAGAACTTCAGCCGCCTTCTGAGGCTTCATATTGGATACCATTTCTACGACCTGACCAATTCTCGCCTTACTCTCTTCTTCATTCTTTGAAAGGCAGCCTAAAAATTCTCTTTGCTTAGATTCAAACTCGACATATTTTTTAGAAAGTTCATCTTCAGATACTTTCAGAGAATCATTTCTTTTTTGTATTTCGAGTTCTTTAAGACGGAGTTCGGCTTCTTTATCAAGAATCTCTTTTGTGAGATCAGTAACAGACTTGTTTTTAATGGTTTCGACTTTAGTCTTTACTTCCTCAGTAACTTTTTTAATAAACTCTTCTTCTGAATATTTCTTGGTATCTGCAAAGGTTTGCAAAGCAGATAGGAAAACAATCATTATAACGAGCATTTTCATAAATCGCCTTTCTTATCATCCTGCTGGAGCCAGAGCTGAGTCTGTTCTTCAACCTTCTGATCTATTTCTTTATTAGTCGCTTTTCTATATTCAAGATAATCTTTTTCACGGAGATTCTCTATAACCTTTAGCTCTCCCCTAAGGACTGCGAGTTCTCTTTTCTTATCTTCAATTCTTTCTTCCTGATTCTTTTTCGCATTCAGTAGGAGTTCTATGTTGCGATTTTTTCCGGCAACCAACATAGGAAAAGCCTGAAGCTGTCCACCTGTCATTCCATTTACTAGAGCTTTTTCCTGGATCTCGTAATAATTATCTATTTCCAGTCTATCATGTTTAAGTTGGGACTCTATTCGATTTAGCTCGTTAAGAAGTTCCCCCAGTTCCATACGGCAGGCTTCTTCTTTAAATTTTCTCACTTTAAGAACTGGCTGGAGTCGAAATTTATAGAGTTTCATACTTACCTATAGTTCTGGTCAGAAGCGCTCTCGGCTTTTCTAGCAATCTCAAGCATACGATCAAACAATTCATCTATGGTGTAAGCTTCTTCAACTTGTTGCCTTAAAAGATTAATCAAATCATCATAGATCATCATAGCTTTATCGACCTTTGGATTTGATCCCCGAGCATAAGCTCCTACGGAAATAAGATCCTCGGCTTCTTTATAGGATGCTAAAAGATCTCTCAAGTGACTGGCCACAATCTTATGCTCTTTAGTTGTAACCTTAGGCATTACTCGCGAAATAGAAGCCAACACATCGATGGCCGGATAGTGATTTTTAGCCGCTAATTGACGTGAAAGCACAATATGTCCATCCGAGATTCCTCGTACGGCATCTGCAATTGGCTCATCCATGTCTCCACCTTCAACTAGTACAGTATAAATACCGGTAATAGATCCGGCTCCTTTCTTCGTTCCCGCTCTCTCCATTAGTTTTGGAAGTTTAGCAAAGACACTAGGAGTATAACCTTTCTGCCCAGGAGGCTCTCCGGTAGAAAGAGCAATCTCTCGATTGGCCATGGCAAATCGGGTAATCGAGTCCATCATTAAAAGTACGTCTTGATTCTGATCTCGGAAGTATTCAGCAATCGTTGTTGCACTATAAGCCGCCTTCATTCTAATCAATGCCGAGGTATCGGAAGTTGCACAAACCACGACCGATCGCTTTAGTCCCTCTTCTCCCAAATCAGACTGGATAAACTCGAGGACCTCTCTGCCACGCTCACCAATCAGGGCAATGACATTAATATCGGCATTAGTATTACGTGAGATCATCCCCATCAAAACTGACTTACCCACACCAGATCCGGCCATTATTGCTAATCTCTGGCCTTTCCCGGCAGTAATAAAACAGTTAATAGAATTGATGCCTGTATCAAGGGCTTCACGAATGGGAGGCCTATCTAAGGGATTTAGGGGAACGCCAAAAATAGAGCGTTTCTCATAAGGGCCACCAATGGGGCCTTTCCCGTCAATGGGATTACCTTGAAAATCAACCACTCGACCCAACATGTTGGAAGAGATTTTAATTTCTGTTACGATATCTTTTAGATGTATTTTGGTTTCTGAGTTTATGCCTGAGATTTCATCATAGGGCATCACCATGCAGTTAGCACCTTTAATGGCAACCACTTCACCCAGACTCCTCTCACCGTTTTCAGCTACAAATTCGACATTACTTCCCAGAACAGCTCTGGGAACTGAAGCTTCATAAACCATTCCACGGCTGGCCAGGATCTTTCCTATCTTCTCATAAGGAACTTTGCTTTCAATATGTTTAAGAATGACACTTAGATTTAGGTCACGATTCGATTCATTCATTACGGACCACCAGTTCAAAGATCTTGTCTATGTTCTGGAAAACCCCTTCTAATGAGCCATCGATTAATCCGTTTTCTGATTCTAAAATTATGCCAGGATGATTTATTTCAGGAACGATTTCTACTCTTACGTTGCTAAGTTGCCCAAGTCTTGCTTCAACAGCAGCTACCACTTCAGGCATTTGTCCAAAATTGGCCTTACCAACTTTTATAATAAGATTTTTTCTGGCGTTGAGTTCAAGAATAAGTTTTTCCAGGAGATTTTCCAGATACTTTTTCTCATTGATTTCCTTGAGAACAATCCACTTGGTGAAGCGCTTAATAAATTCGTAAACTTCTTGATGGTTTTTATCAAGGATCTTGGTCGACTGGGATTGAACCTGAGTGATGACTTGCTCTAGCTCCCCCATTTTAGTGGCGAGAGTTTCTTGAAATTCTTTAAGAGATTCTATCCGGCCTTCTTCTCTGCCTTTTGCAAGTCCTTCTTCGTACGCCTCTTGATAAGCTCTTTCTAAACGAAGCTGAACTTCCTTCTGGATCTTTTCTTCTAGATCTGACTGCTCCTGACGGCTCAGTCCACGATAATCTCTAACAATTCCATCAATCTTAAAATTATGATTTCTCTCATTGGTGCGTTCCTGACGGATAGTCTCATCGGTCGCTCTATCAGCATTAAAGGGCTCGCCATTAATATCTTTAAAGGTAAAGCTTTCAAACTTAGTCTGAGTCACGACATGATTACTATTGAGATCGGCGAACTCAAAAGTGGTTATCTCTCCATCACGGTACTTATGCATAAATCAAACCACCTATTATACGAATGCGTCGCCTTCGCCACCGCGAGAAATAACTGCTTTGCCTTTAGCTTCAAGATCTTTAAGCTGCTGTACGATTTCCTGCTGAGCTTTTTCCACATCAGAAATCTTGGTAGGTCCCATAGCATCCAGATCCTCTTTGAGAAGAGTCGCTGCACGGTTGGACATATTTTTGAACAGCTTAGTTCTGACTTCATCTGGAGCAGTCTTAAGTGCTGTTACAAGCTTCAGATTATCAACAATCTTAAGAAGTTCCTGAATACCTCTATCATCCACATAAACCATATCTTCAAAGACAAACATGAGTTTTCTAATTTCTTCGGCAAGTTCAGGATCTTTCTCCTCAACTCTTGCCATGATATTTTTCTCAGATGTCTTATCCATAAGATTGAGCATATCTGCAATCGGCTCGATCCCACCAAGCTGCTGTGTATCGATTGATCCAAGAGTGGAAAGTTCTGTCTTAAGTACATCATCAAGCTGTGCAATAAGCTCAGGAGATACGAAGTCAAGATTGGCCACACGAAGAACGACTTCGGCCTGAAGACCTTCTGGAAGCTTTCTAAGAACATCTACTTTTTTCTCAACTGGTAAGTGAGCACAGATAAGCGCAATCGTTTGAGGATGTTCATTGATAAGGAAGTTAGCAAGAGTTCTGGTATCAACCAACTCCAGAGATTCTAGCGTATTAGAATTACCGACATCGACAATCTGACCCAGAAGTTGCTTGGCGCGATCTTCACCAAGAGTTCCAAGGATGAAGTCACGACCTTTGTTTTCTGAGAAGAGAAGCTCGCTATCCTCATTGATAGATGAATAGAACTCTTCTAAAACTCTCTTCACCATCCAAATAGGAGATTTTGATAAGGCAGACATGGTGTTAATCATTCGCTTAACATCATTATCCTTCATATGCTTAAAAATAAGTTTGGTTGTAGTGGGCCCTAATGCTGAAAGAAGAATCGCAGCCTTCTCCTGTCCGGAAAGTAGCGCATACTGCACATCAGGTTCTAAGGTTTTATCTTCGGCCACAAACTACTCCTACTTAAGCTATCTCTTTATGAGTTTCTGCGGCGTGGATCATTTCATGCACCACCTGAGCCGCTTTACCTGGGTTAGCTTCCACGAGAGATATAATTTTCTCTCTCAACATATTACCTTCGATCTTCTCCGGGTTCAGCTTATCTTCAATAGAAGGCAGGACATCCTCTAAACCTGGTAGACGCTGATTGGCCTGAATCTTTTCAAGCTCTTCAATGGTTTTCGGAAGAAAGTCTTCGATCGATTCAACAGAATTCTCAGTGAGCCACTGAATAAAGGGACGCACAACCATGAAGAAGAATAGTGAAATTATAGCACCGATCATGAGGTACTTGGTGAGATTTTTCATGAGTTCACGATTTTCACGTGCTCTCATAATCGCATCCATCTCTGACAGATCTTCTTTGGCAAACTCCATATTTTTGATTACGAGTTTATCCCCTCTTGCGGTATTTACCCCAAGTGAACTACTAACAATCTGTTGAAAGTTCTGAAGTTCTTCCTCTGACCATGCTTGATATTTTGTGACAGGAATACCTTCTTCCGATACCATCGGGATTCCCTCTTTATCAAGAACGGGAACCTTCTTACCATCGACCATTACAGCAACCGACATATGCTGAATATCGGCCGTTGGTTTTTTTGATTTGGTTACCGTTGTAGGTACATTGTAATTTCTGGTAACAAGAGACTTGTCCACATCATTGCGAGTTTCAGGAATTCCTGGCTGAGGTGTTTCACCTGGAAGATTAGATCTTGCTCCAGGAATACCTTGTGGTGATGGACGAACTCCTACCATCTTTTGTTCATTTCGAACTTCAGAATGAACTGCTGAGTTTTCTCCGTCATAGCTTGTTTGAGTTTCAAACTTCTCGGTAAAATCCATTTTCAGTGCAACTTTGGCGATGACCTTGCCTTCCCCAATTACACGAGAGAGAATTTCTTCGACCTTCTTTTCATATTGAGCATTGAGTTTAGTCTCTAAAGCAATTCGACTAGCTGTCTCGGTAGACATCTGGTCGCCATCATTTTCAGAGAGTTTTTTACCACGTGAATCGATAACAACAACGTGATAAGATCGCATACCATCTATAGATGAACTCACGAGAGATTGAATGCCTTTAATTTCTTCTGAAGTCATCGTCACACCACGATCAACATCAAGAACTACCGATGCACTAGGAGGTTTTCTTTCAGAGACAAAGGGAGAGGACTCAGGAATTGATAAATGGATTCTGGCGCGAGTGACACCCTTAATATGCATAATGGTCTTAACCAGCTCTCCTTCCAGTGCGCGCTGCTTATTAATTTTCTGAACAAAGGAGGTCGTACCAAAGGCTTGCTTATCAAAGACTTCATAACCAACAGTACCAGTAAAGTTCACACCTTTTTTGGCAATTTCCAGACGCCAGATTTCAACTTGATCTTCTGGAACCATAATGGTTTTCCCATCATCTTTAACCTGGTAAGAAATCTTACCCTGTTCAAGCATACGACTAATGGTAGCCGAATCATCTTTGGAAAGTTCGGTATAAAGGACTTTATAGTCTGTCTTGCTCGACCAGATGACAATTCCTGCCATAGTTGCTACCAGTATTCCGGCAACTGCAATCAGTCCCAATCTTCTTGTCATATCTAACGACTTGAAGAAATCGATGAAATTTTGAATTGTCTGCTCAATGAAACTGTTCAAAGAATCCTCCTGATTCTATAGGGCCTCTAACTCATCCTAAGTTAGATCTGCATTTTCATAATTTCACGATAAGCATCGATCACTTTGGTACGAACCTGATTCATGGTTCGGAAAGCGATATCAGCTTTTTCTACGGCCAAAAGAGTTTCATGCAAATTCTGACTTTCACCAGACGCAAGCTTCTCCATTGCAATGTTAGCATCCTGTTGAAGATTATTCACTTTCCCAAGTGAATCCTGTAAAAATTCACCAAAAGTTTTACCGGCTTCTTCTGTTCCACTAACTCCAGGAGTTTCAATATTAAACTTTGAACCAAAGTCATTATCTACCGAGCGACTCCAGCCACGGGCATCGGCATTCCCAAGAGTCTGCTGAAAGCCTGTAATATCCTTAATCGACATCGTTTATTCCTTCTTTTTAGCGCCCTATCTCGAGCGTTTTCATGGCCATTTGTTTAGTCGTGTTAATGGCCGTCACGTTTGATTCATAGGCCCTTTGGGCTTCAATCATATTTGCCATCTCAACCATGGGATTGATATCCGGCATGGCCACATATCCTTCGGCATTGGCATCTGGATGAGAGGGATCATGTTTAAAAACAACTTTGTCGGTGTGAACGACTTCGGTAGCGTGAACAGTCTGTGCATTTTCTGCTAGCTCACCTTCTAGAATTTCCGAGAAGGTGTCGCGTGCCGGCTCTGATCCGAAGACCACTTCCTTCCTGCGATAAGGTCCACCCTCAGCAGTTCTGGTTGTCTGAGCATTAGCAATATTGGAAGAATGAGCTTCCATACGCTTTCTTTGGGCCGCTAGACCCGAAGAGCTGATTCTAAGACTAGAGAGTAAATCCATCTAAAACCTCTCGCTTACTTTTCACTGTTGATGGCATACTTCATGATACCCATCTTTTTATTAATCAACTGCACCAGGGCATCGTACATCAACTTGTTTTCGGCCATGGTTGCCATCTCAGCTTCAACATCAACGGTATTGCCATCTTCTGATACCACTCCATTAGGATTATCATAGACCTCTGGTTCCAGGTTATTGAAGCCACCGTTACCTACATTGAAATGCCGTCCATCACTTGCATTCATCTGCATTTGTCCATCAACATCCAGAGCACGAGCCAACGCTTCTTCGAAATCCATCTTCTTGGCCTTAAAGCCAGGAGTGTTGGCATTGGCGACATTGCTGGAGATAAGTTCTTGCCTCATCTCACGAAAGTTTAATGCCGTCGTTAATGCTTTTAATGTCTTGTCGTTCATATCCATTCGGTGACCTCAATAAATCCGGTTATCGAAGGTTAACGAAATAACTCGTTCCTTCAGAGCGGTATTCATTAATTTTATTTCTTAGTGTACGAATTGAAACACCAAGAATCTTTGCTGCTTGAGTTCTGTTTTCAGAAGTGAAGACCAATGCTTTTCTAATGAGTAGCTTTTCAGCATCTTTAAGCGACATAAGTTTGAAGCCATCCTCATCTAATTCGCCGGAAGAGAACTCAACCTTGCGCTCACCATTTTCAATCGCCACAAGATCAAGAGTAGATCCTTCCATATTAGAAAGTGTTTTGCGGATGAATGATTTTAGTTCAGAGATATTCTGATTCCAGTTGTAATCAGATAATTTGCGAGCAGCTTCTTCAGCTAGTTCAATTTCAGAAGCTGAATTTTCAGCAGCGTACTCTTCAATGAAATGGCGGGCAATCAATTCCACGTCAGTCCCTCTTTCACGGAGAGCGACCATATCAATCTGGACTCCGTTGAAGTAAGTATAAAGAGCACGTGAGAACTTTCCTGCGCCTACTAACTTAGAAAGATTCTTTGATGTTGTGGCGACAACACGAACGTCTAATTCATAATCAGGAAGCTCTTGGAGAATAGTATACAAGCGTTTTTGAAAACTTTCATCCAGTGCATCAATATTGGCAAATATTACCGTACCACCATTGGCAACTTCTAATACCCCACGATTGAAACGACCTGTCTCATCATCACGAAAGCCAAGAACAATTTTCTCGACTGTTTGTGAATCAAGATTGCAATCTACGATCTCTAATCGAGCATTCTTTCTGATGGAGTTGGAATGAATGTAGGAAGCCAGAGCTTTCTTCCCTGATCCCATCTCTCCCGAGATAAGAACTGGCGTCTTGGTAACAGCTACATTACGAGCCGTCTCAAGAGCTTGATTAAATTTCG
>DFXX01000094.1 GCA_002381765.1 Bacteriovoracaceae bacterium UBA4097 | reverse complement strand
TATAACGGTCAGCCAAGGGTCATGGACCTTAAGGAAATGCTTGAGTGCTTTATCGAGCATAGACGTGAGATCGTTATCAGAAGAACGACTTATGAACTTAAGAAAGCCAAGGAACGCGCTCATATTCTAGAAGGCTTAAAGATAGCCGTAGAAAATATCGATGAAATCGTTGACCTGATTAAAAAAGCCGAAGGTCCAGCTCAGGCCAAAGAACAGTTAATGGGTCGCTTTACCCTTTCAACCATTCAGGCCCAAGCAGTCCTTGATATGCGTCTTCAGCGCCTGACTGGCCTTGAAAGAGATAAGATCATCGCCGATTATGAAAATGTTATGAGAGAGATCGCCCGCTTAGAAGGCATCCTTGGTTCGGAAGAAGAAATTCGCGGTATCATTCGTGGCGAATTTACTGAAATTCGTGAAAACTATGGTGATGGCCGCAAAACTGAAATCATAGCTCAGGCCGATGAGATCCATATGGAAGATCTTATCAAGAACGAAGAAGTGATCGTTACCATTACGCAGAAAGGTTACTTGAAGCGTATGGCCATTGATACTTATCGCTCGCAGAAGCGTGGTGGTAAAGGAGTAAAAGGTGCCGATCTAGATGAGGACTTCTACACCTCGATCTTCACCGCCGACACTCATGATACCCTTATGATCTTCACCGATAAGGGAACGGTCTTCTCGATTAAGGTTTACCAGATTCCTGAGGGGCAACGTACTTCTAAAGGTAGAAACGTCGTCAACATTATCAATGTTCCAGCTGGTGAAAAAGTTAAAGAAATCATTACCGTTCCTCGTGAGATGGAAGGAAGCTTCATTATCTTTGCTACTAAGTTAGGGATCGTGAAGAAATCTGAATTAACTGAATATAAAAATATGCGCCAGAATGGTCTTAAGGCCATCAAGGTTGTCGATGGCGATGAAATCCTTGCCGTGAGAATTACCGATGGTAAGAAAGATATTCTCCTTGCCTCTTCTGGTGGTAAGTCGATTCGCTTCCACGAAGACGACTGCCGCGCTCAGGGACGTGTGTCTCAGGGTGTGAAAGGTATGTCTTTAGAAGACGGGGAATACGTCATCGGAATGGAAATAGTTGATGAAAATTCTGAGATCTTAACCGTTACTGCCCGTGGATACGGTAAGCGCTCAAGTGCCGCCGAATATCGTAAGCAATCTCGTGGTGGTAAGGGCATTCTTGCCATGAAGCTAACGGAAAAAACTGGTGATATAATGGGTATCTTACCTGTGACTGATAAAGATGATCTTATGATCATTACCGATAAGGGCCAGGTCATCAGGACTAAGATCGCCGGAATATCTCTTCTTGGAAGAAATACTCAGGGTGTTCGCCTTATCAACGTTAAGCCTGACGAAAAAGTCGTGGCAGTAGAAAAGATTGTGGACCCAGATGAAGAAACAACTGATGGTGGATCTGAAACACCTGTTCAGTAAAATATCTATTCTTATATTAGTCCTGGGGTTAAATTCTTGTGATTTTACCTCAGGACTCAATCAAGATATTCTCACTGCTCAAAAATACGTAGATAATCAGGAGTTTTCTAAAGCTGTAGATTTCTACGAGAGAATTCTTACCAAGAATCCTTCCAAGGTCATTAAAACCAAAATCAATTATCAGTTAGCCGAGATTTATTATCTTTATCTAGATGAACAGGTAAAAGCGCTTAAGTATTATCAATTCATTGTAGAGAATGTAGATGATCCCCTTTGGCAGGTGAAGTCGCTCGAGAAGATCGCAGATATTAACTTCAGCTTTTCCAAGAATTACGATGAAGCCAGAAGGGCCTATAAGATATTAATGCAGGTTAAGCCCAAGCTTAAAAACTATGACTACTACTACTTCCGGGTAGGTGAGTCTTATTTTGAGTCTGGAAAATATGATAAGGCCCGAATCATTTTCAATCAGATTTTAAGTGAACCGGCCAACCCATACTATATCGAAGCCTATAACCAAATGGGTCTCATTGAGTTTTATAATAAAAATTGGGATAAAGCGGTTGAGTTCTGGCTGGAATACCTAAAGCGTGAGCGCCGTAAAGATCAGATAGTTAAAGTAAAATTTCTGATAGCCAATGCCTATGAATCCAATGAAAAATTGAAAGAGGCCTATAATATTTACTACTCTCTTTTACCTTCCTACCCCAATCCAGAGGTTTTGAGGGCGAGACTTAAATCCTTATATGCCCGTCGTGTGGCCCGAAAAAGATGAAAAAAGAAACTCCCATGCGTAAATTTTTTATTGTTATGGGATTGGCCTTGGGACTGCCATCGACTATTGTGGGGCTCTTCTTTTTGCTCCACCAGCTGGTTCAGAATGATGTAATTTCCTGGAATGCTTTATTAATCATCCTTTTAGTAGTCGTTATCAATATGCTTGGGCTTATGGTGAAAAATGTCTTGGACAAAAAGAATAAACTCTAGGAATTACACCTTTGGCTCCCTGATAAATATTGGATTTGCCCTGTATGCAGGCTATCCAAACTTTATTGAGGCCTGGTGGTTAAGTTTTGTCGTGATTTCAGCGGTTTTGAACCATTATTTCACGGTAAAGGCCTTCAGTACCATGATCGATAATAGAATAAATTCCCGTACTTCTACCCGGGGTAGCCGGCTTTTCTTCTATTTTCTGTTTAAAACCCTCTTTCTGGCGGCTGGATTTATATGCTTGATGGTATTTGCGAGTAACAAGGTGCTTCAAGGCCTGTTAATCTATATTTTTCAATTGATAATTCTAGCCTTAAGTATTAAAAACATTGGGAAGTTTATTAAAAAAGGTTCCTCCACATGATGCGCATTTCTACGCTGTTAATCGGCTTGTTTGCTCCAACTCTTGCTCTTGCGAGTGGCTATACATTCATGTCTCATCTTGAGCATGCCTTTCATGTAAAGCAACACATAATTACCTTCGCTTTAGTGGGTCTACTTTTCATTCTTAAAGGTGTCTTCTATCGTGCTAAAGTTTCTGGTATCAAGAATCCTATCGTTCCAGATAAAGGGATTACATTTCGAAATGTATTCGAGGCTCTGGGGCAATTTATCTATAATCTTGCTCGCAACATTATGGGCGAAGAAGAAGCTAAGAAATACTACACCGTTATCATGCTTCTTTTTACTTACGTGTTCGCAAACAATATTATTGGTCTTATCCCTGGCTTCTTGCCTCCGACCGATAACTTCAACACAACTCTAGCCTTAGGTATCTTTGTATTTATTTATTACAACTACCAAGGTATTCGTGCTCAAGGATTAGTTGGTCATATTAAGCATTTCATGGGCCCAGTCTGGTATCTGGCAATTCTCATTTTCCCTATTGAGCTTATTTCTCATACCGTTCGTCCTCTATCTTTAGGACTTCGTTTGAAAGGTAACATGGAAGGAGATCACTTAGTTCTTTCCATCTTCTCTGGTCTCGTACCTTACTTAGTACCAATACCGTTTTATGTTATTGGTCTCTTCGTATGTTTTATGCAAGCTTTCGTCTTTACCCTGTTAACTATGGTCTATATTAGTCTAGCAACTGCCCATCACGATCATGATGAAGAGCACGCGCACCACTAATCCGGAGAAGTAGAAAACAGTAACTTTAACCTTTTAAGGAAGGAAATTTTTATGGAACTTAATGCTGTACTTGGTCTTGCTGCTGCTCTAACAATCTCTTCTGCTGCTATCGGTGGAGCTATCGCTCAAGGTCGCGCTGCTTCTGTTGCTCTAGAAGGTATCGCTCGTAACCCAGCTGCTGCTGACAAGCTTTTCACTCCAATGATTATTGCTCTTGCTCTAATCGAATCACTTGTAATTTACGCGTTCGTTATCGCGTTCCTTATCAAGCCAAATCTTGGTTAATTAAATTGGCCCTCGCAAGAGGGCCTTTTTTTTATAAAGGAAATAGATATTCTGGTCTGCCTTCACTGTCTCGCTTCAAATTCTCTTGGTTATTTCTCACTAATTCCGAATACATTTTAAAGCCCAAGTCCATTCTTAGTTTATTTGATCTCTGTTGGTTCAATCGATCATGAAGGTTAGTAATGGTCTTAGTTCGATATAGTTTGTAATCAGATGAATTGATATTGGCCTTTCTGCCTTTTTCATTAGCATACTTCTGGGGAAGTGAATTTTCGGCGTGGGCAAGAATCTGATTATTATTTCTAAGGGAGTCGATGTATATGTCGAATTTTTTTGTCATGCCATTTTCATCAAAAACCCTCTTCACACTATCGAGGTACTGAGCATAGTTTGTAATGTAATCAGATTCAGGTGGCGCCATTGTGCTTTCTTTTAATTCCTTAATATAGCTTGTTACCCTATTGTCTCTGCTGGGCTTTTCTTTTTTCTTAGTGTGGGTGCAAGAGAATGCAAAAGACATAAGAATAAAAATTAAGAGAAAATGATTTTTCATGGATCCGCCTTATGAAATGAGTACTTCCTCTACTTTTTATGAGCAGCTTGTTAACGTCAATATTCACTGTTTTACGTGTTAAATAGTCGGGAATACTGAGTCTAAGTCCTTAACGATTTTTAAGTACTTTGGAGAGATATTTACCAGTAAAAGAGCCTTTAACCTTGGCCACCTCTTCTGGTGTGCCCTCGGCAATGATCTCTCCTCCGCCTTTACCACCCTCGGGTCCTAAGTCGATTACCCAATCAGCTGTTTTAATAACATCCAGATTGTGCTCGATTACTAAAAGTGAATGACCCTGGACGATGAGTTTATTTAAGGCCGATAAGAGAATATTGATATCTTCAAAGTGAAGTCCAGTTGTTGGCTCATCCAGAACATAGAGTGTGGGACCCTTAGTCGACTTAGAAAGCTCTCTAGATAGTTTCATGCGTTGAGCTTCGCCACCAGAAAGAGTTGTAGCTGGTTGACCGAGCTTGATATAACCCAAACCTACAGCATTCAAAACTTTAAGCGCCCGATTAACTTTGGGATGATTTTCAAAGAATCCTTCGGCCTCTTCAATACTCATATTGAGAACATCTGAGATATTTTTTCCTCTATAGAGAATTGATAGTGTTTCATCATTATAGCGAGAACCACCACATTGAGAGCATGTGACATAAACGTCTGGCAAAAAATGCATTTCGATCTTGAGCATGCCATTACCCTCACAAGTCTCACATCTTCCTCCTTTCACATTAAAGGAGAAGCGACCAGGCTTATAGCCCCTGACCTTGGCTTCATTAGTCATGGAAAAGATATTTCTGATAGCATCGAATAACCCTGTATAGGTAGCTGGGTTGGAATGGGGAGTTCTTCCAATGGGAGACTGGTCTAACTCGATCAGGGACTGAATTTTATCTACACCTGAGATGGAGTGATAATTAGCAGAAGATCCTCGTCGGCCACGAGAAAGATAATTTTTTATGGCAGGTATTAAGACCTGGTGAACCAGAGTGGATTTTCCCGAACCGGAAACACCGGTTATACAAGTAAGTCCATCTAAGGGAAGATTAAGGGTTACGTCTTTTAAATTATTCTCACGTGCCCGGTTTAAAGTTATCTTATTTTTGAGTTGGCGCCTTTCCTTAGGTACCTGAATTTTAAGTTCTCCTGAAAGATACTTGCCGGTGATCGATTTACTGTTTTTCTTAATTTCTTCCGGTGTGCCAGCGGCAACGACTTCTCCTCCATGGATACCCGCTAGGGGACCCATATCGATGAGATAATCAGAAGCCATCATGGTGTCTTCATCATGTTCAACAACAAGAACAGTGTTGCCGATATCTCTGAGATCCAAAAGAGTCTTAATAAGTTTCTCATTATCTCTTTGGTGAAGACCAATGCTTGGTTCATCCAGTACATAGAGCACTCCAGAAAGAGCCGAGCCAATCTGGGTAGCAAGCCTGATTCTCTGAGACTCCCCTCCAGAAAGGGTCATAGCATCTCGATTAAGAGTGAGGTAATTTAATCCAACATTTAAAAGAAACTGAATGCGGTCCCTAATTTCTTTCATAACTTTGTGAGCAATGATTGCCTGATTTCCTGTGAATTTTAAGCTTTGAAAGAATTCAGCCGCTTCAGCAATTGAGAGATCACAAACATCTGTAATGGATCGTCCATTAATGGTAGCAGCTAAGGCGAAAGGATTTAATTTCTTTCCTTTGCAAGCTGAGCACTTCTTAATAATCATGAATTCTTCTAAATCTGCTCTTGTTCGTTCAGACTCTGATTCATTGTACTTCTTCTCAAGCCAGGCCACGACTCCTGGAAATTCTTTTTTAAAGTTCCAGGAAGAGTTTTCTGACTCGAATTTATAAGTATAAACCTTATCTCCGCCATAAAAGAGAAGGCTTCTGAATTTATCCGTAAGCTTCGAGTAGGGTTTATTAATATCGACCTTTTCAGCAACTGCCACCGATCTTACCATCTGGAGTAAGAAGCTATTCTTCTTAACTATGGGCATGGCCCCCTCTTCAAGTGAGAGTGTCTCATCCATCAGAAGTCCATCTACATTGAAAGATTTAGAAATCCCTAAACCATTGCAAACGGGGCATGCTCCCAAGGGTGAGTTAAAGGAGAAGAGTCTAGGTTCTAAATCCGGAAAGCTCTTTCCAGATTTAAATGAGTAATTTTTTTCAGAATAAAAATGCTCCTCCTCATTGGCAAGTACCACGAGATAGCCATCAGAGAGTTTTAGCCCATGTTCTACAGATTCAGTAAGACGGCTTTTGATACCGTCTTTCATAACGAGGCGATCAATAACGACATCGATATTATTATATTTTGATTTATGAACACTTACTTGTTCATCCAGGTTCATAATTTCGCCATTAAGGCGGATGCGGGAGAAGCCCATACTGGTGTACTTACCGAGCTCTTCCTTGTTCTCTCCTTTCTTATTTCGAATAACGGGAGAAAGGATTTGAAGTTTAGTCCCATTTTTAAACTTCATAATTTGATCAACGATCTGCTGAGGTGATTGTTTTGATACTTTCTCCCCAGTTTCAGGACAATGAGCTTCACCCAAGCGAGCAAATAAAAGTCTTAAGTAATCATAAATCTCCGTAATAGTTCCTACGGTAGAGCGAGGATTTTTCGTTGTGGATTTTTGATCGATTGCAATTGCAGGAGAGAGCCCTGTGATACTTTCAACTTCTGGAGCTTCAATCTGCCCAATAAATTGTCTGGCATAACTGGAGAGAGACTCCATATAACGACGTTGCCCTTCAGCATAGATAGTATCAAATGCTAAAGATGACTTTCCTGATCCAGATGGCCCAGTGATGACGGTCAAAGAGTGACGAGGAAGACTGACATCGACGTCTTTTAAATTATGAACTTTTGCTTTTGTTACTTGTATTTTTTCCATCTGCCAGATTCTCCAATAGAAAAAAAGCTTCTTTTAAGGAGTAAGCGCATCCCCTGTAGTCGGCCAAATTTTTTCCATATAACCCAAAGGAGGTTCCGTGATCCGGGCTAAACCTTGGATAAGGAAGACCGAGGGTAATATTGGAGCCGATGAATCCTTGAATTCCTTTAAAAACTCCCAGTCCCTGGTCGTGATAAAGATAAACTAAAAGATCATCATTAGATCGCTTCTCAAGAAGGATTGTATCACCTGGTAAAGGCCCTGACATTTTAAAAGGAACTTCAGATCTTAGACGATTAATAACCATGTTTACGCGCTCATCTTCATCGCCAATAAGACCTTTCTCCCCGGCATGGGGATTAAATCCAGCAATGAGGACCTGATCGATAGGCCAACGCCAATCCTTTAAACTTTTCAAGGCTGACTTCAAGCGTTGATAAATGACTTCTTCCGTTAAGCTAGTAGAGACTTGCGATAAAGGAATATGATCTGAAATTAGTAATAATTTAATTGTGGGAGAAGAAAAGTACATGCCGAGCTCTTCTTTCTCATAGTGGGTCCTGAAATATTCTGTATGCCCTGCCCCTTTTGGAAACTGATCTTTAGAAGTGGGTAAGGTAAAAAGTATACCTCCCTTTTCGGCCAGACTCATTCCTCTCTGTAGAGATGTGAAGCTTTGTGAATAATTTACTTCATTGAGCCAAATTGTCTTTATTGCTCGACCAGCGATAATGATTTCATCATGTGAAACTTCAAAAGGTAACTTAAGGCTATTAAGTGTGGAAGCCACTGCATTTGGGTAGGCCAAAAGCGTAACCCGAGAGATTGATTTTGGAGATAATAGTAGCGTGGTTTTGAAGAAAACCTCTAACCCTATCCCTTGCTCATGGCCCTGGGTAATATAGATCTGCATTTTTACAAAAGATTTTTGATATAGTAGTTTGAGTATTCTCTATGAAACCAGTTGTCGGTAACAGAACTTCCCTTCGTCATAAAGATATCATTCTGGATTTCCTGTTTTTCACTTAAGTAATCCTGAGATTCCACGAGATCTTTCTTTTGCACATAGAAAGCATGGATATATCCACCAAGGTTAATAGGCTTAGAAAATGTTCCTTCAGGAGTATTCTTGAGAACCTTTGCTAGATCTTTAGCAAGACCATCTTCGTTGAGGTCATCCAAATTATTGGTTTCAAGATTTTTATACTCTTCAGGTAGTTTGCCCGTTAACTGGTAGTCCTTTAGTACTGCAATGTACTTATTCTCGCTCTTATCCACCAAGGAATCTTCAGAGATATAGAAATCGACTAATTTATATTTAAACGAAAGAGCATTATTGGATGAGTTACGACGATAGTACTCATTCTTAATTTCCTGCTCAGTTACGGAAATAAGAGGAGCAATGATTCGGGAAGCAAAGACATTGTATTCCATGGTTTCGCGAATAAGTTCAAAGTACTCTTCATAGGTCAGGCCCTTACTCTTTAAGAAACTAAGGAGATCAGATCTTTTGAGTCCAAGCCTTTCTTCGGTAGCCTTAATTCTCGATTCCACCGCATCATCATTTATAACATAACCCTGGGCATTGATTTTATCGCGAATGATAAAAGTTCTCACCATGATATCCAGGAGCTCTTGCTGAGTATACTTCGCCTTACTATAGATCATAGGCGAAACTTCTCTTCTGGCTTCTAGAGTTTTTTCGATTCGGTTGATTTCTGAAAGAGAAATTACTTTGGTGTTAACGACAGCAATGATCTTATCGAGCAGGGTGTCTTGGGCCCAAGCAGAACTTAGGCCCAAAATGAATAGCAGGAATAATATTTTCACTAATTAATCTTATAAAAGTTTCGGGTTAGTCTTAATATCTACACCCTTAGCGAGATTACTAAAGTAATTCTCGATTAGTGTGTCTCTTTTTTTATCGTAAATAATTTTCTTGTACAAGTTTTTGTCGATCTGATCGTACGACTTAATGCCCAAGACCCGGATAACGTGATAGCCCATCTGGGTTCTAACAGGCTTAGAAATGAAACCAACGTTCTTACCCTTGATTGCTTCATAATACTCGGGAGCAAGACGGGTTGGCGGCTGGAAGCCCAGGTCTCCGCCGACTGGAGCAGCTGAGGTTTGCGAAAACTTATTGGCAAGCTTGGCAAAATCTTCTGGGCTCTTCTCAAGTTGAGCATAGATGTCCATACTTTGAGAGAAAGCAGCTTTTACATCTTCNNTTTCTCACGTCTTCATCGGTAACAGAGATCTTTTTAAATTCATCTTCTAAATCTTTTGAGATTTGAGCGTGGTAAAGAATATCTTCTTGTTTTGCAACTACCGTTGGGTCTTTATCCAACCCAGTCTTCTTAGCTCTCTGGATTCCTAGTTCACGATTGATTAAATCTTGAAGCGATACTTCTTTGGTAATCTTTCTTTGGCCGACGAACTTCAAATTCTGCAGATGATATTCTTCAAACTGTTTCTTGGTGATGGCTCTTCCATTAACAGTAGCAACAACTTGATTATTCTGAGCGAATGCTGGTAGGGCCATCATAGCCGCCAAAAGTGCAAACGAAATTGGTTTCATACACGTCCCTGGTTTGAATAGTGATCTAGTAAAAACGTTAACATACGCCCATTTGCCCTGCAATATGTTTCGAGAATTCCCATAACATATGATGAGTAATGCTCTCCTTGAAGAGGCAGGTTACCGAGGTATCGGGGTTTAACTTGTATAATTTGGGCTTATTCATGAAAAAGTTCAGCATCTTATCTCTTAGTTGATGATTATGATTAAGTATTTCCTGATCAAAATAGAGATGGATATTGGAACCAGCAATTTTTACCAGTCGTATACCTAGTGGCTGAATGGTCACGCGAGATCTGAGGATGGAATAAAGGGCTTCCAGTTCTCTCGGTGTCAAACCAAAGGCATCCGTGATTTCACTGATGATGTCTTCTAGCCTGGTAGCCTCATTAGCATTGGATAAACGTTTATAGTATTTAAGGCGAAGGGCATGGTCGTTGATATAGTTATTGGGAATATAAGCGGAAAATGGAGCCTGGATTTCAATATTTTTGACAGAAACCTTTTGCTCACCTCTTATATCCTGAATAGCCTCTTGCAAGAGATCCATATAAAATTCAAGACCAATAGATTCAATATGGCCTGATTGCTCACCTCCCAGAATATCACCCGCTCCACGAATTTCCATATCGGAAGAAGCCAGTGCAAATCCTGAACCCATTTCGGCATAAGTTTGTAATGCTTGCAAACGTCTTTGGGCGGTTTCGCTGATAAGTCTGGTGCCAGGAACCATAAAGTAAGCATAGGCCTTACGATCAGAACGACCGATTCTTCCTCTTAACTGATGAAGCTGGGCTAAACCATAGGTGTCTGCTCTGTCGATAATCATGGTATTGGCGTTAGGAATATCGATCCCGGATTCAATAATGGTGGTAGCAAGTAAGATATCTGACTTATGGTCATAAAAATCATTAATACGTTTTTCCAGCTCCCGCTCATTCATTTGTCCGTGAGTAACGCTAATGCGGGCCTTGGGAACCAGTTTCTTTAAGTAGATTTCATGCTCTTCAATATCGTGAACTCTATTATGTACATAGTAGATCTGACCCCCGCGAGCCAGCTCTTTCTCAATAGCAGACTTGAGTGTGAGATCATCATCTTTGATGATATAAGTTTTGATGGCCTGTCTCCTAGGAGGAGCCGTTTGAATGAGAGAGAGATCTCTGATACCAAGAAAAGAAAGCTGAAGAGTTCTTGGTATGGGAGTTGCCGTCATGGTGAGTACATCCACTCCCGTCTTCAAGACTTTTAACTTTTCCTTGTGGGCCACTCCAAAACGATGTTCTTCATCGATGACAAGAAGTCCTAAGTCGTGAAACTCGAGTTTGTCAGATAGAACGGCATGAGTACCAATCAAGATATCGACCTTTCCTTCTGTAACCTTTTTTAAAACTTGAGTCTTCTCTTTGGCGGTCTTGAAGCGAGAAATAAAGTCCACATTTACCGGGAAGTTTTCAAAACGCTTCTTGAAAGAATGGTAATGTTGAAGGGCCAGAACAGTTGTAGGCACTAATACCACAACCTGTTTTTTATCCAGGACTGCCTTCATGGCTGCCCTCATAGCAACTTCGGTTTTTCCGAAACCCACATCTCCACATACCAAACGATCCATCGGATACTGTTGTTGCATATCCTCTAAAACATCTTGAATAGCTTTTTCCTGATCGGGAGTTTCTTCAAATGCAAATGAGAGTTCAAACTCCTTAAACATGTGGTCGGGGGGAGAATAAGGGAATCCGCCTCCTAGCTTTCTTTCTGCTTGAAGCTTTAATAAATCGAAAGCCAGTTTTTTAACAGAACCTCTAGCTTTTTGTTTAAGCTCAGAGAATTTTTTTGATTTAAGCGATGCGACCTTGAGTCCAGAAGAAGCATCAGCATGCTTTTGAACTAGATTTAGCTTATAAACGGGAACATAAACTTTATCATTGTCTTCATATAAGAGAACTAAGTAATCACTTTGTTGATCTCCCGCCTGAATAGTTTCAAGTCCTTTATAAACACCGATACCAAAGTCTCGATGGACGACATAGTCATTGATCTTTAGAGTCGCTAATTGTTCCGCAAANNAGATCTTTATTAACCGTTTTAATTTTTTTAGTTTTCTTTTTTTTGATGGCGAAAAAATCAGCCTCAGAAAGAACGAAGGTATGTTCATTTTTATAATAAAATCCCTCATCTAGTTTACCATTAACAAAATGAAGCCTATCGTTTAGTTCACCCAGTCCATTTTCGTCTAAAAGATACTGAAGCTCTTGTCGTGCACTTTCTGTTTTATAACTAACTATTAGATGGCCTGAGCGTTGTAATTCATTTTTCAAAGCTTTTAAGCTCGCCTTGATGTATTCAAATTTTCCTTCAGGTATCGGGCCCTGTTTTTGAAGTTGCGTCTTGATATGAGTGCTAAGCTTTTCCAGATTTAGATGGAGTTCGCTGTCAAAAGGAGTATCAAGATTAACTGAAATGTCAAGTTGATCTACTTTCAAAATCTTAAAGGGGATATCTGGCATTCCTTCAAGGTAGAAGTTGTTTGGAGCTGGTAATAAAGATGAGCTTTCCACATCATTAGTTAGTAATTCGAAATCATCCTTTTGTTGGGCCAGATAAAGCTCGTAATTTTTCTGACCGGAATCGTAGTTGATAAAGGTTACTTTGGTCTGCTTTGGTAAAAAATGAAGTAAGCAAGACGGCTCAGCAAAGAAAAGTGGAACGAAAGCGGGATAATTATCAAAGAGCTGGCCTTCAGAAATTTTTTGAAAGAGCTGCTTTCTTGCTTCATATTTATTTTTAAATGCTGGTTGTGCCTGAGGAATCTTGGTTCTTAGAATAGATACATTCTCTTCTCTAGTGAGATATCCGGCTCCTGGCACCAGTGAAATTTCATTGAATACCACATCTCTAAGTGTTTTTTGAGTGTCGGTATCAACTGCAAAAATTTCTTCAATCAGGTCATCAAAATACTGAAGTCGTACCGGGGAATGTGAAATGGGATAGATATCAAATATCTCCCCTCTTCTGGAAAAAGTTCCAGGTTCTTCGATGGTGCTGGATGGAAAGTAGCCCATCTCAGTTAAGCGCTTCGCGAGATCCAGAGGTGGGATGATGTCATCTTTTCTGAAGGTGAATGAATTCTTAGAGAAAAAATCGGGAGTTGGACCAAGTAGAAGACAGGCTTCCCAAGTGGTAACAATAATCGAAGGAGAATATTTTTGAATATTCTGAAGAACCGTCCATCTTTGGAGCAGTGAACTTTCGGAAGAGAGAATACTGCTATATAAGGAGTGGTTGTGCCCCGGGTAAAAATAAACATTTTTTGAATGCTTTAGGGCCTCATAAACCTCTTCGGCTTCATCATTATCTGAACAAATTAAGAGATGCGTCTCGTTAAAGAGCGTAGGGGCAAAATAACTACCTGCAAGAAGGCACCACTGATTAGGAGAGATCCCCTTAATGGAAAGCTCTTTTTGTTGAGTTTGCCAGTAGTGAAGCTTGTTTTGAATGCTGTTAAATAAATTCATCTATTATTCCGACTAAAAAGTTAAGCTTTCATTCTGTTTGCTGCGTCTTGTTGTTAAGCTTGTAACCTGCAGACTTTTAAAATAACATCTTTCCTATTTTCAACATCTTTTGTATCTTAAAACTACTTTTTTTAGATCCTATAGCAGTGGAGACTTCCATGATACCAGCTACCTTTGATGGTTTAATGCCCATCGTTATCCTCATGAGCATAGCGGTTCTACTCTTTTGGGGAGGACATTTTGCTTCTGTTATCCTCGCACCTAAGAAACCATCGCATCTTAAATCTACTCCTTACGAGTGTGGTGAGCAACCTGTAGGTTCAGCTTGGTCCATGTTCAATGTACGCTTTTATGTAGTAGGACTTATCTTTATTATTTTTGATGTTGAATCAGTGCTTATGTTCCCGGTGGCATCTATCTTCAGAGAGATGAATGATATGGGCCAGGGTGGTTATGCTCTGATTATCTTCTTAAGCTTTATCTCAATTCTTATTGAAGGAATTGCATACTGTTGGAAAAAAGGTGACTTGGACTGGGTTAAGTCTTATCAAGTTTCTCTTAACGATAATAATAAATAAGGTCTCAGCATATGAATCAAACCGTTGTCAGTTACCTCTCTCAATATGAATTTTATGACAGCTTGTTAGCTCTCTTTGGTAATAATCAAGGACTTCTGGCCTTCACTATTTTTCTCATTGTTGCTCTCATTATAGTAGGTCTTTGTGCCACCATCGGGGGCCTTGGAACTTATGCTGAAAGAAAGATTTCAGCCGATCTTCAGCAACGTATTGGTCCAAACCGTGTTGGACCTTACGGACTTCTTCAATTCCTTGCTGACGGTGTGAAGATGATGACAAAAGAAGATGTCATGCCGTTTACTGCTGACAAAATGCTTTTCTATCTAGCCCCGATGTTGGCACTTGTTGGTGTATTTGCAACTCTTGCAGTACTTCCTTTTTCATCAGGCTTTGCGATGGCCGATCTTAACGTCGGTGTATTTTATCTCATCGCAATCTCATCACTTGTTGGTCTAGCGGTATTTTTGGGTGGTTACGCTTCTAACTCTAAGTGGTCCATGCTTGGTGGTATGCGTGGAGCTTCTCAGATCATCTCCTATGAAATTCCCGTTACTATTTCTATTCTGGCCATCACTCTGCTAGCTGGAGGAATGAGCTTTGGAACTATCGTGGGCATGCAGAAAGGTTTACCGATCAATTGGTTTATCTTCCACAATCCCTTTGCCTTCATTGCCTTCTTTGTCTTCTTTACCGGTGCACTAGCTGAGACTAACCGCGCTCCCTTCGATCTTCCCGAAGCAGAATCAGAACTAGTTTCTGGTTACCATACAGAGTACACAGGTATGCGCTTTGGTTTCTTCGCGCTGGCCGAATATATTGAAGTCTTTGTTGTATGCGGCGTAGCAGTAGCTCTTTTCTTGGGAGGCTCAAACCTTCCGGTCGATATTAAGTTAGATATCATTCCGATCCAAATCATCGAGGTCGTTATCTTCTTAACTAAGACATTATTACTATATTATGTAGTCATCTGGATCCGTTGGACCCTGCCTCGACTTCGTGTTGACCAATTAATGTCTGTTTGCTGGAAGTATCTTACTCCTATGGCGATCTTGAACTTAGTGGGATGCGCGATCTGGTTAGTAGTTTTCAATGGAAAATCTATGGCCGATATGGTCTTTGGTCATTAATAAGGAACTTACATGTTTATACAAATCCTTTTTGGGCTATCAGCACTTCTTACTATTGGCTGTGCAATTGCCGTAGCTGTAACTAAAAACATTATGCACTCATGTGTGTTCCTTCTGGGATCTCTCATCGGGATTGCAGGACTTTATGCAACTTTGGGTGCTGACTTCGTGGCCGTGACTCAAATCATGGTCTACGTGGGTGGTGTGGTTATTCTGATGCTCTTCGCAGTAATGCTTACGGGTGGAAAGGATTACGTTTCAAAAGCTCAAAACCTTCTAGGCCTTGCTCCCAATATGGGGAACAAGTGGACTTATACCATTGGTCTTTTGGTATCTCTTGTCTTCATTCTTACCAATGTAAAACTTGTTAGCAGTGTAATTAAAGCAAATCCAGCTAAGACCTTTGGTAATGAGTTTCCTTCTACCGTTAACCAGTTAGGACATCTTCTTGTAAAAGATCATGTTCTGGCTTTTGAATTATCTTCAGTACTTTTACTGGGTGCCTTGGTCGGAGCAGCTATTATTGCCCGTCCTCGGAAGCAATAGGAAAATTTTATGATTAGCCTAGCCTCTTATCTCGTTATTTCTCTTATTCTTTTTGCTGCCGGCTTGACCGTCATGATTGCCAGAAAAAACCTTGTGGCAATTCTCTTGGGGATTGAGCTTATCCTCAATGCTGCAGCTTTGAACTTCGTTGCCTACTCTCGCTACGTTACAAATAATCTGGATGGGCACATTTTCAGTTTATTCATTATTGTTATTGCTGCTGCAGAAGCGGCTGTTGGTCTAGCGATCGTGATTCGTTTCTTCCAAATCAAAGAAACTGTACACGTCGATGAAGCAACTCAGCTAAGAAACTAAGGGTTAAGAATGGAATACACAGTTGGAAGTATCGCACCTATTTTCCTTTCACCGGTAATCGCTTTTGTTATAAATGCTTTTTTCGGAAGAAGGCTCCCTCGTCACGGAGACTGGCTGGCAGTGTTGAGTGTTTTTATCTCATTCATCTTCTCCGCCCGCATCTTCTCTGACTTTGTCTTTGGCCAGTTTGCTACTGACTATTATGTGCACAAGACGTTTACTTGGTTTGATCTCTCCCACGGAGCTCAGATCTTTAAAGTCGACATGGGTATATATATAGATAATATGGCTGCCATCATGCTTTTGATGGTTTCTGGGGTGGCCACACTTATTCACCTCTTCTCTGTATGGTATATGGACCATGATGAGCGTCATGGACGTTTCTTCACTTTCTTACCTCTCTTTACCTCGGCAATGCTTGGTCTGGTACTTTCAGATAACCTCTTCTCGCTCTTTATCTTCTGGGAAATCATGGGCTTCTGTTCATACTCCTTGATCGGTATCTATTATGAGAAAGAGAAAGCTGGGGATGCTTCCATCAAAGCTTTCATGACCACTCGAGTAGGAGATGTCTTCTTACTTCTAGGAATTGTTGCTCTTTGGATGGTGCTTGGAAGTGTTAACTATGTTGATATCTATGCTGCCATTGCTGAAGGCAAGTTTGCCGGACAGAGTGTTCTAGGTATATCACTTGCTACCTTTGCTGGCTTTTGCATCTTTATGGGAGGCATGGGTAAATCGGCTCAGTTCCCGCTTCATGTATGGCTTCCAGATGCGATGATGGGTCCAACTCCAGGTTCAGCTCTTATCCACGCTGCTACCATGGTAGCCGCAGGTGTTTATCTTGCTCTTAGAATGTATCCATTGATGGTATTGGGTGAATTAACAACTTTCATTGCAGTCATCGGTGCCATCACGGCATTCATGGCCGCGACCATCGCTCTGGTGCAAACAGATATTAAAGCCGTCCTCGCCTTCTCTACTATCTCTCAGCTTGGTTTCATGATGATTGGTGTCGGTGTTGGATCTTATAACGCTGCTTTCATGCACTTGATTACACACGCAGTATTCAAGGCTTGTTTGTTCTTGTCAGCTGGTTCTGTTATCCATGCCATCCACGAGCAGGAAATGCCTAAGATGGGTGGCCTTAGGAAGAAGCTTCCTTACACTTTCCTTGCTATGATGTGCTGTACTTTAGCTATCAGTGGTATTCCTTTCTTCGCGGGATTTGTTTCTAAAGATAGAATTCTGGGTGATGCTCTTTACTGGGGCTTCATGGCCGGACAAGGCCCATTCCACGCTATCGTTCCAATCCTCGGATTCTCGGCAGCTCTTTTAACTGCATTTTATATGTTCCGTCTTATGTTCCTTACCTTCTTTGGTGAGCCAAGAGACAAGCACATCTACGATCATGCTCATAAAGAACACTTAAGTCTTACCTCTAACGTGCCATTATTGATCCTTACAGTCTTCACTCTTGGCTTTTGGTACGCAGGTACTCTAACCGGACAAAGTTTTGGTAAAGTATTTGGTGCAAAAACTGAATGGTTCAAAATTCTGGTTGAGGCACCTAAGGTTGAAAACTTTGTAAATCATCCAAGACAAGCTTTCGGATCAACTGATACTGCAGAAAAAGCTTCGCTTCCAGTTGCTCGTTATGATCATCAGTCTGGTTATGCTGGACCAAATCCCGATGAGCATAAGCTTCATACCGCCCATACAATTGGTGCAGTAGCCTCTGTCGTTATCGCCTTTGCGGGAGTTTTCCTTGCCTTCTTGATGTATATTCGTCATTCCATCAAGCCTTGGGCCGATAACTTCAGTGGCATCACAACGACGCTAAAAAACCGTTACTACTTTGATAATTTCTATGTAGATATCCTCATTAAAAAAGGCTTGTTAGGCTTAAACCGCTTCCTTGCTTGGATTGATATGGGGATCTATGACCGTTATGCGGTAGATGGTATGGCAGTGGTTAACCGCACCCTTTATAAAGCCTCAAAGTGGTTTGATAATGTTGTTGTCGATGCTATCGGTGTCGACGGGACGGGTGTTGCTGTTAATTTATTCAATCTTGTATTAAGAATAGTCCAGTCTGGTAAAATCCAATTTTACTTTATTGTTCTGATCACTGTTCTTGCTAGTTATATTTGGACGTTAAACATTTAGTTTTTTTTATAGAGAGAGAGGTTCGTCGTGAACGGAATACTGAACTGGATTTTATGGATGCCTATCATCGGGATGCTTGCTGTAATAGTAACTCCTAAGGCTAAAGAGAACGTCATTCGCCTGGTAACCCTGGTGGCGACTTCTATCACCCTGGTGCTTTCTGTGATTCTTTATTTGAATTTCGACACCACCACTCCGGACATGCAATTTGTGGTTAAAGTCCCTTGGATTGCGCAATTCCATATCAATTACTTCCTGGGNNTGGACGGTTGAAAAGAATGTTAAGGCTTACTTCGCATTACTCTTATTCCTTCAGTCGACGGTATTCGGAGTTTTCTTCTCTCTCGACTTCTTCCTTTTCTATGTTTATTGGGAAGTTATGCTTCTTCCAATGTTCTTCCTTATCGGTATCTGGGGTGGAGAGAACAGAGAGTATGCTGCGATTAAATTCTTTCTCTATACTTTCTTTGGTTCCATCTTCATGTTGGTGGGTATCATTGCTCTTTACTACGCTACTGGAAAAGGTGTTGATTCCTTCAATATCCTGGCCCTTCAAGGCGGTAAGTTCACAGAACTGACTGTTAATATGTTCGGTACAACCTTCTCATTTGAGACATTGTTCTTCTGGTTCATGTTCCTAGGGTTTGCCATTAAGGTTCCGGTTTTCCCTTTCCATACCTGGCTTCCACATGCTCACGTTCAGGCGCCGACAGCAGTTTCTGTTATCCTCGCCGGTGTACTACTTAAGATGGGTACTTATGGTTTCCTAAGAATCGCTTTCCCTATCTTCCCACAAGCTGCAGTTGAGTCTTCAACGATTATTGCGGTACTGGGATTGATTTCAGTTATCTATGGTGCTTTCTGTGCTATGGCCCAGGATGATGTGAAGAAGCTCGTTGCTTACTCTTCAGTTTCTCACATGGGCTTTGTAATGCTTGGTCTAGCCGCCATGACAACTCAAGGTATGAACGGTGCAGTTCTTCAGATGTTTAACCACGGTACATCTACTGCCATGATGTTCTTGATGATCGGTATTCTTTACGAGCGCTCTCACCACCGTTGGATCGTTAAGCCAGATGGTTCAAAGGGTTACGGCGGTCTTTATACAAAACTTCCAAAATACTCAGTTGTTTTCATCATCGGTATGTTTGCATCTCTCGGTCTTCCAGGACTTTCAGGGTTCATCTCTGAAGCCCTTATTTTCCTCGGAATCTATCAGCGCTTCACCACCATTACTGTAATCGCAGTTGTTGGTCTCTTGATTGGTGCTGCTTACCTTCTTTGGATGTTTAAGCGTATGTTCTTCGGTGAAGTTAATCCAGAGTGCGAAGACTATGAAGATATGAATGCTCGTGAAATCTTCTATATGATTCCACTTTGCATATGCGTGATTGTGTTCGGTATTTTCCCGAGCCCTCTCCTTAATGTTATGAAAGCCTCTGTGGGTCAGTTGGTTGATCTCTTGGCGAAGTTTTAAGCGAGGTTTTTTGTGATACAGCAACTCCTAGGGTTTCTTAGCTACTATATTCCAGAGGTCATGTGCGT
>DFXX01000111.1:33659-41883 GCA_002381765.1 Bacteriovoracaceae bacterium UBA4097 | reverse complement strand
GGATGTCCTTCAGTAACAGATTCAGAAGTAAACATATGATCTTTCAACATAAGGTGCTCCTTAGGGGACTAAACAAATAATAATCTAACAAGGTGGGCTTTTATACCCTGCTCAAATCGTTTTATCAAAAGGATTTTTAGGAAAAGAAGGAGGTATGAAGGAATTTTAAGGTATTTCAGTCCGAGTGAAATATCTAAAGTAATGAGGATTGCGATGTTGATAAAAGAGCTTCACTCCGTTCTTCTCCCCCATGGCATAACTCTTCCCGTCGATCTCTAAGACTTGAAAAATCTGAAAGGCAGGATCCTTAAAAGAATAGTGATAGGTATATGAGCCACTCTCATAGGCCTTCAGAAGCTTTTTCTGACCATCTACCAAGAGTCCTGGTCTTTCCGGATAGGGAATATAATCTTCCCAAATGCTATCCATATGGATGCGACCGATCATACTGGCCCTAGAAAAATAACGAGTTGGCTTAAAGGATGTGTCTTCTTCCTTTAGAACCTGAAGGGCAATCTTTACATTCTGATTCCTGAGGCGCTTGGCCATGGGTGACATATCGGGACAAAAGATCTTTGCGACTCCCGACATATAATAATAAGTAAATGAAAACTCACCTTGTTTAAACAAAGCATTCAACCATTTCTCATCCTTAAGATGAAAGTCAGAGGTAACTTTTTTAAGATAGGGGTAAATAAATTCATTCTCCCCAATGGCGAGATATCTCGGTTTATCCAACCTATTCATTACCACTCGTGCCACGTCCATTCTCTCCAGGGCTTCCTCACCATCCACTCCCCCAACTTCATTGAGCAGGATAGTCTCGAGAACAAAGATAGCGCGGGCAAGTTCAGGCTGATGGAGCCAATACTGATAAACCTCGGCCTGCTTCTTATAAACAAATTCTTTCAAACGATTTGAGGCTTGATTATGTTCTCTAATTAACTCTCTATTGGGAGTGGTCTTTGAACCATCCACAACCACTTCGACTTGATTCTCTGGAAGTGTGAGTGACTTATAAAAAGCATAGGTTCTGGAAGTTCTTTCTTCCCATTCGGTTAAGCGCTCCAGCAGTCGATCCTTCCCCTTAGCAAGTTCTGATTCAATCTTATCCAGCACAAAGACCAGATCATAGCGAGAGTCCTCAGTAAGATAGAAGCCATGATCTTTTAGACTGAAATGAAGAGTATCCAACGTCGTTCTGAGATAAATATCGGAAGAGGTATGATCCTTGTTATAAGCTCCATCTTCCAAAATCTTCCGGTAAAGGAAGGTGTAGTTTGAGATCTTCTGAGATTCTTGATCCTGCTTGTCGCGGTAGCGGTCATGTACCTTCCTGTTCTTCAAATGATCGACCGGAAAACTAAAGTTCGTGAGAAACGACACATCTTTCATCAGCAGGGAAAAGCGGCTTTGTAACTGATCCAGTAGCTTCAAAGATTTTTGTCGGGAGGCGATCTTTGCGGACTCATCTTCGGCAAGTTCGGTCTTTTTTAATTCCAGAAGTTGAGTAAGCAAACTACGGACTTGCTTAGTGACATCCGCATTAGGCAGCTTAGATGCTTTGAGACTTTTATTCTGGGCCCTAATCCATTCAAGCTTTTTTTCCAGCTCTGGCAAAAGGGATTTAATGGTAGCAACATCAACATCGCCAGCGAGCTCAGGAATCCAATAGCCCTGTCCGCGGTACTCTCGAAGATTCTCCTCAAAGATTGATTCAGCTTTAGGAACGCAAATCTTCTTTCGGAAAGTTTCCATCGAGTTAAGATAGTTCTGGGAATGCTTCTCAAGCTTACCTTCCCACTTCACTGGAGAAGCGCAGGAAGAGAAAGAAGCAAAGACCAACGATAAGGAGATAAATTTACGACTTAAGTTCATGAACAAAGTTCGACTCCCAAAGACCAAGACATGTGCGGTTACTCAAGACTAGAAGAACAGCATCTTTCTCAGCATATTCGTCTATACTTTTCTTCAAATCATCAAGATTTTTAACACATATGGAGCTCTTACCCTTTGAAGAAATTTCTCGCGCGAGTTTTTCTCCATCAAGATCCTGACCACCTAATGCAGTGGTTGGAAGATCAGGCTTAGCAATAATCACCTTATCCGAAGCTGCCAGTGAATCACGAAACTCATTCTGAAAAATTGAGCTTCTGGCGGTAGCAGAAATCGGCTCAAATATCGTAATAATCTTTTTTCCTTTATAACGAGCACGGATGGCATCCATGGTTACCGTAATGGCCCTTGGGTGGTGAGCAAAATCATCGATCACAATCATATCCCGATACTTTCCTCTGACTTCTTGGCGTCTTTTTACCATCTCAAGTTCAGCGGTAGCTTTTTGAACATCTGAAGCCTTAAATCCTTCAGAAAGTAAGAAGATAATACAGCTCGTGATATTAAGCACATTATGCTGTCCCACCACATTGGTCTTGAAAGGAATATCTTCTCCCTTCCATCTTACTGTGAAATTTGATCCTTGTTCATGAGTCTCAACCTGGTGAGGACCCATTTCAGCTCCCTCTCCATAGAGATACCATTTCTGAGCGGGATTCTTTTGCGAGTATTCCTTGAAGAGCTTCATGGCAGAAGGATATTCCTGATTGAAGATCAGAGTCGATTCCATATTAGGTATGACTGCACGGAACTCATCCTCGATCTTTTCTACCGATGAGAAGATATCGGCATGATCATACTCTAGCGAAGTTAAAATCATGCTGGTCATTTCATACAGTCTAAACTTTGAGATCTTATGAAAGTAAGCAGAATCGTATTCATCAGACTCGATAACAAAATACTTATCACCCAATTTTGAAGGATCTCTTCCTTCGATAATTCCACCCACCAGATAGCCAGGGTTTTGTCCCAATTTCTCCAAGAGCTGAGTCATAAAATAGGTGGTGGTCGTTTTGCCATGAGTGCCTGCGATACCGATCACGTTTTTTTCTTTCAGTACTAAAGAACCAAGTGCTGAAGGAAAGGATGTAAAGGGGACGCCTGTTTGTTCAATCATGCGAGCGGCTTCTAATTTTCCGGCTACCGAGTTCCCCACCACAATCAAATCGTACTGCTTGAGAAATTCGGGATTCACTTGATCGAGTTTATAGAGGGGAATGCCAGTGGACTCAAGGAAGGTACTCATGGGAGGATAAAAAGCCGAATCAGCTCCTTCCACCTCAAAGCCAGCTTGTTTAATAAGAACAGCAGCGGGCCCCATGCCTGCTCCACAGATGCGATAGAAAAAAACTTTTTTTATCTTAGAGCGGCGAGCGATTAAATCTTCTTGCGAGATGAGATGTTTAAGATCCATGACATTCCTTTTTGAGTTCTAGCCATCATTTTAGCAGAACTCAAAAAGGTCTGGGAACTTTTAGGAATTTATCGAATAACTGACAATCTTGATAAGCAATACTTATTTAACTTCTTGGTAATCTCCCAACCGGCCTTGCCATAGGGAGTCCTGGCATGCCAAAGCCAGACCAGAGGAGTCTTTGGGCAATTAGCAAAATCGGGAAAGATATTATCCATTTCTGTTTCTTCCATGATCTTTTGGATGCCTTCCTCCATCAGGGAAACACTGACTCTTCCGGCCTGATACTCTCTAAGCAAGAGATCAAAGGTCGTCCAGTATGGAATAGAGGTTTTAGGAAGGGAGCGATCATTAATGACATGAATATAGCTAGCAATTACGCGATTAGGATAATGCCTCTGGATCTCGTCAAAGACTTCTGGATCCTGGCCCACATCATCCCCGATCAGGATAAAGTCATCGCCAGGATTTTGGTTAAGCAGCTTAATGAGTTCCTGGACCTTGTATTCGATCTTACTTTGTCTTCTCAAAAGATTTCGCAGAATGATCGAGTCCACTTCGATATTGTGCAGCTTAAATGCTTCATCGATAAATTTTCTGAGTACAGTAGGAGATGCCGATAAGACATGGATTTCATCAGTGTAGGCCTTAACCCCTTGAATGAACTCCGGCATTCCAGTGAAAACTTTCTTGGAGAAGAGCACATTGATAGTGCCATCTACTTCTCGACCGGAGTTGGTGATCTTGATGGTATCATCGAGATCGGTCACGAGGGTAATGGCCGCAAAAGAGGAATAAGAGATAAAGATAAATAAAAAAAGGATTAAATTTTTCATAGCCCAGTTTTAATCCCAAATTAACCGATTAGAAAACTACAATATCCTTACTTCTGCAGGAAAGCGAAGATGTTTTGCCAATAGGAGTCATAGGCTTCGACCTGTGGCATATGCCCGATTCCAGAGAGTTCCACCAATTTTCCTTGAGGAATATGCTTAATCACCTCTTTGCCGAGCTGGTCATAGCGCCCTAGTTTTTCTTGGATATGAGAGGAAGCCCAGCCCTTGCCTACTGCTGTACGATCTCTGGTTCCCAACAATAGAAGAGTAGGAACTTTGAGATTTTTAAATTCATAGACTACTGGTTGAGAAAAAATCATCTCAGTTGTAAGAGCAGAATTCCAGGCGATGCGGTGATAATCCTTATGTTTAGTCCAGCCTACCAGGATTTCAATATTCTTCTCGTATTCTGGCTTCCACTTTCCGTCGAAATAATTTTGTTTCTGATAATTTCTAATTTGATCTTCATTGCTCTTTAATTCTGAAGCATAGAGTTCATTTACATTTTTATAGGGAACATGAACTTTCCAATCTTCTAGTCCAATGGGATTAACTAAAAGAAGTTTCTCAACCTTTTCCGGATACATCAAGGCCATACGAGTGGCGAGCATCCCCCCCATGGAGTGGCCTAGTAATTGATACTTTTTTACTTTTCTTGATTCTATTAGCTTTTGCGTGAGTTCTGCCAGAAGGTGAAACGTATAAGGAAAGGCTTCAGGCTTTGAGGATTTTCCGAATCCAATCTGATCCGGCATGATAACTCGATAGCCTTGCTTCAGAAGATCCTTAGCAGTTCTTTCCCAATAGGCGCCAGAAAAATTCTTACCATGAAGAAGAACGATCACACCCTTGGCCTTTCCCTCAGGAGAGACGTCCATATAGGCCATCTTATAGGCATTATCCTTTATGGATACAGGCTCAAATTTTACAGGGAAGGGATAATCATAATTATTTAATTCAGGATCGAGAGGCAAAAAGTCAGCATGGGCGAAAGGGATTAAAAAGAAAAGGAGAAGAGACCACATATGAATTCCTTTATACGACTATTTCCAGATAATTTCTCCAAGGGAGCGACGAAGATCGTTTAAGTTCTGCTTATCGTACCAGCTTGTTTTGGTGGCATTGGTTAGGATAACACTTCCTATTCCGAGATCCGGATCAATCCATATTGAAGTACCGGTGAAACCTAGATGACCGAAGGTAAATTTACCGCATCCTTTCCCTGCAAGGGTATTCTGAGGATTCTCAACCCGGTCCCAACCAAAACTGAAGCGATGATTGTGCTGAGAAAGATCGACCTTCACTTTATCGATAAACTGGGTCTTGTCCTGGTAATTGAGGAGCGTTCGGCAGAGACCATCTACTGTTGAAAAGAGTCCTGCGTGACTGCAGAAGCTATCGATGACAAGGGCATTTGGATCGTGTACCAGGCCAAAATTCGGTCGTCCCTGGATGAATCCATTCTGAACTGTAGGATACCAATTTGGAAGATCTTTCCAAAAAAGAGTCTCTTTATCCCAGACCTTCTCACAAAGGGTCTTTTGATCGATGCCCTTTTTTTGAAGCTCCAAGGTTACTCTTAAGGCTGAAAAGTCGGAATATAGAGTTGCACTTTCTTTAATGGGATAAGAGAGAATCTGCTCTTTCCAACTGGTCCTGGAAAGCCTTCCCCAAGAAGGCAGCCCCCCCCGATGATTCAGGCACAGCAGGGTTTCGGAATCAAAGGCATCTGGTTTTAGGAAATAAGCTAAAGAATTGGTAAGCGGTTTAGTCAGCGAGGCCAGATCGAAATAAAGTGTCGGATCATCCTTAAACTTTACTTCCTCTTCAAAAAAATTTGCTTCAATGGCTTCAAACTTATCTTTTGAGAAATCAATGATCCCTACGCCTATTGCATCGTAGGGACCATGAGGAAGAAGGTTTTTGATAATGGAGCGGATCTCACTTCCATGTGGAGACAATANNACATAATCCAATCCAATCTTGTGACAGAATTCAACTGAAGAAGGTTCCCCTCCATGTTCTCCACAAATACCGGTATGGATTTTATCATTGGTCTTTTTACCCTCGGAGATCGCATGCTTCATCAAGAAGCCCACACCTTCCTGATCGATAGCAACAAACGGATCTCGAGGATAGATACTACGAGAAGTGTAGCTTGGCAGGAATTTACCAGCATCATCACGAGAGAGTCCAAAAGTAGTCTGGGTAAGATCATTGGTTCCAAATGAGAAGAACTCGGCTTCCTTAGCGATATCGCCGGCCATGATACAGGCACGCGGAAGCTCTAGCATGGTTCCCATCTTGTATTTAATAGTATGTTTTCTTTCCGCAAAGACTTTCTCAATCTCGGCTTTACACTCAGTCTGGATGCACGAGTATTCTCGGAGTTCGGAAGTCAGTGGAATCATGATTTCAGGGATGACCTTGATACCATTTTTATCAGAATCGATAGCGGCTTCGATGATCGCCCTGACTTGCATAAGATATATTTCTGGATAAGTAATCGCCAAACGACATCCACGATGACCAAGCATCGGGTTAAACTCATGAAGAGAATCATTTCTCTCTTCTATCATCTTTTCGGAGATTCCAAGAGAAGCCGCCAGCTCTTTGCGATCTTTCTCGGTATGAGGCAAGAACTCGTGAAGTGGAGGATCAAGGAGTCGGATATTAACCGGCATACCATTCATCTCACGGAAAATACCTGTGAAGTCTTCTCTTTGATAAGGTAGTAGTTTATCTAAAGCTTTCTTACGGTCTTTTACATTCTCAGCAAAGATCATTTCACGAACAGCGAGAATTCGCTCGGGCGCAAAAAACATATGCTCGGTTCGGCAAAGACCTATACCTTCAGCACCAAATTCAACGGCGACTTTTGAATCTTCCGGTGTATCGGCATTAGTTCTTACTCTTAGCCTTCTTGTCTTATCGGCCCACTTCATAAAGGTAGCAAAGTCAGCAGTGATGGAAGCTTCAATGGTAGGAACAATTCCTTCGTAGACTTCTCCATTAGCGCCATCAAAAGTAATGAAGTCACCTTCATTGAAGGTCTTACCTTTTACAATGAGGGTCTTGTTCTTTTCATTGATAACCAAAGCAGAACATCCGGCAACGCATGGCTTACCCATTCCTCGTGCCACAACAGCAGCGTGAGAAGTCATTCCTCCACGAGCAGTCAGAATGCCTGTAGCAGCGGCCATACCACCAATGTCTTCCGGCGAAGTTTCAGCTCGAACGAGAACAACTCTCTTGCCTTCTTTGGCCCACTCTTCAGCACACTTACTTGTGAAGACCATTTGACCCGAAGCTGCTCCCGGAGAAGCTGGCAGTCCTGTAGCGACAAGAACTTTCTTAGCTTTCGGATCAAGTCTTGGGTGAAGAAGCTGGTTTAAATCTTCTGGATTAATACGAAGGATTGCTTCTTTTTCAGTGATCACGCCTTCGCTTACAAGATCCACTGCAACTTTAAGAGCGGCATTAACAGTTCTTTTGGCATTACGGGTTTGAAGAATCCAAAGCTTACTATTCTCAATAGTAAACTCGATATCCTGCATGTCTTTGTAATGCTTCTCTAGCATCTTGTAGTCTTCAACCAAATCGGCATAAGCCGCCGGCATGACTTCTTCTAGAGTTTTATGATGTTTATTAGATTCCATCTTGGAAGCATTGTTGATCGGTTGGGGAGTTCGAATACCAGCTACCACATCTTCACCCTGTGCGTTTACTAGAAACTCTCCGAAGAACTTCTTCTCTCCGGTAGATGGATCTCTTGTAAAACAGACTCCTGTAGCACAGGTGTCCCCCATATTTCCGAAGACCATGGACTGAATATTGACCGCTGTTCCCCAATCGTGCGGAATATTATTCATCTCACGATATTTTGTCGCACGACTATTATACCAAGACCCAAATACAGCAGCTATGGCCTTCCATAATTGCTCCATCGGCTCTTGCGGGAATGCAATTCCGTGATCTTCAAGTAGAACTTGCTTATACACCTTAACTAATTCTTCCAGGTCACTGGCCGTGAGCTCTGTATCTTCGTGTACACCGCGAGCTTCTTTAAGATCTTCCA
>DFXX01000111.1:0-33643 GCA_002381765.1 Bacteriovoracaceae bacterium UBA4097 | reverse complement strand
GTTAAGAACTGTATCCATCATGCCCGGCATGGAGGCTCGTGCACCGGAGCGAACAGAAAAAAGAAGAGGATTTTCCACATCGCCAAATTTCTTATTCGTGAGTTTTTCCACCCAATCAAGAGCTTCAGTTATTTGCCCGCGGATCTCTTTTGAAATATCTTTATTGGCCTTATAAAAATCAAGGCAAGCTTCTGTAGAGACAGTAAATCCCGGAGGAACCGAGAGTTTCATGGAACACATTTCGGCGAGGTTTGCACCTTTTCCACCAAGCAGTCCTTTCATGTCCCTATTGCCATCAGTTTGTTCTGCAGAAAACTTATAGACCCATTTTTTCATAAGCCAATTCCTTCTTAGAGTGAGAATTTTTCTTTCATGTAAGTTTTAACTTTATCTAGTGACACCCGCTCCTGAACCATAGTGTCGCGATCACGGATAGTGACAGCATTATCATTAAGGCTGTCATAGTCGATGGTCAAGCAAGCAGGTGTTCCAATCTCATCTTGTCTGCGATAACGCTTACCAATTGACCCAGCAGTGTCATACTCACATTTAAAATCTTTCTGAAGATCGCGTAAAAGTTGCGTGGCAATACCTTCTAATTCCGGCTTCTTCATAAGCGGCATAACGGCTGCTTTAATAGGAGAAAGGCTTGGCTTGAGTCTCATCACAACGCGCTCTTTCTCAGCATCCCCAGGGAATTCTGTTCGGTAGGCGTCACTCATAATGGCCAGCATACAACGATCACANNTGATCAACATACTGAAGATTCTTTTTAGAGAATTCCTGATGTTGCTTAAGATCGAAATCAGTACGGGAGTGAATTCCTTCCATCTCTCCCCAACCATGAGCAAACTGATATTCAATATCAAAAGCTGCGTCAGCATAATGAGCGAGCTCTTCGTGCTTTTTCCATTGAAGCTTCTCAGCACGCAGACCATTTTCAAGATGCCAGTTCCAACGGAGTTCCTTCCACTGCTCCATGGCTTCCATTTGAGTTCCGGGCTTGATGAAGTATTGCATTTCCATCTGTTCAAACTCGCGAGTTCTAAAGATGAAGTTACCTGGAGTAATTTCATTTCTGAAAGCTTTACCAATTTGAGCAATACCAAAGGGAAGCTTTCTCCTCATAGTTTGCTGAACATTAGGAAAGTTAACAAAAATTCCCTGAGCCGTTTCTGGTCTTAGATAAACGATCGAGCCGGATTCAGCAGTGGGTCCCATATGAGTCTGGAACATCAGATTGAAGTTTCTGGGTTCTGTGAATGAGTCTTTTGAGCCACAATTTGTACAGGCCTTAGTTAGATCGATATTATCAGCACGAAAGCGGGCCTTACAAACTTTACAATCAACTAATGGATCCGTGAAATTATCAACATGTCCAGAAGCTTTCCAAACAGTAGGATGCATAAGGATCGAAGCATCTACACCATCGATATCATCACGGAAGGTCATTGCCCTCCACCAAGAATTTTTAATATTATTTTTGAGCTCAACTCCCAAGGGACCCATATCCCAGCAGGAACCAAGTCCACCATAAATCTCGGAACTTTGAAAAATAAAACCACGCTGTTTACAGTGGGCCACTAAGTCGGCCATAGACTTCAGATTCTCTTCTGACACAATGCACTCCTAGGTGAAAAAATAATCGAGAAAATTTTAACATAGAGGTGGGGTTCGTGACTAAGGCAAAATCAAGTAACGCAGGGGATTAGTTACTAGGCCCTTTGCGAAAGCTCGTAGAGCTTTTTGTATTCACCGTCGGTGACCATCAATTGCTGATGGCTACCCTCTTCGATCTTTCTACCGTCTTTCATCACAATGATCCGGTCAAAATCTTTGAGAGTCGAGAGGCGATGAGCAACCGCAATAACGGTTTTATGGCCCGCAACTCTCTCTAATGCGGCCTGGACGATCTTCTCTGATTCATTATCAAGAGCAGATGTGGCCTCATCAAAAAGCAAGATATCGCGATTTTTAAGAAAGGCCCGAGCGATGGTGAGTCGCTGACTTTGACCACCAGAGAGCCTGATCCCTCTATCCCCGATGGTGGTACTGAGTCCATTGGGCAAGTCTTTGATGAATTCTGAAGCGTAGGAAATATCTAGAGCTTCCTGAATTTCCGCTTCTGTATGAACGTCACCGGTGGTGAGGTTTTCCAGGATGCTATCATTAAAGAGAAAGATGTCCTGACTTACTAAGCCAAATACCCGTCTAACCGAATCCAGGGTGTACTCATCGACATTAACTCCATCGATGAGAATCTCTCCCTCGGTCACTTGATAGAGTCTCAGAAGGAGGCTGATAAGAGTCGATTTGCCTGAACCCGAAAGACCCACCAATCCAACTTTTTCACCCTTCTTTATTTTAAGATTGAAATTCTTTAAGACAACTCCTTCTCCATAGGAGAAAGAAACATTTCTGAATTCGATACTTTCTTTGCACTCTGAAAGTTCCTTACCTTGGCCTTGAGGCTCTTCTTCCACAGCTAACAAACCAAAAATTCTGATGGCCGCGGCCTTGGCCTGATTGAGTTTAGCATTGGCCTTGGTAAAACGTCTGACGGGATCCATAAACATTGCCAGGGCCGCCACGAAGGAAATAAATCCACCAGTGGTTAAAGCGCCTGAAGTAATTCTATGATGAGCGAAGATAATGACTCCCGCAAAGGCAATGGAGCCAATGAGCTCAACCAAAGGGTGAGAGTGCTCTTCAGCAGAATTACTCTTTGTTTTATGCTCAATCAGAAGATCCTGAACGCGTTCAAAACGAGCTACAATATAATCCTTGAGTCCAAAAGCCTTAATGATCTTCTGACCACCCAAAGCTTCCCCCACTATATGAGTCATCTCGGCCTTATCCTGCTGAGCGAGCCCCACATACTTTCTGATTCTTTTACCGGTATAGTGGAAGGTCATAATGAATAAAGGAGAGGTGGCAAAAATAATAAGAGTTAATTGCCAATCATGATAGAAGGCCACTCCTAATAAAGAGAGGGCAGTGATGGGCTCACGAACAATTTCCAGAGAATTTTTAAAAGCTTCAGAGAAAACATAGGTATCACTCATGGCAGTTGAAATGAGATTTCCTTGCTTCTGCTGAGAGAAGAAGCTCGCCGGAAGATGCTGAAACTTATGATAAATTTTTGACTGTATAAGTCTGGTTGATTTATCCACTACCTGACGAAGACCAAAGTAATGAAAAAAGCGCAGTGGATAATTTAATAAGCCCAGACCCACCAGGATCAGGGCGAGATTTCTCGCATCGGAGAATTGAGAATCCGGAGAGAAGCCTTTATCAAAAATATCCTTCACCAAATAGGCTTCATAGGCCTTGATTCCTGCTAAAGGAAAGGTCAGAAGCGTACAAAAAAGCGCCTCCTTCCAAAATGGACGAAGATATGGGAACATGAGTTTAAGTACACTGAGCATAGGGGCTATCTTAAGCTTTTACGGAGGCTAAGTAAATTAAAACGCGGAAAGCTATATTTTTGGATAGAGACGGAACGCTCATCGTGGACAAAAACTATATGTCCCGGGTTGAAGATATTGAGTATTTCTCAGATACTCTGAAAGCCTTGCAACTTTTGCAGCAGCTGGGTTACGAGCTTTTTGTGGTAACCAATCAATCAGGAGTTGGACGTGGCTACTTCTCACTCGAAAATGTTTACGTCATTCACAAACAGCTACAAAATGACCTCAGAGAATTTAAACTTACTGCTTTTAAAGATTTTGCCATTTGTCCCCACTCCCCTGACGATGCCTGCGAATGTCGAAAACCCTCGGGCAAGATGATCACCGATCTCATGGAAAAGCATCATATCAATCCTGATCTCTCTTACATGGTGGGAGATAAACTCATCGATGCGGAAGCCGGAATGAATGCAGGGATTCAAGGTATTATCATTAGACAGAGTACAACATCAGATTTTCCTTTCTTTAAAACTCTTTTGGAGTTTGCGAACTCACTTAAAAAGTAATGAATAAGATCTCAGATCTACTGTCTTAAGCTGGAAATGGTGGCAAAAGTATTGGATAAGCTTATCGGCTTCCTGAAAGGTTGCTCCCGTAAGCGTTTCATAGTCCTGGTACTTGGTCTGATAGCCTTTCTTAATTCTTAGTAGAAGTCCTCTTTCATTTTCTGCCGTCACACAGGAGAGGCAAGAGAAGTGACCTTGAGCAATCAAAAATGTCGAGCCACCTTCACTTAAAAGATCCTTTCCGCAATAACCACAGCGATCCGTATCAGGCATGATTCCTAAATGAAAAAGAAGTTTAACCATAAAAAGATTTAACTGCTGTTCAGGAAGAAATTTTTTCTTCAAAAGGGCTTCATCCAGATAAAAAAGAGCATTACTAATAACCGAAAATATTCCTTCATGCTCTTCGGAAGACTCATCATGATCAGAGTGATATTGGACGGCAAATTTCTGAACGATTTCAAAAAAAAGGCAACTGAGATAAAAAGCTTTGATATCGTGTCTGATGACCTGAGGCTCCCAGGTTCTTTGATATTCGGCGACCACCATGAGTTCAGATTCCGAACTTTTAATTCTCTTATCCTTAGTCATGATCTTCATCATAGAGCCGAGTTCAAAGAGTGTTGGCTTATGATGTTTACCACCACCTTGCCCACCATAGACGTAAAAGCTCGCCATAAAACCACTTCTTAAAAGAAGCTTTACGATAAGATCCCTTTCTTTATAGGGGACCTTACTAATGACGACTCCTTCAAAAACCATGGGGCACTTTCTCTTAATGAATGATGAATCTGTATTCTCAGACTAAGCCAGAGAATAGCCAAGTAGTTTATCCACCGATTCCACTTTATTCCAAAGGGATTCTCCAGAGCAAAGACCTCATAAGATTCTCCCCGCCTGCCTCCTCTGGCGACCATTTGAATCCAAAAATCAATATTTTGCAAAGGGTAAAGAAAGAAGATGCAGCTAATGCTGGGAAGATTCACTCCATGACTCAGAACGGAAGTAGCGATGATAAAGTCAGGTACCATATCCTGCTTGAGTTTCTCCTTAAAGTATTTTGCTTCGCCTCCAACACAGGTCCATGAGGTGTAGCCCAATCGAGCTAATTTTCTTTCCCAGTTAAAGACATCTTTCCTGTAGGGGCAAAAGATAAGACTAACTCCCTTTCCTCGGGGGCCACAAGTTATAAGATCCTCCACCCATAATCTGGAAGGACATTTCACGTATCGTGTGGGGCTGAATTTTAGTCGTTGATTCCCAAAATCCAGCCAGAAGATTTTATCAAAGTGCCTCTTGAACTCTTCCAACTCCTCAATCATGGGGGCCGATAAAGTCGCAGTTAGTAGAATCGATAAACCAGCAGATGAGGAGAGCCCAAAGAAGACTTCCCAGAGACAGGGGCGAAAAGTATCTCCCCAATAAAAGTTTAAATGAAATTCATCAAATATCACGACTTCTGCATACTGAGGCCTTAAGAGCCATTCCTCAGGAGTAACGACATTCACTCCTTGACCCCACTTCTCAAGGCACTCATCCTTTAATGCTCTTAAAGGAGAAATAATGAGTAAACTCTCTAGACCAGCAGCGATGAGACTTTCTATCCAAAAAGTTTTTCCGGAAGCTGGAGGTGCAGTGAGAATGAGTAAGTTCTGGGTATGAAACATGGAGACCTTCTCTCATAGTCCCACCTTTCGACTCAAGGTGAAAAAACTCCTTGGACGCAAGACTCCAAAGTTGAAATTAAACAAGAATCATTGCTGCTAAAATATTAGCCAAGGCCAAAACAGAGTGTTTTAATTTATGAATGAAAATTACCTTCGTTTTTGCACTGCTTTTTTCCTTGATAGGCTATGCCTATTTTTCAGCTCAGTCGAAGATGAATAAACCTGCTGAAGTTCTCTCCCTCCGCTTGGGAATGGATATGGATGCCCTCGAAAATGCTTTTGGCACCCCCTCGGCCCAAGAGAGAAATAGAATTATCTACATTCTGGAAGACCATTCTGAACTCATGATTACATTAAGAGATGAGGTGGTTGCCAGTGCTCGCTTAAAGTATCATCGCCCCCTCAAGATCGGTGATCCTAAGATGAAGCAATTAACACTGGTTCAAATGGAATCGGATGCAGAGAGCTCCCGTCCAAGTTGGTTTTTTGCCGGTAAGCCGGAAGAAGGTTTGATCTATAAAATTACGGGTCATGGCCTGGTGGAAAGCCTGACGTGGGTGCCACCTTTTACCTATGGGAGTACTCAACCTAAAGGATTACAAGCACTTCTTCGAGATTTTCAGAATAAACATTTAAGTAAAATGTGATATAGTCCCTGCATGATTGCACAAATTGAAAAACTCTTTGATAAACAGATTCGTCCCGCCCTCGCCCAACACGGTGGAAATGTAGAAATCATCGATATCGATAATGAAATTCTGTTCGTAAAATTCTTCGGTGGATGTCAGGGATGCTCTAGCTCCAAGGCAACACTCAAGGGTGGTATTGAGCAGCTCGTAAAGCAGAACTTCCCTGATATTAAAGAAGTGGTGGATGTCACCGATCATGAAACGGGAACTAATCCCTACATGTAGTTTCTGGCAGGGTTTCTCAGAACATTCAATCTTTCTCTTGTGGATTGAATCTTACTTAGTTCAATATTTCCAAAAATAATCTTTTCTCCATCCTGAGCATCAGCAATGATCTCTCCCCAAGGATCGACAATTAGAGAGTGCCCAAAAGTACTGAGCTTTTCATTGTGTTTCCCCCATTGAGCGGAAGCAATTACATAACTTTGATTTTCAATGGCACGTGCGCGGACAAGAGTGTGCCAATGGGCCTTGCCAGTCGGAACAGTAAAGGCAGAAGAGATAGAGAGAACATTAGCTCCATGTGAGGAATACCATCTGAAAAGTTCCGGGAAGCGCAGATCAAAGCAAATGGAGAGACCAATTTTAAAATCTCCTAGATCCATCAAGGCCGGTTTATTACCAGCAGTATAGACCTTGCCCTCATCGATGATTTGATTACTGGAATGCTTAGAGAGATCGCAAGAGAAGAGATTCATCTTATCATAATGAGTGATGAGTGTACCGTCGGGAGAAAAATTATATGATCTGTTTACCACCTTCCCTTCCAGCTGAGTGGCCGCTGAACCACCCAGGATATAAAGTTCAAAGTCTGTAGCAAGGGATCTGATGGCTTCAAAATGCTCGTTATTTTCTTCAATTAAGTAAGGAGTAGGTTTCGTGCCATCTGACATGGAATAAAAAACTTCAGGCAAGAAAACAGCTTCTGCTTTTTCGTTCTTGGCCTGTGTCAAAAATTTTCTTATGGTCTTTAAGTTCTCTGCAGGCTCCAGGACGGTTTGAAGCTGAATTACACCGATTTTCATAAGTTCCCCATTTTGATTTACCTATTACTCCCTGTAGTTATAAAATCATCCGATCATGCTGAAAACCATTTTTATGAATACTCTCAAGCTTCTGGTGGCGGGCTCGCTTATTGGCTGGCTCATTGGATCAGGTAAGCTGGATTTCAAATTACTTACTCAACTAACTCAGTATCCCCTTGCCGTTCTTATGGCATTTTTGCTTACCGTTGGAAATTTCTGGTTAACCTCCCTTAGATGGAAAAATATTCTCAGAGCGAGAAGTCAGAATAATCTTCCATTGACTGGAATTCTCAAAATAACCTGGATTGGTCAGTTCTTTAGTAGTGTTTTACCCGGTAGTGTCAGTGGGGATCTGGTGAAGCTCCTCTATGTTCAAGGCCTGGATAAAAGTCTCTCTAAAAAGTTCGTCTTTGCTTCCATCCTGATCGATCGAGTGATGGGGCTCTGTGGACTTATTTTACTGGTGGGACTAAGTTCAATTTTCTTCTCATCCCACATTCTTAAAGATGCTCCGGCGATGGAGCCGCTACTTAAAATTAACTATGCTCTTGCAGGCCTGGTTATTTTTGCACTTTCTTTATTTTATTTTTTACATCCCAAAATTAGACGACTGCTCGTGGGTCTTCAGGGCATTATGCTTCCTAAGATATTTAGTAAGATCATCGTTCTATGGGATGATCTAGTAAGCATCAGATCGAGAATGGTTAAGGCCGTGCTGCTTTCCTTCTGCGTTCAATTTACTGCGGTTTTGATCTTCTGGTCGCTCATTTCCCCGTTTGTAGCAGGCAGTATGGATTTTATCCAGGCCTTGGCCTTCATCCCATTAGGACTTATGACTCTTGCCCTGCCAGTGGCACCCTCGGGTCTAGGAGTTGGACACGCCATCTTTCAAAAATTATTTGAATTCACTGGCATTACCAATGGGGCATCCCTATTTAATCTGTATTTTGTGCTGACTCTTTCAGTGAATCTCTTAGGAGTTATTCCCTATCTGCTGAGCAAGAGGAAGTAGGAACTAAAAAACGAAGATCTTACTAGGATCGATGTGAGAGTAGTGCATCGACTTAGTCTTGAGATTTTCTAGCTGAAGCAAGAACTTAAGCTCCTCTTCAAAGCTATTGGTCTTTCTCACTTTCTTAGACTGCTTTTTAAGAATCGATTTCACACCTTCGGGCAGAGTGCACACTCCACGCATAAGGTAATGATCACCTTTATATTTAATAACTCTTCCAGTGAAGACATCCCCTTCAACTAGACTAATAGTCGGGTGATTCTTAACCAAGGTCACCTTCTCATCATGAAGTACATCCTTAAGGACGATCTGCTTTCTAAAATTAACTTTCGAATACTCAAATAAAGAATGATTCACATTGAGTAGCGCTTGAGACAATTCCTCATCCAGCTCATTATTACGGATATAATCTTCAATGACCTTTGAGCCATCCTGATGACGGTATTGAAAAATATACCAGTCATTGAAGCAATTCATACGTGGTTCAAATTCGTCCTTATCTTCATCTAACTTTCCTGTCAGAGAAAAGTAAGTATCCTTCGCCTGCTTCAGGTCTTCGAAGAATTCTCCCTGGGTATAGAGATTAAGAACTTTGTCTAAGTGGTGATGAACGGTTTCGAGCATATGATATTCTACTCCTCGACCTTTAGAACTGCCAAGAAGGCTTCTTGAGGAATTTCGACATTACCGACCATTTTCATCCGCTTCTTACCCTCTTTCTGTTTTTCAAGAAGTTTACGTTTACGGGAAACGTCACCACCATAACACTTAGCAAGTACGTTCTTACGAAGTGCCTTTATGGTTTCGCGAGCAATCACCTTGGCCCCTATGGCGGCCTGGATCGCAATATCAAACTGCTGACGATCGATGACCTTCATTAGGCGGAAAGTCAGATCTTTGCCTTTTTGCTGTGAGGTACTTCTATGAGTGATCATGGATAAAGCATCTACCTTATCTCCATTGAGCAGCACGTCCAGTTTAACCATGTCGGACTCCATGTAATCATGCAGCTCATAATCCATGGAAGCATAACCCTTGGAAAGAGATTTAAGCTGATCGTAGAAATCAAACATCATCTCAGAAAGCGGTAAGATATAGATCAACTGAACTCTTTCTTCGGTAATGTAATTAATGGCCTGTTGTTGACCACGACGGTCTTCACACAACTTAATGATCTTACCTACATAATCATTAGGGAGATGAATGGATAATTTAACAGTTGGCTCTTTGATCGTATCGATCTGACCCGGATCAGGCAGCTTGGATGGATTATCGATCATGAAGGTTACGCCAGCATTGGTAGTGATCTCATAATTACAAGAAGGAGCCGTCGAGATGAGGGCGAGTTTAAATTCCCGCTCAAGTCTCTCTTGGATAATATCCATATGGAGCAGTCCCAGGAATCCACAACGGAAACCAAAGCCCAAGGCCTGAGAAACTTCTGGCTCATAGGTAAATGATGAATCATTTAGAGCGAGTTTTTCCAAAGCTTCTTTGAGCATTTCATACTCTTCAGAAACAACCGGGAAGATTCCGCAGAATACCATTGGCTTAACTTCTTTATACCCTTTTAAAGAAGGAGTTTTATCCTTCTTCGCAGCGTGAACAATGGTATCTCCGATCTTCACATCTCGTACGGTTTTGATGCCACAGATAACCATTCCCACCTCACCTGCTCCCAGAGTTGGAACTTCTAGGTAGAAAGGCTGGTTTACGGCTAGCTTAATCACTTCGTGATCAATACCGGAGAACTTAAAGTTAATCTTGTCTTTTACCTTTAGCTCCCCTTCCATAATTCTCACCAGAACGACCACTCCTCTATAGGGGTCAAACCAGGAATCGAAGATCAAGGCCTGAAGGTTATTTTCCACTTTACCTGTTGGAGGTGGAATCTTTTTAACGATTTCTTCTAAGAGAACATCAACTCCTAGTCCGGACTTTCCAGAAACTAGCGGAGCTTCAGAAGCATCAAGGCCTATCACATCCTCAATTTCTTTTTTTACTTTTTCTGGGTCAGCGTGAGGAAGATCGATTTTATTAATGACAGGCATGATCTCGAGATTATTCTCCAGTGCCATATAAACGTTCGCAAGTGTTTGAGCTTCAATTCCCTGAGAAGCATCTACGATGAGAAGAGCTCCTTCGCAAGAGGCAAGTGAGCGAGATACTTCGTAAGTAAAGTCAACGTGTCCCGGAGTATCAATCAAGTTGAAATAATAAACGATTCCATCTTTTGCTTTATAGGCCAGACGAACGGTTTGCGCCTTGATGGTAATACCACGCTCTTTCTCAAGATCCATGTTATCCAGCAATCGATCGGTTCTTTCCCGATCGGTAATGGCCTTACACATTTCAATAAGACGATCGGCCAGGGTGGATTTCCCATGGTCAATATGAGCGATGATAGAAAAATTTCGGATGAGATTGATATCCATATATGGCTGCTTGACCCTTTATTGTGTTGCGGGTCAAGCATACACTAAATCAAATGATTAAACAAAAACTTCCGTAGAAATGATCATCATATAGTAGTCCAGATTAGACTCTTTGGCCCGGATAGGAATAACGTTAGCATAGCCATGGTAGGCTTCTTCCGTATCCTCATAGACATATTCCCCTGTAACCGGGTCAATAACCTTTCTTCTGCGAGGAATAGTAATTTCGGCATTTTCAATCTTAGAGCGCCGCTTAATCGCTATCTCAAAAGTCTCGATAATGGTATCTGGCATTACCGTATCTGTGATGTTTTTGTTTATAACATCATCGGACTGCATTTCCAGGAGAGCATACATGGGATTATTCATATAAGTCAGCTCCCCTTTTGCATTGGCAATCATGATGTTCTTTTTCACCATATTGGCCAGGGTATCAAACTTACGGTGCTCCACCGAGATTCTATCTGTTCTTAGTTGCTCAAACTTTTTCATATTGGTAATCATCTTATTGAGCTCTTTAGCAAGTTCTCCAATTTCATCTTCTTGATCATAATAGATGGAGACGTCGAAGTTACAATCTTGCAGCTCTCTGACGGCATCGTTGATCTTACGGAAGGGCATAGCGATCTTTCCAGGTATAACAAGAGCAATCAGGATGGTTCCCAGGAAAGTAATAATCAGAGTTATCAACATATAACGACGGGTTTCACCGATGATACTCTTCACCTGCTTATCTCTCTGCTCATTTTGAAAGTACTGAATGTCCTGAAACTCCGAGAAGGCTTCCAGGATTTTATCGGTAAGTTCATTGATAGCAGAAATACCTTCCCCATCCCGATAAAAAAGAGAAGATTTCCCCACTATGGTCTTTAAAGAATCAACATAACCCTGCATCTTGGAGATGATCTTCTTGGCCTCAATCTCAGTATAGAAACTATCAAGTCTCTGCAGCTGCGACTGGAATCCTTCCGTCAGGTTTTCCAGACGTTTAAGATCTTCTGGAGTGGGTCTAGTGGTTAAGATTTTCTTCTGCATCTTCAAGATAGATACAGCTGAAATTCGGACTTCATCGGTCAAAAGGGAAATCTTATTGGAACTGACGGTGATATTCGATATTTGATTATTTAGTGAATCAAGAAAGAAAAAAACCGTAAAACCCATCGCGACTACTACTGCCGTTGCAATGATAAAACTCGCCCCAACTCGTCTTCTTAAGGACAAAAACATACTAACTCCGTTTATGCTTCTTCTAGATCCTGGAAGAGCCTGTCTAGATTCTTCTCACTACCCACTAACACCACCACATCATCGGCTTCGATCACATCCATCGGGAGTGGAGAATCATTGATGACTACTCGATAGGAAGCCTTGCCTTCTTCTGTAATATAAGGAACTCGCTTCTGAAGAGCTACAATATTAAGAGAGTAGTTCTGACGAATTTGCGATTCCACCAGGGTTCTTCCTTCAAAAGATTTCCCGAGCTTTAGCTCCACAATGGAGTATCCAGCAGCAAAGTTGTATCTCTGAAGGACATGAGGAGCAGCAATCTTAGATGCCACGATCTCACCCATCTCTTCTTCTACTTTGATGATTTCGGAAGCTCCAATCTCTCTTAAAACATGTTCGTGAAGCTGGCCCGTGGCCCGAGCGACAACCCTTCCCACTCCAAGTTTTCTGAGCATAGCAACTGCCAAAATACTCATTTCGATATTATCTCCAATCGCCACCACCGCTGTATCCACATCGGAGATATTAATGGCGCGAAGAGATTTCTCTTGAGTCACATCGATGCAAACCGCATGAGACACACGATCTTTAATTCGATCAACCAGCTCTGGATTTGAATCAATCGCCAGAACCTCGGCTCCTTTTTCAAAGAGTCTCACCGCCGTTTTAGCGCCAAATGTTCCTAAACCAATTACTGCAACAATCATGATCTATCCTATTAATACTTTCCCTTCCGGGTATTCAACTCTACTAGGTAATACGGCTCTACTTCCTATGGCAAGTACCAAGGTAAGGGCCCCGACTCTTCCTACAAACATCAAAACGATAAGACAGAATTTACCCAATCCACTCAAAAAGGGCGTGATTCCAAGACTGAGTCCAGTCGTGGAAAAAGCCGAAACACATTCAAAGAAGACGGCTAGAAAATTTTTATCTGGCTCAAGTCTAACCATTACCAGGATGGATCCACTTACAACAATAAGAGAAATAATGAAGATGGCAATTGCCTTCACAACGGTTTGTGCAGGAACCTTTCTTTCAAAGAACTCCACGGTAAATTTACCCCTCAGGGTAGCCGTTACCGATTGCAAAAGAACAGCAAAGGTAGTGGTCTTAACTCCCCCTCCGGTAGATCCAGGAGAAGCTCCAATGAACATCAGAAGCACAATCATGTAAACACTATGAGGATGAAGAGAATTTAGATTGACCGTATTGTAACCAGCCGTTCTGGCCGTTGCCGATTGAAAGATAGATACCTGCAGCCTCTCCCACATGCTCATATCCTGGAAAGCGTGCAAGAACTCTCCAAAAAATAAGTAGATGACACCAATAAAGAAAAGCCCCATATGAGTAGATAATACGATTTTAGTATGAACCGATAGCTCTCTCAGTGAGCGACGCGCCCTGAGAATTCCGGTGATATCCCGGATTACCGAAAAGCCGATTCCTCCCACCATCAGGAGTAATACCACGGTGCCATGAATAAGCGGGTTAAACTTGAAGTCTTCCAGACTGTTATTAAAGAGAGCAAAGCCTGCATTACAGAAAGCGGAGATGGAATGGAAAAAACCAAAATACATACTTTGGCCAATCTCAAAGCCCTCCTGGTAAAAACCAATGGTCAGAAGTACGGCCCCGATAAACTCGACAGCAAAGGTATAGCGAATGATGTTGATAATAAGCACTAATAACTCTTCACTATTAGAGGTATCAAGTACATCCTGCATGATGACCTGCTCTCTCATCTGCAAGTTTTTTCCCATGATGACCGCCATGGAACTAGAGAGGGTCATGATTCCTAGACCACCCACTTGTAAAAGAATCAGAATAACCATCTGACCGAAAACACTTAGATCCTCCACCATAGAGATCGTTGCCAATCCGGTTACACAGGTGGCAGAGGTGGCCATAAAAAAAGCATCGATGAACTCCATGGATTTTCCCGGAGCCGATGCTACCGGCAAAACCAGCAGTAGTGTCCCGACAAGTATCCAGCCGCCAAAAGAAAGCAGGACTACTTGCGCTGGTTGAAGTCTTAAACGAAAGAGGAAACTACTGGCACCGTATTGAACTGTTTTAGGCTTCTCCTTCTTCTCATAGAAGGAAATAACCGTGGAAAAGAGGTGAACAGCTGAAAGCCAATAAAGAAATTCGATATCTCCCCAGGTAATGAGCATAGGAACGAAGATAATCAGACTGAATATGTATTTCCTAATAAAGTCTTCAAATCCTTCACTTTTCAGAAAATTAGAAGCTAAGGTAATGAAAAGCACCAGGGGCACTACCCAAAGGGAGTGAGAAAGAATATCTTCCATAGGCAGCTGACCGATGAAAGTCGGAACCTGCTTTGATTTTCGGAATGTATAAATGAGGACAAAAAAGCCGTTGACGAAAAGTTCAAGCAACAACGGCAGTCTTCCCATAAAATAGTTCATATCGCTTAATTTTACGCTTTTTTTGAAATAACTCATAGGATTTGTTATGCCTTCTTCTCCCAGACAAATTATTCCTTTTACCATCATCCGAATGGACAGCTTGGGACAGGGAGTAAGTAAAGAGGCCGATAAAATTACATTTATACCCAAGACCATGGTGGGAGATTCGGGAGAAGCCGAAGTTCTGGCCGAAAGAAAAGGAGTGGTCTTCGCTCGGGCCATTAGATTCAATAACAGATCTGCCGAGAGGATCAACTCATCCTGCCCTCACTTCGATGACTGTCCTTCATGCCATTTTCTTCATATCGATTATCAAAAAGAAATTAGTATCAAAACTGATACTTTTAACCATCTTTTTAGAAAATTTGAGATGCCTCAACTGGAAGTCATACAGGCCCCTCAGCGAGATAGTTATCGCAACCGCATCCAACTTCACTATGATCTAAAGAGAAAAATTATCGGCATGTTAGATGCTAAGCAAGATAAAATCATCCCCATTCCAGAGTGCCTGATAGGGCTGCCAGTTATTAAGCAAGAGATCAAGCGCCTCTATACAGATGATGCTTGGATAGATGAAGCCCAAGGTCAGCCCTGGACAGGTCATCTTGAAATCTACTGGAATCAGCAGGAGTTAAAGCTCACCTGGAACAGACCCTATGCTGAAGGGGGCTTTACTCAGGTTTTTGCTGAAATGAATGAGCGACTTAAGGCAATTCTTGCCCAATGGGTGGCCAGTAAGAAACCAACTCATTTACTCGATCTCTTTGCAGGCAATGGAAATCTCAGTCAAGGTTTGAGCTATTCTCAGAGGTTATGCGTGGATATATATCCCGAAGCCAAGGGAGCTGAGTTCATTTCTCAGAATCTTTATGATGAAAAGGCCAAAAAACGTATCTTTCAGGAGCTCAAAAAAAGGAACTTCTCCCCTCAAGTCTTATTGGTGGATCCCCCGAGGTCAGGCATTAAAGACCTTTCTGCCTGGGTAGAGGAAATAAGGCCCAACTTCCTGGTCTATGTAAGTTGCGATCCTCATACTTTGGCCCGTGATCTATCGCTCTTAGAGAACTATTCGCTAGTTAAATCTTTTTTGATCGACTTCTTCCCTTCCACCTTTCATTTTGAATCCATGGTCTTTCTAGAGAGGAGGGGCTGATTTTCTTTTTACAAAAACCCGGGTCTTACATAAGATAAAAGATAATAAGTTTAGATAAAATCAGGAGAAGCCATGCTCAGTGATACATTGAGATATATTTCATCAGCCACGCTGGTCTTCAGCTTGATCCTAATCAGTTCATGTGCCAGCAAGAATGACTTAAAAGCTAAGCAGGCCGGTCTTTATTTTGGGGCGGGAACTCAAAGTTTAATGAGCAAAAATTATACAGCAGCACTTACGTCATTACTTAAGGCCAATGAGCTCGACCCTGATAATGCTGAAATCTTGAACAATCTTGGAATGGCCTATTATTTCAAAGGCGAAGAAGATCTAGCTATCAAGCATCTGCATAAAGCTCTCGAGATTAACAAAAATAACTCAGATGCAAAAATCAATCTGGCTTCTATCCATTATAGAAATGGTAAAATTACTCTTGCCGAGTCCCTATATAAGGAAGTGTTAAGAGATCTTACATATGATAAGCAAGCTCGAACTTTTTATAATTTGGGATTAATAGAGCTGGAAAATAAAAAGAATACTGCTGCGGCCATAAACTACTTTCAAAAATCCATGAAGGAAGATGAGAATTTCTGTCCTTCGTCGCTGCAACTGGGACTTATTCATTACAATCACAAGCAATACAATAAAGCCTTAAGAGTCTTCAAAGAAGCTTCCCTCGGCACTTGCTATGACTCGCCTGAGCCACACTATTACCAAGCTTTATCTATGATGAAACTTGGGAAATATACCGAAGCAAGATTAAAGCTCAATGATATAAGTACAAAATTCAAGAAATCCGTCTTCGCAGTGAAGGCGAAATCATTAATGACAGAAATCAATGATATTGAAACCAGAAATAAGTCAGAGACAACTCACGCGACTAGAACATCGCTAGAGAGTCCAGACTTCTAACACCAAGGAATGGAGTGATGGTTAATCAAGAGACGAATGAAAGTGGCAATGGTTCAAGCGGTGAGTATTTAGGAGATTTCCTAAAACAAAAACGTTTGGAGAAAAACTATAGCCTGGAAAAGCTTTCTCAAAAAACAAAGATTAGTATCAATGTCTTAAAGAGCTTAGAGGCGAATGATTATGCTCATCTTCCAAGTGCTGCTTACATAAAAGGATTTGTCGCGAATTACATAAAAATTCTCGCCATTCCTAAAGAAGAAGCTTTCGGTAAAATGGAGCATACCTATCAACAAGTGGTAGGAAAACCATTCCCGGCCCTCAATCATACTAAACAGATGAAAGAAGCCGAGAAGAAAGAAGTCGAAACATCGACTCCTCACGAAGTGATTGAGAACAGCAATTCTTTCTTTGATAGCACAAAATCAATGCTACCGGTTGCGATCTTTGTAGCAGTGGTCTTGGTTTTTGTTGGTGGCTACAAGCTCATTTCTTCAGTTGTTGAAAGCGAAGTATCCAATAAAAAGGCCAAGGATCTAGGACCTAAAATTGAGTCGAGTTCTGCCCTTGGTAAGTTAAATGAGCCTCAGGAAGATAAAAAGGAAGCTGTAGCCGTTGAAGAAAAAGTGGTCAATCCTTCCGAAGTACTTAAGAAAGAAGCGACTCCTGCAGAAGAGCCAAAAGTGGAGCAACCAAAACCAGAAATCAGAAGAAACTTCCCAACGGTCAGTTTCAAAAAGATCAGAAGTAAACTTTATACTGTAAATACTTCGGCTCCTGAAAACACTGACCCTTATCTTTTGCCAGACAATATTAGAAAGCAGATGAATCCTGAGCTGCAGAATATTTATGTAGCGGCGATTGAAGGGAATACCTGGTTAAGCTATAAGATCGATAACAAGCCCATCGAGAGTCACATCATCAGTCAGGGTGGAAGCCTCTTTCTACAAGGAGAAGTCATCCGTATTTTCCTGGGAAATGTTAATGTGACTAAGATTTTCTATAACAACTACTTAGTTGATACGCCTTCTAAATCAGGTGTTAAATCCCTGGTATTCCCAGAAGAGAGAAATGCTGATTTCCATCTACCGCTTTTTCCAAAAGCTAAAGACGATATCTTGTACACTTCTGAAGAATACATGAAGCGCATGAAGCTAGAAGAAGATGAATTAGAAAAGAAAAAGAACTAGGACTGCCAGTCCAGTCTTCTGTAAAACCAAATCCCAACTATTACCATTAATCCACTTGGCAGAAATACTGCCAGTGGAATTGGTATAATCTCTTTCTTGGCAAAAGAAACCAACGAGAAGAAAACACCATAATAGCCAATAAGGCACATAAGCCCCCGAAGACCTGAGTTGCTGGACTTCCCTCTATTTCCACTTATACCTAAGGTAAAGCCCAAAAAGCAGAAGATAAAACAAATCAGGGCACCATTCTTTCGGTTCCAAAACTCATACTTAGCATTAAAAAACTCCTTTTTATTGAAGTCATAAACTTTCTGAGCTTCTTCGGGAGTCATCTTGATTACTTTTTCGAGTTCAGCTGAGGAGAGCATGGTCTCCTTGATTTCCAAGCGGTCGCTAAACTGGTTTTGAGAGATGGGAAAAGTGTATTTACTGAAGTTGATTTTTTCCGTATCCATCGTCTTCGATTGGCCCACAATATTTCCATCAAACAGAATAAGGGTTAATTTCTCCGTCAAATCCTCGGCACTGCGCTTAAAGATAAGCTCCCCACGGGAAGCAAAGATCACCCGCTCTTGCTTGTCTTTTTCACTCAGGTGCAAAAACACTTCTTTTAAGTGCCGGCCATACTTGGTGGACTGAGAAGCAAATAAGGTAACGTTAGGAATCAGGGTAAAGAACTGGCCTTCCTTAATTCCCGCTAATAGACCACTGGAAGTTAAGAAGTTAATCTTTCTTTTAAATTCCTTATTAGAAGCCGGAATCAAAGTTTGGTTTAACTGGTAAACACTGGCCGAAAGTAGACCCGCCACTAAGAGAAATGGGAGCATGATCCGGGTCTTGGTTAATCCACCTGCGCGCATCGCAATATATTCAGAATCAGCTGAGAGGCGGTTCAGACAGTAGACCGTCGAGAAAAATACCGCTATGGGTAAAGAAAGTGGGATAAAAGTCAGGGTAATATTTCCGATAAGTCCCAGTACAAACCAGAAAGAAATATCGCGAGTAATNNAACACCGTACTAACTACCAAAGGCAGAATGAACTGGGCAGCCAGGTAGCGTTGTAATAAAAGTTTCATAGATACAAGTTACCTGAAGTTCACGTTTCATTCAAGAAATGGCAGAATAGGCTGAATAAAACAAGGAGTACCCATGCTTATCAAACTTGACACCACTGGTGATCAATTCCTCAATGCCGATTTAAAAATCCTGACTGCTTTTCAAAAATCAGGTGCCCCAAAGGGAAAGAATAAAAAAACCGACTCTCCAGAGATTTCTACCGACCATTGGTCAGATAAGAGCTTAAAAGAAGAGTTCAATAATCTTAAAGCTGCGAAAGCTTTTAAGGCAGGTAAAGACGAGACCATCTCTTTCACTGGAGCTTTAGGCGAAACCGTCTGGGTACTGGGTCTAGGTGAGAAAAATGAATTTTCGGCCGAAGACATCCGTAAATCGGTAGCGAAGCTTTTCAAGAACTCTAAAGGCAAATTCGCCACTGTTGCTTTCGATGTTCCTGGCTTCAATAGCGTAAAAGATGAAGTCGAAGCTGCCAGACTTATTGCTGAATCTATCTACCTCACTGACTATTCCTTTGATCTTTATAAATCAAAAAAATCTGAAAAGTTTGAGCAGAAGGTTTTCCTATCTCATACAGAGAAGAAAAACTCTGCGAAGGCCGAGAAGGCGCTGGCTTCTGTTAAGAACATTTGCCAATCCATCAACGTTGCTCGTGACTTCATCAATGAAGTACCGAACGTTCTTCACTCTGAAGAATATGCAAAAAGAGTTGAAGCCGATGTTAAGAAGAATCTTAAGGGTGTTAAAGTTAAGATCCTAAATAAAGCCCAGATTAAGAAAGAAAATATGGGTCTCTTCCTTTCCGTGAATTCAGGATCGGCCTATGAACCACGTCTTGTTCACCTAACTTATGAGCCGGCAAAAGCAACTGCCAAGACCAAGCACATCGCTCTTGTTGGTAAGGGTATTACTTTCGATACTGGTGGTTACAGCTTAAAGCCTGGTGCCAGCATGACCGGTATGAAGTTTGATATGGGTGGATCGGCCACTGTTTACGGAGCCTTCCGTGCGGCCGTTCTTGAGAAAGCTCCCATCAAGATAACTTGTATTCTAGCTATGACAGATAATGCAATCAACTCTATGGCCACTATGCCTGATACAGTTGTTGCTGGAAGAAATGGAAAGACGGTTGAAATCTTAAATACAGATGCTGAAGGCCGCCTGATTCTTGCCGACGCTCTTGATTATGCTTGTGACCTAAATCCTCACTACATCATCGACGCTGCAACTTTGACTGGTGCTTGTTTAGTAGCTTTAGGAAATCAAGTTTGTGCCATTCTTGGTAACGATGATAAGTGGATCAATGAGATTCTTGCTGCTGCTAAAAACCAAGACGAGTATATGTGGCAACTTCCGATCATTCCGGAATGGCGCACAGATATTAAATCTAAGGTTGCAGACCTTAAGAATATCGGGAGCCCGATGCGTGCCGGTACGGCCACAGCTGCTGCCTTCTTGGAAGAGTTCATCAAAAATGACATTAAGTGGGCCCACTTGGATGTAGCTGGAGTTGCGGATTCTCAATCTCATCTTCCATACTGCCCGGCCAACGGAGCTTCTGGTCTTATCATCAGATCTCTTACTCACCTCCTAGTGAATGGAAAGTAAGTCAAAATTTAAAATAGTGCTTTTTGCGCCCGAGATCCCAGGTAACACTGGGAGCATCGGGCGCACTTGCGTTGCCTTAGGTATCGAGCTCATCCTAATCAAGCCTTACGGTTTTGAAATCGATGAGAAGGCCGTGAGACGCGCGGGTCTGGATTACTGGAAGCATGTTCAACTGAAGGAATTTGATTCCTGGGACGACTTCATCAAGGGTGAAAACCCTGAACGTAACAAACTCATCTTTCTCGAAAATACGGGAGAGGAGCTCTATTACAATGCCCCCTACACTACCGATTGCTATCTTATATTCGGCAGAGAAACTACGGGCTTCCCTGCCGAATTAGAACTAGAGTATCAATCTAACTTTTATCGCCTTCCCATGTATTCAGAACATATTCGTTCTCTGAATCTCTCCAATGTGGCGACCACCGTGGCCTATGAGTGCCTTAGGCACTTGCTCTAGATTATTTCTTAAACGGCATTTCACCTAAAAAGTCTTTCTTCCCGATATCCACGCCATTGTGTCTCAGGATCGAATAGGCAGTTGTAATATGAAAGTAGATATTTGGAACAGCATGCTGAACCACGTACTCATGACCAGTAAGATATTTACCTTCCCATCGTGGTTGAGAGATATGTCTCTCCATTCCGCCAGCGAAATCATTTTCAGAAAAGCCCTTGAGATACTTGATGGTGTCTTCGATTCTCGTTTTGAGTTCACTTAAAGTCTTCTCTGAGTCATCATGAGAAGGAGAATCTTTGCCACTGATCCTGGCCGCACAAAGTTTGGCGGTATCGCAAGCAATCTGAATCTGACGGATGAAATTAAATTGATCAGGGGCCAGACGCGAGTTCAGAAGAACTTCCATTTGAATCTTTCTAGAGTCAGCGTTTTGGTTCGCTTTATCAAGGATGTGATTCAAATTGCCCAGCATCTTAGAGAATTGAACAATAATGAGGTCGTATAGCATATTAGCTCCTTAAAAAGATTGGATGAAAGAATCATCTCATTAAGGAGTTCGGCTTGGACAGGACTACTTTTCCCAGAAGAATTTTCGAGAAACTTCCGAGTTAAAGCGCTCCGGGCCAATGACCTTACCCATTCTCATTTTCGTGAGAATGGTTTTAATGCGTTTAGTGGCAAAGGGGGTGAGCTTCTTATTTTTAAAAGAGATATAGTAGCCTTTGGGACTTGGTAGCAGCATCGCGAGAAATGCACTTTCTCTCGGAGTTAAGGCAGATGGATGCTTTTTAAAGTAATGATAAGAAGCTTCCCGAATGCCATAGATGTCAGGTCCAAACTCAATGCAATTGAGATAGACCTCTAAAATCTTGTCCTTAGCTAGAACTTGTTCAACCTTATGAGTAAGAATCAATTCGTGAATCTTTCGACTAATGGTTCTATCTGAAGAAAGAAATACATTCTTCACCATTTGCTGGGTAATCGTACTAGCCCCACGAAATCGCTCAAAAGTTAGAATTTCCTGAACCGCAGTTTTCAACTGATTTACATCGATGCCTTGATGCTGATAGAAAGCCCAATCTTCTGAGATAACGATGGCGCCCTTGGCTGATTTTGAGATCTCATTGATTCTCACCCACCCCTTGGGCTTTCCGGGCTTAAGTTCATAGAGGGGCTCGCCAGAGGAAGAAATATTATGAGGATACCAGCGATTAAGTGCTTCTACATCGTGAGAAAAGTACATATACAACGGACTAAAAAGCACCAATAAAGCTGCCCCAGTCAGAAGGATTTTCAAGAGTCGGTGTTTAGTGTGTGCTTTCATTGCTTTAAAACTTAAGTTAGATTATACCCCATGAAGACTTTCTGTGGATATTTTGATGAGGGAAAATGCCATTCCTGTGCCCTGATTGGTACAGAGTATACTGAGCAGCTAAAATTGAAAGAGAATAGTCTTACTAAACATCTGGAAAAGTTTCATGACTGGAAACTTCTTCCCTCTCAAGGCTCTCGCCCCACTCAATTCAGGAATAAAGCCAAGCTGGTGGTAACTGGAACTCTTGAGAGTCCGATCATCGGACTCGGTGGAAACGAGGATCTGGATCAGGGGCGAGAAATTCTTAACTGCTCTCTTCATCACCCCTTCATAAATAGTGTATTGCATTTCATGCCGGAATTTATTGGTCTCACTCGCCTCACCCCTTATCAGATTAAAGAGAAAAAGGGAGAACTGAAGGGAATCATTATCTATTTCTCGGAAGATTCTAGGGAGAGCTATCTGAGATTAGTTCTAAGATCCAAAGAAAGTCTGGATCGAATTAAAAAGCATCTGCCTACTCTCTTAGAAAATTTTCCCGAGATCACTTGTATTTCGGCCAATATTCAGCCTATTCCTCATGCCATTCTGGAAGGCGAAGAAGAAGTCTTCTTAAGTGAGAGAACCTTTATCAATCATCTGGTTAAAGACTTAACACTTAGGTTGGGACCTCAGGGATTCGTGCAAACTAATCATAAGGTCGCGCGCGCTCTTTATGAGACAGCAGCGACATGGACGGAAGAATTAAAGATTGAGAAGTTCAGCGAGCTCTTTTGCGGTCAAGGAGCATTTAGCTTTTTTGTTTCCGAGAAAGTGAGAAGCAGCATAGGCTTTGAAATTAATCCTGAAGCTGTCAGTGAAGCAAATCGAACGGCGACTTCTTTGGGATACGATCATCTAAAATTTAAGTGTGCTGATGCTGCTAATGTCGGTGAAGAGCTAAGAAAATATGCACCCGACTTAGTACTCGTGAACCCTCCCCGACGAGGATTGGCGGGAGCGGTAGAAATATTCAAAGAGCAGGGTTTTGAGCATATAATATATTCCAGCTGCTCTGTGGAATCATTGGCCAGAGACCTGATAGAACTAGCTCCTTTCTATAAAGTCATCCAGGCCCAGATCTTTGATATGTTCCCCCATACCAATCACTTTGAGACCCTAGTGCTCCTTCAGAAAAAATAAAAGCTATTTTCGATAAAAACGAGTAGCTTCCCTTAAGGTATTCAGCAAAAATTCCGTCGAAATATTTCCCTCTACCTTAAAATTATATCCCGGTGTGATCTTGATCATTTCTGAGTCTTCAGGATCAAGAACTAAATAGTCCTTGGGAGAGCTGATAAGATAGGAAGCCTTGTTCTCCTCCTTAAATAAAGACTCTCCATAGCTATAATTTCGAGAATCATTCTTACACTCCCAAATCTCAGACATGAGAGTTGGAACGATATCGTAATGAGAAGTAAAACTTGAAATATTATGGTGAGGACTATCGTTCCAGATCATAATAAGAGGAACCTTCATATCGCTCAAGCTTGATCCTTGTTGGGCGGTGATGACCACAATCGTATTCTCAAGAATGTCCTGGGCTTCGAGCTCTTCAACCACCTTTCTGATTTTAGCATCGAAGGCCTTGATGGAGTTCTCATCTTGAGAGAGATTGACATTCATTATTCCAAAGAAAGGAGGTCTATTCTCTTTTTCAATATAAGACTTAATCCATCCATCCCAGTTTTCAGTCATCGAGAACTCATAGTTTCTCTTACTCAGTTCTTCCATAAAGACAGAAGTCTTTTTCTTCAAATCGGCTGCTTCTTTATAAAAGCCTGGCATAGAGTAAAGAAGGGAGAAGATTGCATCACTGGCTTCGATACTAGTCGCTTGATGATTTGAAAACTTGATACCATGCTGCTCGTAATGAGTCAGCGATGGCATAAGCTCTTCATTTAATGTTTCAGGCTTCCACTGATCGCCCAGAATAAACAGAATATTTTTGTTCTTAACGCCGCTGCAGCTCATTTTACTAAGAGGATAGTGGAAGTTGCCTGTCATGAGAGGATTTGTATGGCTCTCAGTCATCGGGATACTGAGCTTACTTAAAACTACTCTGGCAGTTGCTGGATAGTGAAATGGAAACAACTGAGAGTACTGAGTTATTTCAAATTTACCAAAGGCATCTCCATAGATATGTAGACCTTGGCTTCCCATAAAGCAGAGGAGTATCAGCACCAAATACCAATTTCTAACGGGATTACTAAATCTTCTCTGCATGGAGCGCCAAAGACTCTCCCCTCTTATCCAGATATAGAGAAAAAGTGCAAGAGCCGCAGCTCCAACTCCCACGAGTGCAATCTGCTTTACTTGAAGTAGCTTTTCAAAAGCTCCGTTTTGAACGAGCTCAATAACAAAAGGACTTACATGCAGACGATAATGAGAGAACAGATAAGCATCAAAGGCCAGAAGTGCTGAAGTTCCCAAAACAAGAACCACTGTCCATAAACGAGAAAAATAATAACTCGGTATAAGTGAAACTATTGGTACATAAAGGATGAAATAAATTAACGATGTTAAGAGTCCATAATGACCGATAAAGGTCATGACGAAATAAACTATACTCAGAGGTGACTCAGGGATCAGTTGCCCACTCAAATGAAAGAGTCCTATCAAAGAAAAAAGAGGCCAGCCTAGACCAAAAAACATCTTTCGACCCCAAGACAGGGCAAAGTTTCTGCGATTCATTCACAATCCTTAGTTTGACTTAGATTATTGTAAACACTTGATAAGACAATTAAAAGCACCTTGTCATTCAAACCAAAAAACATGACGAAAATTCTGTTTGATATGCCAAACATTTGTTTTACAATATATATCAACAGGAGATCACGGATGATTATCATTCACTCAAAAAAGCTACTAGAACAGCTCAGCGAGATCGAAGAACAAATAAAAACCTGGGAAACAATCTTGGACTCTTCAGGTATAAAAATTGATCGAGAGCGACTCCTCTCTCTCATCATCACCAAACATCTTAATCAAGACACAAAAAAAAAGGGCCCGGCATAAGCCAGGCCCCTTCTAAGAATCTAGAAAACTAAGGACTAGAAGCGGTAAGACATAGCTACACGAGTAGCTAGGTTATCAAGAGAGAGAACTCCGCTTTCGCTGGTAGAGTTCACAACATCTCCGTTACCGGCAGTTGTTCCAACTAGACCATCGATAGCAAACTCACCGAACTTAAGGGTAAGGCCAGCATTTACGTTCGTGGTAGTTGCGAAGGAACGCTTACCTGGACGATAGTTAGCTACAACACCAGGAGAGAGCACAGGATTTGCAGTACCCTGACCAGCAAGAAGACTATTATCGTAATCGTTATCAGCTTGAGAAAGAAGATACTGGGTAACCGATCCACGAACAGTTAACCATGAAAGTGCATCGTACTCTAAACCAACAGTAAGCGGAACGTAGTAGTCATCGATATCAGCATCGCCATCATCGGTCTCAACTCCACGCTTAGTCATTACATACTCAAGCTTAGTGAAGAGATTCGCCTTGTCATTAAGTGCAGTAACTTTACCAGCACCTACGCGGATTCTGTTGGTATTAAATTCAGCTTTTCCGTTATAAACTGAACCGGTACCCGTTGGACCAGGAGTAAGAATAACTGGAGCAGTATTACTTTCCTGATCCCAGCCAGCGTGTCTCCAATAAGCAAAGACTTTCACAGCATTTAAGTCATAAGATCCACCTAGCTCAAAGCCAAGCTTACCTTCGAAATCATCTTTTGCTGTCGGACCAGTCGCAGTGATATTATCCATCTTGGCTTGATTCATAAGAGCGATGTTGGCGAAACCTTCGAACTTACCTGTGATAGCACCTAAGCGAAGCGAAGCCGATCTTTGGCTCATGTTATTGGTGTCATCTTTAGTGTTAGAGTAAGTTACGTTAGCACCCCACTTAACATCTCCTGTTTCACCACCAAAGAAGCCATCGATCTGGTTATCTTGATGAGCTTTAGGAGTACCTTCAGCATAAGCAAGTCTTAAATACTGACGAGCTTCATGAGTGATATAAGATTCACCACCAATGTGAAGACCATAAACATAGTTGTTATGAGACTTCAAGAATCCACCCTCAGCTTGAGGAGCAGTATCAGTATCAGCTTTATTGTTAGGTCGGGCAGTATTTCCAATATCAGTCTGACCTTCAGAACCCCACTCTAAATAGATCCCATCCTTGTACTCGTTGACATAAGCAGCATTGAGGAAAATATTACGGTTATCAGAGAAGTAAAGAGAACCAGCTGTCTCTAGGTTTTCACCCAGAGCAAGTAGTCTCGCCTTAGAAGCGTGAACATTTGCAGATGCTAGGATCGCAAGTGTACTGATTGCAATTATCTTTTTCATGTTTAATCCTTCTTTTTACTTAAACTTAGAAGTTATAAGTAACTGATGCTCTAGTCATTAGGTTACTAAGAGAAAGAACACCTCTTTCACTTTGTGTATCAGTGATGTTACCAGCACCGTCAGTACCTGTTCCAACTACACCATCGATTACAAGATCACCGAATTTAAGTGAAGCACCAGCATTTACGTTTGTAGAACTTGCAATAGTTCTCTCGCCAGTAGCATCATCATCCTGGTTAGACCAAAGATTTTGAGATACTGAACCACGAACGATCAACCAAGAAGTTGCGTCATGTTCAAGACCGATTGAAAGAGGAACTGCAGTTGTCTTAACTTCATTCTTGTCAACTGAACCACCGTCTACACCAATTCCTTCAGTTTTAAGATGAGTGTAGCTAAGTTTTACGAAGGCCATTGTTCTGTCACTTAGTCTCTCTGTGCGAGCTGCACCAATTGTGTAGAATGTAGATTCGAAGTTAGCATCAGCGCCACCAGCTTCTACATCGTATTCGCTCATGTTAGCTTGACCGAAAATTGTGTAATCAGAAAGCTTGTAAGAAGCACCAACTTCGTACTCGCTCTTTCTGTCAACTTCAGCAGCAATGGCAGCAGCTTCAGGAGACTTGTGCTCAGAATTACCTAGGATTCCAGCTTTTACATAAGCTGAGATATTACCCATTTCAACACCAAGGTTAAGGTCTAAAGTCTGAGACTCACCTTCAACTGTGTTTGCAGCAGTTCCTGCATCCGGAGTGAATGTATCATCTTGTGACTTAGCATAAGTAAGGTTTGCTCCCCACTTGAAGCCAGCGTCGCCACCGATGAAAAGATCGATAGCATTAGTTGGACGGTAAACTGATTCAGCACCAGTAATTCCGCCAAACTGCTCAGTAGTAGCATCAAAAGAAGTCACGCGACCTAAATGAACACCGTAAACAAGGTTATTACGATTAAAAAGAATCCCACCTTCAGCATTTGGTGAAGTATCTGAATCTGTTGTCTGGCTAGAACCGAACTCAAAAGTAACTAGATCGCCATGCTTATTAACTTCAGCAGCATTAAGGAAAATATTACGGTTATCCTGGATGAAGAATGATCCGTTTGTACTTTCGCCTAAAGCCTGAAGTCTAGCCTTTGAAGCCAGGGCTGGGGTTGCAAGAACAGCAAGTCCAAGAGCAACTGTTAGCTGTTTTTTCATGAAATCTCCTTTTTCATAAATGACGTTAAGTCATTCCATCATGGTTAACTGACCAATAAAAAACATATATGTTCTTAAAGTTTCAATGAACTCATGAACCTTTGGCAATATTTTTTTTCCAGACCGAATAAAGCGAGTGGTCCTATGGTCATCAAATTTTTGACACAAAAAAAAAGGCCATCGATTAAGATGGCCCTTTTTAAGAAAAGAAATGAGTTCTTCCTCTTAGAAAATGATATCAAACTTCAAAAAATTAAATTTCACTTCGGTTTCGCTCTTATAATATTTCTTGCGAATGTCACCGCCGTAACGAGTATATCCTAAAGCAACTGTAGGGGCATAAGTGATGTTTGCCACAGAATAACGGCCTAGATCCCATCTTTTCCCGGCCTCAACTTCAAAAGTCCAGTTGAAAGCGGACTTATCATCCATACCGTTTTCTTCAAAAGTAGCGCGCTCAAGACCAATCATAGCGCCAAGCAGGATTGAATTCTTGATATCATCAGCGTTGAAGTTATAAAGAAGACCACCGGCCGCACCGAAGGCAGAAGTTAGCTCATCATAGCTGCCTTGATCGATGTCTGTTCTGTTGAAGTAAGCCTTCGCTCTCCACATTAGACCGATGTATTGCTCAATGTTTTGAGCATAGTTAAGGTTGAAACGGAAGGTGTTTTCCTTGCGATCACTTCCTCTCTTAGCATCAGAACTTCTGAAAGCTAGTCCACCGGTGTAAGCAAGATCGAATGCATCGACTGATACGATTCTGTTGTTTTGGGCCGATGCCACAAAAGAAGTCAATAGGGCCAAAGCCACAACTAATTTTTTCAAAGTAAACTCCTTGTTACTGATTCAATAAAGTACGTGTGAGAAATTTTTCACCTGAGAATTCATTAGGAACTGGTGCCATTTGACCCAGAAATTTTAAATTTGGATAATCGAAGCCGACTTGCTCCAAAGCTGCTTCTTTGATCTCGGAAATAAACATTTCTTCATCAAAGCGGATATACTCTTTAGTGATATTTTTTTCGATATCTGGGAATACTCGATCAAGAACCCTCTTCATAAGTTTGATCTTCGAACCTAAATCTTCTGTTTGCGGTTCTTCTTCGTGAATAAGGAAAAGCACATGGCAGGTCTGGGTATTGGCCTTATGATTGAATGATTCAAACTCAACAATGAAGTGCCCCCACTCATGAGTCATACTCTGAGGAATGAAGAGGGTTTTTTCTTCGTTTTGATATTCTTTTTTGAGAATCCATGAAACAGAAATACCTGCCTGGATTCTCACGCCCGAGCAGAGATCGATTAATTCAGGGCTTAAGCTGTCCTTGTTAGATAATAAGGAAAGGAATTTTTTGGGAGACATAGAAAGATAGAGGTTCTCACAAGTAACTCTGTTAAAATCTTTGAAGTTTAAAGTCCATTCAGCTTTATCCACTAAGTCTTCAGGCTTCGTTTTCTCAATGGATTCAAAAATTCTAATTTCCTGGTGCTCTTTTAAAATGGCATCCAGTTGTTCCCAGTCCTCAGCAGAGAAGAGAGAAGAAATATCCACTTTATAACCCGTGGTCATAAAGAAATGTTCGCCTTCCTGAATCTCCATTGATTTGGCTCTTCCACTAAAATCATGAAATTTACCATCTTTGTAGAATGAAGGCTCACCTGACTGAGGGGAAATCCTGGCATTAAAGAAGCGCTTATAGATACTCTCAACCGCCTGAGGAGATCTCAGGAGATTGACATTATACTCATAGGTTTCTACTAGAGAATCACGATTAAGAGGTCGCGAGGAAATGAGCTTGATCGATTCAGAGGGTGAACTCTTCTTCAATTCTACTAACTTCAAGACGGCACCAAGATCATGTCCAACTATCACATGCTGGGCGTGTGAAGTCTTAACCGTTTCATGTTGATTTTTTTTAAGATCTTTAAAATGCTTTAATAGTCCAAAACTCATGGGGTGATCTTAAAATAAAAAACCCACTCTTGCGAGTGGGTTTTTATAATTTAAAATATCATTTGCTTATCGGATGGCCAGTTTGTCACCTGGAAGGATCATTCGTTTTTTCACGATGTGACTGTTACTGCGGATTATGGTACTCATTGGGACACCCGTCCGCTGAGCAACTCTCCAAAGAGTGTCACCTTTTTTAACTGTGTAAAAGACGGTTGGCTTCTTGATTAGTTTTCCACGATTCAAATGAGAGGCGATATCTCGACTGTAGGCCCTTTTACTTCTCACTCTCCGAGGGCTCTTCTCATAAAGATCAGCGTACATATTGGCCTTTAATGAGTGATCTTCGCGGAAAGGCAGCACTACTGCTGTTTTCGGAGCAATGGTTCTACCTTTTAGAGCAGGATTCAAATCGGCCAGAACTTCGGTTGGGACTTTAAATTTTCGTGCCACTTGGGGCAGGTTCATTCTGCTATTAGATGAGTAGGTTTTATAGCTCGTAGCAACAACCTTGTCTTTCTGCTCAAATCCATCCCAGACAGCCTTCGCTCCAACTGGAACTCGGAGTGGATAAGTTTCAACATCTGGAGGAGTTTGCCATCTGACGATTTCAGGGTTGTAGCGTTTAACTTCATTGAAATCCATTTCAAGGACTTCAGCAATGTCATAAAGATCAGCATTACCCTTAACTAAAATTTCTTCATAATCTAAAACTTCATCGAACTTAATTTCGTTGAATCCAAACACGTCTAGGTTCTTACCGATGATGGCAAGGGCCATGATCTTAGGAACATAATTTTTTGTTTCAGGACGAAGGTAGCGGCCCTTCGTGAGTTGCCAAAAGTCTTTTGTCTTATACATCTTGATCGCACGACCAATCTTTCCTTCTCCTGCATTATAGCCAGCAGTTGCCAGCTCCCAAGAACCGAAAAGATTATGAAGTGTTTTCAGATAATTCGCAGCTGCAATGGAAGCTTTAAGTGGATCTCTTCTTTCATCAACATACCAATCGATTTCGAGCCCAAATTTCTTACCGGTGTAAGGCATGAATTGCCAAGGTCCAACGGCTTTTGCCCATGATCGTGCATGNNGTGTAGTTAACGAAATGTTTTCTTCCGCGACCAGTGAAAAACTTCACCCACATAGCAACTTGTTTATTCCAAACAACTGGAATATCAAATTTAGTGTTATGGAGACCTAACTCTTGGGCTGCTTCATCATCTATTTGGTATACGTTTAAAGGAGCAGTAAAGGTCAACTCATGACCACTTCCATGGATACAACCTTTACAGTTAGGAAGATCTCTCTCGATGAGCTCCTCTTGAACTCGGTAATACTCGGCTTGCTCAGAAACTGATGGCCTATAGGAAGCTGAGGATTTATCAGAATTTTGATTTTTAAAGGTGGAACAACCAGTAATAAAAATTGAGGTCGCTAGGGGCAAGAGGGTCAAAATTTTGATCATCGTATCTTCCTTAATCTTCCTGAAAGTAATTTGGACACTCCGTCCTAAAAATAAAGAATAACCTACATACTTATCGTCACAAGAAGGCAAAATATTGAATGCTCCTACCAGGAAAACCCGCAAAAATTCAATACTTTACAGATTAATTCCGTAGGACCACTAATTTCTTTACAAGGGCGGCCAATCCGGCTTCACTCAAAGTAAAATGGTCCACTAAAATCCATCCGATTGTCATCGCAAACTGATGTTAAAATAAGTCATGCTTAAGCTAATACTAATCTTGCCATGCCTTTTCATGATGTATCAACCTTTAAACGCCAAGGTCGATCCACCTAATTACGATTTTAGTATCGAAACTCTAAATGATTTTTCACCAGGGAAAGAAGTTTCAGGCCTAAACGGAAAATACGGAAAGTCAGAAGAGTTAAGCTCCCAGAGAGGAACTAAAACTTTAAAGTTTAATGTGGCCCAGATTCGCTACAAGTTCCCCATCCTGGTTCAGGAAAAAGATGGTCTCATCCTGGACTCCTTTGCCCGCCTTCCCAGTTATTTTCTCCACGATATTTTTCTTCAATCTCTGGTTAATAAATTTGGTAAACAAACAAGCTATAAGAAAGTTGGAGAAGAAGCTGTCTATATCTGGGAAAAGGAAGATTTAAAACTCATCTATAGTGCTAGCTGCACTATCACCTGTTTTCCCATCTTTTATGCAGCTCAACCCCTTAAGGCCAAGACCCTCCCCCTGTTGGAGCAGATGAAGAAGGCGAGTCAGGGCAATTAATTATCTTTGGATAAGTGGATTTTTGAGTTTAACTTTTTCTGATCTCTTATAAACCATAAGTGCGAGAGGTAATAAGAGAAGACCCAATACCTGCCCCAAAGTCAGATAAGTGAAGAAATAACCAATGGGGATTTCCGGTTCTCTTAAGAATTCAATTAAAAATCTAAAGATGCCGTATCCCGAAAGAAATACAGCTGTTACTTCGCCGTAATAACGCTGCCTTCTGATGAGTGCATAGAGTATGGTGAAAAGAACAAATCCCTCAAAGAAAGCTTCATATAGTTGCGAGGGATGACGAGGAAAGGGTCCACCTTCAGGAAAGACGATTCCAATCCAGGAATCGGTGATCTTGCCGTAAAGTTCGCCATTAATAAAGTTACCTATCCTGCCCAAAAATATAGTGGGAGATAAGGCAACTGCCAGGCAGTCACTCAATTGAAAGAAATGAACTTGATGTTTTCTGGCAAAGACAAGGCTTACTAATACCAGGCCAAAAAGAGCTCCGTAGAAACTTAAGCCCCCATTCCAGATCATAAATATCTTCAATAAATTTTTGGAATAGAATTCCCAGTTATAAAAAAAGACATAGGTAAGTCTCGATCCCACAAGCATCCCTATTAGGGAATAGGTCAAAAATTGATCGCTACTTTTAAGTGGTAGCGGCCAGATTTTTTTTTGAAAGAGATGTCTTAGGATGATGGCACCAATAATGAAACCCACTACATATAGGGCGGCATGCCACCGAATGGATAATGGTCCAAGAGTAAGGATATTAGGATTTGGCCAGGTTTCAAACATGCTTAAAGAGTAGCATGATTTTCGCTCGCCGCATACGAAGCAGTTGCTCTCGCACTCAGTTCATAAATTGCTTTCTTCATAGTTTGAGTGATGCCAGAAAAACTTAGTAAGCAGGTGCTGACGCTGAGAAAACTAATGACTTCTTCCCGAGTCATCAATTTGGCCACAGGAGTCTCTTTATCTTTTCTGATTATCTTAAGAGTAGATTCTAGCTTCATTTCCCCAGCATTAGAAAATACCACTCGCTTATTCACATCGATAAAGACCGCTTCCCCAAATGAGTTATGCTGCTTCATCACAACCATCTTTTCATTTTGAATGGTTCCCCAATAAGCAAGAACTCCCTGATCGGCCAGTGATTGAATGAGAAAGCGAACGAGGATTACCCTTAGACCCACCATTTGATCGGTTTGAGATATATCAGCATTGACCGCAAGCTCCCAACAAGGCTTGGAAAAAGGCAGTCCCATGATTCCCACTTTACGATAGGTATAGACAGGAACTCCCCCTTGGAGAGAAAGAGACTCGGGTCCATACTGATCTAGAAGATCTGAGCCATTGATTAGTTGCTGGAGTCTTGCACTAGACTCCTGAACAGTCAGCACCCTGGTATGGCCCTTTGAGAGCTGAATCTTCTTAGACTCTAGTTCGGTAATGGATTCAAAGCCCATTTCCTTAATCACATGAAGAAACTTTGCATGGAGACCATCCTGAGTAAAACGCAGGTATACCGGATAGCCGTGGGCCTTGCGGTACTGAAAGTAATTCCATTTAGTCGTGTCCATGAGTTCCTCCGAATGGCTCTTCGGAATAAAATTAAAAGAACTGAGGATTGATCATGGGTGTGGTTGTTGTCTAAAGATTGATCACGAAC
>DFXX01000056.1 GCA_002381765.1 Bacteriovoracaceae bacterium UBA4097 | reverse complement strand
CTTATTGGGCCGCGCAGCATAAACCTTTTAATTTTTATATACTTGGCCCTTTGACGAAGTGTTACAGCTTACCTAGACTTTTATGTATAGGACCATTAACGGACCACTCTATTGAGGGAGACAAGTCTATGAAAATTATCACCATCGGTAATAACAAAGGTGGCGTTGGCAAGACCATGCAATGCTATCAATTGGTATGCCATCTCGCTAATTTAGGCCACCGAGTCCTCGCTATCGACTTAGATTCACAGGCGAATTTAAGCTCCACTTTGGGAGTAAATATTCAACGTACACTTATTCCTGAATGGCTTATCGGAGACGTAAAAGTCGACGAGATCCTTTGCGATGCTGTGGGTGAGTATGACTTTTACAAGAACATCAAGCTCATCGCTTCCAGCCGCCATATGGCCAATCTCGCGAAGCTTTTGATTCTCTCTGAATCGGAAGTGAGAAAGAATGCTGGTCGTAAAGAGCGTTTGATGAAGATTCGTTTAAAGGAAGTAGAAGATCAGTTTGACTACGTTGTGATCGATACTCCACCAATGTTGGGTGATGAGCTTATCATGTCACTTGTGGCCTCTAATTTGATTCTTATTCCAACTCAGGCCCAGGATTATTCAATCGATGGTCTGGAGGAATTGATGGATACCTTTGAGATCATCAAAGAAACTGAGAATCCAATTCTCGAGTTCACGATTATTCCTTCAATGGTTAATCCAAGAAGAAAGATCGAGCGTCAGCGCCTGGAAGAGCTGTCTCAATCTTTCAATGTAACTCCCATGATTCGAAATCTGGTGGACATGCAGGAATCGGTAGCTTTGAAGAAGCCGGTATTCATGTTCCAGAAAAATTCTAAAGGTAAGCAGGACTACCTCGCTCTTTGGGATTCATTGGGACTTAATTAATTTTTAGTTGTTGAAAAACATAGATCGTTTTTAAGGAGAGAGGCCATGGCCAAGGAATTTTCCGCACGTGTTTCAAAACGTGAACGTAGAGTCACAGATATCACAGCTGGTATTGATGAGAAGATTTTACGAGCAAATGATCAGAAGCTTTTAAGAGGTGCTCAGCTCGCAACTATCGCTCTGAATACTATCGTCGTTCGTGAGCAGGTTCGTACGAAATTCAATGATGAATCCCTTCGTGAACTGGGAGATAACATCAAGGTAAACGGTCTTATTCAGCCGTTAGTTATTCACCGTGAAGGTAATAAGTTTGTTCTGGTATGTGGAGAGCGCCGCTTCCGTGCGATGACATTAATCAATATGCAGGAAGCTCCTTGCTTTATTCTCGAGAATAAAAGCAAAGAAGAACTCATGGCGATTCAGTTCTCTGAGAACCAGGCCCGCGAAGATCTTCACTACATCGATCAAGCTGACTCTATCTATGGTTACCAGAAACTTACTGGTACTTCTGAAAGAAAGATTACGGCAGCTCTGGGGATTTCTAAATCAGAAGTGCATAGATGCCTCATGATTGCAAAACTTCCAAGAGATATCAAAGAAGCTGCTAAGAAGTATAACACTGAGAAGTACGTACTTCTTGAGTGGGATGAGCTTCCAAAGAATGAATTTAGAGATGAAGTCAAAGAGCGAATTCTAAGTGGAGATCTTACAAAAAGAGTTCAGCTTAAACGCGTGACTTCTCAGCTAAAGGTTGAGAAGCCAATAGTGACCAAGAAGAAGAATGATGATTCCGTGGAAAAACTCATGAAGGTTTTAAAGACCCAAATGAAGGATCCGAAGCTTCAGGCCAAAGCCAAAGCACTAATGAAGGAATTAATTCACTAATCCCCAAGGGGCCCGAAAGGGCCCTTTTTTTTATCCTTCTGTCTTGGCATTGAGCTTGCTCATATAAGAGTAAGCAAGTCTTAGAACCTATCAGAAAACATGGAATTTTGAAGGGTTAGGGCGATAGAGGGGTTGGGGATATGTTGAATTTTTGGTCATTTTTTCAGAAGCATCCAGGATTTAGACAGTTCATGCTGCTATCCAGTGTTTTTCTGACTGCCAGCGTGTGCCAGGGGCAAAGCACCCCTAATGCACGTCTCGTTAATCGCTTGCCTGCTAGCTATATTCCCGATGATGATGTGATCATAAAACCGGTAGAAAATGAACTTTCTTTTTATCAGCAATATGTTGCTTCGGATAAGAGCCAGGAGGTTATCCGTTCAAGAAACCAAATCAAGATCTGGAATGATAATCAAAAATTTGCTGATAACTATGGTCTTGATTCAAGCTTAACCGGATCGGCTTTTTTTGTGCCGACCGCTGAAGAGAAGTGGGAGTACTTTAAAGATAAATATATGCGTTATCTTAGACGAAAAGGTGAACAACCTTTTAAGGACATGCCAAAGACTTGGTATCAGGAATACCGCGCATCGAATGAAGTGGATACCATCGATGAAATGGAAGAAAAGTTTCAGCGCTCATCTAAAACTACCCGCTCTGGAAAAGAGCTTCCAGATTCGCTTAAAACTCAGGAAGTAAGCCTATGGAAACAGACCAAATTTATCTTTCAACCTAGAGTTGATCAGGGTCTGGTTATCGTAGGGATTAAAGGGCCCATTGCTTACGCTCGTGCTTGGGTTGGGGTTAATGGTAAGGCAGAATTTAATATTCAAAAAGAAATTGATTCAGTGGGTTTCAGGGCCATGTTTAACTATGAAGCTGATACCGGACGCTATTTCACTTCTGTCGATCAAAGATTAACTGACAATGTCTATGCACGATTCACTGCCAGTAAAAACCCGGATGCAGAAATCTATCAGGATGAGACCTTGATGCTGCACTACGCAAAGCAGTTTTAAAGCTAGCCGAAAAACTTTAGCAGGTATAGACTAACCCCACTAATTTCAAACTCGAATGGGGTAGTCATGAGTCTCTTTGAGAGTCCGTTTTTTCAAGATGCATTTTCACAGTTAGAATCCGCTGGAGCAGTCATGAAGATTGATCCAAACGTCCTTGAACGTCTGAAGTATCCAAAAAGAGCACTTCAGGTTTCGGTTCCTATTCGTCTCGACGATGGAACGGTTAAGGTTTTTGAGGGATATCGTGTTCAACACAATATGACTCTTGGACCTGGTAAAGGTGGGATTCGTTTTCATCCGCATGTCTCTCTTTCTGAGACAGCTGCACTAGCGATGCTAATGACCTTCAAGTGTGCCCTGGTAGGATTGCCTCTAGGTGGTGCGAAGGGTGGTATTAAGGTCGATCCAGGTGATCTTTCACGAGCTGAGCTTCAGGCCTTGACTCGTCGTTATACGACGGAAATTGCCATGATCATCGGACCTGAAAAAGATGTACCAGCTCCCGATATCGGAACTGATTCACAAACTATGGCCTGGTTCATGGATACCTATTCACAGTTGAATGGTTATACCGTTCCTGGTGTTGTGACTGGTAAGCCAGTCAGCATTGGGGGATCTCTTGGTCGAGCAGAATCAACCGGTAAAGGGGTTGTTTTCTGTGTGAACTTTGCTTACGAGAAGATGAATAAATCTATTACTGCAGCTACCACGGTTGCTATCCATGGTTTTGGTAAAGTGGGTATGCCAGCTGCTCATGATCTGCATAATCAAGGTGCTAAGATTGTGGCCATCTCTGATGTTTCCGGCGCTATCTATTCTGCTAAAGGGTTAAATATCCCTCAATGTATCGAATGGGTTAAGTCTGGAGGAATGCTAAGAGAGCTTAAGGATGTAGAGCATATCACCAATGAAGAGCTTCTTGAGCTTGATGTGGATATTCTTATTCCTGCAGCTATTGATGGTGTGATCACTAAGGATAATGCTGGCAAAGTAAGAGCGAAAGTTATTGCCGAAGGTGCTAACGGTCCTCTCACTCACGAAGCGGTAGATATCATCACCGCTAAGGGTGCCCTCATTATTCCAGACATTCTTTGTAATGCTGGTGGTGTGATTGTGTCTTACTTTGAATGGGTTCAAGGTCTTCAGATGTTCTTCTGGGATCTGGATACAGTTAATAAGAAACTTCATGACATCATGAAGCAAGCCTTTGATAAGGTTTGGAATAATGCAGAAGTTTACGAAGTGAATATGAAGCAGGCTGCCTTCATTACTTCTCTTGAAAGACTTCAGACTGCCATGAGACTTCGTGGTATGTGGCCAGGCTAATAGCTAAGATCCAAGACGGGCCCTCTATCTAATTTTTAGATAGAGGGTTTCCTTTTCTTTTGTTTTCCATATAGTTCTTTTTATTCTAATTATATCTACCACTAATTAATAAAAAGGATTTCACATGAAATATCTACTTCTCCTCTCTCTACTTTTCACTCAAGCTGCTCTTGCCTTCGATGTATGCTCTTATTCCACAACTTGGGATATGAATGATGATCTAGATGCTAAAGGAATCGTTTCTAGCAAGACTTCTGAAGAAGAGGAAAGATTTACTTTCAATGAAAAGAAAATGGTTCACCTTACAATCACACTTCAAAATTACCTTCAGGGTTCTTCCCTTGAAGATGCCTTAATAGTTTTCGCTAAGAATGAAGGAAGAATTGTTTACTATACCATCGAAGAGAAGACCTTCGCATTTGCCCAGTACTTTCCTGGAGACAATGAATATGGTGCTTTTTATGAAGTTAAGGCCAAGGGTAAGGGTGCCTTCAAACTTCTCGCTAAGATAGAAGATGGGGACATCTTCTGCTATATGCACTAAAATGATTCATGCACGTTTTTCTATTCCTACTTTCCTTTAGTGTCGGGGCCCACATCATCCAGGATGATGTGGCCACCACCGATAAAATAGAGTTCGCCTTCCAGAGGGTTTGCCAAAAGATGGTGAACCATGAAAGTCCACTGATAGAGATTTCCTCCGGTACCATTCTTGATTGCATGGGAAGAAAAGTTTCTGTCAGTGATTTCTGCGATAAGGAGCTTGCTCATGACCCTTATTACATTCGGGCCTATATAGATCGAGATAAAAAAAAGGTCATCTGCCACAGTGGCAATAAAGTTCTCTTCAGATACCTCTGTGTGAAACTCAAGGACCGAAAACTCTGCTCACAAGAGGCCAAGCTTAGCTGTTCCACCATTCAAAAGAAGCTCGCCCGAAGATTAGATCTGGTGCATTCTTCCATCATCAACAATGATAAAGGCATCAAGCAGTTAAGTTGTTTCTTTGAATCTCTCCCTTTAGCAGAGAAAGCTCATGGAAGCTTATAAGAAGTTTCTGCGTAAAGACCCCTTATTTCGCCCACTCTTAAAAACCGAGATAGTCCTGCCAACTAAGAGCCGCAATATTACCATGAGTTTGGTGTGGTCCATACTTTCTCAGCAGCTCTCCATTAAGGTCGCTAAGGTTATGCACCAAAGATTTCTGAATCTCTTTGATGGCAGACTCCCTCAGCCTGAAGAGATTCTCAAAAAGTCACAGACTGAAATTAAGGCCATCGGAATATCTGAGAGGAAGGCGAGCTATATTCATAATGTGGCCCAATTCATTGCTCACCATAAGGTCACACCTAGTAAATTACATAAAATGAGCGATGAGGAAATTATTTCATTTTTGAGCCAGATTAAGGGAGTGGGAAGATGGACGGTAGAGATGCTTCTCATCTTCGGCTTAGGGCGAGAAGATGTCTTTGCTCTAGATGATTTGGGAATTCAAAAGGGGATGATTGAGCTCTTTGAACTGCAGGAGCTAGATAGGAAGAAATTGAAGAGCAAAATGGAAGAGTTATCTCAGCGCTGGTCTCCTTATCGGAGTTATGTTTGTCTTTATATGTGGAAATTTTCCGGTTTTAAATGAATTTTTTTTTAAGCATTTTCATATCTTCTAATCATTTCCTGCAACTACAAAAAAGTATCCTGGCATAGCTCTGGCAATACTATTTTCCGGAGGTAATCGATGGAAACTCAGCTGCAGACTTGCTATTTCACAAAAAAAGGCCCGACCCTAGTCACGCTTTTTGGATATTCAACCAAGAGTGTCCCTGGACTGGAGATCAATGGTCTTGGAAAGTATGGGAGAGCGATCAAAGAAAAAATCGTTTTTGTTACCCGAACCAGAGGACTTCAAATCCCCTTAAAGCGCTTCGTTTTAAATGTAGAGTTAAATGATGATCTAGGGGACTTGGAGAGTAATTCCGTTAAGTGGTTGGAGTATCCCTTGCTTCTGCATTACTGGTTTCTGGCAGGGCTCCTGCCCATATCAAAGCTAGATAACTGTTTGGCAGTGGGCTCATTGACCCCCAGTGGTTTAGTCGAGGAGCCGCTTAATTCGCAAGTCGTTAATCTTTGCGAAGAGAATGACCTTCATCTTATAGCTTCTACCTCAAATATCGAGGGCCCTTTAGGAGTCATCGACGGCAAGGATCTCTTTGGAGCGGTAGCCGAGCTGGAATTTAAATGGAAAGAGTCTGTGCCAGTGTTTTGTACTCGGTGAAGTTATGATCGGCCTTGGTCACACAATCCTTAATGGGAGCGAGGAGAACTTTCCCATCTCTTACCACCGTAACCGTTGGATAATTACCCTTCATGATGGCCTCCACTGCGAGATTTCCCATTTGAGAAGCTATGAAGCGGTCATTGGCTTCAGGTGAGCCGCCTCTTTGAACGTGACCCAGGATAGCGACATGAGCGTTCAGCTGATAAGTATCCTTCAAGACTTTTTGAAGATCATAACTTCGGCCGGCTACCGGGCCTTCGGCAACGATTATGATTGAAGACTCCTTACCGCGGGCCATGCCTCGCTTGATATCATCCACGAGTTTTTTATGATCAACGGCTTCATGGGGAAGCAGCACGTTCTCGGCACCGGTACAAACACCTACCTTAAGAGCGATGGCCGAAGAATTTCTTCCCATCACTTCCACCAGAAAGGTACGGGCATGAGAGTGAGCAGTATCGCGAATTCTATCCACTGCCTCAATGGCAGTCTGAACTGCAGTATCAAAACCTATCGTATAATCAGTTCCAGAAATATCATTATCGATAGTTCCTGGAATACCCACGACTGGGAAATTAAACTCATCACACAGGGCCTTGGCCCCGTTAAAAGAGCCATCTCCGCCAATCACGACCAAAGCTTCAATACCTTCTTCTTTTAAAAGATGAACTGCTTTTTCTCGATATTCTTTTTTCATCCATTCCGGGCAACGAGAAGTCTGAAGAACAGTTCCCCCGCGCTGTATGATATTACCTACTGAAGAAGGGGTCATATTCTGGAATTCACCATTTAAGAGCCCCGCGTATCCGCGCTTAATTCCGGTAACTTTGATTCCATTAAAGATGGCCGTTCTCACGACTGCTCTAATGGCACAGTTCATTCCCGGAGCATCTCCTCCAGAGCAAAGTAATCCAATATGAGAAAAAGTCATGGTCGTCCTTTATACAAAGATAGGGTTACCAGTGAAGTCTTTTGGTTTAGGTATATTTAATATTTTTAACACCGTTGGAGCAACATCTTTAAGTGCGCGGATCTTACTTTCCTGACTCACCATAATGTCTATATCTTTTAGTTTTGGATGCATTAAACAGAATGGAACTTCCGAGTCAGAGTGGGAAGTATGAATGCCTCCACCGTTGTAAACCATCTGATCGGCATTGCCATGATCGGCAGTGAGGATCATAGCGATACCCTTCCCAAGGCACTTCTTATAAAGCTCTCCAATGCACTCATCTAGGGCCTCAATCGCTCTAACCGTAGCTTCAAAGTTCCCAGAGTGCCCCACCATATCGGCATTAGCATAGTTCACGAGATAAAAGCTAAAAGACCTATCATCGAGTTTCTCCAAGAGAAGCTGGGTTACGGTAGCTGCGTTCATCTCTGGCTTCTGATCATAGGTGGCCACATCTCGAGGAGAGGTCACTAGACTTCTTTCTTCGCCTGGAAAAGGAGATTCTTCACCACCATTGAAGAAATAGGTCACGTGGGCATACTTCTCGGTTTCAGCGATTTTAAACTGCTTCTTCCCAAGGCTGGAGATATAGGCCGCAAGAGTTCCTTTAATTTTTTCTTTATCCAGAAGTACCGGAAGATCAGGACACTCATCAGGCACATAAGGAGTCATGCACAGAAAGTAGCCGGCCTTCACAGGAAGTGGAAACTCCTTAAAGTTGCAGTCATTCATGGCAAGAGTCATCTGGCGAGCACGATCGGGGCGGTAGTTAAAGAAGAAGACTGAGTCACCATTCTGAATGGACCCTTCTTCTGAAAAAAGAACCGGAGTGATGAACTCATCATAGATGCCTTTCTTATATTCACTAAGAATATACTCATCTGCCTTTTGATTGGTGATAGCACCCAGGCCTATCATAGTTTCATAGGCGACCTTGATTTTTTCCCATCTTCTGTCTCGATCCATTCCAATGGAGCGGCCCTGCATACTGGCAAACTTAAAGCCCGGAACAGCGAGAATATCTTTCAGATAATGAATCCCCGAATCCTGAGAAGTATCTCGGCCATCCATAAAAGCATGAAGATAAATCTTGATGTCGGAGTGTTCTTTTAGAAGTTTTAAAATTTCTTTAAGGTGATCGATATGAGCGTGAACTCCTCCATCCGAGAGAAGACCCATAAGATGAATGCGTTTAGTTCCACTCTTAGTTTTCTCAATAAGTTCCTTAAAGCGAGGAAAATCTTTAAAGGTATTCTTCTCGATAGCTTCATTTAGGCGAACCAGATCTTGTCTTACGGGACGTCCGGCCCCGAGATTTAAGTGACCCACTTCCGAGTTACCGGCAACTCCCTTAGGAAGTCCCACGGCTTCTCCACCCGGCTCGATAGTGGTGAAAGGATAGTGATTGAAGATAAAGTCGATATTTGGAGTCTTCGCCGCTTTCACGGCATTCATATGCTCATTAGGATTATGACCAAAGCCATCCATGATGACTAAGAGGAG
>DFXX01000048.1:37493-77529 GCA_002381765.1 Bacteriovoracaceae bacterium UBA4097 | reverse complement strand
AGGCCCATTCTTGAACAGATATCTTTATTAACCATCCATCTATGAACAAATGCCATATTATCTGGCGGTAGCACGACTCTCAGCACCCCATCTGGGGGAGTAGTTTCAAAGGCAATAGGAGTGTTATTAAGAAATGCTACTATTTTATACCAATAGGTTTTAGTTTCTTTGGTATTCACTGGTCGAGTAACGGTATAATCCGTGAAGTCGGCCACGTATTTAATGGTGCCGTTAACATTAACTAGTTTGGCTGAAATTAGATCAGCATTGAGGGCCGGACCCCAGTCATTATCATTGAGTGTCGGTGGAATGGTGGCATGTGAAGTCTGGTAAACTTTTCGATAAACTTTATAGCCGTTCCCTGGGCCAAGAAAGTCATACATTCGACCTAGACTTCCGGACAATGAAAAGTCTTCCCACTCAAGTCTAATGATACCCTGATTACTTGAATCCACACCTGGACTTCCTGCACTATATTCTTCAGGGAAAATATGATTATAGGGAGCTGCTGGAGCTCTCATTCTCTCAATAATGGCCGTAGGCGGAGAGGCCAGGCCATCCATTTTGCGACCAATTGAAGTTACTCCAAACCATCCATTATGTTCAACTTTCGCTGGAAGAGTAGCGCAAGTCGCAGTTACGATATTTGAGTCATAAACATTCTCATCTGCAACTGCATCATAGAAGTATGTCTTCATTCCAATCTTATAAGTGGTATTTGGGGCCAGACCTGTAATGTTTAAAGATGTTTTATCTTTGGTTGCTAGTCGCAAGATATAGGCAGGATCACCAGAGATGGCATTATTATAATTAAAAGTGCTTCCACTAGGGATTAGCCAAATATTAAATCTATCGAAAATACCTAACGGACTTGGAGTATCCCAGGCAACGGTAAAACTCGAAGAAGTAATAGCTGAGCAAATATTTTTTACTCCCGAGAAGCCTGGAGAAGTGTAAATAGGAGTACCACAAACTTTCTTTTCATTTAAATGAGTGCGACCAGCAGGATTTTCTGGATCAGCTGGGCTGGTAGCATAGGCCTTAAGAACAAAACAGTATTCGGTTCCAGAAGTGAGACCTTTGATCAACATGGATGTATCGGTTGTTGCTCCTGGGTCAAAGCCAGGAATATTTGGTGTACCGGCATTAAATGGTGGTACCTGATCGACTAGAGGATTATAAGCACCTGTAGCACTATCTACCTTAAAGAGACGGTATTCATTATAAACACCAACTGTAGTATCTGGTGGAGACCATGTAATTACCAGTGATGAGAGACCCGAGGCATCGCTAGGTTGGGAAATAGTAGCAATCCCATTAAAGGGTGCAACGGGAGGGGATGTCTTAACACTCTTAACGACATTATGTCCGCCAAACTCCGAGCATGCAGATCCTTTACAGGCCACAATCGCAATATAATAGGTGGTGTTAGCAGCTAATCCAGTCGTGATAGTGAAGGATGTAGCGGTCAAATCACTAATGTCTGGTATCGTTGTGGTGGCACTACCAGGGTCAAAAGCGGCAACGGGAGTGGTAGAGACAAAAATACGGTATCGATCAAACGAACCGGAACCTTGATTCCAGGTGAGGTTAACTCGACTGTATCCAAGGCTTGAACTAGGAATAGAGGCAGTTTTTAAACCACCAAAGACTATCGGTTGAGAGAGAAGAGTCTTCTTCTGGAAGTATTTAATATTCAAATCTTCCTGAGTGGGACTGGCCGAATTCTTTGCTCTCACTCTAGCAAAATAGTTAGATCCTGGAGTGAGGTTGGTTGCAATAAATTGAGTCGTCGTGGGATTGGTCACACTCCCTATTAGGGTCATTGTATCTGGCGAGGTGCCCAGATAAACATTATAACCACTAATAGCATTGGGATTAGCCCCAAAGGGATCAGAGCTCGGGGAGCTTGGTTGAGCTGGGTTCCAGCGAATCTTTAACATGGTTTCGCCGTCAGCTCCACCAACATTCTCTAAAGCAACAATACCGTCGAATACGGGGACTTCATAACCGAGAGTTGTAGCGAAGAGACTTTTGGTATTGATGTCCTCAGCAGCATTAACGATGTCATAAGCTCTTACTGAAAAGGAGTAGGTGGTACCCGTTAAAAGATTACCTACCGGAACATGGAATTTTCCTTCGGCATCCACATTGGCAGCGATTCCCGGAATAGAAGCCACTGGAAATGTAAAGTTACCGTCCCGATAAACAACATAAGTAAAGTTTCCAGATCCCCCTTTAGCGGGAAAGAAAGAGACATCAACTTTATTATGAGAAACAGCTATGGCCTCTTCAATACCCTTAAAGGTAATTCCATAATCGGTGTAGGATTTACTTTTTGTTACATCTTCTTCAGCTTTTTGAATCGTGCCCACACAACCAATAATGCCAAAAAGCATAAAAGTTAAAATCAGATGCAGTAGTAGATTCTTTTTCATAATGGATCTCCAACTACCTTATCGACCTTTAAGTTCGTGATTTTTAGACATTCTTAATCAATTGCCTAAAATTGGTGCTTTACTCAGGTAAGATGAAGGCTTTCTCTGGAAATTCAGGTATTTGGACTAAAAGCGGAGGGGAAGAATTTTCCCTAAAACTGATATAAGACTTTTACGGTACCTTGATAAACTTCGAAACGGCTGTTTCCTAGAAGCGAGCCTCTCTTGCCGATGCCATCGAACTTCTCAAGGCCGATACCATATCCCCATTGATTTGCATTGTACAAGGTGAGATCGAGATATGTTTTATCCAAAGTATAGCTAGCTGACTTAATACTAGAATTATGAAAAATAGCATAACCATATCCCAGGAAAAAATGGAGTTCCCGCTTGAGAAATTCACCTTTGAGTCTGAGTTCTGGTCCTAAAAAGAAAGCGTTAATATTAGCGATAGTGAGCCCTTGACCAATATTTTTTAGACTACCAACCTGAACATTCTCGAAACTCAATGTGCCACCATAGCCAAACCAGCGATCTAATATAGGTTTTCCCATATAGCCTTCAAGTTTTCTGCCTAATTTTGCATCAAATTTCCCTCCATCACTTGAGGTGTTTTTACTCAACTGAAATCTGCCTTCGTAATCAAGATTTGCCCAAAAGCCATCTTTGCCTTCTTTTTTAAGAAGCTTAGTAATTCGAGCACCAAGAGTTATGAAGTTGAGGTTGGTAATGGTATCGATAATTTCATCATTCTCACCCTTTAGATACATGTATCCAAAATGCACCGAGGTGCGGGTGGATGATTCACTTTTAAGAAAATTAAAATGCGAAGGTGGGGGAGGAGTTTTTAGTTTGCTTGATCCTTCGAGATTTCTAGCATTATCTTTTTTCTGATTTAAATCCGAAGAGCTTTTACTTATTCCTTTAAGCGCATTTTTGGGATCTTTGTTTTTCTCTGGTTTATTTAGCACGGCCGGTTTGGCTACTTCATCTTCGTCATTATTCTCAGACTTATTTGATTCCAAACGATTGGGTTTGACAGGGGGAGATTGATTGGTCGAAGAAGCTTTGGGCGATGGATTGGGTCTAGTCTTATTTGGTCCCGTTTTTTTCTTGGCCGCTATTTTATCTTGCTTATCCATCAGTCGGTCAATGGTATTCATTCTTTGCTGATTACGTTTTTTGAGAGCATCTTTGTTCTTATTTACAAAATCCTTTCCATAAAAGAGTTCATATAGGGCCAGTCTCATATCCATGATAGGGTGGGAGCTCTCATACCTTCTTCGGACAATCACTTTATTACTGAGACTCACTTCAACGAAATCTTTTTGAAGATCAACTGTCAGTCGTTCGTAATTCTGAATAAAGGCAGCATTGCGATTTGATTCATCGGTCAATAAGAGTTGGTAGCGATTAACCTCATAAATAATGTCGTAGATGTTTTTTTCCAGGCCTCTACTCTTAGGACGATAAATCGGGTCGATTGAGAGGTCTTTAAGATAAATCTTTTTAGGCGTCCCGGAGACTTCTGTTATTTGGGAATAGGCAACTAAAAGACATGGGAATGTCGTTATGAAAAGGAAGCCAATAAAAAGAATAAAAACTCTCACCGCTCCAGTTTAATCTACTTTATAATAATTCAATGAAGTTTTTCTTATTGGGTTTAATTGTTTTTTCAAGCAGTGCCTTCGCCGATTTTGATCTGGCCCAGATTAATTTTGGAGTGGGTATGATTAACTCAAGTGTTACCGAGACACCCTCTGGTTTGACTCCATCGGCTTCTTCTTCCACTGAAGAAGAGGTGGGCTCTGGATCCGTTCCTGTCATCGGAGCCTTCTTAGAATACGAGAAATTTTTTAATTCTAAGCTCTCTTTAGTAGGTCGATCGGCATTTCCACTTATGCCAGGGGCAGCCGGTTCATATGTCTTTTTAGGGACTGGACTTAACTATTATTTTCAATCTCTAAGTTCTACCGGAAGTTTTGCAACAAAAGAGTCCACTATTTTCATCGTTCCTACCTGGCGTTTCCATGTAGGGGGAGGTTTAGGTGGGGCCTATGTCATCTATAATACAGAATCCGCTAAAAAGAGTGACACCTTAATAGAAATTGCTGCCAATGCTGGTGCCACTTATACCCAATCAAAAACCTGGGCCTATCGATCAGAATTCACTATGGGCCGTGGGATTGGTTTTAACTCCACTGCTATGACCATGAAGATCATGTTCGGTATGGTCTATACATTGTACTAGATTGCTCAGTCGCCGGAACATTTTTCCCCTCATTAAATCTTTCTAAACACCTGTATCTCTTAATCCGAACAGATCAAGGAGATAAATAGAAAAACGGAAGATTCTATGAAACTTTTAACCATCTTGGCACTCCTTATTTCCTCAGCTTTTGCTAAGGAGATAACTGTGAATTCAACACCTACGAAAGCAGATGTAAAAATCAGCCCTCTTAGTGGTGGAAATGGTCGAAAGGCGGGGGAAACACCTTATAAAATTTCATTAGCTGAAGCCTCTACCACCTATGCCAATGGATCAGATATTTTTATCGTGGAAGTTCTGAAAGAGGGTTATGAAACCTATAGAATTCTTATTCCAAATTTTCTAAAAGCAGCCATTAACTTAGATGTGGTACTTGAACAGAAAACAGATCTAGAAACTATTAAAAAAATCGACAAAGGAATGGCGGATCTCTTTGAAGCTCAGAGAATGATTAGATCTTCAAACTATGAAGGTGCCATCCAGAAGATTATCGAAGTCGAAAAAGCTCTGCCTAAACTCTCGGTAACCAAAGAGCTTCAAGCGGCTGCCTACTATATGCAAAATGATTACAAAAAAGCCTTGGACTACTATCAACAAGCTTTTGCTACCAATACAGACAATTTAGATGCTTACAAAATGGTGCTTTATCTTGAGAAGGCCATGAGCGTCTCGAAGGCAGGTTCAAAATGAAAATCACGTATTTCATTTGCTCACTCTTAGTCTTCCCCTTACTGTTTAGCTTCAGTCCGGTTGCGGGCCAGATGGGAAATTCTCTTGAATGGCAGAAAATTGAACTTGAAAAATCAGTCAGAGATCAAGTTGTATCAACAATTTCACCAGTTATTCTCTCTGGGGAATATATTGTCAATGTTACTGTGCAAGCCCGTGCTGCCCAGAACATCAAGCCAGCACCTGCAGGTGGAGCTGGCGGTGCTGGGAAGAAGAATACTAGTCGGGTAAAATTTAATGATATAGATCCCAAGGAAGCAAAGGGTGATTATATCGTTATGAGCAAACTTGGCCTGGAAGCTCCTCTCTATCAAGAGCCAGCTCCGGAGAAGAAAGAAGGGGAAGGTAAGGCAGAAGCTGAAGCCTGGCAGAAGTTTATTACCGAGTACATGGATAATTATGATCTGTTTAAACTTTTAGAGTCAGTAACTGTAAGTGTCAAGTTAGATAACTATCTTGGTGATGAAACGAAAGCGACGGTAGAAGAACTTCTCAATGGAATGAATCTTCAATATGGAAATGCTAAGGCAAAAATCGATATTTCCTACATCGATATGAAGGAAATGAAAAAAGAGCTTGATAAAAGAAAACTCAATCAGCAAAGAGAACTCTTTGAGTGGATTGGAAGAATCGGTCAACCTGTTGGTATGATTCTTGCTGTTCTTCTTTTGGGCCTATTCGCTTACTTCATCTTTAAGAAATACGCTGAACTTCAAGAAAAGCAATTAGAGATGATGAATCAGCAACTTCAGCAGAAAATTGAACAGAATCAAGAAAACAAAAAAGAAGAAGATGAGGTGGTGGGAGCCGATGTCCTTGCAGGAAATGCTGGAACAGGGGAAGACTTTAGAGAAGATGGTATGGAGAGGTTTAAGGCCATGATTCTTAATAATCCCGTCGAATCGTCACTAATGATCAAACGCTGGATTAAAGAGCCAACAAAAATGAACCAAACTGTTCTCAATCTCTTAGTTAAAGAATTAACTGGAGATGAGCTTGCAAAAGTTTTTGAAAGTGTAACTCTTGAAGAGAGAAAAGCTTGGAAGCGTTACATTGGAAAGCCCTTGAAGCCTGCTGATATTCTAAATGCTAAACGCTATATCGGAAACCAAGTCGTTCAGGAAATGATTATACCTAATACCATCACTGACTCTGAGGCAGTTGAGTTATTAATAAGAATTAATCCTGAAGAATCTGCTTTGTTTTGTCAGGAAGATCCTAAGCTCGCGGCCATTCTAATGAGTGTAATGAACGCTAAATTCCTCTCCAAGATGATGGATAATCTTTCACAAGATACTATTCAGTCTTTATTGAAGGAAAGTTTTACTCTTAATAATGAAAGAATAAATGCCATGCTTTCTGAGTTTAAGTCCAAGCTGGCTAAGCATGTTAAGATCGATACAGCTTCTCCATTCATGGAAAAACTTATCGAGCTGATTCCTCTTAGTAGTCCACAAAGAGAAAGAACTCTTTACCAGAGTCTTGCTCAAAGTAGCTCTCCGGAGAAGGTTCTGGAAATTGTTAGAAACTTCTTTCCTTCTGAGCTTATGTTTAAAATGCCAGATGTTATGCTTAAGAGCTTTGTTCAAACCTTCCCTCGTGAGAAGCGGCCTGAGATGGTGCTTGTATTGGAAGGGGAAGATAAGCAGAAGTTTATGGATGTTATTGCTCCCAATCAGAAGTCCCGGGATATGTTAAACCTTGATCTTGAGAAGTTTGAATCCAATGAAACGTTATTAAGTAAGGTCATGGAGAGTAAGGAGAGTTTGCTTAAAGAATTTACAGATCATTGTAGAAAGCAAATTCGGGCCAATCCTTCGCACCTCAAGGAACTTGAACCGATTATTGCTGAATGGATTGCTTCACTTGGAATTAAGTTCGATGAAACTGAACCCTCACTTCGTATAGTCGCTTAAGGATATTTTATGAATATATACTCAGTACTCGCTTTTTTAATGTCTTTCGGAGTCCTTTTTATTGGACTCAGACTCTCGACCGATGATCTAGGGATGTTTTTAGATCTTCCCAGTATCTTTATCGTAGTAGGTGGAACGGTTGCCGCTACTGCTGTCTCGTTTCAATTAGACCGCTTATGGTTTCTTACTAAAATATTCTTTCAACGTGTCATCATGGGGAAAAAAATTGATTATCGCTCTGTCATTATCGAGATGATGAAGATTTCTGATATCTATTCAAAAGGGGAGAGCCTGGAGAATTGCATTAGTAAGACGCAAGATCCTTTCCTTAAGGACGCGCTCATGTTGGTTCATGATGATATTATGAGTGAGGAGGAGCTTTTTATTCTCCTTGAAGATAGAGCTAATAATCTCTATTACTCCTATTCAGAAGAAGCAAATAAGATTAAGGCCGTGGCCAAGTATCCTCCGGCTTTTGGTATGATCGGTACCACGATTGGTATGATCGTTCTCTTGGGAAATCTGGGGGGATCTGATGCTTTGAAAAAGATGGGACCAGCTATGGCTGTTTGTCTTATTACCACTCTCTATGGATGTATCATCGCAAATATGGCAGTTATGCCGATTGGTGAGAACTTAATTGATTCATCTAAGGAAATTTACCTCAAGAATAAGATTATCTGCGAAGGCATGAAGCTCTTGGTAAAGAAAACCAATCCTGTGGTCTTGGCCGAAAAACTTAATACTTATTTGATCCCTTCTCAGAGACTTGATTGGAAGAAAGTCTTAGGAAAATAATATGTCAGAGTACTTGGAAGCCATTGAGGATGACTTAGAAGAATTTGATGAAGAATCAAATTCATCTGAAGCACCTATTGCTAAGATTGCTACTCCTAAGAGAGGGTCCATGTTCCCTCAGAATGATAGTGGAGATAGTGGGGATAGCATTTGGCTCACTTCTTACGCCGACTTAATGACACTTATTGCTTGCTTTTTTATTCTTATGGTAGCCTTTGCTAACTTTGATCCTGAAAGTTTTTCTAGGAAGGCCACTGAAATGGCCAAGCACTTCTCAGGAGATAAGCCCGTGGAGGCAGAAACGCAAGATCCCCTTACTCAGCTTATGGGTAAACTTCAGGATGAATCGGCCCTTAAAGAAAATGCATCGATAAAAATGGAAATGGATGGCATTGCTATAAGCTTTAGTGGTTCTGCTCTGTTTGATTCTGGTAAAGCCGATCTTAGGCCCGAGATAAGAGATGCCCTGGATATTATGATTGATCTCATCCAAGAGAAGGCCAAGACTTCCCGCATATTAGTGGAGGGACATACCGATGATACTCCTCTTGCCAATTCCAGTAAGTACCGAACTAACTGGGAGTTGTCGGGAGTAAGAGCTTCGCGAGTGATAGAGCGTTTTGAAGAATTTGGATTTGATTCTAAAAATCTGGTTGCCGTGGGATATGGATCCACTAGACCCATTAAGCCTAACCACGATTCCAATGGCATCGCGATTTGGGAGAATATGCAGGAAAATAGACGAGTCATCATTAAAGTCATGAAAGCTCCTGAGCTCATGAAGCGAGAAAAAATTGGTCTAGGTGTTTATTTAGACGACCAAAAAATTCTGGATGGCTCTCCAAGTCCTTCTAATTCCAAAGCGACTGAGTCTACCACTCAGGAATGATCAGTAATTATTGCCTGGTTTTCCCACAACCTAGGGAGTGGGATAATTAGGTGATGAAAATGGGCAGACTGCAAAATTCCATTCAGAAAATAGCGAGCGTATTCAGTGATGTAAATCCTGATGTCTCGAAGTTTGATAAGGCCGAATTGTCCGCTGAATCTTCGCTTGTTATTAAAGATCTTATTCAGTCCATACGAAATCCTGTACGGGAACCCCCTGCACAGCTCTTACTTAAAGCTCCTGAAGAAGGCGAGGAGCTTGCCCAACAGAAAGTCCTCATCTTGGAGTATACTCCCCAGGAAGCCCCGGCAAAGCCAACGAAGTTAGCTACAGTAGATATCATCTTGAATGATGAACCACAGGACCTACGAGAAAAGCTCTTTATGAAAGTTCATTTCTCAGAGAAGGTAAATCGCAGTAGCAGAATTATTTCAAATAATATTTTTTCTGTACCCGGAGCTGATATAAAAGACTCTAGAAGGAAAACCAATGAAAACAAGTTCAAGGAAGAACTTAAGCAGATATCTATTAGCTAGTCTCACCGTTTTAACGGCTGGACTTGGCTATCTGGGATCATACTATCACCTGAAAATGGATCCAAAAGGACCAAGGGTAGTAGTCAGTGAGCAAAGGACAGAAATCGCTTCACGAATAGAGGCCTTAAGCAACTTTAGTCAAAAGCTGGAAGCCAGGGGATTTAACCTTTTGCTCGAAAGCATGAAGACCAAAAATGCGCCTGTTGATTTGGAGTCGTATAAAAAAGAAATCAACGAGATTCAACAAGATCATGGAAGATTCAATAGACTTCGTAGAGATGTTATCCGTTCCGCCACTCTCGCACTAAATGTTGCGGAGACAAATAGCTGGCGAAACATCACGACCTATACTTCGGAGATTGTAACTGCAACAAGATTTCTTAATTCGGTAAACAATATTAGAAGTTTCAGCACCATCTTTCAATCTAAGCAGAATGAAATCAATAGTCTCATTGCCAAGAGTTTTCTTCCGGAAGCATCCAGAGCTCTTATACTTAGTCATCTAGAAGAAGTTGGAAAGGGAGTTAATGCCTTAGAGGGATTGATTTCAGCAGAGAAAAGGCAGCAAGAAATAGTCTCTAAGATTAGACTCTTACTCCAGCAAGAAATGAAAAGTCTTATCCAGAATCCGGTTGTAAGCGAGGAGTCTAATGACAATAGTAATCTGGGGCTCACCCTTATAGGAATGGCCTTGTTAGGATCCGGATCCCTCCTCGTTGGTTATCGCTATAGCACTCGGAGTGAAAAGTTAATTGCGGGTCTCATAAGTGATAGAAGAGGCCTCGACAAATTATCTCAAAAGGCCGGATTTGGCTGGGCCATTTTTGATATGGAGGGGAATCCAAAAGAAGTGGGATCTCAGTTTAAAGATGTCCTGACTGAAATTAATAAAGAAGATAGAAGTGAGCGTCTGACTTGGTCTACTGTCGCTGAAACACTGAATCTTCCAAATAGCTATGATTTAACGGCAATCAAAGAGGGGACTTATAATATTCCTGTCCTTACTCAAGATGATCGAGGTCCTTCTCAGAGTTTTCTTTTAAAACTCACAAAATGCGCAAAATCCCAACGAGTCCTGGCCATTCTCAATAAAGCCGAGTTTGAATTACCACCTATCGCTTTACCGGTAATAGAATTGCCTCAAGTTAATATCAATACCTTGATTGAAGATGCGGTTGAATCACTCTCATCATTTATACAGGCGAATCACTTACTCATCAATATTCAAGCTAATACTGATTACGTGACTCGTTGTGATGCTGAAGAGGTGAGTGCTTCTCTCGTTAAGTTTATTCGAGATGTCGGAAACTATGTGTGCACTACAGGCGGTAAAAGAAAAATTGATATCTTCGTCTATGCTGACGCCGATAGACCGACAGTGAGCTTTATTCTCTACAATAATCCAATTAGCCAGGAATCGGTTCAGCTTAATATCGAACAGAACCAAGAAGTCTGGACCTTTGATTTGGGTCTGAATCGCCTAGAGAGTACTCTGGCAAACTATGGCACTAAAGTTTCTCTGCAGAATAATTTCGATAAGAATAAACAGTTCCTTTTTGCCAATTTGAACTTCCAAATCTAATCAAATCTTAGGCCAGGCCCAATACACAAATTGAGCCTGGCCATTTCTTTTACTTACAAGCTATCGGAATTCCAAGATAACAGCATTTGTCCCTTAAGAAGATTACCTTCTCGCTAATGTAGGAGATTCATTCTCTCGATAAGGTAGAGGATTAAACCCCTCGAGAGATCAAAATTATGAGCTTCGACTATCAGAAATTAAAGAAAAAACAGAGTGATGATGGGGGCTTTTGGACCTCATACTCGGACTTGTTTATGGTGCTTTCAGTGGTATTCCTACTGCTTTATGTAGTTGCCAGCTTGAGAAGCGGAACCAATAGCGTGCACATGCAGATCGAGCATCAGAGATTAAGCTCTGAAGCTAAGGATCTGAAGAAGCAAATTCAGGCCTATAATGCTCTTAAAGATGACTATCTAGAAAAAGAAGCCTCTCAAGAAGAGTCGAAGATGTATGAAGAGCTTATGAGTAAGCTCACTCTTCTTCAAGACGAGGCCACAGAAGAAAAAAGGCAGCTAGAAGCCCAGGCCAAGGAAAACGAGGCTAAGGCACAGGCCCTTAACCAGTATCAGCAAATGGTCAGAAACATCATCAACACTAACCTTTTATCTAAGAAGAAAATCAAAGTTAGAAATGATTTGATTGTTAAGAAAAACGATGCCATCAAAGAGATGGATAATACCATCAATGAGCAAACTCAGGATATCCAGGAAAAAGCTAAGATTATTAGCCAAAAAGAAAACCTAATCGCTGAGCAAGAAAGAAATATCGAAGAAAAACAACAAATTTTAGAGCAAAAGAAAAGTGAGATCTCTTCTCTTGAGAAAGAGGTACGCCAAAAATCTGAGACCATTAAAGTCAATCAAAGCAAGATCGCAAACCTTAATAATGATTTAGGTCAGAAGATTCAGGAATTGCAGAAGACCTATGCCAATGCCACATCTTCAAAGATGGAGCTCAATCGCAAGATTGCCATCATGAAACTTGAGAACGCTAAAAAGATCGATGCTCTGAAAGGTCAGACCAAGACTATGGAAGAGAGTGTTCAGGCCATCAATCAGCAACTCTCACAAGCTGCTAACCAGCTTAAAGATGCTAATACCAAGCTTACTCAACAGGAAGCTCAGAAGCGACAGTTAGAAGCTGAAATGGCTCAGGCCAATGAGACTTATCAGAAGAAAATGGCCGAAATGCGTGAGAACTTTGACTCCAAGATTGCTGCAGAAAGAGCAGCTCTTGAAGGTCAGCTAGAAAAAGAGAAAGCATCAGCCGCTGAGAAAGTTAAACGATTAGCTGAGTTCAAGGATAAGATTGCTGCCGAGAAAGCCAATCTTGATCAACAACTTGCATCTTTGAAGGGTGAAGTCGACAAAACTAAAAATGAACTCGGAAAGGTTGCCAAAGAAGCTGACTCTTACAAGCAAAAACTTGCTGATGCTCAAAAAGACCACGGTCGATACCTTGCCTCAATTGATAAACTTACAAAAGAGAAAGAGGGTCTTTCTGGTGACCTAAAGCGTGCCGAAGAAGTTCTGAATGCCAAGAAAAAACTGGCCAAAAAGATTGCTGACAACCTTGCTCGTGCGGGAGTTAAGGCGGGAGTTGATGGCAAGACCGGAGATGTTACCATCCAATTTGGAGATGAGTATTTTGATACAGGTCGAGCCGATCTTAAACCAAATATGAAGAATATTCTTAAGAAGTTTGTACCTACCTACTCGAAGTCACTTCTTGAAGATGAAAAGATCGCTAAAGAGATTTCTAACGTAGAGATCGTAGGTTTCTCTTCTCCCACCTATAAAGGTCGCTACGTTGACCCGCAGAGTTTGAAAGAGACAGATAGAGCAGCTATCAGTTACAACCTGGATTTAAGTTATAACCGTGCCAAAGCTATTTTCTCTTACATGTTCGATAAGAAAAACATGGTCTACCAACACCAGAAGGATCTTCTTCCTCTTGTGAAGGTTACTGGACGAAGCTTCCTTGCTGAAGAAGTAAAAGGAAGAGACATCGCTTCAGGTCTAACACATAAAGAATATTGCGCTAAATACGGTTGTGAGAAATCCCAGAAAGTTATTATTAAATTCAACTTGAAAGATTAAGAGGTAAGTATGTTCAGTCAGGAATTTGTTCAGAATACAGTAGATGGAGTAGTTGTTTTCGCTACCGATCTCCTGATGCCAGCAATGGTCTTGTTCTTTTTCGGAGCGATAGCTCTTAGAGTTCTAATCTACTACACGGTAAAAAGAGAAGAGTGGTTTTCACGCGAATTTTCCAAACGTGTTCATAAATTTCTTCACGCTCGAGACGAGAAAGCTGAACAATCATTCTATATTGTTTGTAAGCGACTTCTTGAAATTACTTATTATGAGATCTTTGAAGTTCGGGCCATCTTAAAAAGAAGAAATCCTGACGCTATTATGACCATGGCCGATAGAGTATTTCTGGTACAACAAGGTGTGGCCCGATTGGTTCTGGATACCCTTAAGCAAATTAAATTCTTAAAATTTGGTAATGAACGTCCTCAGTTTACTGAGATTTCTAACAATATCTTCAGAAATAATCCGTGCTTCAACAGAGTATTCGGGATTATTCCTGTATCTGTTTTTAATGACTTTCTAAACATCGTTCCGGGACTTTTTATTGTGGGTGGTATCTTTGGTACCTTCCTGGGGATTATGAAAGCACTCCCTGAGCTTGGAGGTATGAATCTTAATGATATCGAAGGAACAAAACTTATCATGGATAACTTCCTTCTTAAGATCTCATTCTCAATGTCGACTTCGATCATCGGTATCGTTCTCAGTGTTGGTATGACTCTTTGTAATACCTTCTTTAGCTGTGAAAAACTCTATGTTGAAACAGTTGAGAGATTTGAAAATGAACTTGGTCATCTTTGGAATCTGAGTTCATCAAATAAACTTCCAAGTGAATATGCTAATTTTGATGCTGAAAGAGATCCAATAGAAGTCCTGGCTGAAGATCTAATTTCTAAAGAACTAAGTGTAGAAATTGGTTTTGTGAATATTGCTAAACCGATTGCTAAGTGGTGGGGAAAGATGGGGAAATCTTCTTCTCCCTCTGAAACTGAAAAGACACAGCCAGCTCCGAAGAAAGAAGAAACTGCTCAAGTAAAAGAAGAAGTTAAAAATGCCGATGAAGACAAAAAAGTAGCTTAATCCAGGAAGGGGAATTACGTGGCATCTTTGATTATAAAGGTTTCCCTGGAAGGTACATCCAGGGAATATATTTTCTCTAAGCCAGGACCGATTATTATTGGTTCTGATAGAAGTTGCGATCTTTGTCTTAAAGATACCAAGATTGAAGGTAAACTACTTGAAGTAAAAGTCAATGCAGGCAAGATTACACTTAAGAGAGTCTCTGGCAGTGGCGATGTTTTTCTTGATTCAGTAATCTTACCTCCCAGAGAGGAAACTCCTTATATAGAAGGGAAGATTGTCTCTCTTAAGCATTCTAATTATCAAATTTATATTTTTAATGCCAAAAATGAGAGCGCCGATCCTCCACCTTTTATTAATGAAGAATTTAATCAACGACTGGACGTTTTGGAAGATAAGGTAACTCATAAAGAAAACGAACTTAAAGAGATTGAAGAGCAATCGTATAAAAAATCCCAGACAATTAAGGATCTGGAAGAAAAATATCAGCGGAATCTCTCCAAACGAAATAAACTTGAGCTCGAAATAGATGCCTTGCAATTCAAGAAAGATGAGCTTGCCGCAGAATTCAAGAAAAAACAATCTCTCGCCCAAAGTGAAGAGACACGCGTTGAGTTTCTTAAAGATCATCTATATAAACTAGACAAGGAAAGCATAGGGCTCAATGAGACTATCCTTCGTCAGAATCTCGCCTTAGATAAACTTAAAAGTGAGCTTGAGGCCAGGCATATTGAAATTGATCAACAGAAGAGTCTTCTGACAGAACTCCAGATAGAAGCCAGAAAGTGTCAGGATGAAATCAAGGCCCATGCTCGAGATAAAGAACAAAAAGAGAAAGAAACTGCTAAAGAGAAGGATCGACTTCAGAGTATTTTGAAGGAAATTAATCAGGCCCATAAGCAGAAGCAGGAGCTAACTTTAAAAATTCATTCCTTGCTTAAGCAGAAGGACGAACATAAGAATTCGATAGAACAACAGCTTCTTCAGTTAAAACGCCTAGAAAATTCAAAATCTGATGTTGATCATAAAAGACAGGATATTCTTGTATTAATCGAACAAGAAGAGCGTCAACTTCATAAGTTAAAAGATAATCTCAAAGTGCTTCATGCAGAAGAGGCTTCCCTTAAAGCAATGAATGAGGATCTTAGACTTGAGCTGGTTAAGATTGAAGATAAACTATCTTCTCGTAAAAATCATTATAACCAATTGGACTTTCAAAACCAGGAAGCCACGAAGAAACTTGCACAAATAACTATAGAGACTGACAAGGTAGAAAGACATTTAAAGAGTTTAGTTTCTGAAGAGAGATCTGAAGAACTAAAGCTGATGGGTCTTAAAAAAGATGTTCAACTTAAAATCGATCAACTCGAGCATGAGCAGGAGCTCATTCGTAAGAGCTTTGAACAGAAAAAAGATCTTTACAGTTCTCAATCTAAGGAGTTGGAAGAGCAGGTTGAGAATCTTCGTAATGAAGTTCGAAGCCTTGAGAACAATATTGAACTTCTTAATCGTCAGCATCATGACTCCACTCTTGAACTTCAGCAGAAAGAACAACTGAAGGGGGAGCTACAAGGTATAATTGCCAACCTCGCTGCTGAAAAAGAGCGATTTGTCGCTAGTTGCCATCTTTTAAAAGAAGAAGAGAAATTTCTTGTTCAAGAAAAGAGCAAAATGGAGAAGGAGATTTCTTTCTTAAAGATTAAGCTTCTTGATTCTGAAGCCCTCATTAAAGAAAAAGAAAATGAGGCCTTTTTGGAAATTGAAACTCTAAAAAGAGATGAAAGAGCTAAGCTTCAATCTGAGCGCAATATACTGATGGCCGAACTTGAGGCTTCTAAACAAAAATCTATTATTGAGATTGATAATAATTATCGGAAAAGACAAGAAGAGCTTCATGAAACTAAGCAAAGCCTTCAAAAAAATTCTGATAAAATTATAGGAGATGCTCATAAGGAAGCAGAAGCCATTCTTAGTCGGGCGCGACTCATCGAAAATGAAATGTCGGTTAGAGCAGCGGAACGATTGAGGGCCGCTACCGAAGAGGCATCAAGAAGAGAAGATAAGGCCCATTCTCATCTAGCAGAAGCCCAGGACTACTTTAGAAATAAAGAAGCTGAAGCAGAACAGATGCTTATGCGCTCTCGAGCTGAAGCTGAGGACTTGATTCTTCAGGCAGAAGCCGATTTTCAAAGTGACTTGGAGCGAAGAAAGAAGAAGGTTAAGACCTATCTTTCTATGAAGCAACAACAAGGTCTAGCAAATGTTCAAAATCTTATAGAACTTAATACTTGCCGTCTCAAGCGTGAAGAGCAAAGAATGATGGAGCAGCTTGAAGTAATCAAGAGAAAAGAACTAAAGAAAATCGCTCTCCTGCGAAACTCAGAAATTACTCGCCAGCATGATTTGAAAAAAGAGATTTTTAAAGAATTACAGGAAGAGAAGCTCAAAAACCAGAACTATATACAATCCTTGAGAAAGCAGCAGGAAGCAGAGCTTGCTGAAACAAGAAAAACCGTTGTTGAACATATTAACCAAAGTAAGCAAAGAGAGACTGAGGAGTGGAAGAGAGAGCTTCAACAAGAAAAACGTCAGTTTGAACAATCTAAAAAGCAAAGAATTCAAAATGCATCTCAGGCCGTCTTAGAACTGCTTTCTAAAGAATTTGAAGCTGCTCACAATATAAATGAGGATCTTCAGGACAAGCTCAAATCTAGTCTTGAACTGGCCATTAATGGTAAGAATGTTGAGTTTCAGCGCAAAGCGGAGAAAATACTGGAGTTTAATCCCACTACTAAAAAAGATGTACTGCCAGTTCTCAAAAAATGGGGCGTTCGCTTTGGAATACCAGCAGCAGTGGCCATCATTTTATTAGGTGATATTGGCTCACTTCGCACATCGATCGTGGATGTTACTAAGGACCTTATTAAGCAAAAAAACTCTGCTTCAGATATATTCGTTCAAAATCAAAAAGAAGAATGGAAGCAGAAGTATACTTTCAATCCAGAAACCACTGTTGGATTTAAAGATAGTTTTGTGGATAACGTCTTGTATACCACGGATTTCATCACCTTGGTAGAAAGCGAAGCTTATCAGAATGATTGGATCTTAAAACTTCACGATTTCATGGTTAAAGAACTTGAGCTCTCTGAAGACGTTGCCATTAGCTATATCTCTTCTGAAGGAACATTATTGAAAGAATTAGCTGATACAAAAAAAGACATAAATGTTCAGTTTAAGGATCAAGGGATTAAGAAGCTGCAAGACCTGGAGAAGACCCATATGGGATGGCTAACAGAGAAGCTTAGTGATCCGGTGAAAATGGAGAGATTCACGACCTTTAGAAAAAACTATTTTGATAATTATTATCAAGAGAAGTACTTAAAGAGAAATATTGCTTCTGAAGCACCGGCAAAAGAACCAAAATAATAAAGTGAATTCCAAACCCATCATTCGGTGGGTTTGGAATTCTTATCTAGACCATCTTAATCGTTCTAATTTTAGCGGGTATAGCCTTCGTTTCTTTATTCACTTGGGTAGGTAGGCTTTTACCGCAATCTACGCATGCAGGTGATAAACCTTTGCTAGAAGTAGATATCCCTTTGAGCCCCACTGTTCTTGTCTTGTGGTAAGAAATCCTAGGGGAGTGACATGCGGGACATCTGCCATAAACCTTAAAGCCTGCATTCAGTACAAACCAACCAGATATCGTATCAGTCTCACTATTCATAGTCTTCCCCTCGAAGCTTAATTTTATATTAAGTATTTTTTGCTTTTGAATCGAGTCATTGCAACTCTTTTTTTTGCTGAGGAAGGCCAGCGCATTTCTCTAATCACTCTGTGTTAATTAGACCTAAGCGTCTTCAACAAATATTGAAATTCTTTAAGCTTCAGATGGAATGTTCTTTTTTTGTAGGCTAATAGTCTCTCTTTACCTACTCCTAAAACAGGATAAGTATGCCGTTCTCTCTTCTTATATTTTCTATCATTCTCCTCGTTGCTTGCAGTGAAACCAAAAAGCAGCCCACTGCTCCTAAACAGGAAGAAGTTGCTGCTCTTGAAGTAGGGGTGGAAGAGGTTAAGAAAAAAAAGATCGCTCTATCCTCCGAGTTATTCGGAAGAGTCCGCTCTACCAATGTTGCGGAAATTCGCCCGCAGATTAATGGAATTATTTTGGAAAGATTGTTTGATGAGGGTAGTTATGTTGAAAAAGGTCAGCAGCTCTACTTGATTGATCCTGCCCCTTACGAAGCTGCCTTTGAAATGGCAGTAGGGCAGCTTAAGCGGGCCCGAGCAACACTGTACTCTGCAAAAACCCTTTTAGATCGCTATCAGGGACTTATCAAGCAAAACGCAGTTAGTAAGCAGGAATTAGACAATGCTAAGGCCCGTCATCTGGAAGCCAAAGCCGATATTTCCATTGCCCAGGCCGAGGTGGATCGAGCACAGGTTAATCTTAACTATACTAAAGTGCTCTCACCGATATCGGGTTTTGCCGGGAAATCTGATCTAACCAAGGGTGCCCTGGTTACCGCCAATCAAGCACTTCCTCTGACAGTCGTTCGTTCCCTGGATCCCGTTTATATTGATCTCTCACTTCCTAGCTCTGAGGCCATGCAAATCCATAAAAGATTAGGTAAGCATGTTTCAAAAAATGAGAAAGGGGAGGGGCTTACTGTATCCATAAAGCTAGACGCCATTAATGCGAATTATACTCATAAAGGTAAAATTGAGGCCCGAGAACTATCAGTCAATGAAGAAAGTGGCTCTATTGGATTGAGAGCAGTCGTTCCCAATCCTGATCTTATTCTTCTACCAGGAATGTTTGTCAGGGCCTATGTGGATCAGCTGGGTTATGGAGAGAAAATTATCATCTCTCAAAAAGCAGTTCAAAGAGACAAAAATGGGGACGCTCATGTATGGGTGGTTAAGAATGATCAGAGTGTTGAAAGAAGACGAATTGAAACCGGGGCCATGTATGGAAAAGATTGGATCATAGAAAGAGGACTTCAGGAGGATGAAATAATAGCTATCGATAATTTTTCTAAGCTTAGTCCGGAAGTCAGCGTTTCGCCTCTTGCTCAGGAGAGCAAGTAAATGCTTTCTCTCTTTTTTATTAATCGTCCGATTTTCTCCTGGGTTGTTGCTATACTGATTATGGGTATGGGCGCGCTTGCTCTAGTGGGACTTCCTATTCAGCAGTATCCAGAGATTGCTCCACCTGAAGTAGTCGTCTCTGCCACTTATCCAGGTGCATCAGCTGAAACCCTAGATAAGACAGTAACCCAACTGATTGAGCAGAATCTGAGGGGTATTGATAATCTCCGCTACTTTTCCTCAGAAAGTTCTTCTTCTGGAAATGCTTTGATCAGGCTTACTTTTGAAACGGGAACCAATGCTGATATCGCCCAAGTTCAAACGCAAAATAAAATTTCTCAGGCCCTGCCCAGGTTACCTTCACAAGTCCAACAATTGGGTATAGCGGTTGAAAAATCTAATCAGACTAATAGCCTTATTGCTGCTTTTTATTCTCCCAGTGGAGAGGTGAATCAGGATGATATTGCGGATTATATTTCATCCACAGTGGTAGAGCCCGTAAGCCGAGTAGAAGGAGTGGGGCAGATCACACCTTTTGCTCCTCAACACTCTATGAGAATTTGGCTCAACCCAGATAAACTCTTCAAATATAAGTTAACTGCCCTTGAAGTCATATCGGCCATTCAGGACCAAAACAACCAGCTCTCCTCTGGTGAACTAGGGGGATCTCCCGCTGTGAGTGGACAACAAATTAATGCCTCGATTTCTTCTCAAACACTTCTAACTACAGAAGAACAGTTTAGAAAGATCATTCTGAAGACCTTGCCGGGAGGGGAGACGGTCAACTTAGGAGATGTTTCTCGTGTTGAAATTGGAGCCGAAAATTATGCTTCTCTAAGAAGATTTAATCGGCAAGTGGCGGCTGGCTTTGGCGTAAGCTTGGTTAATGATGCCAATGCTTTGGACTCAATTGCAGCTATTAAAAAAAGAGTGAATGATTTTAAATCAAGTTTTCCTGGAGACGTTGAAGTTTCTTATCCAGTAGATGTAGCCCCTTTTATAGAAGTTTCTGTAAATGAAGTCGTAAAGACTCTCTTGATTGCAATGATCCTTGTCATTATAGTTATGTATATTTTTTTGCAAAAACTAAGAGCTACTTTAATCCCCGGCATTGCTATCCCTGTCGTTCTTTTGGGCACAGTCGCCACCCTTTCTGCTTTCAATTATTCAATTAATATCTTAACGCTTTTTGCTCTTGTTCTCTCCATCGGTCTTTTAGTAGATGATGCCATTATCGTCACTGAGAATGTGATGCGCTCCATACTTGAGCATGATCTTAGTCCAAGAGAAGCGGCCAAAAAATCTATGCAGCAGCTGTGGGGAGCGCTGGTTGGTACAACAGTTGTTCTTTGGGCGGTCTTTATCCCAATGGCCTTCTTCGGAGGGTCTACCGGTGTTATCTATCGTCAGTTTGCTGTGACTCTTTTATCCTCCATGACGATCTCATTATTTATTGCTCTGACCTTTGCACCCGCCTTATGTGGTTCAGTCTTAAAAAAATCATCTCAGAAGAGAGAAGCCTTATTTTTCAGATGGTTTAATTCCACATATTCAAAAGTGGCAAGACTTTATGATGCTGCAGTCATAAAAGTCTTAAAGTATTCCAAGATCAGTCTTCTCACTTTTATTCTCATTGTTGCTTCAACGATAATAATATTTCTTCGTCTTCCTGAAGCTTTTCTTCCCGATGAAGATCAGGGAAGAATCTTTACCATCGTTAATGGCCCGGCAAATGCCACGTTCGAGCGCATGGAGGATTCCATTCTCAAGGTAGAGAATTTCTTTTTAGATGAAGCCGGCGGGGCAGTAGATAGTTTATTCACTGTTCTGGGTTTTAGTTTCAGTGGCCGTGGTCAGAATACAGGAACAGCTTTTGTAAATTTGAAACCCTATGAAGAGCGCACTGGTGAAGTGACTTCAGTCTTTGAAGTCGCTCAAAGGGCTACCAAATCCTTTTCTAATATCAGAGATGCAAGTATTACGGCCATCACTCCCCCGGCTATTTCCCAATTAGGAAATGCTAGGGGATTTGAGTTTCAGCTAGTAGATCAAGGTGGAGTAGGCAGAGAAACTTTAATTGAGGCAAAGGATCTCATGCTAAAACTTGCAGCTGCTGAACCCAAGATCAGCTATGTTCGCCTGAATGCTTTGGAAGATGTACCTCAATATAAGTTTAATATCGATTATAATAAAGCTCTTGCACTTGGTTTATCGGTTGCCGATATCAATGCAACTTTGAGTGCTGCTTGGGGCAATTTTTATGTAAATGACTTTATTGAAAATAATCGTGTGAAAAGAGTTTTCATTCAAGGAGAGGCCCCTTATCGAATGAATCCAGAAGATATATCCAAATGGTTTATTAGAAATCGCTCGGGGGATATGGTTTCATTCGGAGATATTGCAAAAGGTTCATGGACCTATGGTCCTCCTCAAGTCCAGCGTTTTAATGGATTTCCTTCCTTTGAAATTCAAGGGGAGTCTGCTCCAGGAGCTAGTACAGGAGAGGCCATAGAAGTCATGACGCAAATTCAGAAAAAATTACCTAAAGGTATTTCTCTCGCTTGGACGGGACTTTCTTACGAAGAAAGGGAGGCCGGTGGTCAGGTCTTTGCTCTTTATAGTCTCTCCATCATCGCAATTTTTCTTTGTCTAGCAGCTCTTTATGAAAGCTGGGCGATTCCTTTCTCTATCATAACAGTTCTTCCATTGGGGATATTCGGAGCAGCACTATTTGTTTGGATTGGAAATCTCTCCAATGATATCTATTTCAAGGTTGGGATTCTGCTAACCATGGCCCTGGCGGCCAAGAATGCTATTCTGATTATTGAGTTTGCCAGACAAGAGGTGGAAGAAGGTAAAGATATTCTCACGGCCGCTAAAGACGCTGCTAAGCAAAGGTTTCGTCCCATTCTGATGACTTCATTCACCTTCTTGCTGGGAATTCTACCTCTGGTCCTGGCCCGAGGGCCGGGGTCAGGAGCTCAAAATGCCATAGGTACAAGCCTACTAGGAGGAATTACTTCCACCACATTACTTATCATCTTTTTTGCGCCCTTATTCTTTGTCTTAGTGCTTAAGCTTAAGAGGAGATTCAGGCAATGAGACTCATTACCAATTTTCTTCTCTTTTCTTTTATCTGCATAAGTTGCTCACTTATTCCTAAGCTTCGCACCATCAAATCTCCTGTACCTGGGGAATTACCCACTACTGGAAGTCCTGGTGCTAAATCTTCCTCAGAGGTTGTAAAACTCACTTGGCGAGAATTTTATCAATCCGAGGATCTCAAAAAACTCATTGAGCTGAGTTTAAAAAATAATCGTGATTATAAATCAGCTATCATTAATGTTCAGGAAGTGAAGGCCCAATATAATATTGAACGCAGTAATCTTATGCCCAGTTTAAATGCGGGTGCAAGTCTTACTCGCAGAAAAATTCCTATCAATGCTCTTCAGGATGGAGCAGCTGTTGGTGGTGGTGGTGCCCCCCTTGCAGGTAGAGGTCAAAGTGACGGCTTCTTGCAAGAGCAATATGGCCTTGAAGTAGGTATCACTTCTTATGAACTAGACCTATTTGGCAGGATACGCAGTCTTAGTGAGTCAGCTCTTCAAGAATACTTAGCTTCTGATGCAGCTAAACAGAGTGTTAAGATTTCACTTCTTTCTGAAGTGGCCAGGACCTATTTCAAGTTATTGGCTGATAAGGAATTGGAAAAATTGGCTCAGAGAACGGCCAGCAATCAGGAAGAAAGTATAAAGATTATCGAGGCGAGATTCAAAGCGGGTCTTGCATCCGAACTAGAACTTCGTCAGGCCGAAACTTTATTGGAGGAAGCTCGCGGTAGCGCCATTGAATTCTCGAGACAAGTTCTTTTGGATAGAAATGCCCTGCAGCTTCTTGTTGGCTCTCCCATAGAAGATGCTGTCTTAGATAATTCATTTAAGGAGGCTAGTGAGGCCATGAAGGGGCTTAACGTAGGTTTGAGTAGCGAAGTGCTTCTCGTTCGCCCCGACATCAAGCGGGCCGAGAGTCTTCTACTTGCTGCCAATGCCAATATTGGTGCTGCTCGAGCAGCCTTTTTCCCCTCATTAAGCCTTACTACTAGTATGGGAAAGTTATCAACCGAGACCTCTAACTTGTTTCAGAATGCTTCCAATAGTTGGCTTTTCTTTCCTCAAATCAATTTACCTCTTTTTACCGGTGGTAGAAATAAGGCCCAGTTGAATCTCGCCGAAGCAAGAAAAGAGCGACTCATTGTAGAATATGAAAAGGCCATTCAAAATGCTTTTCGAGAGGCTTCAGATGCCCTGATCTCTAACCAGAAGCTCTTTGAAGTACTGGAGGCCCAAAAAAAAGTACTTTTGGCCGCAGAGAAGGCTTATCTTCTTAGTCGTAAACGGTACCGTTCTGGAGTTGAAAGTTATTTACTCGAACTTGATTCACAACGTGCCCTTTTTAATGCGGAAAGAAACTATATCAATCAGCAACTAGAGTATTTTAATAATCTCTCTTTGCTATATAGGACCTTAGGTGGGGGGATTAATTAATATAAGGCAATTCAATAACAAAAGTGGAACCTTTTCCTAGTTCACTTGATACGCTGATTTTTCCCCCATGAAGTTCTACAATCTGACGAGTGATATAAAGGCCCAGACCTAAACCACTATTTGAGGTGGTGGCTCTTTCAAATCTTTCAAAAATTCTTTCAAGATTCTCTGGAGCGATTCCAACTCCTTCATCTCTTATGCTTAAGAGGGCCCTTTCTTTATGACTTTCTAATCTTATGTTTACAGCCTTTTGTGGTGAGTACCTGATGGCATTAGAGAAGAGATTGTTAATGACTTGCTCAATTTTATAAGCATCCCATTGCCCGATTACCTCAGGGGTAATATCCCTCTGGACTTCACTGCCGACCAATTTGAATTGAGGCAGAAATCTTTCAATGAGCTCATTCAAAAGAGTGGATAGATTTAGTGAAGTTTTTTGCAGGCTTAGTTTTCCGGAACTGATGCGAGATATGTCGAGCATATCATCTACCAACTTATTCAAGCGATCGATCTGATTAATAGTATAATCAAGTTGTTTCTGAAATTTCTCAGTGGTGAAGGTATCCTCTTTGGCGGCCTGTCTTTTTGTCATTTGGGTTAGAAGCTTAAGTGACGTGAGAGGAGTCTTTAACTCATGACTGGCAATGGAAATAAATTCATCTCTTACTTTAGTGGCCTCGACCTGAGCAGTAAGAAGTTCTTTAACTTGAAACTGTCGCCGTCTTGATCTCAAGGCAACTTGCGTTGCACTTAGAAGGGTAAGGGGAAGAAGTGGGCGCTCGAGAAGAGTAACGTTACCACTGGCTATAAAAGCTTCGAGGTGCTTTATTTTTTGCTGCTTATTTTTGGCGCCGCCACTAGTAAGTAGAATAATAGGAATATCAGACCAGGCTTCTTGAAGTGAAAGATATCTGTTTAATTCTTCCATTCCTTGTTGGGTGATGGCCTCTTCAGCGATGAGAACTACTCCTGCTTGGTTATAATTGAGTTTACATAATTCTGAAATGGCATTAACTGCAGTTGAAGCAATGTCTTGTTTTTTAAGAACGGAAGATATTAAGAATGAATCCTGGCCTGTAGGACAAAGGAGGATAGCTTCCAGTTTTCTATTATACATTCTTGTTAAGCTCTTTTTCGTTTAGCCCAACGAATTCCGGAGAACCAGAAAGAACTCCTATAAATTCAGTGAGAGGCTGTCCCACTTCAAGACCTTCTTTAGTGAAAGTGAGTTCTCTAATAGTTGATTCATGGGCAGCTGTTCGTTGTTTAATCACAGAGACTGCCTTTCTAACTGTTCCAGAACTTTCAAAATAGCGGGTGATCACAACTGTATCTGCTAAATAGGTAAGATCGATAGGAGTATTCATCAAGTGGCCCATCATACCTTGCTGGGCCAGGACCATGAGTGTCGCAACTCCCTGGCTGGAAAGGAAGGTTAAAAGTTCATGAAGCTGCAATGTAAGGAATTGCTCTTGAGGCATAGCATGGAGGTATCCATTCAAGCTATCGATTAACACCACCTTGCAGCCATCAATAAGAACTGCTCTTCTAATTTGATCTGCAAATTCTCCTGGTGATAATTGAGCAGGATCAATCTTACTAATTCTCATCATCTTCGAATCTAGATGCTTTTGGATATTCATCCCTACGGCTGAAGTTCTCATGAGCAAGGTTTCGATACTTTCTTCAAAAGCAAAGACAATGGATTTATCTCCTCGTTCAGCAGCTGCGTAAGCATACTGAATTGAGAGAGTTGATTTTCCCGTTCCTGCAGGTCCCAAAAAGAGGGTACTTGTTCCTGAATCGATTCCCCCTCCCAGTAGTTTATCTAAACCTTTTACACTGCTGCTGAACTTCTTATTTGTTCTCTTGGTTTGATGACTTGATGAGATCATGCGAGGGAAAACTTCTACTCCCCCTCGCTTAATGATATAGTCGTGATATCCGCCAACAAAATCAATTCCTCTTAGTTTAACGATGTGGAGTCTTCTTCTCTCATTGCCAAATTCAGGGTGAAGTTTCTGTAGATTTATTACTCCATGTACAATACTTTGAACTTGTAAGTCTTTAGGTGAGGTCGTTAAATCATCTAACAGAAGAACGGTGCACTGTTGTTTTGAAAAGAACTGTTTTAAAGCAAGCATTTGTCTTCTATATCGTAATGAACTTTCGGCCAGCATCCTCATTTCAGAGATAGAGTCAAAAACAATTCTATTTGGCTTAATCCTCTCAACCTCTGCATAAAGAACAGTTGTAGTTTGATTCATTTCGACTTCAGATGGATAAAAAACCGTATTCTGAGCTTCCGGCTTCAGTTGATCTTCAATGGAGCCAAGCTCGAGCATATCGAGCGCACCAATGTCCCAGCCATGAGAGAGGGCCACTGATTCTAGCTCTTCGCGACTCTCAGAAAAAGAGATATAAAGACATTTTTCTCCTTGTTTAATTCCTTCTAAAAGAAACTGAAAGGCTAGGGTGGTTTTACCTGTACCAGGCTCGCCTTGCATTAGATACAGCCGGTTTTCGGGAAGACCGCCACTTAAAATATCGTCGAGACCAGAAATACCCGTATTAAGTTTTTTTGCCATGCTGCTTCCTTAGTAAAACAAAAAACCAATAAACATAGTAATTGAAACTTTTAGGATTTGGTAGCCCCATTAAAGTCATGTATAGTTGCACAAATGCAAAACAAAATGAATGAACTTGAGTTGTTAGCGACGACTAAGATGCCCTTTGGTAAATATCGGGGAACAACTCTCATCGATCTACCTGAAACCTACATTGTATGGTTTCACTCGAAGGGATTTCCTGAAGGAAAATTAGGCCAACTTTTAGGTTTATTGTATGAAGTTAAGCTCAATGGTCTAGAGCATCTGGTTTATCAATTAAAGGCGCAATGAGAGATATTAAGCTTCACAAAATTTTGAAAGATACCTTTGGCTATTCCTCTTTCCGCTTTGAACAGCATCGGATCATCAACTCTGTTCTGGATGGCAAAGATACCCTCGCCATTATGCCTACCGGGGGAGGGAAATCCCTTTGCTATCAAATACCCGCTCTTTATTTGCATGGAATAACCCTGGTTATTTCTCCACTGATTTCTCTGATGCAAGATCAGGTGATGAACTTAAAGGAGACTGGAGTTAAGGCCGTGTTTTTAAATTCTTCATTGAGTTATCAGGAAATGCATAAGACCAAGGAGAAGATTCTTAAAGGTAAGGTCAAGCTTGTCTACGTCTCTCCTGAGGGAATTCTCTCTCCTCATCTTTTAGATTTTTTTGATAAAGTCGAAATATCTTTAATCGCCATCGATGAGGCCCATTGCGTTTCTCAATGGGGCCATGAGTTCAGAAAAGATTATACCAGACTAGGGGAGCTCAAGCTCAAATTTCCAGATGTACCAGTCATTGCTCTTACGGCTACGGCCGATTCGAAAACTCGAACTGATATCGCTGATCAACTAAGAATGAATAATCCTGCCATCTTTGTTTCTTCCTTTGACCGCCCCAATATCAAGTATGTCATCTTAGAGAGAAGTGATGAACTCAAGCAGTTAAATGAATTTATAAAAGCCCATCATGCAAATGATACAGGGATTGTTTATTGCCTCTCACGAGATAAGGTTGAGCGTACTGCCAAGGCCCTAAAAAAATTAGGTTATCCAGCCGTTGCCTATCATGCGGGGCTTTCTCAGGAAATACGATCGAAGAATCAAGAGCGCTTTAATCAAGACGATCGAATCATCGTTGTTGCGACCATTGCCTTTGGAATGGGAATCGATCGGCCTGATGTTCGTTTTGTTGCCCACTTGGATCTTCCGAAAAGTATCGAAAGCTATTATCAAGAGACCGGTCGAGCAGGGCGAGATGGAAAAGCCTCTACTGCTTGGATGATCTATGGCCTTCAGGATGTGGTGAAGCTCTCTCATATGCTAGAGACGACTGACGCCGATGAAAGCTACAAGAAAGTGGCAAGACACAAACTCGACTCCATGCTTGCTCTGTGCGAAGCGGCCACTTGTCGCCGGAAATATCTTTTGCAATATTTTGGCGAATCAGGCAAAGAGAGCTGTGGTTACTGCGATTCCTGTATTGAGCCACCGATTCTTTGGGACGCTACAAAGGATGCTCAGAAGATCATGTCCACTATTTATAGAACTCAGCAGACCTTTGGTGCTGGACATGTCATCGATGTGATTCGAGGAAGTAAAAATGCCAAGATTACTGAAAGAAAGCATGATGAGTTATCGGTCTATGGTATCGGAAAGGATAAACCGAAGGAGCACTGGAATAGTGTTTTGAGGCAGCTTTTGAATTTAAATTACGTGGCCATTAAATCCTGGGAGTACCGCAGTCTGTGTTTGACCGCTCAATCGCTGGAGATCTTACAGGGGAAAGCGACTCTTCAATTAAGAAAGCAGGAAGTAGTATTGAAGAAGAAAGATAAGAAAGAAGGGCGTTCAAAAGAGGGACAGCACGATAGAAATGAGTTGTTTGAGAATCTTAAAGCTCTTCGCAATAAGCTCGCTCGTGAAAAGAATCTCCCTTCCTACATCGTTTTCAATGATAAATCGCTACATGATATGTGTAATTTATTGCCTCGAAATGAGAGTGAATTTCTCTTGGTCCATGGGGTAGGACAGAATAAGCTTGAAAACTACGGCACTGCTTTTCTTAATCTCATCAAAGAATATCATTCTTGATTATTGAGACTTCATATAAAGGTAGAGATTTTCTACTTTAGTGCGTGCCCAGGGTGTTTTTCTTAGAAAAACCAAACTAGATTTAATACTGGGATTTGTCGTAAAACACTTAATAGTAATCATGGTACCCAGCTGTTCCCAGCCGTAAAAATCTACCAGCTCATTGAGAATTTTCTCTAAAGTAATGCCGTGAAGAGGGTCTTTGGGTTTTAAAGTATTCATACCCGTTATAATTAACTAAATATACGTGCTAAGTCCATAATAACAGGCGGATGAGATTGTTTTCCCTTTTCAGTAAACAGGTGTATACTGAAAATATGAAAACCTATCCTTTGAAAGAAGAACTACTCAATAGCATTACCCATGGATTGGGCATCTTCTTTGGAACGGTTGCTCTTACAATACTGTGTCTTAAGGCCAGCTATTTTGGAACGACTACGCATCTCTGGAGTTACATCATCTATGGTGTTTCCATGATACTTCTTTATACGAGCTCCACCCTTTATCATGCAATCCCTTTCGAACGAGCGAAGAGGATTTTGAAAGTGTGTGATCACTCATCCATCTACCTTTTGATCGCAGGAACTTATACTCCTTTTCTTATGTTGAATTTGAAGTCAGAATTAGGCATGGGGCTCATGGGACTTATTTGGACCTTGGCCGCGACCGGAATTATCTTTAAGTTTTTCTTCACAGGGCGCTTCAAACTTCTTTCTACCTTTCTTTATATAGGTATGGGCTGGATCATTGTTTTTGCGATTGGTCCGTTAAGCGAAGTAGTGAGTAGGCAAGCTATCATTTATCTCTTTGCTGGTGGGTTGGCCTATACGCTGGGAACCATCTTTTATATGGCAAAACGCATGCCCTATGCCCATGCTGTCTGGCATCTTTTTGTTTTAACGGGATCTCTTCTTCATTTTCTCGCAATTATTTCTTCGGCTAACTTTTCTTCGTAGCCTTGGCCCCTCTTAGAATCATCTTAATCTCTTTGATCAAGCGCTCTGAAAGCTCCTTGCGCCGATGTTTGGGAAGGTCAATAACTTCTCCTCCAACAGTAAAGGCTACTGCAATGATGGCTTCGGCCGCGAGATCAGCATCTTGTAGAGGTTGATTCAATAGCATTGAGCCTCGTTCAAGATCTTCTGTTACCTCTTCAATAAAGCGATTCATCTCAGCGAATAGGGCCTTTCTAAAAGCACCGGAAGAGCCTTGACGCTCACCTTGCAAGACTCGGAAGAGATTGGCGTTGGCAGTAATATATTCGATGAAGCTCTCAACCGAGCCTCTAACCGCACTACCTTCCTTATCAACATTTTTTCGGGCCTTTCTTAGTAGCTGACGAAGGCCATGACCAACTTCATCCACCATTGCTAAGCCTAGTTCTTCCATATCATGAAAATGGCGATAGAAGGCCGCAGGAGTAAGGCCCGCTTCCTTAGTTACTTCCCTGAGACTTAGAGCACTAAAGCCATGTTCTCCGCTGAGCTTAATCGCAGCATCTACCAGGTTTTGGCGGGTTTTTAATTTTTGCTCTATTCTCACCATAGAAGATCATTGTAATTGATCCCTTACATATAAGTCCTGATATTTTTAACCTTGCTGATAATGAAGCCACTTTTCGGTTGGGTAATGAGTTTACTAAATTCTATTCTAAGATCCTGAGGAGGAACTTCGTACTCCATTATTTGGGAAAGGAGGAACATAGATTTTTTCAATACCTCAATCGTGAGCCATTCTCCGGGACAGCGGTGGTTAACATTTACTTCTCCGCCCCCTTGTGGAATGAAATTGTAGGCACTTCCATTCCAATCTTTAAATCTTTCTGGATGAAACTTATCTGGTTCCGACCAAATTGAAGGATCATGATTCGTTCCATAAAAATCTATAAGGGCATAAGTCCCTTTTTTGAATTCATAGTTCTTCCATGTGAAAGTGTTTCTGGCCCTCGCTATCAGGCCAGGAACAAAAGGATAAAAACGTCTTATCTCATGAGCATAATATTCCTGAAATTCTTCATTCTTTAGTTGTTCTTTGAAGCTTGGGTTCTCATGTAAGGCAAGAGCTCCAAAAACCACAAAGCGTGCAGATGCAACGGTTGGGCGGATGATATTCAAAAGAAAGACCGCAGACTGCCTTAAAGATAGAGGTTTATTATTTTCCTCATAAAAAGCGATTTTGTAAGCAGCCGTGTTTTTATCTATCTCGACTTCTCCCTTTCTGACCTTATTAATGAATTGGCCCACCTCTTTCTCTGCTTTAAGCCTCAGCATGCGGCCGTACCAATGTGTCGGCCCAAATTTCCCAGGGCTCTCTAGCATCTCTCGATTGTATTTTGTAAAAGAAGATAGGTGTGATTTTGGCAAAATAAATCCTGACCATTCAGAGATAGCACTACATAGAACTTCACTTACTTCATCCAGAAGAACGACTTCCTTGGACTTTTGCCATTTAATTAAGCTCTCCATCCATTTGGCTTCAAGGATTTGAGGAAAGTTTGAAATACTCGAAGGATTAAGAAGATCGAGATACATTTGTTTGCGACGAAGATGTTGCTCGTTATCTGTTCCATGTATACTACCTCTTCCGAAGAGGGGATTCTTCACATGGCCGGGCATAATCCCTTTTCTTGTGAATTTTTCTTTATCATAAAAGAGTCTTGCTCCTTCTTCCCCCCGTAGAATGACGGCTTTTTTAAAGAAGAAGAGATCAGTTTCCAAAGCACTGGTCTCGTACCGATTGAGCTTATCCGAAAGGAAGCGATAAGGATCCTTGAGAAAGCCAATGATATTATTGTCAAAGGTTCTGTCTTTAACTACTTCCATGTTTTTCATACTGTTCTCCTCTTTGAACTTTGGACTATTTTTAACAAGAATAAATTAAGGAATAAATTCTCGCCTCAGCATTTGGCCGGGCTTCATTGACCTCTTGCAAGTTGGGGAGAATGATAATCTGGAGGAATTTCAGAGGAGGATTCATGACTAAGAAAGGCGATAGAAGAAATAAAAAAGATCCTGATGCAATTGGAAATAAGGGGTCTATTATGAGTGGCGATGACGCAGAGAAGAGTAAGGGGCCCGCAAAGCCTAACATTCATGAAAAAAGGACCGTGCAAAAAAACCGTAAATAAAGCATAAAACTTGCCCAAGGTTTTACATTAGGCTAAATAACAGAAATGAAATATTATTTAATCATTTTTTGTTGTTTAGCTTCTTCTACTCTTTACGGAGCGTCCACCACTGCCAGACCATTTGAGTTGGAGTTCACAGCACCTCTTGATCGTATGACGGTCATTGCAACTCTGATTCAAAGTTGCCGCTATGAAAGAATTGTATGGAGTGACTCTGCTGAATACGAAGTGAGTACAAAGAATTATCCCCTTAGTATTCACATCTCCAGAATCAATGGAGAAGAGCTCTATAAGATAAGTTCACCTGTTGAGCGCTACCATGAAGTTCGCGGAATGTTTCGACCGACTAAAGAATGCAAAAGTGAGCTTAAAGTGGAGTTTATAGATAAGAATTATGCCATTGGTTGGGCTGGACAAATGGAGCGACCACTTAAATTTTTAGTCACGACGGATCAATATTATGAAGAGGGTGATCAAGAATTCGATCCTTCCAAGGTAGTGGATCTTATCTCACATAAAGTAATCGATTTTTATTATTTACCAGCAGCTTCTCAAGTGAATATCTGGCTTACTGGGAATGGATTAAAGCTTCCGAATGCTCCCATCTCTAGTGCCAAAAATCCTAAAACAAATATGCCATATCCTTTAAAGCAGAAATACTAAGGGGTCCATCCAGACCCCTTATAGCTCCTTTAAAGCTTCTTCGCCAGATCTCTCACCATATAACCGACAGCATAGGGTACTGAGTATTTTCTTTTGGGTGTGTTTTCCACATCATGCTTGAAACCGAGCTTATGAAGCCATTCATGCATCATATTTGTAGTGACAAGAGCAGGTGTGTTCTTATTGAAGTACTTACTATTCATCCAAACCCTGTTTCGACTTGGATAAGTATAGCCCACGGTATTTGAATCATTATCAGTGTAGAGCTGAACCTCTAGATCCATGGTGTTGTTTTTTCCAGGATTTAGTTTCTCCGATGCGTCCAAAATCTTCTTATAGATTTGAGCATTGGTGAGGCCTTGATTATCTACAAATGTTTTTTTTCCATTCACTTTATGATTAAGAACTTTCTTTTTGAATTCTTCTGAAGAAACAACTGCCTTGATAAGCTCGGCTGCTGTATCGATCTTTCTTTCACCAGCACGTGTGAACTTGTAAGTGGTAATGTTTGTATCAAAAGTTATGGCCTTGGTAGGAACGGGTGTCGTGGGAGTATCATCAACTGGTTGATGGGAGTCCCCGGTAAGGGTATCTTCATCAGAGGACTCAATTGGTTGATTTACGACTTCTTCATTGCTTATTCCATCTTCTGCAGCAGATGTCTGTGGGGCAGAACTAGAGCTTCCTCCTCCTGACTTTCCGCAAGCAACAGTGAGTGAAGTTAAAAGTAACAGAACAAATAGCTTATTTAGCATTATACCTTCCTTGGTTTTGGCTTTCAGTCTCTCTCGTCCTGAAAGAAACTTTAGGTAAACTTAAGATTCTTGTTTTTAAGCATAATTACTGTAGTTCGAATTTTCTTCAAGACCCAAAAAGGGACATTAGTTTTCCGGAACAAGAATAAGATCTTTAGATTGTGTCAATATGGGACGAATTCTGCTGTTTAATTTTCTGAGTGTTTTGAAATTTATAAGTGAAGAACTCACTTACTCGTGAAATTTCTTAATCTTAAGGCATGGCCATGAGCAGGAAAAGAAGTTGAGTATTTAAGAAGGTTAATGCGTAAAATGCCCCGTTGATTTTATTCATTTTTTTTCTAATCCAGCCGCAAGATCAGATGGTAGCCGAATTGAGTTTTTACAATGCCTGAAATTTCCTTGGCCTTGAGTTTCAGTAATGCTTTCTCAAAAGCAGGAACCATCATTCCTTTCTTAAATTCTCCTAGGTCTCCACCCTTGGGAGCAGAACTACAAAGTGAGAAGTCTTTTGCCAGTTTTTCAAAAGCTTCCCCATTTTGAAGTTTTCTCTGAATATCTTTTGCTTCATATTCATGCTTAACCAGTATGTGTTTGGCCTTTAATATCATAGAAATCCTTATGGTTACCTAATGGTAGGGGCTTGCAGGTAAGATGTTGGTAAAAAATACATACTTACCGTACCCGTTATATCCTCTTGTAATAACAGTTGTTTTTATACTTGTGAGTGAAAAATGTACACATTTGTTAACGGATTTCTTTTGTGAAATTTTTTTTGATGACGGATCGGATGAAGGAGTATTAGAAATGGCCAAGCTTTTTTAAACAAACTTGGAGGTCATTATGACAAAATTTATCGCTCTATTCACTGTTCTTGCTTCTCTTTCTGCTCACGCTGTTTTCTTAAGACCACACTTCGGTAAGCTTTCTCTTAACGGTACTTACAGCTGTACTTTCACTAACAATACTGGAAGAGACCTTGATATGAAGTATGTTCGTTTTTCTCTTGAAAGACGTGCTGGTAAAGAGCGTGATCTTGAATCTAAGACTCGTATCGATACTGTAGTTCTTGCTGGTGAGACTCTAACTGTTGATTCTGATATCACTGCTCGTTATATCGGTCGTTCTTGCGCTTTCATCGCTCGTTAATTAATTCGAAAAATTTCTGAATTATGATGGCCCCGGTAACGGGGCCATTTTTTTTATTCGTAAAGACTTTCCATCTCATCAAGCTTTCTATCATGCTCATCTAGAAATTGATAAATATCGAAGTTTAATTCAGAAGCAAGTTTGTTCTTGAAGAAATCCTGCAATCTTAGGATGCGACTATTTTTTGTACCTGTTTCATAAGTTTGAATGAGAAAATTAATGGCTTCATCAAATGAGAATTCTAAATTCTTATGATGAAAATCCTCCAAAGCACAAAGTTTAATCAGTCTTTCTACCTTCATAAGAAGACCTGGTTCTTTTTCAAACCTCAGACCTGATAGAAGATAGTTGGAAATATTACTCTGATTCTCTTCAGGGGTTCTCAAGCACAAATTAACGGTAAGATCATCTTGATGATGATTTTGATGGATAAATTTATCCAGGAAGTTGATACTGACGGCTTCCCCTGGTCTTAAGTTTCTCGTTCCAATGAGCTCTAGATCCCCAAGGGAGTGGAACTTCCCTAAACTTCTGGCGTCATTGAAAGTGTACTCAAGGTCAACATTGAATCCCTTCAAGCATTGGAAGGCTCCTCGAAAGTGATGATTATGGACAGCTGTGGGCCTTCTTCTCCAAAAATACACATCAATAAAGCAGTACTTCCCTCTGGCGAGAGTGAGAGGGAAGTCACTAAATTCTCCATATTTATAAGTCTGAGGAATTTCAAAAGTTGGATCGAGGGATTTTTCCACAAGCTCCTGATAGTTGAAAGACTTGTGAAGTTGAGCGCTTTCCAGAAGATCTCGAGCCTTGATGTGAAAGGCATCAAGGCCATTTTGGCTAATAAATTCATCACCCAAGAGAGTGATTTTTTGTGATTCTGTGAAGAGTTTAGTCATTTTTTGAGGATACTAGAATTTAAGATAAAGACAATGCTCATCATTATGTGTTACTGAGAGCCCATGGAAAACACACCTGCACAACCGGCTAATTCGTATAGAATCACTCTTAATTTAGATCACCCTGAAGAGCGTATGGATAATGTCCTTCTGGCCGCTCTAAGAGAACAAGAAGAAAATGATGCTTTAAGAGCTATATCTCGGGCCGGATTAAAGAAGCTTTTTGCTGAAAGCAGAATTCTTATTAAAGGCCAGAGAGCAAAGTCTTCTTCGTCCCTGGCAAAGGGTATCACTTATGTGGACATTTTAGGTTTCTAAATAGATTTCACCCAACTCTGAATCTTTTCTTCCAAGATATTTAAAGGCAATGCTCCATCTTTTAAGACTTGGTCATGGAATTCTCTGATATCAAATTTATCTCCCAGTTTCTTCTGAGCATACTTTCTTAGTTCAAGAATTTTAAGCATACCTATCTTATAAGCAGTCGCCTGACCTGGCATGACTATGTATCTTTGGATCGCTCTAACATTTTCATTGTGAGGGCTTGGAGTATTGGTATCAAGCCATTTTACGGCTTCTTCCATGCTCCAACCTTTCTCATGAAGACCAGTATCCACTACGAGTCGGGCCGCCCTCCAAAGCTCCATGGCAAGTCTTCCAAAGTCTGAGTAGGGATCCTGATAAAAACCGAATTCCTTCGGAAGATATTCGGCGTAAAGTCCCCAACCTTCACTATAGGCGGTGAAGCCGCCATGCTTTCTGAATTTTGGTATATCTTCAAGCTCTTTGGAAATAGAGATCTGCATATGGTGGCCAGGTAAAGCTTCGTGATAGGCGAGTGCTTCTTGCTCATACTTTGTGACAGCATCCATATCATGAAGATTTACGTAATAAATTCCTGGACGGCTACCATCCTCGCTGGGTCCTTGATAAAAGGCCATCCCAGCAGAAGCTTCCCGATAAGGTTCAACCGCCTTAACAATTAAATCGGCCTTAGGAAGGATTCCGAACATTTCGTGAAGCCGGGTCTTCATTTTGGCGATGGTTGCATTGGAGTCGGATAAATATTTAGCTTTTCCTTCTAGGGTATCTGGGTAACGAAACTTGGGTTCAGTTCTCAAATAGTTGAAGAATTCAAATAAAGTGCCTTTGAAGCCGACTGAATTAACAATGGCCTTCATCTCTTCATGAATTCTCTTTGTTTCATTAAGTCCAATTTTATGAATTTCATTGGCCGAAAGGTCGGTGGTTGTAATCTTTCTCAGACGACTGCCGTAAAAATCTTTCCCATCGGGAAGTGCTTCTGCACTACCTTCCATTGGGGCATGGGTCTCAAGTTCTTTCAGCTTCAGTATTAAATTTTGATAGGCGGGCCTTACCGATGTAAAGAGAGCAGAAGTTAAGTCTTTCAGCAACTTCTCGTTTTCGGACTTTTTTAATTTCAGAGTGGTTAACTTCTTTTTAAAATCTGAATAGAGAGGAGAGTCTTTGGATTTTTTATCAAAAGGAAAACCAGTAATGATATTTTTCGAATCACTAATAGCCTTAGGATAAACAAATTGAGGTGCTAGGATTTTCTTATTCTTTCTCGTCTCTAGATTCGTGATTAAGACATCAAACTGGGGCTTAAAGAGGTTTAATCTTGAAATATAATCCTCAGCATCTTTTTTCGTCTTAACCTCATGCATGTTAATCATGAAGCTTGGAAGCTCAGAATGACGTCCGAACATCTGATTAATAGGATAATCATGATGTCGAAATTTGTAATTTTCAATATCCTGAAGAAGGTCTTCCTCTAATATGCGGTAACTGATTTGAGCATCGTAGTTCAATGCATGGAAGTTAAACTTGCGGAGTTCTTTAAGGATTTTCTTAGATCTCTCTAGTTCTTTTTTTTCCATTTCGTCAGAGATATCGTTGAACTGATCATAATCTTTTTTAATTCCTAGATAAGTTTGAAATTCAGGATATCTGTTTACGGTTTCCATGAAAGTTCTTTCAAAAAATTGATTTATTTTTCGAGAGTTTTGAGCAATTTCTTCTTTAGAGTATTCTCGGTTTTTAAGGCTAGTGCATGAGGAGAGTATCAGCACTAAGGAGAAGCATAATAGTTTCATAGTTGATCCTCTAATAGTTCATTCTTAAATTGCTACTACGATAAACTATTAGAACTGAAAAATCTTCCTTAAAACTATAATGAAATTAAAGTAATCTTTTAGATTATGACTCTAGCTGCAGAAATTCTTTTTTATTTTCACTTTGCTTCGACTTACTTTCTAGCATGTAGATATTGAAAGCATGACGGATTACCGGCTGTGCAACATTTCTTACGGGAGTTCCGCCAGGAGTTTCTCCTTTTTCAACCCCAGCATGGGCGTGGCCATGAAAGACAATATCTGCCTGTCCGTAATCCACCGCCTCTGCCAGGAAGTAGCAACCTAAAAATGGAAAAATCTCCTTCTTCTCACCTGAAAGGGTTTGGGCAGTAGGTGAGTAGTGAAGAAGTGCTATCTTATAATCGGCTTTCATTTCTTTTAAACAGTTCTCCAACTTTCTGGCCTGGGCTTTGGAGTGTCGCATGAACACCTTCATCTCTGGCTCACCAAAATCACTTCCGCAGGCTCCGACAAATCCACCGCCAAATCCTTTAGCACCAGCGATACCTACTTTTTGGCCAGCAACATCAAGCACTGTTGAGCTTTGTTCCAAGACAATGACTCCTACCGCTTCTAGCATTCTTGTTACAGTTTCTACCTGATCAACATGATAATCATGATTGCCTAACACTGCTACGATGGGAATTGGGCACTTCTGAAGATCATCGGCGAGTACCTGCATTTCTTCAGGATGACCCGTTTGAGTAAGATCCCCAGCTAATAAGAGAATGTCGGCCTTAGTATCTAGACCACCAAAATGCTCTGAAATACGATTATGAGATCTTCGATCGTAGTGTAAATCACCTACGGCTGCTATTCGAATCATCCTATGGCCTCGCTTCCTTGGGGTGGAGTTAACACTCTAACATTGACTTGATTTTTTACATCTAGAGAGGGAGCAATCTTACTTACCACTTCATCAACGGCTTCTCTTTGCTCTTCTGTGAAGACCTCACCTTTGGCAACGATAGAAGTATCTGTTACAATGATCTTAATATCATGCTCCGCAATCCTCTCATCTGTTGTTAAGGCTTCCATGATTCTTCCCTTGGTGTAGATGTAGGAATCCTTTTCATGCAGCGTACTTTCTTCTTCTTTATTAGTTCTTGTTTCCTGGTACGGGTGGATCACCTGAGGAGAAACATAAATAGGAGGCTCAAATATAAGGCGATATAATTTTTGAATAACCTCAGTTGGAACAGCGATATCATTTGATTGAGCATAGATGAGAAGTGATAAAACTCTTCTGGGGGCATGCTTTGCTCTTTTGAGAAGGTAATCCCAATTGAGATTTCCCTGGGTGATGACTGCTAAGGCGTCATGCCAATGATGGGGATTATCTTCTTGATGGGCCGCAGATTTAATAATGATAAAATCTTCTGGACTAATGGCATTAATGAATCGTCCCTGATAAGGGATTCGTCTAACATGTGAGCGGACTTCTTCATCAAAATAGATATCACCACTTGATTTAAATATGATGTCTACTAGAACCTCTTCTCTCCAGGCCTTGTATAGCCAGAAAGGATCTCTTCTTTCGATGTGAAATCCTTTGGCCTGCAGGACTGCAAGGATATGTTCAGCATCATCAGGTTTTACGAAGAGGTCGATATCATGGGTGACTCGGGGACGACCTAGTTCCTTAACAGCTACACCCCCAATGAGAGCATAGCAAATGTCAGATTCTTCGACTGCTTCAATTGCTGCCAGAAGTGTGCGGTTAAGGGTGATCATGTCAGTCAGATTATGATCATGATAATCTCTGACCGTTTCTGCCATCTCTTGTTCACGTGTTTTCTTTTGACCCATATGGACCTCCAACTTAGGTGCTTCAAGTACCAGGCCAAGCTTGACGCCTAATAGAGAAAGGAATGTCCTGGGACTTTATGAGGAAATATGTCACGTGGAAATCGTTCAGAAGAAGTTTTGCCAATTCCAAATTGTCTGATTAAAATAAATGACTATGGAAAATTTTAGTCTTACAGATTTGATGGGATATTTGGCTTCTTTATTACTTATGACATCATTTTTGATGAAAGACTTAAAGCGCCTGCGTTTAGTTAATTCAACTGGATGTTTGTGTTTTGTAGTGTATGGCTTCATGCTGGGAATGGCATGGCCTATTATTATTACCAATGGTTTTATTCTACTAGTTAATATTTGGCATCTTTCTCAAATTAAGAAGTAGGTACTTCATGACCCAGTTTATAGATATCATTTTACATCTAGATCAGCACCTTATGAGTTGGATTAGCATCTTTGGCCCGTGGATTTATGTTCTGATGTTCTTGGTAATCTTTTGTGAAACAGGTCTGGTGGTTACTCCTTTTTTACCAGGTGACTCTTTATTGTTTGCTTTAGGGGCCCTGGCTGCTCTTCAGGATGGATTAGACGTATATCTCCTTTTAGGAACTCTCACCATCGCAGGTATCCTTGGTGATACGGTAAATTATCAGGTAGGGAAGTATCTTGGACCTAAAGTTTTCGAGAAAGAAAACCGGTTTTTTAAGAAAGAATATTTACTTCAAACTCAGGCTTTTTATGAGAAATGGGGTGCTTTCACTATCGTTGCCGCTCGTTTTGCTCCTATTGCCAGAACCTTCGCTCCTTTTGT
>DFXX01000048.1:0-37315 GCA_002381765.1 Bacteriovoracaceae bacterium UBA4097 | reverse complement strand
CAAAAGTGTAAAAAATTTAGACACTTTCTCCAAGATTTACAAGGAGATGGCTTTCATCTGGCTGATCCTCTGCTTTTAGCTAAAATGGTCAAAAATAGCTGAGGATAACTGCTTATGAAACTTGGTCTAATTATTATTACTATGCTGGCCGCTAGCATTGCCCAAGCCGAACCCGTTTGTGATGTTAGAGTAGGGGAATCAATCGGCATCAACGTTATTGAATTTGCAAGTGAGAAACAGGTTCATTCTAAGATGGCCTTAAAGGACACCTCTCCTAAGGCAATAGCTGAAGAGATGGCCAATCTCCAAGATATGGGTGTTTGTGCAGAAAAAATCATAACTAAAAAGTGTGTACTTAAGCTCGAAAAGAAGGCTACTTCTGGTCATATCACCATGTTTAGAGGTAATGAGCGCTGGATTTCCTGGTCTCTAAGTTCCAAAGGGGCAGCCCAGAGTTTTGTTCAGAACCTTAAAAAAATCGGCTTCTGTTCTTAGGGGGCGCTCATAAAAGTCGTTCCAAATTTGGAGAAGAATGATGAGCTATTCAATGAATCTAGCTTGAAATCGATGGTGTTTTGAAACTTATCTGCTCCCACTGGTAATGCATTAAAGTCAACGGTGCAACCTATTCCAGGTGCTTGACCCCAGTCATCACTAAGATAAAAGAATATGTCATTAGTATCCTGGGTGATCTTGGGAAGCTGCGATCTAATAGGATCATAGCTGCTGGAATTCCAGAGATAAGTGGGATCGGTGATATTTAGACCAATTGAATTTTCGAAAGCACATACTTTTCCACTTACTGGATCAGCGACTTTAAACTGCTGGGAACCCAAATGCTGATTGAAAGAATTATCTGAGCCGTCTCTTCTCGCATTAAAATGATACTTCCAAAATTCATGACCATTAGGAGCAGTTTTCATAAATCTCGTCATTTGGCGATAATCTTCCTGAAGTATCCACGCGCCTGAGATGAGCTTATGTTGCGAGTGCATCTCAATCTTTTCAAAGCGCTGACTGGTAAAGGTGTTGTCTTCGGTATTCCAGCTTATAATCTCTTTATTAACTTTTTTTCTATCGCCTTCGATCTCAGTCGAGTTGTCTTCTAATTTACCCACTTTGCTGGAGCAGCTAAACTCGAAGGCCATAGTTGGTTCTATTGTAGAAATCTTATAGTCATAAACGAGCATTCGTTTATCGAATTTTACTCCATTGACCCCACAGTCATTTTCTGCAATGGCAGTAGGGTTACAAAAAGCTGGGCCAGGGTTACTCACAGGTTTATTGTGAACTACAACTTTGTAAGTTTCATTCTTCATTTCTTCAGGGTTATAGAGGCTAATTTCTTTGGAGCCTATAGCATCCATACAGGCCTTCTGGAAGGTTGTGGCACCAAGAGGAAGACCAACTACGCCACCGGGCCCAGATGGTGAAAGCATTTCTCTTACTCGGGAAAGTATGCCATATGATTCATTATCATTATCATTTTCATGAGGCATGAAGAATGATCTAGGGAGAGAAATATCTGAAACACCAATCATCTCTACCAGTGTTCGATGGGCATTATATTTCTTGCTCTCCTCAAGAGTGTTGGCAAGATAAACAGTATACGTTGTACCATTTATGATAAAAGACCCAATCCCTGCGGCACTTCCCGCAAACTCAACCTCAACTCCTTTATCGCTGGTAGAACAAGTCGCTGAAGTTAATGGCGCTGAAACAGTTAAGCTTCCTGAGCAAGAACTTTCATTTTCTACAAAGACCCTTTGATTGGATCCAACATTTCCATGAAAGTTGGCATGAGAAGTAGGTGAGGTTCTACATTTTCCGGTGGTTGTTCCATCAAAACATTTAATACTGGGCAATATCCCCATGAACGGACTTATGGCCCGTTTCAAGTCATTGCCCGGTAGGAAGAGTTTCATCTGGTTAGTAGAAGTATTATTATTTACTAAAATATGATCAAATAAGGGAGAAGAGGCGTTAAGACCATTTCTGAAGTCATAATGGGCCAAGGGCTTACTGCAATTTTCATCTTCAAAGGTGATGATAGTAAATGGTATTGATCTATAAGGAAGTCGCAAAGTCGCTCCAAGATCAATCTTGGAATCGGAAGTTGCTGACTTTAAGCAACCCGTTCCAAAGCCCGTAGTTGGTATGGTTTCCTTCAAAGATTTATTTTGAGCATGGATCTTTATTGATCTAACATCTGTCCTTAAATCCTCCGAGACATTGTTACAGAAATCAGCTGGTGTGGTAGCTTGAACAAGAGCAGAAGCGATATTTTGAGCGGGCAGAACTTCATTCTGAAAAAAAGTGCTGCATGTTCCAATCACCTTAAGATATTTGAAAGTATTTGGAGTTGTGGAAGTATCCACATGACCTGCAGTAAATAGAGGATCTGCACACTTTTCAGAACTAAGATTGATGTCGACAGTTTCAGCATCACTAACCAGGGCTTTTTCTATCCATCCACAGTAGGTATGACCGGCGAACTTTTTCTCAGGTGCGACTCCACCGTCCCAGGCCACAGCAGAGAACTGCCAAGTCCCTTTCTCTAATTGCATATTAATGGATGTTGAAGAATCTAATGAGACAGTAAAAGTTTGGTTCTTACTTGTATTTCTGCCAGTGATAATGAGACCACCACCAAAGTAGGTGTTAGTGACAGCAAAAGCTCGAGAGACTTCGAGCCGGGCCGAGGAACTTCCACCTTTACCGCAGGCAAGAGTTAAAAAGAGCAACAACATGATAGATAAAGTGGTCGTCTTCAAAGTCTTCATTTCCTTATCTCCGTATTCCTTAATTCTATACGGCAACTTCAGAGTCTTAAGTCAGTAGAGCACTTTTCGGATCTTTAAAGATAAACTTAACTAATGAAATCAAGTATCTTTCCAAGTTCTTAAAATTATACTATTTTTTTGTAACCGGATTTTATTTAGAGCTCGCTGGAATTTTTCTTTTCCAATTTGCCTCAAATCTTGGGCAGAGGAACTCTCAAGTCCTTGTATTAATTAAACCAAATTTGAGAAGGCAGAAGATTTTCCTCGCCGTATTTTTCATAACAGACCATTCCTAAGTACTTAAGAACTTGCCAATTTTTGCCTTCATTGAGCCGAGAAGTTCAGGGAGTATAATAAATCTGTGTTTGATCACTTACCCTTCAAGGTTGTTATGAAAATTTTAGTGAGCATTGCTTTTATAGGACTCTGTTTCTTCGATAATGCTTTTGCCGATGCAAAGAAAGTTGCAGTCGTGAAGCTTCTTCGAGGTGAGGTGAATGTTCTGACTCTGGGTAAGACCGCGAAGCTCAATGCTGATGAATGGGTTGAAGATGGTGCCGTCATCAAGACTGCTGAGAAAAGTTTTGTTAAGCTTATTTTTATCGATAAGTCGCAAATGAATGTCGGTCCAAATTCCGAAATGAAGATTGAAAAGTTTGATGGCAAAGATTCTGGGGTGATTGATCTCGTAAAAGGTAAGATTCGTTCACAAGTCACTAAAGACTATTTACAAATTCAAGATAAAGATAAATCGAAGCTCTTCATTAAAACACCTAACGCAGTTATGGGGATCAGGGGAACTGATTTCATGATTTCCACAAACGGAAAGAATACTTCTGCGGTTCTTTTTGAAGGCGAAGTGGTGTTTAACCGTTTAGATGCAAAAGGAATTACCAATTCTCGAAATTTAGAAGATATCGTCGATCGGGGAGTTCGCATGTTTCCGGGTGAATTCTCGGTGGTTGAAGCAAATAGAAATCAACCAACAGTTCCCTCTCTATTAAATGTGCGCCAGAGAGAGAATCTTGAGAAGAATGAGGGATTTGATACCGAGCGATCCCCGGGCAATTCTAAAGGGGAAGCACCTGCTAAGTCAGTGGTACCCGAGGGATTATCGGGAGAGGTTACTAGCAATGATACAGCGGTTTTAAAAACCGAAGTTGCTCAATTAGGTGTAGGAAGTTCAGAGCAAAGGCTTACTTCATCAAGTGATCCAAATGGATATATCGCTGGTGATAAGATTAAGCCCACTAATGGATCATTCCTGCATATTGAGTCGGGGGTTATTATAGCTCCAGGAGCAGATAGTATTTGGGATGAGAATACCAAGACCTATTTACCTTCTGCAAATAATGGAACGGTGGCCTCGAACGGAGATTTTATTCCTCCTAAGAATATGTTGATTACCGATAACGGAGATGTTTTTGAGCTGAAGCCAGGAAGCCCTAAAGATCCAAGACCAGAACTGAAGCCTATTCTTCCTCCTTCACCAGTGAAGCCAACATTACCTACAGTTGGTTTTTTACCACCTGCAACAGGGTCAGGATCTCAACCAGATTTTTCTCCTGGATTCCGTCCTTATTCCCCAGTAGAAGAAGCTCTTAAGACCACAAATCAATTAGAGAACGTAGGAACCACGACTAATGCGACCATTAGAGCGAGAATTGGAAACTAATTAAGCTGTTTTTATATATCATCAAGGATGAAGATGAAGCTGATCGTTTTGTTAATGGCCCTTTGCATAGGGGGCTCGGTATATGCTCAGGAAACTGCAGTTGAAATTTCTGACGCCTCAAAGGGTGCACTCTTCAAGAGGGCCGGTGAGCAATTCGCAGCAGGAAGTTATAATTCAACCATCACAGAACTTCAAAGTATTGAAACAGAGCTTCTGACAAAAGGTCATTCTGACAAGGCACTTCTGGGACTCGCGGCCTATTGGAAAGGTATCACTTATAATCGTCTGCAAGAGTATCCAGAGGCCATTGCTTCCTTTGATAGGGCCCTGGGGTATGGATATTCTCCTGTTGATTTAAATTATGAATATGGGCAAGCCCTTTTTGCCTCGGAAAGGTTGGGGGAAGCGAGACTTCAATTCAGAGAGTCAATCAAAAGAAATTTCAAAAGGGCCGTTTCTCTTTATTATGTGGGTTTTATTTCTAAAGAGATGGGAGAGAGAAAACGAGCTTTCACCTTTTTAAAGGCGATTCGAAAGCTAGATCCATCAGAATCCCAAGATGTTCTTCAGGCCGCAGAAATGCAGATAGGAGATATCTATCTTGATCAAGTGGAAAAGCATCCAGATGCCTTCCGTGCAGTTGAAACCTACGTTGTTCCTCAGTATCAGAAGGCCCTGGAGACAAATCCTTCTTCCCCTTTGGCCCCACTCATAAATGACAAGATTTTATCTCTTCAAAGAAAGTATGATTTGATTCTCTTTCATTTGCGTAATGGAAGGCCAACCTTAAATCCTCCATACTTTTTAAGGCTTGCCCAAGAAATTGGAAATGATTCTAATGTGACATTTGCTCCAACCGAGACCACGGTGGCAAAATCTAAGCAATCTTCTCTTTTTTCTCGAACCTCTGCCATGGGCCGTTATACCATCTACTACTCTGATTATCTGAGCATTTCTCCTGAACTCAATTTTAGCTATTCCAGATATTTCAATCGAGAGCCTGAAATTTATCGAAACGATAACTACTTTCTTGCACCTGCGCTAAGATCTGCTTATGAGCATACTCTCTGGAGTAAGCCAGCTTCCATCCTATTGGATTATGATTACTCTGAAGTTAAGCGAGATGTGTACGCTAAGGAAAAGTTGGATTTTAACTCCCGATCCCACGGCTTTATGTTGGGAGAGAGATTTAATTTCTGGGATAAGGGAGAGTCAGTTGTCCGTCTTCGTTATCGGATGGTGGATAGCTATCTTAATAGTTCTGATTCCACTGCCATTGGTCTTTCTTTTGAGCAAGTCTGGGCATTAAAGGTTAATACTCTGCTCTTTTATGCGAGCTATGACAGGGTAAGAATGAAGGAAGAGATCTTTGATACCGATTCACTCACTGTCAGAGGGGATCTTGTCCTGGGACGAGTAAAGGATTGGTTCACTCCGAGTATTGGTCTTGCTCTGACGAGCACAGATCCTATCAATGATAGAGATGCACGTGGAAGAGAGCTTCTCATCAACCCCAATATGAGATTAGCAAGGACCTTTGGTAAGAACTGGCGTGGTAATCTTAAATTAGAATATCAGGAAAACGATTCGAAGGATAAAGCGAGCTTTGCTTATAAAAAGACTGTCTATAGTTTTGAATTAGAATATCTATTCTAAAGGCAATTCAATGACAAAGGCCGTCCCTTTCTTGTCCTCACTCTCGGCCCAAATTCTCCCACCATGTTTTGCGATAATGTGCTTAACAATGGAGAGTCCCAGACCGGTGCCTCGCATAGATTCTCGAGAGGGATCAATACGGTAGAAGCGCTCAAAAATTCTTTGAAGATGTTCTTTAGAAATTCCTGGGCCCTTATCTGCGACGATGATATATCCCCGTTTATCTTTCTCAAAGCTTTCAACCTTGATAGAAATTTCTTCACCTGAATACTTGCAGGCATTGTCGATGAGGTTAGAGATAACTTGCTCGATTAGCCGTTGATCACCTCGGATCATAGGAAGCTTCAAGTCCAACTCGACGTGGACATTTTTATTGGCATAATTGGTTTGAATATTCTGGGTCACACCTTCAATGAGCGAGGTGAGATCAAGTTCCTCAAAACGTACTAAGTTTTTAGACTCAATGACAGATAGATTGAGAAGATCATTGAAAAGAGAAATCATCCGCTCTGTATTAGAAATAATTCGAGTGAGAAATAGTCTCGAGTCTTCGTCTAATCCCTTGAGATTAGACTGCAGAATCTGAGTATAGCCCTTGATGGAGGTTAGTGGGGTTCTGATTTCATGCGAAACATTTGCCACGAAGTCTACCCTCATCTGTTCTGTGAGCTTGAATTCTGTGACATCATAAAATACCCCTAGTGCGCCATTGACCAAACCGTCGCTACCCCGAAGGGGAGTGATGGTGAGGTCAAAGTATCTGTCAGGATGTCTGGATGAGAGAAAATTCATGCCTTTTAAAGAAGAGTTTTCGCCGGTTTTTAGAACATGTCGGAAAGCCTTTAGTACTTCTTCATCTGAAAAGGTGTGCCAGATCTTTGGAATTATATCGCCTTCGCTTTTTTTCTGAAAAAAGTTCCGTTTAAAATTCGTATTATAAAAAAGAACGGTCTCAAAGTTATCGATGGCTATAATATCGTCATAAATCGATTCAAGAATGGCCCCAATCTTTTCATTTTCACTTTTGACTCGGCTAATCTGTTCTTGAAGACGTTTGTCCGCCTTACTTAAGGCTTCTTCGATATGGGCCCATTCATCTTTTTGATAAAAATGCCTTAAGGTCCGCTCGAAGGGAATATCACCTTTAAGCGTCTGAACCTTTGCAAGGACATTTCCTAGGGGACGAGTGAGGCGATAGAAAAAGAAAATAAATAGGAGGTAACTAATAACTGCTACGGGGATAATCTGTAAAAGTATGTTTTCATCAAAGCTAGTTAACTGAGCTTCAATAGGGATTAATGCCGAGCTGCTTTCGAGCAAATTTTCCTTAAAGGCGCTTCGGGAAAGGTAAATGCATAATAATAGGCCTGGTAGAAATACTAACAGCGAAATTCGAACAATCTTATAAAAGAAGAACCAGGGATAGGCTATTTTATAAGGCATCTTTAAACCGGTAGCCGATACCTCGAATTGTTTCAATCAAATTTGAACCATCACCAAGTTTTTTTCTGAGACCAGCGATATGGGTATCGATAGTTCTTCCGGTAACAAAAACGTGTTCACCTAGGATATTGCTGATGAACTGCTCCCGGGTAAAGACGTGTCCTGGTCTTTGGGCAAGCATTTGAAGAATCTTGAATTCGGTAGAGGTTAGATTAATTTCTATATCATTCACATGGACTCGACATTTGGAGTTTTCAATTTTGAGTAAACCGAAATCCATAAGATCACTGGAAGCATTGGCCGAGGTATCTCTTAATTGCACGCGGACTCTGGCCTGAAGGACTGCAAGATCAAATGGTTTGGTAATGTAATCGTCGGCGCCTGCATCTAGTCCGGCCACAATATTATCTGGCTGGGTAAGGGCCGTAAGCATTACTATCGGTGTCTCTTTATAGGCCTTATGAGATCTTATCTTCTTAGTAAATTCAAGACCATTCATTGAACCTGGTAGCATCCAGTCAATGATAAACAAATCGATGGGCTCTTCTCTTTCTAATAAGGAAAGGGCAGGGTCGGCTCGATCATGAACAATAACATGATGGCCTTCTGATTTTAGTTGAAAACAGATGAGATCCTGGATGTCTTTTTCATCCTCAATAACCAAAATATTCACTTTTTTCATGGAAATCTTATATCAGAAGCTGGGTAAAGTCGGAAGGTTAAGTTTGAGTTAAGAGTTGAGGGAAGATTCCCCCAACTCTCAGGAAAAACTATTGAATGTTTTGGTTAACAAAGTCCCAATTTACCAAGTTCCAGAAAGCATTGATGAAATTTGGGCGAGAATTACGATAATCGATATAATAAGCATGTTCCCAAACATCTAGGGTAAGGAGGGCCTTATGACCAGATGTCATTGGTGTATTAGCATTGCCAGTATTGAAGATTTCTACATCGCCTTGCTTATTTTGAATAAGCCAAGTCCATCCAGAACCGAAGTTAGTAGTAGCGGCTTTAGTGAACTCTTCCTTGAATTTATCAAAGGATCCCCATTTCTTATTAATCATTTCGCTTACTTTACCAGTAGGAGCTCCGCCGCCCTTTGGAGAAAGACAGTTCCAGAAGAAAGTATGGTTCCATACTTGGGCTGAATTATTAAAAATTCCAGCTTCTGAGCTTGTGATGATCTCTTCTAGCGACATGTTTTCATACTTAGTACCTTTGATAAGGTTATTAAGATTAGTCACATAAGCATTGTGGTGCTTACCATGATGGTATTCTAAAGTCTCAGCCGAAATGTGAGGCTGAAGAGCGTCTTTTGCATAGGGAAGTTCTGGTAATTTGTGTTCCATAAATGGCCTCCGGTTTTTGTCAGGAATGTTTATTTTAAACACTTAAGATTATGCTCCTGCTTAATAGCCGTCAATAAAAGAGCCACGTGTCAAAAAACAAGAGTCTATTTGACTTTGATCCAGAAGCGGTACAGAATTTTTGCAAATGAAATATGCACTGTGTTTTCTGCTTTTTTGCGCATGCTCGCAACTAAAAACAGGCCCCACCCCTCCTGAAACTTCCCATGAAGTTCCTGAATGGGTTTATTCTCCTTACCATTCCTGCCTGGAAGCTCAGGAGCTATGTGCTACCGGAGAAGGCAAGACCTTTCGAAAAGCAGATGCGGCTGCCAGGAATAATTTGGCAAGTATCTTTGAAGTTCAGGTTAAATCTGAGTTCAAAGTTCAAACCATCTCAGCTGAGGCCACTCCCTGGCAGGCAAGTGTCAGACAGGATGTTCAGCACTCGCTCGAGGAGTCCGTGAATCAAATTCTCGAGACAGTTCAGATTAAAAAGCATTTCAAGAAAGACGGGCTATCTTATTCCCTAGCTTCTCTTGACCGCAGTAAGGGGAGCGAACTTATCGGTAACAGACTCTATCTGCTGGATAAAGAAATATCTCTACTCTGGAAGTCTCGTCAGCGTACGAGCATGAGGAAATTAGTGAGACTTACCCTGGAGAGAGAGAAGCTTAATGAGAGATACTCAATTATCTCGGGAAATCCCAGACCTGCTGCCGTTTCCTATGAAGAAGTCTTGAGCTGGAGAGAAACAAAGACAAATCCCGTTGCCCTCAACCTGAAAATCGGTCAAGCACCAGATTGGATGACTGAAAAGATTGAAGAACTTCTCACTGAAGCAGGCTTTAAGTTGGTTAAGGGGAATTCCTCAAAGGCCCTGTCTATGAATGTTACCTCTATTCGGGAGCATCTTAATGTGAAGGGATTCGAAAAATTTACTTTTACTTTATCTCTTACCAGTATTGAAGAAGGTAATATGAATAAAACTATTTCAACTTCTGAAACAGTGACAGGTCGCACTCAGGCCGATGCCCTCCTTAAAGTGAAAAAGTACTTCAATAATTATCTTGAACAAAACTTATCTGCATTACATTTAGATTGATAAACAAGGAGCTCTCATGCTGAAGCTGTTACCTTTAATGATGATTTTATCACTTACCATTGCCTGCTCTAGTAAGAGACAGGTAAAGGATGTTGATAATTCTAAGACGATCGTTCGCGATTTTGAAGTCCGTGATGCTTCTTCTACCATCCGTCCAGGCTGGATCGAAGATGCCGAGGTTTGGGTCGAACAGGAAAAAATGGACACATCTAGCTACCGCTACTTCTCTTTTGAGACAGAACCAAAGGTTAATAGAGAGATTGCTTGTAATCTTGCCAAGGCCAATGTTCGATCTGATATCGCATCGGAAATTACTACTTTCATTCAAAAGTCTCTGGGAGCTTCTCAGGAAGGACAAGCAGCTATCGATGCCAACAATCCAAAGACTCAACCAATGCGAGAATTTGTTGAGAACACTCTGGCCGAAAGAGTTCAGGGCATGATCAATGGAGCAGCAGTAATCAAGACTTATTGGGAAAAGCGTCACTACACCAAAAAGCTAGGTGCTAAGAAAGACTACATTGGCTTTACTTGTGCCAGCCTTATCAGAATGGAAAAAGAAAGACTTAAAGCAGCTGTGGATAAGGCCTCTGAAGAAGTCGTTAAAAAAGCTGATGATAAAGATACTAAAGAGAACGTTAAAAAAGCATTGCAAAATCTTGGCGAAGACTTCATTAAGGCTCGCCAAGGCGAAATCTAAGGAGAAAAAATGAATTATCTAGCCGTTATTCTATCATTGTCGATGCTAGTCGCTTCATGCGGTGGCTTCAAGGCCAAAAGAGTTGATGCTACAGAATCGGATGAAAAAGGTTTATCAATTACTGATAATTGGATGAGTGCTGATACGACTCAGGCAATTAACGACATTACTAAACAAATGAAGTCTCATCCTGGATTTGCTCGTATGAAATCCAGATATGGAACACCTAAGGTCTTTATTGCAGAAGTTCAGAACCAAACTTCAGAAGCTTATTTTCCGATTGGTGATCTGAACGATGAACTCTTAAATGAGTTGTCTTTATCAGGTGATTATGAATTAGTAGACAACCAGGCACGTGAAAGTATTCTAAAAGAAATTACTTATCAGAACGATGGAATGGTTGATCCTGCGACTGCTAAAAAAATCGGAAAGCAGACAGGGGCTGATATCATGATCTTTGGAAACGTCTATATGAAGCCAGAGAAGCGTGACGGAAAAACCATTAAAGAGTATTCAGTTAATATTCGTATGACTGATATTGAAAAAGCGACAGAAGTTCTAAGGGCCAGAACTAAAGTCTTTAAATACTCCGAGAAATCTTCTCTCGGATGGTAAAAAAATCAGTTTTTCCTATTTTTATTCTCTTCATCCTGGTGGGTTGTGCCTCCAGGATGAAGGATCAAATGAAGGCTTACCGCGAAGCCTATGCATTGGGTGATTATACCAAGGCTCAAAAGCTACTTGAAGAAAGCGAGCTTAAGAAAGATCAAAAAAGCCTACTCTTGTGGCATCTAGAAAGTGGAACGGTTACTCTCGCACAGAATAATTTGGATGAAGCTGTCATTCATTTTCAAAAATCCTTGGAGCTTATTGATCGTTTATTTACGACGAAACTAACCTCTAAGGCCGCAAGCCTCCTGATCAATGATGCTTCCGATGATTTCTATGGAGCGAGCTATGAGCGCTCTTATGCTCATTACTTTTTAGCGAAGGCTCTTTACGAGCGCTTTCTTGAAAAGGGCAATAAGCTTGATCTACAAGGGGCAAGGGGAACTATACTGGCATGGGATTCCTATTTCAGTGAACTCCAAAGATCGGCCAGTCGTAAAACTCTCTATCACACCGATCTCATGCTTAAGGTCTTTGGGGCGCAAATCCATGAAGTCAGTGAGATCAGAAATGACAATCAAATTGCCCTGCAATTATATAAAGACGCCTTGGGAATACTGGAAGTCCAGGGCGGGATCTTTTTTCTCTTTAACAAGAATAATGCTGAGTATATCAAGGCCTATGAAGCGGCCATTCAGGAAGGTAAACTTCCACCCTCTAAACTCTATGAGAAAACTCTCGCTTATGAGGATCTGAGAGATTTTTTACACTGGAAAATATTAGCAACGACGAAAGCCGTGAGAGGGCCTGATTTCCAAAACCAGGTTAAATCCTTAAAACCTAAAAATGAAATAATTCAGAAGGCCAGTGGTACTGTCTCAAATGTTTCAGTCATTTTAGAAGAAGGACTGATTCCGCCGAAAGTCGGCAAGCCATTTAACTTCGGACTTAAAGGAGCCATGGGAGCGGTCTCGAATCCAGGAGCAAGAAACTTTATTGCTTCCGTTGGAGCTGAAGCCTTGACTTTATTTGCTATGAATAAACTTGGTATGGTTCCGACTCAGAAAACTAATCCCGGGCAATTCGTATTTGCTCATAGTGTAACAAAGCTTGCCGTACATGAAGCTGCTATCGAATTTGAATTACCGATGATCGAGTCTTCTGAGTTAGTGCAAAGGCTAGAATTGTTTGTTTTAAATGATAAAGGGGTGATCATCCAAAAAATGCCTCTTCCAGTTATTTCTGAAAATGGGGATATTGCGAAAGTGGTTTTGGAAGAAGACGTGGTTTCTCGCTATACCAAGACGGGATCCCGGGTTGCCGTTCGCCACCTTATGGCGATTGTCGCTGCGATGGGTGTGTATCAAAAATTGAAGACAGGCAATGATGGTGATTTTCTCGCCAAAACAGCAGCTCTTGCTACCTATGTAGGGGCCACCAAAGGTTTTGCCGTCTTAGAAAAAGCCGATACTCGCCATTGGACAACTCTACCTCAGGCGATACGCATGACGGAGCTCACTCTTCCTCCCGGAAACTATAAAATTGGCCTTGCCAACTATTCGGGAGAAGAAGCACCAAAGGCACCGACTAAAATACTCGGGGATATTCTCGTCAAAGAGACGGGAAAGTCTCTTCACACCTTTCGTTTTTCTCGCCCTAACTAAGATTTTTTCTCAGTCTTTTTCTTTAGCTTCCGACAAGTCCCAGGATGAAGCTATTGTGGACTATTCTCATTTCTGGTCTTTCGTTTTCTCTCCTGGCAGGAGAGGGTAAGACTATTCATGTAAAAGGCTCCCTTCCGACTGGTGGGAGTTGGATGAACTTTAGTTCCAGCGAGGAGCAGAATCTCAATAAGCTCTTTGAGCTTCTAGGCCGCTCAGAAACCGGTAGTCGTCTTCTCAAAGCTGCTCGTTTTAAGGCTTCTCAATCGGGTTATACCTTAATGGATGTTATTAAGGTGGGTGAGGGGTCCCTGACTGATACCACTCTCGTTAGAAAGTTCAGTCCAAATTCTCCCGAGCATGTAATCTATGAATCTCGTTCTGTCGTTTACATAAATCGCACTCTGGCCTGGAATGACGCTCTCTTAGATCTCTCCCATGAACTGACTCATTATATTTATAGGGATAGCTTTAACCCCTATTCCGAAACATTTAATGCCAAAGATTTTATCAAGAGCACCATTGAAGGCGTAGGGGGAGAAGTTCAGGCCTTTATGACCGAATGCAAGGTTCTAAAAGAGCTCTTCTCAAAAAATGTCCAATCGCGATCTCACTGCGATGATATAGAAGATGATAATGGTCGACTTTCTTATAAGCGCGCCGTTGAATTATTTTACCATGTCGGCCCTTATTATAAGAGTTTTCACAGTCAGTTAGTTAAAAGAGAAGTCGCTAGCTCTTTTTCAGACCTAAAACCTTCGAAAATAAATTTTATTTCTTCGGCTTATGGTGTTCCTTATCCTGTTGCGGCCTTAATGGAATTTGATTTAGTCGTAAATAAAGTTTGTGAGAATGATAAAAAGCGACTTGCCTATATGCAGCAAGGACCTAAACGAGGTCCGGCTTCAGTCACACCTGATCTGGATAGGTTTGAACAAACTTATTCCGCTCGTTGTAAGAAATAAATAAGATCAAAAAGCTCCTTTCCTTCTCTGGGATTTCATCGAAGTTTCAGGGACTTTCATTGACGAAAACACCGTGTCGAGTGTAGAACTATAGGGTAGCAATTTCCATAGACTCATAAATAACCGGAGTTCCTCCATGCAAGATGGTGTAGTACTTACGACCCTCGATGATTTTTTGAATTGGGGTAGAAAAAATTCTCTTTGGCCAATGACCTTTGGTCTCGCTTGTTGCGCAATCGAAATGATGGCTACCGGTGCTTCTAAATATGACCTTGAACGCTTTGGTTGTGGTGCTTTTATGGCCACTCCACGTCGTGCGGATCTCATGATAGTTGCGGGTACAGTTACGCTTAAGATGGCCTCACGTGTGAAGACTCTTTATGAGCAAATGGCCGAGCCAAAATATGTTATCTCCATGGGCTCTTGTGCCAATAAGGGCGGACCTTACTGGCAGTTTGGTTATCATGTTCTTAAGGGCGTCGATGAGGTGGTTCCAGTAGACGTTTACGTTCCGGGATGTCCGCCACGTCCAGAAGCTCTAATTGAAGGAGTGATGACACTTCAAAAGAAGATCGCTAACGAGAGACTTCTTCGTACTAAGTGGGTAAAGCATGCTTAATAAAATTGCAGAATTAATTAATAAGAACGTCAGCGGCGCCAATGCTGTCGTTAATGTTGCCACCGATGCTAAGTGCGATTCAAGCATCACGGTTGAAGCATCCAAGATTCTTCCGGTGGTTTCATTTCTTCGTGGCAATACGGAAATGCCGTTCAATTCTCTTCACGTCATCAGTGGCGTTGATTATGTTGATTACATGGAAGTTTGTTACATGATGACTCATTACGATCTTACCGATCCTCGTGAGTTTATCTTGAAAGTGAAAGTGACTGACAGAGTGAATCCTAAATTAGATTCAATCGTTCAGGTCTATGCGGCGGCTAACTTCCAGGAACGTGAAGTTTACGACATGTTCGGGATTACTTTCACTAATCACCCGGATCACCGTCGTATTCTTTGTCCAGATGATTGGGAAGGTTTCCCTCTTCGTAAAGATTACGTGACACAGAAAATGTATAACGGAATGGAAGTTTATCCTGACAGCAAGATGAACTTTGAAGATCGTGAATATATCGTTCGTCAGAATATGATCAAGCAGGCGCAGAAAGCTAGCGCCTCAACTGAGTCGGAAGGATAAGATATGCAAACCCGTTGGGATATCGGTGAGCCAGAAGCTCCCACCATTAATTCAGAAACCGAACAATTAAAGTCTGAGCTTCTTACCCTCAATATGGGTCCTCAGCATCCAGCGACTCACGGAGTTCTCCGAATCGAAATTTGGACTGACTCAGAGATCGTTGCCCATGCTATTCCACATCTGGGTTATCTTCACCGTTGTATGGAAAAGCACGCAGAGAACCTTGATTACCGTGGAATCATCCCATTCGTTGATCGTCTAGATTATCTAGCGGCCATGAATATGGAATGGACTTATGCCATGACGGTGGAGAAGATGCTAGGAACTGAGGTTCCTCGTCGAGCCGAACTATTAAGAATCATAACTGGTGAGCTTCAGCGTATTGCTTCTCACCTAATGGCATTCGGAACATATGCTCTGGATTTAGGGGCATTCACTCCGTTTCTATATGCTTTTGAAGAGCGTGAAAAGATCTTGAGACTCTTCGAAGAAGTTTCTGGTTCTCGTCTTCTTTATAACTACATCTGGATTGGTGGAGTGTGGAATGACTGGACTAATGAGCAAATCGAGAGAGCTTCTCAGTTCTGTGATACTATGGAAGAAGAGGCAAAGAAGTATCATGAACTCGTCTCTACCAATAAAATCTTTATTGAAAGAACGGCCAATGTTGGTGTCATGAGCCTTCAAGACTGTTTTGACTACGGAGCTTCTGGTCCGGTACTTCGCGGATCTGGCTTTAAGTGGGATTTAAGAAAGAACATTCCATATTCACTTTACTCTGAGTTTGATTTTGATGTTCCAGTAGGAACAGGAGAAGTTGGCCAAGTGGGTGACTGCTGGAACCGCTATATCGTGAGAATGAAGGAAGTCGTTGAATCCATCAAGATTATCCGTCAGGCCATCGCTAAGCTTGAACCAGGACCTGTTATGGGGAAAGTCCCTAAGATCATCAAGCTTCCGAAAGGGGAAGTTTATGTTCGTGCGGAATGCCCACGTGGAGAGCTAGCTTTCCACCTTGTTTCTGAAGAGGGTGGTAAGAAGCCTTATCGCTTAAAAGTTAAGTCCCCATGTTTCACCCACGTATCAATGCTTCCTCATATAGCTCCAGGGCAGATGATTGCTGACTTCGTGGCAAGTGTTGGATCAATTGATATCGTTTTAGGAGAGGTTGACCGATGAATACAACTGTCCATCAAACCGGTTCAGTGAAGGATTACTTCTCTTCACTTTATAAAGGAGTAACCTCTACCGCTAAAGGTATGTGGATTACTTTCAAATATGTTTGGGCCGTAAAGCCAGTATCCATTGAATATCCAGAAGTGCGTGAAGTTCTTCCTGAGAGAGCACGGATGAGACTCTTTAATGATGTGCAAAATTGCATTAGCTGTACTCAGTGTGCTATGGCCTGCCCAGTTGACTGTATTTATATTGCTTCTGAAAAAATGCCGGAAGGTTCAGAGATTAAAAAGACGAGTAATGGCCAACCCATCCGTCTTCTTCTTACTCAGTTTACGATTGATACAGCTCTTTGTTGCTACTGTGGTCTTTGTACAACAGTTTGTCCTACTGAGTGCTTAACTCATTCTCATGATTATGAATTTTCTCAGTATACTATCGATAGCATGAAGTATGATTATCTTGCTCCAGACGTCATTTCCTGGCGTGATCGCATTGTAAAATAATTTAATTATAGAAGCTCCCTTAGGGGAGCTTTTTTATTTCTACCAACCTTACTTCACTCGTTACCTCTCCCTTGAGTCCGATTGGGATCTCAATATTCAGTGGCTGACTCTTGATAAACATCTGCGCCTGGTTCGAACTATACTGGCTTACCTTATATGGCCTTCCTGCAATTATGATCTTATCCTCGACACCTCTTATAAGCGTTCCTTTTGAGAAGCCGTCTTCTACGAGAATCGATTTGCTCTGAAGCTTTGTACTACTTATGGAGACATCTTTCCCACAGGCCGAGATAAAGAGCAGAATTAGTATTAGTTGAATGCGCATCCATACTCCTTGGCCATGTCCACAATCTTCCCAACGGAGCTTTTCAGATCTCCTGGGCAGGTCTTCTCGGAATGATAGTAACTATGCCATTTTAGATTTTTTATTCGGGGATGCTTCTTCTGAAGCTGACAAGATAAACGTGCAATCATATCCAGAGTTTCTACGCTCACCTCATTAGGCATGCCCGGTAAATATCCAGACAGGTTCTGGGGTGAGATTTCTCCATAATTACCAATAACGACCAAACCAATGGTGGTGACATTGGCCTTAATTTTACCTTCCAGAAGTAGGAGAGGGTCTTTCTTGAAAGGGACGGTCTTTTTCCCGCAAAGAATCTTACCCGCATCCCAAAGTTTTTGCTGTTCGCTATCCATCTCAACGAAGGCGTCTGAGCCAGCATGGGCCCCCACCATGTTTAAGGCCCTTCCCTCGGTGATCTGGGACATGGGACTACTTTGTCCTTTATAGGCAGAGTTTAAGACATAATGATAGGCGATCATATACCAGGGAGAGTCTTTACTTCCTCGTCCGAGGTGCATGTGATTGATAAAGGCCGGAGTGTCTGTAACGGGAGTTTCCGAGTGATGGATCACAATAGTGTCAATCATCTCCAACGGGCGGATACAAAAGCCGGCGTGGGCATTGGTTTTATAGACATAACTTTCCACTTTAATCAGTCCTTCGGCCGAGGCCAGACTCATATAGAATAGTGGCATCAGAACCAAAAATTTCATGCTAACCTTATCGGAATACTCAGGTAGATCTTGAGATTATAAAACCCATGAGATATCATGCACTTGGGTTTTTATGGAGATGGGGTTGGGATGCAGTTCAAGACATTTAATGATTTTTACAGATACTACCTTCGGGAGCACTCGAATGTTATGTGTCGCCGTCTGCATTTTGTCGGAACTTGTGGTGTCATCGCCTTACTCATTCTTTTCTTTTTTACCGGGAATCCCTTCATCTTAGTTCTACTCCCTATCATGGGCTACGGTCTGGCTTGGATTGGACATTTTCTTTTTGAGAAAAACCGTCCTGTCACACTAAAGTATCCTTTGTATAGCTTGCGTGCTGATTTCAGAATGTTTATTGATATTCTTATTGGTAAAGTTAAAGCTTTCTAACTACTGGCACTGGAATAATTTCTTAATCCTAGCTTCCAGAAAAATAACATGAGCATCCAGAAAATAAGGCTCACACTGGCTAAATGGAGAAATGTTTCCCAATCAAATTTTTCTAAAAAAAGTCTGGCGGGAAATGAAGCGACTAAAGAGAAAGGTAAAATCACTGTAAAAACTTTTCTAAGCCAACCTTGATAAATACGATCCGGTCTCTCCATCGCTATTCCCATGGCCCAGAATAAATCGATGAAACCTCGAGAACTATGAGTCCAGAAGACCGGAATAATCATTAACATTTGAATGCAATAATAAAGAGCAACACCATTTAAAAGAAGAGTGAGGAGGAGGAGTAATTCCAAGAATGAGAAAGGGTGAGAATAAGTAAATAGTGTATAAGAAAAAAAGCCTGCAGCTATCAGAAGATTTAAGAAGGAATTTGCCGAAAATTCTCTTAAGGATAGAAAAAAAAGAGGAGAGACAGGCCGAATAAGATAATAGTCCAGAGCTCCACGATTGATATGTTGCGGGAGCCACCACATATTGCTTGAGATAAAAGTCATATTAATGGCATCCACCAGAAGATAGGAGGCCACAAATACCATCAATTGCTCTTCACTCCAACCCGCGAGCATTGGTGTGTGAAGATAGATCACCTTGAAGAAAAGAATATTAACGATGTAATAGATGAGATCCATGACAATTCGGAAAGTGAAGTCGATCCTGAATTCCATTGCCTTAGAGAATGAGAAGCGCAGAAAATGCAGATAAAGTCTGAAGTACCTTCTCAAATTCCCACTCCTGTATATTTCTTCTGACCCTTAATCCAAATGAACTTCACACACATCATAAAAATCAGGCACCAGGATAGAAGAATGATGAGACCATTAGTGATATCGCTAACCGAAGTCATTCCCATTGTCGTTCTCACGGGAAGACTCACTAAATAGGGGAAAGGTGTCCACTGCAATAGATTTGTTGCCCATGCCGGAAAAAAATCAAGAGGAATAAATCCGCCGCCAAAAAAAGTGGTAAAAAATCTTAACATCACCATAAGTGACCAAATGTTATCTGCCCAAAGTGCAAGAAGTTCAATTACAATCGCCATCATAAGATAAGTCATAGAGGCCACAAGAAAAAGACTTACTCCAAGAACGAGATCTGGCAGATTCCCGAGGGAGTCTCCAAGATAGCAGACATGGTAGAGCACGTAGAGAATCATGAGCTGGAAGCCATAGAAGAGACTATTGGTGAGATAGGTAATGGTCTTGTATTGAAAAACTGAAAGAGGATATATGAGATATCTGGTGAAAGTGCCCTCATAGATTTCTCGAGAGAGAAAACCTATATTCTCTCCTGTGAGCATACGAGTTCCAATAGGAACAATAAGATAATAAAGCGTCATCATATCCAGAGTGAAGCCCTCCATGGAGCTTGTATTCTGCGCCTCAAAAACACTCTTCCAGAGGGCACGAGCAATAAGGAGTTGAATGAAAGTCTGCCCAAGGAAGGTTACCCAAAAGTCTGATCGGTAGGCTAGAATCTTCCTGAGTTCCATGGAGAAGACGGAGCGCCACCACTTCATGAAGCACCAACTCCATTTCTCATGATGGACTCAATGATGTCTTCAATAGAAGGATCATGAATATTTAGATCGAGTACGGAATGTTGCTCAAGGACTTCTTTGGTTTTTTGGGAGAGCTCTGAGCGGGGAACATTAATCTTGAAGCTCTCTTCCTGGGTCGTAACATTTAAGACCTTCTCATCTCCTACAAGCTTCTGAACATCGGAGAGTGGACCATCGTATACGAACTCACCCTCTTTTATGATAACGATTCTTTGACATAATTCTTTTATGTCTTCCATATAGTGAGAAGTTAGAATAGTTATGGGTTTGAATTCCCTCTGGTAGTTTTTCATAAATTCTCGAACCGCTTTCTGGGCCGAGATATCTAAACCAATGGTCGGCTCATCTAGAAAAATAACTTTGGGATTATGGAGAAGAGCTGCCATAAGTTCAATCTTCATCCTTTCACCGAGTGAGAGTTTACGCACTTGCGTTCGGAGCTGATCCTTAACCATTAAGGTTTCAGCGAGAAATTCAATATTATACTTATAAGTGGCATCATCAATTTGATAGATATCTTTCAGAAGAATGAAGCTATCCAAAGCAGGAAGATCCCACCACACCTGGGCCTTCTGCCCCATGATAAGGGACATTTGTTTTCGGTAATCATTGTGGCGCTCCCAAGGACGAAAGCCTAAGATGGTAGCATCACCTGAAGTAGGGTGAACAATGCCGGCTAGAATTTTAACCAAGGTAGTTTTACCTGCTCCATTGCCCCCGATGAGTCCAATGATCTCACCTTGCTCAATGGTGAGATTCACAGATTTTAGAGCATCCTTAGTTCTAATCTCTCTTTTAACGAGGGCCTTAAGTGAACCCACTAATCCCGGTTCCTTCACATGGGAAGTAAATGTCTTGGTGAGGTTTTGAACCTTAATCATAATTTCTCCAGAACGATACCTTTGAGATAATTTCCTTCTGGGAATCCTTTAAGTGTTGGGCAATCCTGTGAGAGCGAGAGCTTTAGTCCAAGCTTGTACTTAAGGTTCAGTTCTTTAAGATAGTCCTGGATAGTGCGCTCAAATTTTTGAGCATTGACTTGATGGGTATTTAAGAAAATGACCATTTTTCCCTCTGAGGAAAGGACAGCATCCATTTTCTTTAAGAGCTCTTTATAACTTTTAATGGCAGAAGTTCTCTTCTCTCCATCACTAGATGATGACGGAGGATCGCATATAATGAGATCAAACTTACGATTCTGACCTTTAAGGCTTCCTAAGGCTTCATCCGCACTCATGGTCATGGCTTCATGTTGCTCGGATTTCAATTCTGGATTTAGCCCAATATTCTGCTGAAGCCATTCAATATACTTTGGTGAGAGATCTACTGAAACAACTTCAGAGGCCCCAAGTTTCATCGCCCATAGAGAGAAGGCACCAGTATAGCTGTAAAGATTGAGGACTTTTGAGTCTTGGGCTATGAGATCCTGTAGAGTATGTCGGATAGAACTCATATCGGTGTAGAGGCCGATGTCATAGGAACTACCCAGACGGATCAGATACTGCAGACCAAACTCCTGAAGATGAAACTCATCTCTTCTATTGGGATCGCTTTCATTTTTCGGAAGCTTTTGCAGCTCCTTGGTTTCTCCTCGAAGCTGAAACCAAATATTCTCATCCAGAATTTCTGGATAGATTTCCTGAATAGTGGTTTGAATAATGGATTTATAGCGGTTCCAGAAAGCAGTATAGAATTGAATAAGGACTCTATCCTTAAGACGAAGAATAAAGAGCCCCGGCAGTTGATCAGCTTCACCGAAAGTTAAGTAATAATTCTCTCTTTCAGAAATTTCTTTCTGCTTATCGCGTTTTTCAAAGGCCAGATCTAGTCTTGCCTGAACGGAAGCCGTGAAATGCTGGGCTTCTCGCTCAAAAGGAGCTCGGGTACTCCAGACCCGTGCCTTTACATTCTTGTGAAAGGGATCGTGAAGAAGGAGAGCAAGAGGGCGTCTTCTTTCATCCGCTGCAACGATAAATGAGGATTGTCGGGGGAAGCGGTTAGAAAAAGAGTCCGCCGTGATCCACGGGTGGCCGGACCGGATCAATTTAATTGAAACCGGATGGATTGGGCATTCAGGAATTTTGTTCATTGCTATTGCTTTAGTTTATTCAATTGTTCTTCGGTCTTATCCAGAAGTCTTAAAAGAATGTTGGTAGCGAGGTAAGGATTTTTTAGGTGGTCGCTGAGACCGAGATTATCCATGACCTCTTGGCATTCTCCTGAGATCTCAGGATTAAAAGGATCGAAGTTAAGTCCAAGATACTTAAGTTTTTTATATAATAGATCCACTTCTGTGTGCTCCATCATAAGGGCGAGTTTTTTCTCAAAAGACATCACATAGGATTCAGGAGTCTCGCTCCCTAGAGGTCTTTCTTGTTTCTGAAGTGAATTCATGCTCTTGAAATTATGACAAGGGCTTGCTAGCTGTCAATGAATCGAGGGATATAAGGGAGATTTTATCCAGGAGCTCCTATGCTATCGGTCATTATTTACAGCTTAATCATTCTTTTTCTGGTCTTCTGGGTAGAAGGGACCATGCCTGCTTTGAATAACTCCTTGATAATTAGAAGGAATGCGGGAGAAGAGTTGGATGAATGGCTCAAAAGATTTCATTGGGGTAATCGGCAGGAGGTGAGTGAGAAAAGGGATCTGCCCCTTTACAAATTCTATTCAGAAGTGATCGAAACCCTACTTAGCCTTGCCCGCAAAATGGGGGGGAGCTATCAGGACTCTTTTCTCTTCTTAAGAGAAGGTCTTCAGGCCGACCGGCAATTTGAAAAAAAGTTAAAGGAAATCACCACTGGGCTTTGGCTTCAGATGTTGATGATGATGGGACTTACCTGGGCCTTTATTTTTGGCGCCTTAAGTATCGTGGAAATAAGCGTTTCCCCAGTCAAACTCCTTATGATCGGAGGATGGCAAATGACAGGCCTCTCTCTTCTGCCTTTCCTTCTGCGCTATTTGCAGCAAAAACTCTTTGGGGACATCGGACTTTTGTGGAAGATGCTCTATGTGCTCTCATCCCTTGCGCGAGTCCCTTTATCCCGGAGTGAGATCTTTCAGATGGCAGAGGTTCAGAAACTTAAAACGATTAAACAAAAAAATCTTTCTCACTTAGTGGATAAACTTAAAGATATTTGCGAGAAAGCCTTGAAACTAGGAGGAAGTTACGAAGATGAGGTGAGATATTTGATGGAAGAACTTCGGTTTCAGGAGAAATGGTATTTTGAACTCTTTGAAAAAAGACTCATCGTGATAAAGCTTCTTCTTCTGTCGGTCTTTTTTCTGCCTTCCTATCTGGCCTTTATCTTCCTTCTTTTAGGGGATCTGATGAAGTTGATGTAGGGTGAATTTTCTGCTTTAATGGGCTTTCAAAAAAGGAAGTCCAATGTCTCATAAGATCATTTTCTCCATGCATAAAGTGGGTAAGGTTTACCCTCCTAAAAAGCAAGTTCTCCGTGATATCTCTCTCTCATTCTTTTATGGCGCCAAGATTGGTGTTCTTGGTCTTAACGGCTCTGGTAAGTCTTCTCTTTTGAGAATTATTGCTGGTGTTGATAAAGACTATAATGGAGATGTCAATGCCTCCAAAGGTGTGAGCTTTGGTTATCTTGAGCAAGATCCAAAACTTGATCCCGAAAAAACTGTTAAAGAAGTTGTGCAAGAAGGGCTCGCGGAAATCGTGGCCATTGCCCAGAGATATGAAGAAGTAAACATGAAGCTCGGCGAAGAAATGAGCGACGATGAAATGAATAAACTTCTGGATGAGCAGTCTAATCTGCAAGATAAGATGGATGCTTCAAATGCTTGGGACCTGGATTCGCGTCTGGAACTTGCCATGGAAGCTCTTCGTTGTCCTCCGTCTGATCAGAAGTGTGGGGTTCTCTCCGGTGGTGAGAAGAGACGCGTGGCCCTATGTCGCTTGCTTCTCTCTGAGCCAGATGTTCTTCTTTTGGATGAGCCTACCAACCATTTAGATGCGGAAACCGTCTTCTGGCTTGAGCGCCATCTTCAGGCGTATAAAGGTACTGTTATCGCCATTACCCACGATCGTTACTTCCTGGATAATGTTGCTGGTTGGATTCTTGAACTTGATCGCGGACATGGTATTCCTTGGGAAGGTAACTACTCTTCTTGGCTTGAGCAAAAGACCAATCGTCTTGCTACCGAAGAGAAGCAGGAATCTCAACGAACCAAGAAAATGCAAGAAGAGCTTGAATGGATCAGATCATCTCCCAAGGCCCGTCAGGCGAAATCTAAAGCTCGTATTACAAACTATGAAAAAATGCTCACGGATTCTAAAGAGAAGAGAAACGAAACCAATGATCTCTTCATTCCACCAGGACCTCGTCTGGGTGATATCGTCATCGAGGCCAATAATATTGCGAAGGGCTTTGGGGATCGTCTTCTTTATGAAAACCTTTCTTTCAAGCTTCCTCCCGGAGGAATCGTGGGAATCATCGGTCCCAACGGTGCCGGTAAAACCACACTCTTTAAAATGATCACGGGCCAGCTTGAGCCGGACTCGGGAACATTTAAGATGGGTGATACGGTTAAGCTCTCTTACATCGATCAGTCTCGTGAGATGAATCCTGAGGCCACGGTTATGCAGGAAATCAGCGACGGTCTTGATCTCTTAAAACTTGGAAACCGCGAAGTGAATTCCCGCGCTTATATTTCTCGCTTTAACTTCTCAGGTGACGATCAAAGTAAACGCATCAAGGAATTATCCGGTGGTGAAAAGAACCGCGTTCACTTAGCGAAAATGCTTAAGGAAGAAGGCAACGTACTTCTTCTGGATGAGCCTACCAATGATCTCGATGTAAATACTCTGCAAGCTCTTGAGCGGGCCCTTCTGGACTTCGCGGGTTGTGCGGTAGTTATCTCCCATGATCGCTACTTCCTAGATAGAATTTGTACTCACATCCTGGCCTTCGAAGGAGAGTCGAGAGTGACTTGGTTTGAAGGAAACTTCCAGGACTATCATGAAGACCTTCGTCGCAGATTGGGTGACAAGGCCGATGTGCCTCAGCGACTAACTTACAAAAAACTTACTCGTGTTTAAGTGAAAGGCTTCCTTCGGGAAGCCTTTTTTTTTGCTCTTTACCTGGCACCTTTTAGACCTTTGAATGATTTTTAGATTTGGTATAATGGAAGGACCGAAGGATGAATTCTCACCTTCGGGTGCTCTTACGAACACAAAAGTGGCGCCCTTTTGTCTTGCAGGTTAGGGGGCGTCACTTCTTCCTGGTGCTTCATATGCAATTTTCTACGACAAAAATAATTTTGTTAAGCGTGTGAAATACCAGAAGGTGTCTAGCATCGTGCTAAAATAAATCCAGAGGGGTGAGAGTAGAATTTACAGAAGTTTCATAATCAATTGATCAAGCCATTGAGAAGTCCTTATGCACTCAAAGCCTTCTTTCTTCGCTTTCTCCACATTCAAATACCAATCTGAACCAATACCAAAGGGCGAGTAAGCTTCCTCATCTGGCACAGAAAGAAGATGGGCCTTTTTCTGCGCCAGCGATTCAATCTTTGAAATCAAGTCTCTTAGAACTACGGGATCTTCGGCGGCAAAATTATAGGGGCCGGAAGATTTTGTGTGTAAGAGCCATCGAAGGGCCCGGGCAGCATCCATTGACTGAATGAATGAAAATTTCGCATGAATGTTTGGATAGTAGATTGATCTATCATTTTGAACTCTTTTGACCTGGTCATAGAGCCTCCTTGTATAATCGTCCTCCCCGAGAACAACGGGGAAGCGTGCAAAGGAACACACAAAGGGTGCTTCAGTCATAAAGACTTTCTCAGCAGCTCTTTTTCCTTCTGCATATTGTTCCCCAAGATCATTAGCGACTTGAGGTTTGTAAGTTAGGGGATTGAAGTCTTCTTCCTTGAGATTCCCTTTCTGGGAATAGACCGACATGGTGGAAGTCATGAGGTAATAGGGAGTCTTATTTCTAAAGATCTCGATAGAATCTCGAGCATCTTCGGCTGTCATGCAGATCTGATCGATCACGGCATCAAAGAGATTATCTCCAATCACTTTTTTCATGGCCTTCTTATCTTTGCGATCGGCGATGAATCTTGAGACCTTATTTCCGAAATCATCTTTTTGATTCCCTCTAGAGAGGATAGTGACCTCATGACCCTCTTCAATGAGAAGGTGAACTAATCTTTTACCAAAGAAGCGGGTTCCTCCTAAGACTAAGACTTTCATAAATTCTCCTTATGACTTTGATAAAGATCTTCTTTAATCAAAATGGCATTCTTCTTCATTGTTTCTAGATCAGAAACTTTCAGCATCTTCTCTATGAAGGAAGCTTCTTCTCTTGGAAGATCATAATAGATATAGCGCAAACCAAAGTCATGCCTCTGGGGAGAATAAAGAATTCTTTTGGCCTCAACCAAAATGTGAATAAGACGTTGATAGAAGAGGTGACTATCAACGTACTTACCCCGCATACTTTCTTTTTGAAAGGTGCGATAGATGATCTCAAAACGTGTGAGATGATTTTGGTTAAAATTCGGATAATCTTTTTTAGGAAATTTTCTGGCTTCTCTCAAAATCCCTCTTTTGTCAGTAAGAATGACGGGTTGACCATGGCGCTCTTGATTGAAGAATTCCTGATAAACCTCAGCTTCAAGACTTGTGAATACCAGCACGTCTAAAAAATAAGTATCTGGTGAATCTTGAAGAAGATAGAAGCGCTGCTGAGTATTTTTAAAGAGAGTGGGGCCAGGAACGTGGTATATCTGGATAATTGGCCTATATTCAGAAATGATTTCCTCTATAATTTTAAAGCTCGTCTCAAAATCACCTCCCATCAGGACTAAGTCGGTATCTGATAGCTCATCCTCGTGGCCTGTTGCAGAGGAACCTCCTAACCAGGCGCCGAAAATGTGGTCTTCTTGAGGAATAGTTTCCTTCAATAAATTATGAAATTGTGCTTTTGAGAAAGTCTTCATGGCCTAATAGTCGAAGGAAATGTGATAAATATCAATACCTCAAAATTAAGTAGCATATTATAATACCTAAGGATTAGCCGGAGGATACTATGTCAGGTCAGCAGCAGGAAGTTATTATTGCCTTAAAAAAACTTCTCAAGGCCAAGGGAATTGTCTATCAAGACCTTGCTCATGAGCTGGGTCTGAGTTTAGCGAGTATTAAGCGGCTCTTCTCCCAAGAAGACCTCACTCTCTCCCGCCTGGATCAGATCTGCACCTTTGCCGGAATGCAGATGAGTGATGTTTTTAAACTAGTGGAATCATCTAAGCAAGAGAACTCCCGTGAACTCACCGATGAGCAAGAAAATCGCCTGACTCAGCACCCTCAGCGCCTGGCCTATCTCGAACTTTTGCTTTCAGGCATGAAGCCCAAGCAAATTGAAAAAGAATTTAAACTCTCAGAGGCACAGACTCATAAGATTCTTTCTGATCTAGATAAGTGGGAGCTCATCGATTGGCTCCCCGGAAATAAGATACGCCTTAAGATTTCAGAGATGATTAAGCTCAAGCGTCAGGGGCCTTTAAGAAAGCTTCTTCAGGAGAAGGGAGTAAAGTCATTTCTGGAGGCTGATTTCTCTGGAGATCTTCAGTATCAGGAGTTTATGACTATGAAGGTATCGGAGAGTACTCTGCGCAAACTATCAACTCAATTTAAAGCCCTTCTTCTCGAGGCAGCTAAAGATGGAGTGGTGGAAGCTGAGGTAGGACTTCCAGTTAAGTCAGTGGGAGCGTTTGTAGCGATTAGACCTTGGAGGATTGTGGATGTCTTTGGGCTATAAGAAGATTTTAAGCCGCTAACCGTATAGCGGCTTTGCCATCAAGGGTTGCGATCAGCTTTATCAAAATTTCGATGGATATATTGTTTTCTGCTAAATTTGCGATCCTGTTTATTCGACTTCGTGATGTTCCAATCTTTTTAGCTATTTGTTCATGAGTAAGTGATGAAGATTTGATAAGTTGACTGCTTCTCGCGTAGAGCTGAGCTTTTAGTTCCATGATGTAAGCGTCGATCTCTGATAGTCCCAAATCTTCTGCTAGTTTTTTGGCTTCTTTACTGACTCTCATTTTAGTTGCTCCTTCAATCTTTTGATTGAAATCTCAATTTCTTTTGTTGGCGTTTTTTGAGTCTTTTTTGTAAAAGCATGAGGGATCAAAATAACATCGCTCAAGTAAAGCTCTTTGGAGAAGTGTGCTAATTATAGCACACTTCTTATAAATTGTCAATTTGACTGAAGTTTTCAAACGCTCTGAAAAAACGGCGTTCCCTTATCACAACCCAGCACCTTGATGATTTCCTTCACTTTCTTATTCTCCATAAACACCACATACTCGAGATTCTTGCAAAGTAGCTCCATGACCTTCTCATAGCTCAAATTGGCTTCCCCTCCGTAAAGTGAGAAGAGGAGGGCCGCCCGGTGAAGGGCATCCACGCCACTTGCCGCGTGAAGAGTACCCATAAGCCCCTTGTGTCCGGTATTCATGGCCATAAGAAAGGGCACCACTTCGTGAGAGCGCATTTCTCCCAGGATGATTCTGTCGGGAGAGAGTCTAAGGGAATAGGTGAGGTAGGCCTTGAGGGAATTTTGCGGGCTCTCATTGGAGAGGAAGCGTGTTTGGTGGGCAAGCTGACAGAGGATTTCATAGGTATCTTCCAGAATCACCACATGTTCTTCTGGATTTACTCTCTCTAATAAAGTGGTGAGAAGTGAAGTCTTTCCTGAACCCGTGGAACCCGCGACTAAGAAGTTCTTTTTTTCTTTTACGAGCATCTCAAGAGTCTCGCTTGCTCCAAATGATTCCAGAGGGTGAGGTGTGTGAGCGAGAGAGCGCACGACAAGCTTGGAGAGGCCCAAGGGAGAGGTGGAGCCGTGGATAAGGCTTAGTCGATAGGTTCTTCCATAAAGCTCGGCATAGAAGCTTACGAATGGATTTTGCACATTCCAGTTCTGCTTGAATTTAAGACTTAAAATTTCCAGCCATAGCTGCCAGTCTTCGATTCTCAAGGGAATACTCACTGGAATTTTTTCGCCAGCTTTAGTGAGACATTGAGAGCTCACGGGAGAGTGGAAGAAGTACTCATTTCCATCCATGGAGAGAATGACTTCTAAGAAGGGCCAGAGGGTAAGCTCCTCGAAGTTTTGTTTAATTGCCTCAAGGCTCTCTACTGAATCAAAGACCGGAAGCTCTTGAAAAAAATCTTCCCACTTGGGAACGATGCCTTTGTTGAGAGAGGAGATGAAGAGCCTCCGGGAGAGCTGGCTCGCTTCCTGGAGGGCCAGGGGAATTTCGGGTTCTCTAAATAGACTTAGCATTAGGGGGCCTCTTCCAGGACAACGTATCCATAGATTTGTTTATAGGTTTTCTGATCCGACTTTGATTCAAAGAGATGTTTGAGAATGGGGATTTCAGAAATAAAGGGAATGCCTTGACGGCTTTTTGAATTGGTTTGAAAACCAATTTGGAAAATCTTCATAGGAACTCCTACTTCCAGAAGTGCCGAGGAGGTCTCCTTGCTTCCGCTGATGGCTTGTCCAACGGGCCGGGAGAATTCAGTTTCATAATCCAGGAGAAGTTTTCCAAATGATTCGGTAATCTTGGTTTTTATCTTGAGACCAGCAAAACGCCAGTCGATGGGAGCAATGACGGTAGCACCCTGCTGAGCTATGTTCTGGTAAGGAATTTGCGAGCCAATTTCAATAAGCTGAGGCGTTTGTAAGTTGACTACCATTTCCGGCTCTGCCAAAGAGGAGAGATCCATACGACTTTGAGTGAGAAAGACCATATTCTCATCGATGAGTTTTCTAATTCCAAAATCAAAGATGTCAGAGAGCTTCGCCTGAAGTTTATCTAGTCCCATATGAATTTCTCGACCGTCCATTCTTTCTAGCTGAATGAGCTTGAGCTTTAAGACATAGTTTTTATGGCGAAGCTTGGAGTCTTGCTCGATAAAGTTCACTCGATAAAAGTCGGCCAGTTGCTTTAAGAGGGCCTTGTTCTCATTTCCCTCATAAAAACACAGAATATCCAGCCAATCGATCTGACAGGTCACGGAGGAAAAGCCATTGGCGTAGAGCTTTTTATAGATCTGCCCGATGATATGATTTCTTAGCTCCTGAGTGAGAGTGATCTTAAAAAAGACCTGGTCTTGGTACTGATTCTTAATCTTTTGCAGATACAGATAGTCGGAGAAGTCCGAAAGGCTTCCCGAAGCCGTCATGACCGGGCCCTTAATATCGATTTTAAGGTTCATATTCTTTAAGGCATCGGCGAGCTGGAAGGTTTTGAGAAATTTTTGTTTAGAGAGGACATAGAGACTTAAGACCTCTTTGCCGTTTTTGGTCCAGACGATGAGATCAGTGAAGCCCACTCGCTTGCCCTTAACCAAAAGTTTGCCTAATTTGGGATTAAATTTGTAGGCGATGACCTCGGGATTTCCCACGGAGAAGTTCTTCAATCCAGAAAAACTGAGCTCCCGCTGCTCTCCTTTGGCCAAAATCACGTCAGATGGAGAAACTTGAGCAAATGATGCATGCGGCAAAAGGAGGAAGACTTTGACAAATAAAAGGCTTCTCGTTATCTTGAGGAGCTTCAAAACTGATAATTTAAGAGTTTCAAATTGGGAGATACTTATGGCCTCTAGAACAGCAATCACTGAAAACCGTCGTAAAGCTAAGAAAAGAGCCTCTGGCGCAAAGAGAAAAGCAGCTAACAGAAATAAAGGTACTACACCTAAGTTCGCTGTCCACGCTAAGTAATTCATAAGTACTCCTAAGGTGCTCTGAAAATTCTTAGTGATTCACTCACGAATTCATGATCAACGGAGACCACTCTTAGGTCTCCGTTGCTTTTTATGCAGAGATCAAGTTTTCCTCGCTCGGTTATTGCCTCACAATTTCTCACCTGAATAAGATCAATGAGATCTTCCGGAATTTTATAATCTGTCATGAAGATGGTTTTCATCATCTGGGCATCTGTAGAATCTTGTTCAAAAAAAACCTGGATGGGGGAAGCCCATGTGTTTAGGCAGAATAAAAAGCTAATAACGAATTTCATGCATCTCTCCTTTTAAAGCAGGTAACTTGAGGTTTGCGATATAGGGAAGGATCTCCCAGTTCTGCTTTAGAAAAAGAGGGGCTGCCTCATTTTCCTTTACCAGAATGGTTAATCGCCCCTCAAGATCGATGGCATCTTTTAGCATTCCTTCGATGCGCTGCCCTCCTGAGCGATGGATGACTAGGATCTTTTTCCCTTTTTGAAACGGAGTCATAAGATCTGCCCGCAGTTGAACTTCCACCCAACCAGGGGTAACACCATGATTTTGTTTTGGTGGGGCTTCCTCTGAGAAGAGCAGAAAGAAAAAGACATTGGAGAAAATAAGGGCAATACCGAGCTTAAGCCACCAAGCTTTAGTCTTGGTATTTTTTTTCAAGATGGTTCCAGCGACTTTGGAAATCATGAAGCTTCTCCTTGGTTTTTTGTTCATAACTTTTGTTCAGCCAAAATAAGCTTGAGAACAAAAGGCTTGCGGTTAATAAGCAAAGGAGGAAAGGAAGGATGATGTCACCTCGCTCTCCTTGAATAAGTAATCTATCTTTGGGCCCAGAGACTCGTATTGAGAAGCCTCGATAGTTAGAGAAAATCCATAAGGTAGATGCAAAAAGAGATAAGTCCATTCTTCATTCCTGAGTATTGCTGCACTCTGAAGATCCCTTTTATAACCCCTTACTTCTAGTTCAAAAGGTGTGAGGAGCATTCGGGGATCAAGTGGGCAGCCCTTATTTTTTAGTTCATTGAGCTTATTGAAATAGGCGAGCAGAGAGAGGTCTTGTGCGTGAATAATGATCTTTTTAATTTTATCGGCATTAAGAGCTGCCGCTTGCAGACCCGGGATCAAAAAAGCTATTAGCTGCGCTTTTCTGATGTTTTTTATGGCCCAGTTGGTTCTACCCATAAAGGCGAAGTAGCGCTGAAATTCTCCCTTGGTTTCCTTCATGCAAAGTAGGATTTCAGTGCGTTTTTCAAGGAGGCGATAAGATTTATGAAGCTCCAGGGAGCAAAGAATAACAAGGCCACTTAAGGCCAGAAGCAGCAGGACACAGAATAGAGTAGAATCACCTTTCTCATTCATAATTTCCCCTGGATCTCCATTTCAAATTTATGCGAGGATAGTTCTAGTTCCTTTCTCCAGGTGACAACACTTTCTTCTCTTTTGATAAGTGCCAGACAAGTTGGGAGGAATCTTATTTCCTTATCCTGGGCTTCTTTCAAAAGACTCCTAGTTAGAGATTCAAAGCTTTTACTCCAAATCTGTTGGCGACAAACTGTTGCCCTGTGAAAGGCAACAGCTTGCGATAGGATGAGGAAGGTGGAAGAGAGGCCGATCAGCCAGGCGAGAAGGTTCATTTGGTGGGTTTTAAATCAATTTCTTTTACGACCTGGGCCTGCATATTGGAGATTCTTTTTTGGATAACGTCCCCAAAACTCTTTACGGCGACCAGGCAACAAATGCCAACCAGGCTTGAGATGATGACGTATTCCATGATTCCCTGGCCTTGCTGATTCTTTAGAAAATTCATATTTTTGCTCCTTTGCTAGGGAGGCTTCTAACCTGCTTGGGGGAAAACTGCTAGCAGAGGAAAGAGAGACTGAGTACTTTGTTCGGAATTGAAAAAGGCTTTGCTCGAAATCAGGTAAGCCCTTAAAATAAGTGCATGGAAGAAAATAATAAAGTCATCGTTTTTGAAAAAAAAGAGATCGTTCTCATTCTCATCTTTATCGTGGTTTTTATCATCACTAGTTTCACTCTGGGAATTCGCCTGGGTAAGAAGCTCTCAATGAAGGAAGCTGGTGTTATCGAAGAGGACGTTAAGACGGTAAAGCTTAAGTCAGTGGTGGAAGAGGACGCGGAAGCTACCGTTGCCGAAGAATCAAAATTGACCGATGAAGAGAAACTTAAAAAACTTATGGATGAGTCTAAAACCAGACTGTCTGATGAGCTAGATAAGTTTACCAGTGAGGAAAGTGCTACTTTAGAAGATAAAACTCCTAAGACTGAGCCATCAAAGAGTCCTATGGCCGGCAAATATACCATTCAGTTAGGCTCTTATAATACAGTTGATGAGGCCAAGCAGTTTGCTGAAGGCTTCACTGTTAGAGGCTATAATCCCATCATAAATGAAGTGAAAATTCCTGGGAAAGGGAATTGGTATCGCGTGAGTCTTGGACTCTTTGATACCGTTGATGCTGCTAAGACTTATATTCGTGAAGAGCAGAGCTTGTTCTCAGGACAAGATCATATCATCACAGAAATTCGCTAATAGAAAAATCCTAATTCAAAAGCAACCGAGAGCCATCCTAGTGACAGGGAGCGCTCTCGCGCTTTTTCATCTCCCAGTGCAGAGCGGGTGACACTTGCCAAATTGTAAGAGAACTTTCCACCATAGAAGAATGATGTGCTGGATCTTTTATGTATTCCGTAATTGGTAGTAAGTCCATAGCCCCGATATTTTTGTCCTATATGGGTTTCGTCTAGTTCGATTACATTAGCAAAGACATCGATGCTTTCAAACACATCTTCTGTTTCGAAAAAATCCAGTAGTAGTTTGAAGCGATAGCCCACCCCTGGGCCTACACCAAGGACAGTGTTCTTAACTCCACTGGCCCTTTGAAATTGAGCTTCAGAGTTCGGATTCGCGCCACTGGTATGATTTCTAGTAATGGCATCAAAGTACGTGCGATGCTGAAAGATTTGAATTCCCCACCATAGTTCATTGAACCAGGAGGTCTTTCTCATATAGTTGGCCTCAAATCCAAAGATTTCATCAAAGTGCTCGTAATCACCTGATATGTGTCCCGCCACCGATAAGCGGTTTTTGTCTTCTCCCGTGAACTTTCTTTGATCTCTAATTCCGAGATCGGTATTTAAATCATAGATCATGCTCTCATGACGAAGATGCTTCTCAGGTCGTTGAATAAGAATTTCTTCTGCCGAAGGAGTTCCCTCAGTTTGAGCATGGAGAGAAAAGAGTGGCAAAAGAGTAAGAAGTAATAAGTATTTCATGATTATCTCACTGCCAATGATTCAAAGTTTTCACCGGGGAAATCTTCCAGTCCCATGTATTCCACAAGCTCGAGCTTCTTTAAAAGGTGCTCATATTTCACATTTTCGCTGTTGATATGAGAGAAGACGAGATTATCTATCGCTAGCTTGATGTCTGCATAGCTAGCGTTTCCTGAAAGGTAACCATCGAGAACAGTATCATAATTACTTTGAGCATTCTTATGCTGGAACTGAGCAATCTCTACTTTTTGCTCTAAGAATCTTAGGTTTTTATAGATGGTGCGGACTTTCACCTCTAGCTCTCGTTTGGTGTTGAAGTAATTAATCTCTGAAATTCTCTTATTCAAGAAGGCCTGCTGATTATCTCGAGAGTTAAATAAACCACCCTCGCCAATCAAGGTCCATCTCATATCGATGGCGGCCACTAGCTCAATATTTCTGTTTCCAGGAGTAGTCTCATAACTCCAGGAGCTGCCCTCTGGATCAAAGCCTGTGCGATAAGTTCCCAGGTTGAAGCTGAATTTTGGTAATGGAAGATTCTGCTTTAATGTTCTCTCGTAAGTTCTCGTAGCATTATCGTAGGCGAGCTTAGCATTTCGATAGGCCACACTCTGCTCTTGAGCATACTTCAGAGCTTCGGCCATACTGGTATTGACCGATACATACTTGAGCTGCTCAACTGAGCGATATGAGCTGTGATACTCATCACCCAAAAGATTGGCCATGTCTTCTTCCTCAGTTCCAACCTCAAACAGGGCCTGTTGGTACTCAGTTTGAGAGCGAAGATATTCCGAGCGGGTTTGATAATATTCCTGCGCCCTGATCTTCTTTAGTTGCAATTTCTCGCGGGCCAGGCGATGAATGAAGGAAGCCTGTCTAAGCTGTTCTCGAAATATTTTAAGTACTTCTTTCGCACGCAAAAGTTCAAAATACTGAGCAATGAGAGAAAATTTTAAGTGCCGGCGGGCTTCGGTTAACTGCTGATTGGCGCGATTAAGCGTATGTTTTTCATTCTGATAGAGGAGATAATCTCTTCCCCAATTAAAAAGAGTATAGTCTTCAATTACGAGTCCTAGGCTCCCAGTGGGAGCTTGTTGAGCTCCCATGCCTGGAGTGGATCGAGATGACTCACGAAAGCGATCAATACGATGATTACCTGATTGAAGTTCCAAAGCAACATTGGGAAGCCAGAAGCTTTGGAAAAGATCAGACTTTCTGAGTTCTAACTGCTCTTTTTGCTGACGACGAATATTTTCAAAAGGATTTCTGCGAAAGGCTTCTTCTAAAACGGACCTGAGATCAAGCACCCGAGAGTCAGCATTGGCCAAATCGGTGGATTTTTCAGGAGGATTCCAGCGTCGTTTACTGGTCTGAGTAGGGGGATTTTTGAAGTTGTCTTCTGAAATAGTGGCTTCCAGGACACTCAGGTCTTCATCCTGGGCAACAGACTCGGTAATTCCCAAGCAAAGAAATATTATCAAATGCCAAAGCAATGCTCTTCTCCCGAAAAATGTGTGTGCGCCCAAGAGTGTAGCACTAACATTTCTGAGAAGTAAAATCAGTTATAGAGCAATTCCCGGGCATCCTGAGCGGACGATATTCTCTTCCATCGTTTCAATCTGAAGAGTGGTGAGGTAGAGTTCATTTTTTACTTTAACTTGATTCGCCTTTAGACGGGCGTGAAGAGTTTCTTTAGCACGTGGACTTTTCTTGATGAGATTTTGGTTTCTTTGCAGAAGAGCATTCAGTCGCTGTTGCACCTTCACTTTATCACTTCTTTCTTTATGCAGCTCCTTACAGCGAAGACTCAGGGCCGGCCGAGTAATATTGTCCTGCAGCAGGATGCTATCCTGAGTGAGTCCATTTAAGGAAAACGCCAAAATCATGACAGTCATAAAGCTTTTCATATTCTGAAATTTTAGCATGAGTCCGGGGTAACGCAAGGTTGAATTTCTCTCTCAACTTATTGTCGGGGGGCCTCTCTTTAGCTAAGATGGGGGCACAAAACTTAAATAGGATATTCATGGCCTCAATTATCGTCCTTATTCCGGCCCGCTATGGTTCTTCGCGTTTTCCCGGAAAACCCCTGGCAATGATTCAGGGTCAATCCATGGTGGAGCGAGTTTTTAAGAACTGCAAAACTTCCGGCTTTGAATGTGCAGTAGTCACCGATAATGATGAGATTGAAGCTCATGTTAAGAATTTTGGTGGCTCAGTTCTTCGTATCGATGATGATGTTCCATCNNGGCTCAGAAAGAATTGCCCTGGCCTATGAGAGATTTTTTAAAAATAAAGCGGTGGATCTTGTGATCAATGTTCAGGGAGATGAGCCTCTATTAAAAGGTGAAGTCTTAAAAGAACTGGCCGGTTTTCATTTAAAATCTGATTTTGATATTACCACACTTTTAAAAGAGCGGCACTCCTCGGAAGAAGCCTTCGGAAATTCCAATGTGGTAAAGGCCGTCTGGAGTCCTGTCTCTAAGCAGTGTCTCTATTTCTCTCGTCAATCTCTTCCCTTTGATCGGGATCAGAAAAATGATCATACCTGGTATCAACATATTGGTGTCTATAGCTATCGACCCCAGGCTTTAAGTCGATTTGTAAAATTACCTATGTCTAGACTTGAAGATCTGGAGAAGCTTGAGCAGTTAAGGGCCCTGGAGAATCAGATGACCGTGGGCGGAATTCTCACTTCTGCAAATTTAATAGGCGTTGATGTCCCTGAGGATGTAAAAAAAGTTGAAGGAGCCTTACGTGATTAAGCAAAAAAAGAAATACATTTTCATCACTGGTGGAGTAGCAAGCTCCCTAGGTAAAGGGCTGGCCGCTGCTAGCATTGGTTGCCTTCTGGAAAGAAGAGGTGTGAAGATCAATATGCTCAAGATGGATCCCTATATCAATGTAGATCCAGGAACCATGAGTCCTATTCAGCATGGAGAAGTCTTTGTGACCGATGATGGTGCTGAGACAGATCTGGACTTAGGTCACTATGAGCGCTTCACTAGTCTCACCTTATCCAGAGATAATAACTTCACCACCGGGAAGGTCTATCTTCAGGTGATTGAAAATGAGAGAGAAGGTAAATACTTAGGAAAAACCGTTCAGGTGGTTCCTCATATTACGGATGAAATCAAAAGACGGATTCATCTGGCCAGTGAGAACTGTGANNGAACGGTCGGGGATATCGAGTCCCTTCCATTCATGGAATCTATCAGACAATTTGCTCTTGATGTAGGAGTGGAGAATGTGCTCTATATTCATCTCGTACTGATTCCTTATATCGATGCCGCTGGAGAACTAAAGTCCAAACCAGCTCAGCATTCGGTGAAAGAACTTCGCTCTATTGGTCT
>DFXX01000091.1 GCA_002381765.1 Bacteriovoracaceae bacterium UBA4097 | reverse complement strand
GCTCCCAAAGCAGATACGCTACCAGGCTGCGCTACACCCCGACACAAAGAACTGAGTGAATATTTTTAAGGCTATTTATCTATTTTGTCTATGGTTTCCTTGCTTCCTTTAAAAAATTGTAGTGCAGCATGGGCAGCTCTAGCCCGATGCGAAAACAAATTCTTCCATTCCGGGAGCTCCGCTAAGCTCTTACCGTCCTGCTCTTTTCTCTCTGGAATAAAGATTGGATCATAGCCAAAGCCCCCACTTCCCTGCAGATCACTGCCAATAACACCGGAGACCCGGCCTTCGAAGAAGTGCACTTCTTCAGGAGATAAATAAAAACAAAGGACACAGGTGAAATAGGCCCCGCGGTTCTCACTCTTGGTTTCATCTAAAAGGGAGAGCAAGTGACGACACTTGTCATGATAGTCTTTAAGCTCGGGAGCAAAGCGAGCACTTTGCACACCCAGGATATCCGGAAGAGCTTCAACGATAAGTCCTGAATCATCGGCGAGGGCCGGAGTTTTAAAGGTGTCGTAGTAAGCCTTGGCCTTAAGAAAGGCGTTTTCCGTATAGGTCTTGCCGGTCTCATCCACTTCAATGGAATGAGGGGCAGCCGTGACCGAAAGAACGTCTTTAAAGAGGTCTTTGAACTCCTCGGCTTTATGAGCATTGCCGGAGGCAAGGATAAAAGAAGTCATTAGAGGGAATCCAAGGCTTTTTTCTGCTCACTCATCACCACCTTAAGGGCGGTTTGAGCACATGAAAGAAGAGCTTGCAGATGCTCCATGGAGAAGGGCTCACCTTCAGCGGTTCCCTGAACTTCCACAAATTTATTATTGGAAGTCATCACGATATTCATATCGGTGCCACAAGTAGAGTCTTCTTCGTAGTTAAGATCGGCGATGATCTCATTATTCTTGTTAATCCCGATAGAGATGGCCGCGAGACCTTCGCGAATAGGATTCTCTTTTAAAAGACCATCTTTCATAAGTTTTTTCACCGCCATCTCCAACGCCACATAAGCACCTGAGATCGAAGTGGTACGGGTTCCCCCATCGGCCACGATCACATCACAGTCGATCATAAGAGTTCGCTCGCCTAATTTACTCATATCGATAATTGAGCGCAAAGAGCGGCCAATCAGTCTTTGAATTTCCTGAGTTCTTCCTGAGGGGCCCTTACGTTCACGATCACATCGGCTATGGGTAGCCGAAGGAAGCATGGCATATTCGGCCGTAAGCCATCCTTGTCCTTTACCTTTTAAAAAAGAGGGGACAGACTCTTGTACGGATGCGGTAATATGGACTTTAGTATTCCCAAATTCCGCCATTACTGAACCATGAGCGTATGGATTAATATTGGGTGTGAACTTAATGGGCCTAGGAGTGTCGCGTTTAATTAAAGACATGGAAACCTCGAATGATTAGACATATTCACGTTAGAGAATGTGATACTACACAAGATCTTATCAAAGAACAATTAAGCCTCGCAAAGAGTGATGAGCAGATCCTCGTTAGTTGCGATGAGCAAAAAGCCGGTCGTGGAAGAAATACCAATCAGTGGCTCTCACTTCCGGGAACACTTTGCTTTTCTATGACCATTGAGCCCCATGTGGAGATGAGCTATACCGCTCTTGAGATGTCTTTGTTAGTTACCGAGTTTTTTGAAGGCAGTAAGCTTGAACTGAAGTGGCCCAATGATATCTATAATGTTCAAAAGAAGAAGTGTTGTGGAATTTTGGTCCAAAGTTTTCAAGGCCGGATGGTTGCGGGCATTGGGCTCAATCTCTGGAGTGAGCATGAGGACTTTGGCGGAGTTTATGGATCCAACTTTCTTTTTGATAGAAAGGCCTGGTGCCATGAGATCGCTAGCTTCATTTATTCTCATCGCTATGCCAGTACCGAGATGCTTAGAGGCAGTTGGGAAGCTCGCTGCTCACATATGGGAAGCAAGGTGAGATTGATCGAAGGCGACTTGATCGAAGAAGGCTTCTTTCAGGGACTTGGTCCCCATGGCGAAGCCATCATCTTTAATGAATCGGGAGAAAAACATTTTTATAATGGAAGTTTACGAGTTCTTAGTTCTGGTCATCCATAATTTTACTGGAGATCTTCCCTAATTCCTGGCGGATAAGATTTTCCGCGAGATCAGGAATAACTTCCCAGGAAATCTTCTCTACATTCTGCTTAAACATCTCATCCATATACTCTTTCACATACTTCTTCACCATGACTTCGATTTCTTGGCGCATGCTTTCGAGATTGACTTCGGCAGAAGCCGGGACAGAGGACTGTTCAGTGAATTGGAGAGAATCTTCTTCATCTAATGGCTTAAAGAGAGATTCATCAAAATGAGCAGAGTTAGGACGGAACTCCTCTCCTGAGATCTCTTCGATCTTGGTAGATAATTCATTTTTAAGTTCCTCAAACTCATCGGCCTTCCAAAGATCTTTTTCTACTTCATCTCTGATTTGAGCTTCAATGCTACTGATATCGGCTTCATCGGCCACATATGAGCCTTGAATCTCCATCTCTTCAACTTCATCATTGAAGGTTTCGATGGAAACGAGTTTTGAAGCAGGTGCAGGAGCTTCTTCTTTTTGAGATGAGCTTTGCATCTCCTCAATGGTTGGATAATCCAAATCATCATTTACCGGAAACTTTGTCTCAAACTTCGCCTGGCGCTTTTGATCAAGAGATTTTACTTCCCCAATAACAGGAGGGAGATCAATAACTTTCCCGCTCGGAGCGGAATCATTGATCACACCCGGGATACTCATACCCCAATCAGACATCTCTTTAGTTAAAGCATTGAGTGGGAATTCAGTGGTTTTAGATTCTTCATACTTAGGGCCACTCACAGTTTGAGAGGTCGAGTGGTTCATTTGCCACTGATCTTCTGGATTTTCTTCTTCATCTGATGAATCGAATTCGGTTTCGATTTCCATGTCTTCATCTAAAGAATTTTCCTGGGCATCACCGCCTTCTTCCACTAAGCGCTTACAGATGGCGATAAATTTATTGGAATCAAAAGGCTTAACAATCTTGTCAGATGCGCCACACTTCTCCATGGCATTATCATCAACGCTATCGAAGGTGCCTAAAAGCATAAGGACTTTAGCTGTAGGACAAATGGATCTGATCTTGGAGCTAAGCTCATAGCCCGTCAGATTTTCGGAAAGATTGAAATCCAGAAAAACGATTTCTGGCTTAATCAAAGGAAGCTTTTTAAACAGCTCTTCTTCGCTAGAGCAATCAGTAATGTCATAAGGCTGATTAGCAAGAGTGATCTTGATGACTTTTTGAATGGTCAGACTATCATCTGCCAATAAGACTTTATGGTTCATCCCTGATGTTCTCCTCTATGATCTCTTAAAATTATAGAGGCCCACTGCACGTTCTGTGAACGAAAAAGAGACTAAAACTCGAGAATCATTGCTGTTTGATTGTCCAAGTTGCCGCGAGAGTTGGATAATTTTAGTAAGCTATTTACTCTTTCTTGAGCATCCGGCATGGATTGAGTAAGGGCATAGAGGACTTCTTCATCACTCAAGTGAGCGTATACTCCATCGGTGAGCATGATGATCTTATCACCTGGAGCAAGCCGAACCTCTCGCATTTGATGTCCTAACTCAGGATACATACCAATCGCTGACATCGGAGAAGTGCGGAAGCGATGATTGAATTGATCTTTTGAAAGATACTGAAGTGTATCCTCGGCGAGAATCTTGGAGAGCTTCCCTTGCCTGAAATGGTATGCGCGACAGTTCCCTACTCCTAATAAAACCAGAAGACTCTCGGCTTTCACGGCAACCAGGGCACTGGCTCCAGCTCTTTGATTGATAGGCAATTCAGCATTATGCCGAAGAAGATTCTGATGAGCACTCATCATGGAATTTAAGATCGCATTGCCTTCCAGAAGATTGCGAGCACTATAAAAGAGCGGCATGGTGGCATTGGGATCATCTGAAATTTGCGTATAGAAGGTTCTAATTTCCTGCTTAAGCTTTTCGACAGCTCGCTCACCATGGCCCGATCCTCCAAATCCATCCAGCACCATGAAGAGCTCATTTTCAAAATCAAAGTCATAGCCGTCTTCATTGACTTGTAAATAAGGACCTTGATGGGTGGTGGCGGCATAGGATTTAAGACGCATCAATTACTCCAGGTAATTTTTGAGTTTATCCGAAGCTTTCCGGTAGTACTCACTGTCTGTTGGGGAAATCTGTTGCACTTCCTGAAACTTTTCTTTGGCATCGGTAAAGAGACTCAAGGATTCAGCAATGATGGCTTCCCGATAAATTTTCTTCGAGCGATTCTCAAGCTGAGTTTTAATATTATCCACTTCGTTTAAGGCTTCCGCATTGGTAGGCTCAACCTTCAAGATTTCCAGAAAGGCTTCATAAGCACTCTTATAGTCCTGACCTTCTTTAAGAGAGCGGGCCTTACCTAAGAGGGGCCCCAGTGCCGAAGCTAGTTGATTTTTACTCTCGCTCAACATCTCACTCGCTTCTTTCACGAGATCCTCATCCGAGCCTTTTCTTTGCAGGAATTCTTCGAGCTTTAGAGTTGCCCGGTACCATTCTTTCTTAAGATAATAGGTTTTACCTGGAGAAAGTGCATCCACCATGGCCTTACGGCGAGCTTCCTTAGCGGCCCTCTCAAGAGCTAGTTTCTGCTCTTCTTTCTGCCAGAGCTCTAGTTCCATCTTTAGCTGCTGAACTTCCATATTTTCAGGATCTTTCTCGGTAATTTGGCTGAAGTAATTTTCCGCAAGTTGGACTTGTCTCTCTTTAACCGCCACTCTCGCTTTCACCAGAATCTCTTCAATGATCTTCTTGGTCTTGATGCGATCTTCTTCAGCTCTCTTCTGAGCTTCTAACTCTTCCAGTCGCTGAAGACCCAGCTTGGTTTGCTCGAGATAGGTTTGTGAGTTCTTATATGCGGGATCGATCTCTACCACAGTTTGAAATTCTCTTAAGGCTTCAGAGTATTTATTCTGCTCAAAGAAACTTACCCCTAATTCATAGGCGACGTTCCGTCGATTCTCCATCTCTTTACTGAGTTTGAGCTTGGGCTTCTCATCGGTCTTCACTTGTGCGACTTTCTGAGGCTTAACTTCTTCGGGCGTCTCTTCATAAAAAAGAACAAATATAAGAGTAGCGGCTACAATACCGTAGATTAGTTTTTTTCTTTGCTCTGGATTTTTCCAGATTCTCTTTATGATACTTTTCTCAGGAGGAGCATCGGAATCAAAGCTTAATTCATCCCCATCTTCCATGGAGACAATCTCTTCCTCCACTTCCTCGGTCTCGATCACCTGGCCCGATTCAACCGGCATTAAGCGGTCAGATTCAGCATCCAGAAGATCAGACTTCACTTCTAAGGTGAAGGTGGTGCTTCCGATGAGAAACTCATCACCAGTCACGACTTCAGCGCGATTGATTCGCTCACCGTTAAGAATGGTTCCATTGGAAGAATTTAAATCTTCCAGGGTCACTTCTGTATTAGATTTTCTGATCACGGCATGTACGGAAGAGACCTCTGGATCATTTAGGACAATCTGACACTTCTTCGCATCTCGCCCGATAAAGACCTCGTCTTCATCTATTTGATATCTGTCATAGGGAGCGAATTCCCCAAAAAGCACCAGCTGGTAATTAACAAAGGCCCTAAGAAATCGCGTCCCTTCTTCCTGCACTGGCATATCTTCGCCAAAGCTATCAAGGGAGCTATCACTGTCACCGAATTCCACCACATCCATGGAGCTTTGATCACTGTTTTCTGAATTTCCGAATGGGTCGTTATTATCGGTATTACTTTCTTTATTTTCATTCTGGAAAGAATCGACCTGATCCATATAACTATCAGAGTAGTCTTCTCTAGAGGATTCATGAGCATTTTCTTCTTCTATGGAAGTAGACTGAGGCATTGAAGCCGCTATTTGTGAAGCTGGCATAACGGTAGTGGCGTCCAACTCCTCTAGCGGTAAGGGATCCGGCTCATCCGGTGGCATTTGAATGGAAGATTCTTTTTTGAGAGTCATTCCCCCGGAGAGATCTGTGACTATTATGGAGTAGACTCCACACTTTATCTCGTCTCCCCCATTAAGGCGAGTTTTCGAAGCTAGACTTCCGTTTACAAGGACCACTCCCAGCTGAGTAAGCTTTTCACAAAACCATCCAGACTCATCATTAATGAGGACAAAGTGGTGCCGTGAGATCAAAGGATCATCAATCAGGACATGGCAGTCATCTGCTCTTCCCACAAAAATTTCGTACCGCTCACTTGAATCCGGTGTCTCTACCAGAACCTCATCAATTGGTACGTTGTTTTTTAAGACAACTAGTCTCACCTGGCTCCATTCCTAGTTTAGCTTCCAGCCCTTCAATTTGCTTAACGGCCGTTTTATGTCTTTCGTCCTCGGGTACACTATATAATAAACGAATTATCGAGCAGTAAGCGACGATGGCACTTTGATATTTTAGTGATTCTACATCCCGCTGGGCCTTGGCCGTGTAATTCTCAATTGATCGGTCCAGTTCTTCCTTGGTTTTTCGCAAGTAGAACTCTGCCTGTGAGTCACCCGGAGAGATGATAAGTGCCAAATTAAATTCATGAATGGCCCTAAAGTAATTTCCTTCACGGTATTCCCTAAGTCCTCGCTGATAGATGGCAGTGAGCTTTTCCTTGGCTTCCTTATTCTCATTGGCCTGTCGCTTTTGCAGGGCCGTCACATATTCATTCGAGACATCCTGATATCCCTGGTCTTGATTGGCACGAGCTGCACGAGTGACTTTTTCCTGATCCTCATCGATGAGAAAAAGTCCAGCAAACATCGCCCCCAAAATCAGGACAGGAACCATGGTCTTTTTCTTAACGTCTTCTTCCTCGGTAATCTCTTTAATCACCTTGGTTTTAGAAGTGACTTCTACCTTGGCAAATTTAAAGACTGTCTGACCAATAATGACCTTATCTGTTTCATTTAACTGCTGCTGGGTCACTTTCTTATCATTAAGAACGACCCCATTTTGGGAGCCCAGATCGGTAACTACCCAATGAGCACCAACCTTTGTAATCTCAGCATGCTCACGGCTCACCTTGGTATCATTTAAACGTATATCTGATTTATCAGATCGACCAATGACGACTCTGTTCCCCAGGAGAATATAGGACTCTCCCTTATTCGGTCCCGTAAGGCATACCAGCCTGAAGTAAACTCCAGCTTCCTTTGGGGATTCAAAATGTTTAAGGACCAGAACATTCTTGGCCATCAGTCATTCCTCACAAATGTTATGTAGAATGCTTTAGCAAATCTATCTTTCCCAATGAGAGCAGAGACATTGATATTCATGCTCTTGCCTCCAATCTCGTAACTCTCTTTCTGATTGCAACCCTCATTGTTAGCCGATTGATCACACAGATCGATCACGGTGGCAGCAAATCCCTGATCACGAGCGGTATCAAGAATACTTTGTCCGGCCGATGCATTTTCCCGAATTCCAATAAGATCCTCGGCTTCAGGGTTAATATGCTCAATCACCTTCTCGGAGTTAAGAATCATCACTGGCCCCTGAGCACCCGCCATAAACTCATAAAGTGTGCGAACATAGGGACTATCTTCCTCAAGGGTCTGCACTTCTCCTGTATCGGTATTTTGCAGTTCTTTCAGCCGGGTAAGGATACTATTAATCGTATTTCTAAGGGGATGAAGCTCTTTAAAGAGAGTCTTACTCTCGAGCTCCTTCTGTCTTCCTCTTAGGACCCGTTCAATCTGAAACTTCATCTCATCCAGGGGTCTTACCGTCATGTAGTAGAGAATTCCAAAGAAGATAATCGCCACCATGGCCGAAGTGATAAGGGACTCCAGATAGGCCTTGGAGTTATTAGAAGCTTCCCGGGCCAGAGAAGTTGGGGAGAAGTAAATGGTGATGATGGCCACCACCACATCGCGCCCTAGATTTTTATCATGGGCCTTAATGGCACGGGCAATACCGATAACATTGCCACCTAAATCCCGGATAATTTCCTTATCCTGATTACTTTCAACCCGGTAACTCTTTAATGCTTCTACTGAGAAGGAATCATTAACAATGGTATTTAATTCTGAAACAGGTCGATAGACTCTTCCTTCAACATCAAAGAGCTTATAGCTTCTGACTCCTTCTGCATCTTCGCCTTCAAGAAATCCGGTATAGACCTGATCGAGGTTTTTATCTCTAAGGAAGACATTATTCAGTCTATCTACTTCAGCAGTATATTGCTTCCCACGAAGAGCAATCTCTTTAATCAGAAGCATCTTGCTATCACGGAGGACTGGAAGAATGGTGAGGGTAATATTGATGGCAATGAAGACAAATAGCAGAATCCCGACCAGAGCGGCCCATTCATATTGCTCATTAAAGCTATACACTACCGGCATAACCTTATGCTTAAAAAACCAGATGGGCTTAGCGATTAAGGCCTGGGGAACTGGCTCGATTTGTTCTACATCATTATAATCATCTTCGGATTCATCGCTCTTTAAGACTTTCTTCTTAATGATGACCTTTTTCTCGATGACATAGACCACCTGGAGAATAAGGTTAGGAAGGGCAATCTTATCGCCGTCTTTCAGCGTTAGGCGCTTAATGATCTTACCGTTAACAATTGTTCCATTGGAACTATCTAGATCTTCTGCAAAGGCAGTTTCCCCATTGACGGTAATCTGGAGATGCCGCTTAGAAACTCCGTCCACACTAATCACATGATCACATTCATGGGAGCGACCCAGAATATTATCCCCATCCTCCAGGATAAATTCCTTACCTCGAAGCTTTCCACCTACTGCTACTAGTTTAAACATTCTCAACCTCCAGAAATTCCCCGAGGGAAATTCCCTGAGGCAAATGCCCTGCAGGAAGTTCAAGCGTTTTGGAGGCCCTAAAATAAATCCAGGTCATTCTCCAAGGCTTGAGATTTCTAATAATTTTAATGACCTTATTTTCTGAATTAAGAAAGACTACATCCAGGGCATACCTCATAAAGAAGGTATGGATAGAATTACAGGGATGAAGTAAAAGTCCCCGAGCATTTTGCGGAGGAGCTTTCCGGAACATAAGGCCGATAAGTCGGGATGATAGATTATCTGCGAGAAGAATCTTCTCAGCGATAATCTCATCTTTGTGTTTAATCCTGACCATCATAATTTACCCGTCATCATCTTCAGCACCATAGGAGCAAAGATAGCTACCAGTACCGCCGGTAGAATAAAAAAGATCATGGGAATAAGAATCTTAGTAGCCGCTTGGGCCCCTTGCTTTTCCGCATTGGAGGAGCGCTTAACCCTGAGTTCATTGGAGAGCTGCTTTAGAATGGGAGCAATCGAAGCACCTACTGAATCGGCTGCAATGAGAGTTGCACAGAAAGAATTGATCTCAATGATATTAACTCGCCAACTAAGCTGCCTTAAGCCTTCTGCACGAGAGGATCCAATCTTGGTCTCTCGAATGAGAGTTTCAAATTCTTCAACCAGTGGACTGGGAGGTGCTTTCTCGATTACTCGCTGGATAGCGGCCATAAAATCCAGACCTGCTTCAACCGAGAGAGCGAGCATATCAACGATAAAAGGCATAGCTCTTAGAACAGCTTCATTTCTATTCTTGGTTAAACCACTGAGCCAGATATTAGGATAAAAATACCCCACAACCGCCATAACTGGGGTTATCGTTAAAGGCCAGCTCTCTTCCATAATCCAGCGAACCACCAGGAAGGCAAAGGGTCCACCTAGGATCATAAAGAACTTCAAGGCCACAAATTCTTCAGGAGTCATTTCTTTTAAAAGACCCGCATTAGCAAGCTTCTGGCGGTACTTGGTTTTTAGGGCCTGCTTATTTTTTGAACCTTGAACTAAGGGAACAAAGTATCGTTTGTAAAAAGGCTTCGTAACTTTGATGAAGAAGACCTGCTGCTTCCCCTTATTTACATTCTCGGCTTCTTCCAGTGCTTCAGAAGCCTTAAACTTATCCTGCTCTTCCATAAAGAGGCGAACGATAAGGAAGATCGCTATAAATACCAATACCAAAGGAGCGTAGAACAAAAGATTATTCTCTTCTCTCACCTTCGGCTGAACCTTACTGAAGAAGGCTATCTCCACACCTTTTGTGGGAGAGAGTTCACAGTTTTTTTCAGGCTTAGAAAGCTCAAAAGCTGAGAGTCCGTTTCGATCCAAGAGGACGCGATCTTTCAGCCAATGATTTTGCGAGACACCAATACTGATAGATGAATTTGGTACAAAGGTGCGACCATTACTGAAGGTCACGGCTTCAATGAAGAGTGTGCACTCTTCTTTCGTGATGGTGGAACCAATGACTTTTAGTTTTCCAAAGTCTCCACCGGCCGTCTTATAGAAGTACATGTTGTCTTGCAGTTCATTCGAAATGACGATGGGCTTAGTATTAAATTTTTTATTGGAAGCCTGGATACATTGACTGGTGATGCGAGTGAAGTCATTAGGACATGACTCTTGCGCCCAAGCTGATAAGCTTGACCACATGATAAGTAGAATCAATAGTACGCGTGGCACGATCTTTTGCATTTTCCTCTTAAACTCAAAACAAGAGTTCTAGTTTAAGAGTAACAAGAATTTGCTAAGCGTTGGGAATTTCAAGAAATGGGAAAAATTGTCCTCATTACTTAATAGATGTGCTCAGGAACTTTTGATACTGCTCCATAAGCTTCTTGGCCTCTGGTGTATTAAAGGACTCGGAAATTTTAGGAATATAGATAGGCTGATAATTAGAGAGAAATTCTTTTTTACAACGCTCAACCCTTTGAAGCTTTTCCATCAGGGCTTCTTTCTTGATAACTCTCTTCTTAGTAGCTTCTCGAATTGCCCCTAAGGCCTTCTGAGCATCTTCTAAGAAGCGGTAAAGCAGCATATCGGTTCCTGCATTAAGGGCCAGGACCGCTGACTCTTCAATAGTAAAACGATCAGCTATTGCCTTCATTTCTAGGTCATCGGTAATTACAATCTTAGTAAACTTGGTTTCATTACGCAGAAACTCATAGGCCTTAGGACTTAAGGTTGTTGGCATTTCTGTATCGATAGCATCCACCATTAAATGCGCCATCATCATAAATTCCACGCGGGATTTACTGGCCTTAATGAATGGCAGTACTTCTCTTTGGCGAAGCTCTTCCAAGGTGGTTTTTACTAATGGCAAATCATAGTGGGAATCCTTGGTAGTTCCTCCATGGCCAGGGAAGTGTTTGGCGCAAGAAAGTAGTCCACTGGTTTGCAGGCCTCTGATAGCAGCACTGATATATTTCTCTACAGTATCGGGATCGGTTCCAAAGGCGCGATCCCCAATGACCTTATTCTCAGGATTAGTGAGGATATCGCAACAAGGAGAATAACTCAGATTAATCCCACATGCGGCCAACTCACGGGCAAGGACTTGATGAACTTCAAAAATAAGCTTAGGTGAATCCATCTTGGTCAGATCCAACATAGATGGAAACTGAGTGAAGTGAGTTTTAAAGCGCAGGACTCGCCCGCCTTCCTGATCTACTGAGATAAATAAGGGATAATCATCTCTTAACTTTTGAATAGAATTTACAAGCTCAGCTAATTGAGCGGGATCCTGGAAATTATGAGTGAAGAGGATGATACCACCCAGCTTTTCTTCTTTAATAAATTCCGATTCTTCCGGAGAAAGGGTTGTTCCCTTAATTCCAGAAATAATCAACTGGCCGTAATTATCCATCCCAAACCTCACTGATCTTCACTGGGAATCTTCTGCTCTGGAGGAACAACTGTTATCCCTTGAGCTATCCAAGCTATCTTAACTAAATCTAAGGACTTTGAGAAATGATAGAGGATGATTTGCCCATCAACATCGATTATATATCTAAAATTCTTTCCTTCCTTCCCTTCAAACCTTAAGAAAGCAGAAGAGAAAAGGTTTTTTCCCGTACCCGATAGCTGTTCCTGAATATATGGCCAGGAATCCCAGACGATAAAAAAGGGCAAGCTCTTTCCATGCTTTTTAGTACGCTCCAGAAACTGATTGTAATAGAGACAATCGGCCAGTTGAGAATAGAAGCAGAAGTTTTTACCACTGGGGAAAGGTATATCTCTTGTTCCCTGCCACTTCGGCTCAGGACTCTCCATCACCACTGTCATGGTCTTTTTCTTGGTATTAAGGCTCATCTTGGATGAATATTTCTGACCTTCCAACCAAACCACAAACTCTGAAGCCAGTGGTCTTAAGGTCAAAACCCTGCCGACCTTAGCTTTGGTACTTCCCAATTGGGAAACCGTAATACTTTTTTCTAAAATCTTGGTGGAGCCACTCACCTTAAGTACATTTCTCGTCACCAGCTTATTCTTGATCTTCTTATGTTCCCGCTCCAGGAAATAATCTCCTGAAACGTCGGTATAGGAAAATACTGATTTAGTCTGGCGTGGTCGCTCAGAAGTGGTGGAGCAGGCAATCAAAAAGAAAAATATAAAGAGGCATTTCACTTTAAGAAGTTCTCAAAATCTTTATTTGAATCAATTTCTCTTAAAAGCTTATTAATTTTTCTACCCAGGAGATCATCTATTTTGACACTGAGATTAGGAAAGTTTAGTCCAATTTTGAACTTCTTTAGGTTCTTATCACTGGAGATATAATCCACGAGATAAACGACCTTCACTTCTGGAATGATAATTCTCTCATCGGTAAAAGTGATGTTTACATTTTTGAAAGTAGTGTCTTTAACAAAGTAACTCTTTTCGAGCTCACCAATATGTATAGACATTCCCGTAGCCGAGAGATCCTGGACACGAATCCTTAACCTGCCGACATCACCATTATCTCCATCCACTAATTGAAGAAAATTTTGAAAAAGTTTTGTCTGATTCACTTTGGATTTTAAATCTATGACTTTTCCACCTTCATAGGCTTCCCCTAGATCAAAATCGGCCCAAACTTCATAGATAGGATAAGTCATGAGTCGATAACTTGAGCGTCTTTCTGATTTGAAGAGATCACTCTTTAATTCAAGCACACAAAAGTCACCTGAGCTCATTTTAAAAACACCTTTGGTGAAAAAGGTCATCCCTCTTATATCAAAGGTGCAAAGAATTTCAGATTTATTGGGAAAGAGTTCAGTCTTAGCATCCAACACTAACTCTTCACGGTTTTTATCAAACTTAACAACATTCAATGTATCTTTGTTGTTTTTCCCCTTGGTCCACACGGTTACTTTACCCTTGGCCAATTCGAGTTGGCCAAGTCGGTTGTGCTTTTCAAGTTGATCAAGTTTGCTAAAAAAGGTTTGTGACATATTAACTTAGTGTCGTCACCTGTCTGAGAAGCGTGATGGACTCCAGGGCCATCCCACATCCTCTCACAACGCAAGTTAAAGGATCCTCAGCTAATGAAACAGGAAGGCCTGTTTTTTCTTTGATAAGAATATCGAGGTTAGCTAGTAGTGAGCCACCACCAGCAAGAATAATTCCATTATCAACGATATCGGCTGCTAGTTCTGGAGGAGTTTTTTCAAGAGAGATTTTAATAGCTTCAACCACTTCAGATATAGGATCTGCCAGGGCTTCACGAATCTCATCAGAAGTAACTTCAATCGTTTTAGGAGCACCAGCAATTAAGTCACGACCTTTAACTTCGTAAGTCTTAACTTCATCATCAAATGGATAAGCATTCCCTATAGAGATCTTAATCATCTCCGCCGTTCTCTCACCGATAAGAAGTGAATATTTTTTCTTAATGTAAGAGACAATGGCTTCATCAAATTTATCACCAGCAACTCTTACTGATTTCGAATAGACAATACCACCGAGAGAGATCACAGCAACTTCAGTCGTTCCACCACCGATATCAACAATCATGTTTCCTGATGGATCGGTAATCGGAAGTCCAGCTCCAATCGCAGCTGCCATCGGTTCTTCGATCAAATAAACTTCACGAGCACCAGCTTGTTCAGCGGATTCTTTAACTGCTCTCTTCTCAACTTGAGTAATACCGAATGGGATACAGATAATGATTCTAGGCTTGATAAGCTTTGAACCATTAAGAGATTTTTGAATAAAGTATTTAAGCATCGCTTGAGTGACTTCAAAGTCAGCGATTACTCCATCTTTCATCGGACGAATGGCCTTAATAGAACCAGGAGTTCTACCCAACATTTCTTTGGCTTCTTTACCCACGGCCAAAACTTTTTGCTCACCTCTAAAACCTTGGTGAACCGCCACCACTGAAGGCTCATTCACAATTATTCCGCGGTCTTTGGCATAGACCAGGGTATTTGCCGTTCCTAAGTCGATGGCCAAGTCATTTGAGAACCAGTCTAGCATTTTCTTAAACATAAATTATCCCTTTCAAGAAGCATTCATTACGTAATTTTTTTGGATTCTCTGCCTGGCCATAAGCTCCAGAGAATAAATTAATTTATTCGAAAAATTTACCACTTAGGAGGATTACGGACAAGAAGTTATAAAAGAGAAATGTTTTCCGAGTAAATGGCTCAAGAAAAGTGGTGCTTTCCAGTCAGCCTTCATATGAGTAAAATAAGCTCTTCAAAGGATGCTCTCATGGATGAAAAAAACAAGTTCCCTTCCAGTTTTGTCTCCAGTCAGTTTGTTAACTATATCGACTCCAAGGAGATCAAAGGTATCGTGGAAGCTCTGGGTAATACCCTTTCTCAAAAGTACCAAGGTCAGGATCTAGTTCTGATTGGTGTGCTTAAGGGCAGTATGGTCTTCCTGGCCGATCTCGTGCGAGAGATCAAGGGGGTTAAAGTCTATGTGGATTTTGTAAAGCTTCAGGCCGTAGGTAGAAGTAAAGAGAACCATGGAACCATTACTATCAGTAAGGATATCACCACCAATATCATGGATCGGAATGTGGTTATTGTGGAAGAAATCGTTGATACCGGCCGCGCCTTAAATTTCTTAAAGAAGCGATTGCAACTTAGCTCGCCTCGCTCACTAGAAGTTATAACGCTATTTGATAAGCCTTATAAGAGAACCGTGAACTTCCAGCCAGACTTAACTGGTAAGAAGATCGACGATCAATTTATCGTGGGCTATGGCCTTGATCTGGACGACTTTGGCCGTAACTTTGAGCAGATTTATTATCTCAAATATCCGAACTAATTTTACTCAAGAGCTGCTTCAGCATCATTTGAAGCAGCTGTCTCTGCATCAAACATCTTTCTTATCTTGCCTTGAGTAATAACCATACCATTCATCTCTTTGAGCCATATGCCATCATGATGGTTCCAAGCTGTCGTCAAACCACGAACTGTCCCAGCTTTCTTGAGTTTTGAGTCAAACTCATCCCGATGAGAAACTTCTCCCGCCTTGATTAAGACTTCGGCCCCGATCTTCATGGCATCTAAGGCAATGATCTCTAAAAGACCAGCTGGCTTGCCATAGATCTCTTGAAACCTATTAAGCATATCCTGGTTAATGGCCTTAGGATCATCTCCCACAAAGTAGAGTGTTCCTAAGTTCTTCTGCTCTTTAACCATAGGGTAAGAGCCCCAGCTCGGTCCACCCACAAGCTTTAAGCGATTGGCATCGTAGTAACCCAGGGTTGGTATCAAGGGAATGGCTTCATTCGGGAAAGTTGCAAGGAAAACCCAGTCAAAATCAATTACAGGCGGCAAGGTCTGGACTCTTCTAATGGAAGATTTCTCCTGAGAGTACACATCTTCCAGGATATTAAATTCCTCAGAGCGCTCTCGTGGATACTTTAGGCCCAAAAAGAGTTTCGCTGTTTCACGGTAATCATGAATATTCTTGGGAAAGGAAGCAAGACTCGTAATTTGTAAATTCTTCTCTTTTCCACGTCTCCAGATCTCATCCACATAGGCTTTCCCACCTTCATCGCTAGGAAAGATCACCCCAAGTCTCGTACCAAACTTCTTGATCATTTCATCCGATAACAGGGCCGCCACTTGTGACTCGATAGATCCTTGGACCTCAATTAAGTGATGATTCTTCTCTTCTTTTGGAAGCTCAATCTGAGATAGGGAGATGTAAAGAACCCCATATTTTCTCGCTTCAAGATATTCGGCTTTCGCGGTATCAGAGAAAAGACCACCGATAATAAAGGCGACTCTTTCTTCTCTAATAAGTTTAAGAACGGCTTCTGCTCCCTGCGCAGGAGAATTCATGGAGTCCTTGGTATGTATTTTTACATTCTCATCCAGACCCAGAACTTTCAGACCAGCGTCAATTCCACTTAGGGCCTTGGTTCCAAACCTCGCCTTATCACCAGTTAAGGGAAGGACTAAGCCTATATCGCTAATACTGATACGAGAAGAATTCTCGATCCTAAGTTCAAACTCCTTAATATATTTTCTTACATCATCATTTCCACTAAACTCGGATCTTAGCCATGACACCACATCCTTGGCGCCACTCTTATCCCCAGCGATATAGCGCTCTTCGGCTTCGATCTGGGCCAATTGGGCGACAGCGAGATTGTCGGAATCATCGAATTCTTCCAAGAGAACGATTTTTTGACTCTGGCTCAAATTTTTAAAGGAGCTCTTCATATCCTCATAGTAATTTGACGACTGAATTTCTGAAAAGGCCTTCACTTCATTTAAGAGGGTCACGATAGATTTAACTACTAAGTAGTGATTCTCAAATTTCATGCCATAGGCGAGGGCCAGTTGCGCATGCTTTTTCTTTTCGGCTTCAGATAATGACGGATAGTTAATTTTATCCAATCTATTCATCAGTTCATTAAACTGATTCATGCGAAAGTGAGCTCCTGCCATATTAAGCTGAACTTGACTATAGAGCTGAGTATCTTTAGGAGTATATTTCTCAGAGACTTCAAAGTTTAAGAGAGATTTCTCAATCTCACCCATATTAAAAAGAACCACACCCTTAAGATTATATTTTAGGGCCTTTTCTACCGGTGATAATTTATCTTCGGTCAGTTCCGCAAGCTTCATCATAGCGGGCTTAAGTTGATTGGTGCGGATAAGCTCCCGAGCTTCTTGCAGCTTAACTCTGGCAAACTCAGAAATCTGGGACTCATCGATAGTTCTAACCGGAGGCTGATGAGTGCAAGTAACAATCAACAAGAGTATTGAGATGAGGAGAAGACGCATGAGTATCCTTTATTCGGTTTACCCCGTGATTTTAAACCCATCCGTNNTTATTGGAAAAGTTCTCTGACTCTTTCAAAGAAGCCTTTGGTCATAGGATTCGAAGTGTTTTGCTCTAACTCTGAGAGTCGGGCAAAAAGTTCCTTCTGCTCTTTAGAAATCTTAGTTGGGGTTTCTACATGGATGGTGATGATCTGATCCCCAAATCCATAACCACCAAGTTTCGCAATCCCTTTATTTCGAAGCTTCATCTTCTGACCAGATTGAGTTCCTTCAGGAATCTTCATGGAAACACGTCCACCTAGAGTTGGAACTTCAATCTCTGTCCCAAGAGCCGCTTGCGAGAAGCTTATTGGAACTTCGCAAAGAACATCATATTCATCACGCTTAAAGAACTCATGTGGCTCAATGCGAATAAGGACAAAAAGATCTCCGGCAGGCCCGCCGTTAAGACCAGTATCTCCCTGGCCCGTGAGCTTAAGCCTTTGACCTTCATCGATGCCGGCCGGAACTTTCACACTTAGCTTTTCGCGCTTCTTAGTTCTTCCTCTACCATGACAAGTATCACAGACATCTTTAATGATCTGCCCACTTCCCTGACACTTCGGACAGGCCTGAGCAATCGTGAAGAAGCCTTGCTGACGTCTTACTTCACCATGACCATGACACATATCACAGGTAACCGGACCAGAACCTTTCTTGGCCCCACTGCCATGGCAATCGCCACAAGCAACAGAGCGATTAATGTGAATTTCTTTTTCACAACCAAAAGCCGCTTCTTCAAAGGTGGTTACAATTTCTGTTTGCAAATCATCTCCTGCCTGAGCACGAGATCTGCCGCCACGTCTGCTGCCTCCGCCGCGTCCTCTCTGGCCACCCAGAATATCTCCGAAGATATCTCCGAAGATATCACCTAGATCGCCAAAGTCTCCACTGAAGCCACCGGCACCAGGTCCACCGCCGCCACCCATTTGAGCGCCGTCATGTCCGAACTGGTCGTACATTCTTCTCTTCTGATCATCCAAAAGAACATCAGCAGCGTGAGAGGCTTCTTTAAAGAGAGCTTCCGATTCTTTATTGCCCTGATTTTTATCTGGATGGTGTTGCATCGCCAGTTTTCGGTAAGCCTTCTTGATCTCTTCCTTAGAAGCTCCCTTGGAGACACCTAAAACTTCATATAAATCGCGTTTTGTACTCATAACTTATCAATCCATCCATACTATGAAGCCCCTTATGCATGACATAAGGGGCCTTCTTAGAAACTTATAAAAGTATTAAACTTCTTTATAGTCAGCGTCGACTACATCATCCCCATCGTCCTTCTTCTTGGACTCCTCGCCTGGGTTGGCCTCCGGACCGGCACCCTCACTGGAATCAGCTCCGGTTCCCTGATACATGAACTGGGCCAGGCTGTGAGCGACGTTTTGTAATCTTTCAGTCGCTGCTTTAATTTCGTCCAAAGACTCTGAGGTGAGTTTGGTTTTTGCTTCATTAATCGCTCCTTCGAGTTCAGCTTTTTTATCAGCCGGCATCTTGTCGCCTGATTCTTTCATCGCCTTTTCTGAGGCGAAGACTAGACTATCTAAATTGTTGCGTGCATCCACAACTTCTCTGCGTTTTTTATCAGCTTCGCGGTTTTTATCTGCATCGGCAACCATGCGTTTAATTTCTTCTTCAGTAAGTCCTGAGTTCGAAGTAATTACGATGTTTTGCGACTTACCAGTGGCCTTATCCAGAGCAGAAACGTGCACAATTCCGTTGGCATCAATATCGAAGGTAACTTCGATTTGTGGCACTCCACGTGGAGCGGGAGTAATACCTGTCAAATCAAAGCGGCCAAGTGTCTTGTTATCAGAAGAGAACTCGCGCTCACCTTGCTGAACATGGATCGATACTGCTGGTTGATTATCAACGGCAGTCGAGAACACCTGAGACTTCTTAGTCGGGATAGTTGTGTTCTTCTCGATAATCTTAGTAAAGACTCCACCCAGAGTTTCGATACCAAGTGAAAGAGGAGTTACGTCTAGAAGAAGAACGTCTTTCACATCACCGGCAAGAACACCACCCTGAATCGCTGCACCTGCTGCAACTACTTCATCCGGGTTCACACCTTTAGAAGGCTCTTTACCAAAGATCTCTTTAACCTTAGCTTGAACGATTGGCATACGAGTCGCACCACCAACCAGAATCACTTCATTGATCTCGCTAAGAGAAAGACCAGAATCCTTAATGGCTGTCTTACAAGGAGCAACGAGCTTATCGATAAGATCGCCAATTAGAGATTCAAACTTCGCACGAGAGAGGTTCAGGTTTAAGTGCTTAGGACCTGAAGCATCCATAGTGATGAACGGAAGGTTGATATCGGTTTGAGTCACAGATGATAACTCATGCTTAGCTTTTTCAGCAGCTTCTTTTAAGCGCTGAAGGGCCATCTTATCATTTTTAAGATCGATACCAGTTTCTTTCTTAAACTCTTCAGCAAGCCAGTTGATGATTCGGTAATCGAAGTCTTCACCACCAAGGAATGTATCTCCGTTAGTTGACTTCACTTCAAACACACCATCAGAAGTGATCTCAAGGATAGATACGTCGAAAGTACCGCCCCCTAAGTCGAAAACTGCGATGTTCTGATCTTTCTTAGCATCAAGTCCGTAAGCCAGAGCAGCCGCTGTTGGCTCGTTAATGATTCGCTTAACATCGAGACCCGCGATACGACCGGCATCTTTAGTTGCCTGTCTCTGAGCATCGTTGAAGTAAGCTGGAACCGTAATAACGGCTTCAGTTACTGGCTGACCAAGATAGTCTTCAGCGGCTTTCTTCATCTTCTCAAGAACTTTGGCAGAAATTTCCTGAGGAGAGAATTCCTTACCATCAACCTTTACCCAAGCATCGCCATTTTTATTAGCGAAGATTTCGAAAGGAGCGATGTCGTGGAAGTGCTTTGACTCACCATCGGTGAATTTACGACCGATCAAGCGCTTGATTCCGAAAAGAGTTTTATTAGGATTGGTCACGGCCTGTCTTTTAGCAACTTGACCTACCAGGTTCTCGCCATTATTAGCAAAACCAATAATAGACGGTGTTGTATTGTGACCTTCAGCATTCGGAACGATCTTGTAAGATCCATTCTCCATCACGGCCACACATGAGTTAGTTGTACCTAAGTCAATTCCAATAATTTTTCCCATATAATTCTCCTTATTACGTTTAATTTTCTTACTGTTTATCGCTGGCAACCACGACCTTAGAAGCCCTAATCAGGCGGCCATTAAGGGTGTAGCCTTTTTGATATTCTTTAATAACTTCATTCGGCTTCTTTCCTTCTACATATTCCTGGGCCATGGCCTCATGGAAATTAGGATCAAAGTCCTTACCGATCGCCTCAACCGGAGTTAAGCCATGCTTAGTAAGCGTGTCCAAGAACTGCTTACTAACCATCTCAAGACCAGTCAGGATATTCTTCATTTTCTCGTCTTCATCAAACTTAAGCATTTGAATCGTGCGCTCAAAATTATCCATAACTTCAATCAAATCTGAGAGAACACGCTCGTTTCCGAATTTCACCAGATTCTCACGCTCGCGCTCCATGCGCTTGCGGTAATTATCCATTTCGGCAGCGATGTAGAAGTACTTCGCTTTATAATCTACTTCATCTTTTTTAGTGGCGGCTTCAGGAGCAGCTTCGGTATTCACATCTTGTGCTTCAACTTTTTCTTCGCCAGCTTCCTCGCCTTTCTTGTCGTTTAGATTTTCGTTTTGTTCCATTTCGTATCTCTCGCTGTCTTAATTGTTCTTACATTCAATATGGGGGCGACTTGATCACTGTCAATGTTGAGACATGAAAAATTACCAGAAAAAAGAAGAATTTATAACCTAGTAAACTACTGGAATTAGGTGAGGAGGCGACTCTAGATGCATTACAGTGCAGAAAGTCGGAAGAGATCATCCATGAGTGAGTCCAGCATCAAAAAGCCTAGAGAATTAAGCTGATACCTTTCACCACTCCACTGGCCATACTGCTGATGGGTCCAGCTCTGAAATAACTCAGCTAGTTTAGTAACATCTCCTCGAGGTCGCCAACCGCGAGATGTTCGAAGCTCAAGATAGGTCCGCTCTAGTTCAAGCTCACTTGCCCCCAAAGGCTCAATTTCGGCCTCAGCTCGCGAAACCTTCCATTTGTAACGAATGGCCTGATCCTCGCCTTGCACAAACAGCCCAGTACCCGTGGGGCCTAAGGCCGCAACTGACTGGGTCTCCCAATACTTCTGATTGTGGCGGGACTCAAAGCCCGGAAGAGCAAAGTTAGAGACTTCATAGTGGTGAAAGCCCTCATTTCTTAAGATCTCACTTACTAAGAGATACTCTTCCCGAATGAATTCATCATCGGGCATGTCTTGAGTATGGGGGTATTTAGAGCGAGCATTCAGAATATAGAGACTGATATGTTTAGGTCTAAATGATAGCAGGGACCGCAGCTCACTTTCGATATCACGCTTTTTCTCTCGAGAAAAAGGCAGACCCAAAAGAAAATCTAGCGAAAAATTCCAATCGTTTTCCTGACAATAACCCAAGAGCTTATAGCTCTCATCCAATGAATGGGCGCGGTCCATGATCTTTAAAAATTCGGGATTAAGAGTTTGGGTTCCGATGGAGATGCGGTTCATGCCCACGGCTTTCCATGCCGATAGCATCTCGGGCGTCCAGGTCCCAGGATCGACCTCCATGGTGAATTCGGCTTTGGGTCTTAGACTTATTCTCTGCAAGATCTCCTGCTTAAAAAATTCAGCTCCCGCCTCTCCCCATAAGGAAGGCGTGCCCCCACCGAGATAAACTGTCTCTAAAGAGGCCCAAGTCATACCCTGCTCCTTCATCAATTCATCATGGCGAAGAAGACTATTCTTAAGAAACTGATGAAAGGACTCAATTTGGGTATGAGGCGAATCAAAGCGCGTTTTATAGAAATCGCAGTAGTTGCAAAGATGCCGACAGAAGGGAATATGTAAATAAAGGCTGGACACCTGAGTCATTAGTGAGAAATTCCTTCAAAAAACAGAGTCTGTGGGGATAATAGAACGAGTGGCCAAGGTTGGCACCTGCAAACAAGGAAGATAATGAAAATCGATCAAGTCCAGTTAGATAACGAATTAAATACTCTATTTATCCACGCTCCCGGCTCTACTGCGGGAACGGTGCAAATGTGGTTCAGGGCAGGCAGTGCTTTGGAGCAGAAAGATAATCAAGGTATCGCTCACTTTTTAGAACACATGTTCTTTAAAGGAACACCCACCCGTCCCGGTCCTCAACTCGCTCATGATATTGAGACCTATGGTGGTGAGGTCAATGCCTTCACTTCCTTTGATTACACTTGCTACTACATCAATACTCCCAGCCTCTTCATGGATAAGTCGGTAGATATCCTGCTTGATATGGTGGCCAATCCTCTCTTTAGTGAGGAAGAAATACCTTCTGAGCGTCAGGTGGTATTTGAAGAGTATCGAAGGGCCATGGATAATCCTTCTCAATATAACTTTTTGCAACTTCAGAAATCATCTTTTGAAGGCGGCTATACTCATCCCATCTTAGGGAGAGAGGATACAATCCTGAATTTCTCCCAAGAGCAGATTAAGGAATTTCGTGAGACTTTCTATAATCTGGAAAACGCCATGCTGGTGGTGGCCGGAGATTTAACTAACCGTGAAGCCCTGGAAGCCAAGATTCGCTCTTATAAACTTCCTCACGGTAAGAAATCTGAATTTGGTCCCTTTACCGTTAAGAAAAAAGAATCCATCAATGTGCATGATAAGGATATTCGTCAGGCCACTCTGACTTTCTGTCTGCAGGCGCCAAACTATTCTGATGAAAAAGCCGCGGGCCAGGATCTAGCGATCAATTGTCTTGCCCATGGTGAAACTTCCCGATTCTATCAGGCCCTGGTTGCTAAGACGTCGCTTTGTAACGGAGTCGCTGGATCCACCATGTATTTTGCCGATGGTGGAGTTCATATGATTAAGATGAACTTCCCGGTAGAGAATCTCGCCAAAATTTCTAAGATCTTTATGGACACCATTCAAGATGTGGTGAAGAACGGCTTTAAGCAAGAAGAACTCACCAAGATTAAAAATCAGTACATCTCTTCCAAGGTCTATGAGAGAGAGTCTCTTGAGTCCTATGCCTTTAGTTTGGGTCACGGCTTTGCTCAGTCGGGGAATATCTACTGTGAAGATGCTTTTATTGAGCAGATCAGAAGAACCACTCTGGATGAAGTTAGCGATGGTCTGATTGAAACCATTAAGCAATCTTCTCATTTCACTCTCCAGGTTCCTAAAGGAACCAGCATGCTCCCGCTCGAGAGAGAACTCAAGAAGTGGCAAAGTAATTTAAAGAAAACCGCTGAGAAGTTAAAGATCAAGGCCGAAACGACTAAGTACTTGGGTTCTGACTATGATCCATCGGTTCAGGTCATTCAGCTGAAGCCCGGAATTAAATTTATCTATCGCCAGAATAAAATTACTCCCACCTTCGTTCTCCATGCTTATATGAAGGGAGGTCAAACTGCCGAGACCGCAAAATCGGCCGGCATTCATCACCTTATTAGCCGTTTAATGACCTATGGCTATAAAGGCATGGGTTATGAGAAATTGAAGAATGAACTTGAATCTCTGTCCTCTTCACTGAGTGGCTTCTCAGGCAAAAATGCCTATGGTCTCACTCTCCATGGCCAGACCAAGGATTTTGAAACACTTACTCAGCATTTCTTTGGCACTCTCTTTAAACCTGAAGTTCCAAAAAAGTTTTTTGAGCATGAAAGAAAAGTTATCTTAAGGGCCTTGGATAATCAAAAGGAAGATCCTACTAAGCAAACCTTCAAGACTTTCTATAAGATGGTCTTTAATGGTCATCCTTACTCGCTAGATTTAGCAGGTACTCCTCAGACCCTTAAGGCCTTCACACCAACAAGTCTTCAAAGACTGCATTCATCAAACTTAAAGAAATCAGAGATGGTTCTCACTTACTGTGGTGAGCAGGACTTTTCAGTAGTCTATGCCCTTATGAAAGAGATGGTGAAAAATCTTGAACCTCGCCTCACTAGCAAAAAAGCCAAAGCCAAGCCAAAGGCTTTGATTGGTAAACGTCAGCATCTGGATTTCACTCGTGAGCAAACTCAAATCGTGATTGGTACTGCCGCCTATCCCATTGGCAAAATGGAAGATCTCTACTTAAAGATGATAACCGCTCACCTTTCAGGTCAGAGTTCAGATCTTTTCGTAGAAGTGCGCGATCGGCAGGGACTCTGCTACTCGGTTTCACCAGTTCATATCGCTGCACTCGAAGCCGGTTGTTGGGGAATCTATATCGGTTCGGGCCATGATAAAACCAAGAGTGCCATCGAAGCCATCATGAAAATCCTGAATGATTTGCGTGATAAGGGAATTAAGAAGAGTGAGTTTGAAAGAATTAAGAGCATGATCGACGGCCAGAATCTCTTAGGTGTTCAAACCAATGAAGACTATGCCCAGTTCTATTCCATCCCTGTACTTCATGGACTTGGTCTGGATTATCCTCATAAAAGCAATGAATCCATTCGCGGTGCTAAGTATGAAGATTTTCAGGCCTTCCTTAAAAAGTTCTTCAATAAAAAATGGAATATTATCGAAGCCGGTCCAAAAAGCTAAGAAACTTTATCGGTGCGGAGGGGTGTTACTCCTCCCACCATCATTTCCTTCTCACTAGCACTACTCTTCATGACTTTTTTAAATATCAAATGATGATCTGATCCCGTTCTGTTCTTATTAGCAAGAATCGCCATTAAGGTGGTTAGAGATTCAAAGCAAGTAGCAATCATGGTGTAAAAACTGGGGATATCCAGAAACTTCGGTGTGACATTGTTGAGATGCCCATAGGCCATCTTACCGAGCTGAGCATAGTACTGGGTATCCACCAACTTCTTATTTACCGACTCGGCAAAGTAGCCACATACCAAGAGCGACATATCCGCCACTTCTTTATAGACCTTCTTTTGTTCTTCCCGATTTAATTGACTGGCTTCCAGTAATTTCATACCGAGAATTTTTTCGCGGACTTTCCCATCAGTGACTTCAAAGAAATCCTGAGAAAGAGCAAATTTATCCAAGACATCACTGGAGTAGTAAATAACAGATTCCGGAACTGGGCAGAGCGACTTTTTATTCAGCTCTACTAACCCTTCAAAAAAGTAACCTTGAAGATTAGTCGATAAGATAATCTTCTTTGCATCGTCAGATTTATGCATGAGTTATCTCCTCCCTCTATTATAGCATACCTCCAAAAACCTGAGTCAAAACGCTGGGAATTAATTGCCGAGAGTCGTCAAGATCCAGTAATCGTTGGGTTTCTTTACTACAATATAAGAATGCTTCGAATAAAAATGATATTTGCTATTATCCTTCTCCTCGCCGCTCTTCCGATGTGGCGCTTTATGGATATACTTGCTTGGTTATGGCCTAGCCATATTTTGTATGGGTCTCTCTTCTTGGCTTGGGGTCTTGTATTTATTACGGTCCCGCTGTGCCTCATTATAAGCAAAAGAGCAGTCCCCATTATTTCCTTAATACTCTTTCTCTCACTGAGCATCCTTTCATGGAATACTGGCCCCATTTCTAATCAGACCACCAAACACTCTGATCTCAACCATTGCGGCATCACTACCTACACCGGGACCTTTTACCCTCTTCATAACTTTATCACCATGGCCCATGCCGATGATCTGGAAGTAAGAAACCAACTCTGCTGGGTGCAAAAAATGGCGAGCCGAGTGCCACGAAGTTTTGTTTCAGTTGAAGAAAGAAACGATTATCTCAAGCTCATTCGCGATAAGCTTTTGAGCCCTGAGTATAAGTACCGAGCAACCCTGCCCATGATAGCTTATCTTCACGGGGTGATTATCTCCCGCCTGAATGATCAAAACGTGATTTTTGAAGGAAGTTTGTTTGTAGAAAGCCAGAAATTCTGGATCGATCAGTATACCGTGGATATCAGTACCAGAGAATATCCCTGGTGGGATTGGCCGCACTCAAGCTATATAAAGTTTGAGTACGGTCTTATTGAAAGGAATTGGGAAGAAATTGTTAAAGGTATTAGCATCCAGTAGAAGCTATTTCAATTTACAGTTTGGGATACTTTTTTTAGCTAGTTTAACAATTTTTGATACTGCCTCTGACTCACTTTTGAAAGCTGGAGCAATCGTACTAGAATCAAATCTTGCTAATAAGCTAGAATCCCCTGACTCATCGATTTGATAAATCTTTAAAGCGGTCGCACAGTAATATGGTTTTTTGGCACCATATGCATAGAAGCATTTTTGACGAGGCTTTCCAAGAAACGTATTATAAACTCCTAATAGGCTTCCTGGAGCGAGTAGTTCTTTTCTCACTTCTAACTCATTTATAAGGACATCTTCTTTTTCCCATAACCTGCCCATTTGAATGACTTCATATCCTTTTTCCGAGAGAAGATCATTAACCTCAGGCATGACTCCTGTTATCATCAAGCTTGGCATGTCAGTTACTACGTTTATAACACAGTTATCATGCCTAAACTCTTTGATATCTTTTGCAAAAGCATTAATCGAAGACGAGATTAAGCAGATAATCCCAGTAGCGAAAAGGAGATGTTTCATTATACCTCTTTGGGTTAAAATATATTGTAAGGATAATTCAAATTAACCCCTATTATTGATTCATTGTAATAATTTCAAAATGCCGTAGAAGAAATTTACAGCCGAGCCTTTACTCTCTTCTCACTCTCGCCCCTTCCATTAATGAACTACTCACTGGACTCCTGTCACCTTTAAAGGACCCTCGATCCGAGTCATCAATCATAGAAAGATAATCTTCCAGACTCTCACAAGTATCCAATCGGACTCTTTTTTCAGTCATAATAATGGGATGATTCTGGCCATGCAGATGGATGGAAGTAAATTTCACCGTGGCCACATCATTCTTGTGAATCTTAATCACGCGTCCTTCATAGCCATTACAAGAGACTTCTTCTCCCACCACAATATTACTATTTTGTTGCACCAACCCTCCGTTAGGAGACATCAGTTCACAGTCAATTTTAGTGAGGGAATCTGAATAGGATTGAAGCTTATGACCCTTCAAGATAGCAAGATCAACTTTTATCTGGTTATCGATTCTTTTCACCGACAAAGACTCACCATACCCCGAATCAAAACTCATGTTCTTCAGAAAGGTTTCAATCGCCTCTTTCTTGGATTCTGCAATCAAGTCTTCATCTATGGGATAAACTTTTTCGATGATGCCAGATTTAGAAAATGCAGAACATGCATAAGGTCTGAGTTTTGAGGGATCCTTCTGGGCCAGGACTAAAGACGGAGTCAGTGCCAATAAGGTCATCATAATGAGCTTGTTCATTTTTCCCCCAAAGGAAGTAAACACTAAAACTGGTTATTTGAAGAAAGATAAGCAAATGGAGGGCCAAGACAGCCCTATTTTAAGACCATGAATTTATAACAGAGGCCGTCTAATCTTTAGGCAATAAGACTTTCTTTGCCTAATCTTGATACGACTCTCTTTACTTTGTTTCGGATTATTCCGATCAGCTGAGCTCATAAACAACTCAGAAGAGGTCTTCGTGAAAAACCAGAAATTACTTTCCGCATGCCTAATGTGGGCAACCGTTCTCGGAATGGCTTTCCCCCAATCTTCCCAGGCTGCTCGTTCGAGTGACATGCCGATGTTTGGTGTGAATCTAGCAGGTGCAGAGTTTGGAGAGATAGGTGGAGCCTATGACAAGCACTATATCTATCCCAATGCCAATGAGCTCACTTACTTTAACGGCAAAGGCTTAAATCTAATTCGTCTGCCATTTAAGTGGGAGCGTCTTCAGCCACATCTCTTTCAGCCCTTTGATACAGTTGAGCTTTCTCGCATCAGAACTTTCATGGATCACGCTGCCGCTAGAAATATGAGAGTGATTCTCGATGTCCATAACTATGGTAAGTTTAATGGTAATACTATAGGAACCACCAGTGTTCCTCACTCAGCTTTTAAAAATCTCTGGACCCGACTAGCGACTGAATTTAAAGATCATCCTGCTCTTCACGCATATGGTCTCATGAATGAGCCAATCGGTATGAATGGCCACTGGCCCCGTGCCGCTCAGGCAGGTATGGATGGAGTTCGTGCCGTCGATATGAAGAGCATGGTAACCATCGCTGGAGATGTATACAGTAGTGCTCACGCCTGGAGACAAAACAACGAAAATCTGAATGTCATCGATCCGGCCAATAATCATCGCTACGAAGCCCATACTTATTTTGATAATGACAGTTCCGGTTTATACAAAGCTGATTATGTTACCGAGAAAGGTAACCCAGATATCGGTGTGAACCGTCTGCGTCCCTTTGTGGAATGGCTTCATGAGAAAGGAAAGAAAGGCTACATTGGGGAATACGGTATTCCCGGAGATGATCCCCGCTGGTTGACTGTTTTAGATAATGCTATGGCCTTTATGCAAGAGCACTGTCTGGAAGGAACATATTGGGCAGCAGGCCCTTGGTGGGGAAGTGCCTACAAACTTTCGGTTGAACCTAATGCCGCTGGTGATCGCCCTCAAATGCAGATCTTAAAAAACTATCAAGGAAAACCAGAATGCGCCAATGCTCCTACGCCTAAGCCGCCAGTTCTTCCGCAGATTAAGATTAATTCTGTCACGCCGGCCAATAATCTCACAGTAGTGGGAAATACAGTTAACTTCAATGTAGTGCTTCAACCAACTTATAGTGAATCCAATCTCAATGTCTCGCTCGAGATGAAAGACGAGAGTGGGGCCACTAGATTTCTCCAAAAGACCTATGGTAACCAAAACTTTATTGCTAACCAGGCCAAAGCCTTTGCATGGAGCTTCGCAGTCCCATCAACTATGGTAACTGGTAAGTACTGCCTTACAGTAGGAGTAATGGGTCCGAACTGGTCCGGGACTCGTTTTTGGAAATCTTGTGCCACGAACCTCACCGTACTGGATGAAATGCCAGCACCTAAGGTGGAACTTACTCGTTCTAGCACCAGCCTACCGTATGCTTACTACGGCGATAAGCTCACCTTCTCTGCGGACTTCATGAGTAATTTCGATGCAATTAATTCAAATATCTCTCTTGAAGTAAGAGATAGCACAGGAACTACCAAGTTTGCGCAAAAAGCCTTTGGTAATCAAAACATCCTAACTAACGCTGAAAAAAACTATCAGTGGGAATACGTCGTGCCACAAACTCTCCAGCCAGGAGAATACTGCCTTACCATTGGAGTCATGAAGCCTAACTGGCAAGGTAGTTATTTGTGGAAATCATGTGCTCACAAATTTACCGTGGCCCTAGCGGTTGCTAAACCATCGGCTTCCTTGATCACCACCGCCACTAGTAGAACGACGGTTCCTCGTGGTTCTAAGATCACAATGGTGTCAGGTTTCCAAACAAACTTTTTTGCTCCTGATCGCATCAGCACAATGGTAATCAAGGACCAGGTCACAAACAAGATGATGGTTCAGAAAATCTATGCCTATGAACA
>DFXX01000038.1 GCA_002381765.1 Bacteriovoracaceae bacterium UBA4097 | reverse complement strand
ATTTCTTACTCCCTGGCACGGCCCTTGCTCAATACTTGATTAAATTCGAACAAGAAGTTTGAGTACTATAAGGAGAGGGCATGAGAAGAGCTTCGTCGTCGCATTTATTTTTCTTTTTCGCAGCACTACTGCTTGCTTTACGCGTGTACGCTAATGAAGAGATCCTTAGCGAAAGAGTTCAATACACGGTTCACGGAAATCAAGGCATCAACCTGGCAGAAGTTCTGCGAATATCACCTCGGGAAAACTTAGAGATCCTTTCACTGCAAGTCATTGCTCAAAGTTATAGAAGTGACAGGCTCGATATCTTTTCTGAAGGCAGAAGGGTTTCCTCCCTCACTTTCAGAGCACGCTTAAGTAGCGATAGCATAGAATTTGCCCCTGGAACTTTACTGCAGAACTTGAATCTTACAAGCCTTGGCGAAATCTATATCGAGAGCGTCACTGCTACCGTAAGGAGAGCAAGAACTCGTCCGGGGCATCAGGGACCGTCGATGATTTCTGTTAGAGTTCATAGGGATTTTCTGGGTCAAAATCGGTTTAATCTTATTCAACTGGCCCGACAACAAACGATGAATCCTCTTATTGGTCTCAAGGTTGAGAGTGTGGAAATCGAATCAACTCCTCTTAGAGGTCAAATAGGACAAGTCCAAATAGAGATGAATCAAAGAATGTTGGGAGCTCCTCGAGTTCTTCAAAGCAGGATGACTTCTTTTCCCATTGGTGGAGCGGAAGCCCTTAATACTCTGTTTCTCCATATCAATGGCGGAGTAAGAATCGAAGTCGTCCATATTAGGGTTAGAGAAGAGCTAGATAGCTACGGGCCAGCTCTTAAAATGGTACAGGTGGGTGCGGAAATCTCAGCAGGCAGAAGACTAGGACTCGCGCGACTCTTCCCTAGAGAATCTCGCCTGGTAAGTTCTCTCATGTTAAGTGCCAGAGCAACTCGCAGCTTTCAGTCAGAAGTGGCCCTAGTGAGTGTTCAAGGAGAATTTATCGCTTCGGTCATAGTTACTCATGCGCCTCTTAGACCAGTGCTGGAGCTCTACCGTCCAATGCCCCTGCATGAGCTTGAACTGGAATCATTCTCTCCTGTGGTAGTTGACTCACTGGAACTAGAGTTCGCAGGAGCTGGAAGAAGATACTAATTTACAAAAAACCCATGACCCATTACATTTTTAGTTTCCCAGGAGCTAAACTTGAAATGGGTCACTCCTCTCTCAGAGGCCATACTTCTTAAGCGCTATAAACGATTTCTCGCTGATATCGAATTAAATGGCGAGCAATTTACTGTGCATGTCCCAAATACGGGCAGTATGCAATCCTGCTGGGAACCCAATTGGAAGTGTGCTGTTTCAAAGTCCGAAAACCCCAATCGAAAATTAGGCCATACTCTGGAATTGATCTGGAACGGAGAGAGCTGGATTGGGGTAAATACCGCAAATGCCAATAAGCTGGTGAAGCTCTGGCTCGAGCGAAATGAAATCCCAGAACTCGCAGGCTATTCAGAGCTTTATCCGGAAAAAAAAATCAATGAAAGCCGAATAGATTTCTATCAGGATGGTCACCCAACGCTTCCTCCCTGCTATATCGAAGTCAAGAATGTCACCCTTAAGCTTGATCATGTTGCCCAGTTTCCAGATTCAGTCTCAGTCAGAGGCCAGAAGCATTTAAGAGAACTAATGGAGCTAAAAAAAATGGGATTCCGGGCAGTCATGCTCTTTGTCGTCCAACGGGAAGATGTCTCACTCTTCCGTCCCGCAAGTGGCATCGATCCAGTCTATGGAAGACTTTTAAAAGAGGCCAAAGAAGCCGGTGTAGAAATATTAGTTTATCAGTGTAAAATGGATCTTAGTGAATTGAAACTTGGGGCCCCTCTACCCTTTGAACTAGGATAAAGAAATTGCTTCGTCTCATTTTACAAGTAAAGAACAAACGCCTTAGGGTTAGACAAGTTAGTCCCCATGAAAGCTTAGTTCATCCAAAAATATGGAATAATGAAATCGAGTTCGAATACTCTGCTGACTCCGATTACATGATGGCCTGGACTTCCCTCCTGCCAGACCTGGATTCAAAGGACGCCAATCGCTTTCTTAATATGGTTGGAGCTCGCTACCCAATGTCTGAAAACTTCCTAAAGCTTCAGGCAATCTGTCCAGAACTCACCTACCCCGTAGATGTTCCAGAATGGGTCTTCTATGGGGGCACCTTCAATCCCTGGCATAAGGGTCATCAGGCCTGCTTAAACTTACTTCCAGAGGACTTAACCTGTTTTATCCTGCCGGATAATTCTCCTCACAAGGAACTTAGAGAATTAAACCCAGTGGTCACAATCTTAGAGTTAAGTACCAAGGCCCGGTTCTCTCAGAACCAATACTTAGTCCCCAGCTTCATCTTAAATAAAAAAACCAATCCTACCGTAGAATGGATTGAAGTGATTAAGAAAAGATTCCCCTTTCAAGAACTCTCCCTTCTGATTGGATTTGATAGTCTGGAGAATCTACCATCCTGGACCCGTGTAGAAGACCTTCTCCCTTTACTCAAGCGACTTTATGTCATCTCTCGTCTGGAAGATGATACGAGAAGAGAAATGGCACTAAAAAGGATTAAAGATATTTCATCCGAGTTAGAGATTATTTTTTTAGGCAGGCACGAATTTGAGAAGCTTTCCTCAACAGAACTCAGATCTAAATAAAAAGGGGAAGCAAAGCTTCCCCATATTTTTATCTAATTAACAAGTCCAGTAACAATCATCTACACAAGTATAACCCCAGTAAGGATCATAGTAGCAGCTTGTTGAGCAATACTGGTATTGCTGACAGTAATAGCCACCACCTGAAGAACTAGATCCTCCTCCACCACCTGAAGAAAGGGCAACGGCAACACCTACAACAAGAAGTCCAAGACCTAGATAGATGAGAACTTCTCCTCCCCAACTAGCTCCCGAGCTGTAAGACTTCTTCATCGTCTCAAGCATATACTTAGAAGCTTCTTCCTGGTTCATATTATTGATAGAGATCATATTGAAAGCAGTTTCTAGATCACGAGCAACTCTTTGATCTTTAACTTCTGATTTTACAAACTCGATCAATTCCGAGTTCGTAAGACCATCTCTTTGAAGCTCTCTTAAAGTTCCACGAAACTTCTTCATCTGGTCATTATAAAAATCTTTGTCTTTTTGATCCCACTCAACTGTAAGAGAATAATTTAATTCATCGAAAGCTGCTTTTAAGCTATTTTTTGAAGCAGCATTTGCATGAACAGTGAAGAGTGCAAAAACCATCATCAATGTGATCATTTTCTTAAACACAAGGACCTCCTGGGCTGATTTAAAGAAATTATTCTTTTTAGTACCTAAGTTAAATTTCTCCGACAAGGTAAAATGAGAGGTGAAAGTTTTTCTCTTTTTATGACATCTCTCAGTAGTTACCTTTTGGCACCAGGCCTAAATCTTTCGGGAATTTAACGCTTTCAGAATGCGCAACTTGTCGTTAAATGGAAGTTTGCACATTTCATCACAAGTATTTAAAAGTCCTTCTATTAACTCTTCCCTAATACTTGAATTGGTGGTGATTTTTTTTCTAAGTTCATACATAAAGGCTTCTCCCTTATCTTCCCCTACAATACTTTTCATTTCCCATAAAAGACCAAATACAAAATCAGTATTAGCATAGTCAGTTGTTTCAAACTGAATCATATACTCTTTCTTTTTAAGAGCATCTTTCCCATTATAGGTATTATATTTCTTAATATTTTTTGCAAGTTCTGGAGAATGAGCTATCTGGCCTGCAAAAAAATCGGCCATGCCTTCAATGATGGCAGTCGAGTGAGAGAGAACCAGGTAATCCGATAGTGCAACATGAGCATACTCATGATAGATCACTTCGGGAACCAAGGCCGTATCAAGCCAGTACCACTTCCGAGTAAATAGTCTCGATATGGGATCGATGAAGTGATAACCAGCTTCCATGATAACACTGGCGCCAACAGTTCTGATCACACTATCGGTGGTAATAGCATATCCTTCTCGAGTGGTAGCTATAATGGTTTCAGCTAAGAATCTCTGGAGAGATTGCATATGGATTTGTTTTCTGAATCCACTCATTAAAACCTGAAATTCCTTATTGGCCAGATCATTCACTTTAATATCATTCAAATGAACTTTCTTAGATGGCCTGAACCATATCTCCATTCCCCAGGGTTTCACTCCTCTGGAAGCTAGCCCTTTACCGGCAGGTATGGTCAAAGCATTATTAAACTGAGGCTCAAGATTATCATGAGCAAAATGTCCGAGTTCAGAGAATTGATTGGTGTGATCGATACGAATAACCATCTTCTCCAGATTTTTAGCAAACTCTGATTTCACCTCATTAACAAAGTATTGACGTGCCTTAGTGAGGTGATAATAAGCAGTAGCGGCCCGAAAAGTAAGCTCATGACTTTCACTGAAGCCAATGGCATCATCACTTTTGCCTCTTACAATTTTAAAATACTTTCCATCAAAGGCTTCTTCAGAGGTCAAATCTTCCAGAACAACTTTAGAAATGACGGCCTTATGCTTTGAAGTTCGCACCAGGGCCTCAAAACTTCTCTCAGAGGCCTGGGTAATGGTAGTGAAAAAGAAAGTCAGTAGGATAATTAAATTTTTCATTAGAATAAACTCGTATCTGCATTAGTATTTGAATCTTTATTACCAGCAGTGGCTTCAATCACTACCAGGGCCAAAACCGGAATAAAACCATAAGGTGGTGGTGCTACCACGGTTGCAACCGAACTGAAGGTTCTCACCCACACGCTGGCCTTATCCCAGAAGGACTTTTTAGGATTCCAAATTTCTTCAAGCCCTGCGATCTCATCCAGCTCTTCAGCAGGAATAATTCCTGTTTCATAGGAAGCAGTCATAAGATCCATATAAGATGGAGTTCTTCCAGCGAAGTAAGTATTTAGGGTGAGAAGCCCCATCTCTTTTCTTAGAAGCTTGATGGCAAAGCGAAAACGCTCCATGGGCTCAAGGGGGATAACTTCCCGGATCTCATCCTCATCGTAGATCAAAATCTCAATTTTACTGGACTCCAGACGAGATCTGAGTTTTTTGATAACATTTCCCATCATGATGATCTGAAGATCAGAGTAATTTTCCAGAAGCCTCTGACGCCGACTCATATTATTTTGGTTCTGGGTAGCAAAGTGACTTCTTTCTTCCGGATCCCTCAGAGGATATTGAGTTCTTAGACCCTTCTTCTTTTTAAAGTACTCACTTAGTCCAAAGGAGTCTCTTTCTAATTGATAGTGCCTGCCTCTCTCTAGTAGCTGCCACTCTTTTAAATCAATTAACCTCTCCTCATAGGCCGATAGATAAACTGCTTCGAGTTGCTTTGAATTAAGAATTTGTATTTTATTGATTTCGCTATAAAGCATTCTATAGGCTTCATCAAAGCAGTGCTTACTAAGAAACTTCTCATCAAAGGAAGTTATAATATCAAGCATCTGATCAAGATGCCCTCTCTGAGGCAGATAGCGATAGGATTGACTGTAATCGCTAAAGCGAGGCGGATAAGCTTCTTTTTGAGAGACTTCATTTGCCCTTAATAAAATTTTTAAAGACACATCATCTAGTTCATTTTCTGCTCGAAGGATATGATAAGCACCAGTGAATTCATCGAACCTATGATTTTTTTGTTTTAAATTCTTTTGAAAATCATGATGAAGATCATAAGCACAGATAGCATCTGGAGTAACTCGGGAGAGGCCATCACGGTAGGCATCGAGAATTTCATTTTGCGATAATTTCTTAAGGGCACTATTGATACTTCGTTTGGTTGATCTGAAATTAGCATAATAGCTCTCACCTTCCCGATCATTTTGGAAACTGATTGAATCATCGGCCAGAAGCGGCAAGGACAGAAAGAGAAGGCCCAGAAGATACAAACGCATGATAAGTCCTTAATAGTTTAAGGAACACTACCACCGGGTCTCATCTCGATCTAGAAACCAGGTAAAAAAGTAAGGGTTGTCTTTTACGAATCTTTAAGTTCTTTTACTACAACTCGTGTAAGTCGCCGTATATTCTGTTCGAGTTCTTCCGCTGATGTGAAGGGAGTGCCGGCCGATTTAAAGCAGCAATTGAACATAATAGCGATATGAACCACATTACTGAATAAGCTCTTAACTGCCCAGTCCAGATCCCTATCCGATATATGAGAGCCGACTTCGCTTTTCAGAATGCCAATGATGACATCCCCACCAGGAGGCCCCACGTACTCACCCTCCGCATGGCAAGCTGAGGTATGGTGACTATGCTGAGTCGACATCATCATTTTAAAATAGCTAACTAAATCATGAGAGCGACTAAGAAAATATCTAAAAAGGTGAACTAAGGCCTCTTCCGTATCGGGAGAATTTTTATCACAGAAATCTTTTAAATCATCAAAGCAATGGCGGTATCCGGAACAGAGAATCTCTGAGAAAAGATTATCCTTACTTGAAAAGTGATAATTAACCGAGGCCACATTTACTTCTGCGGCCTTGGCTATATCCCGGACAGAAGTTCCCTCGAATCCGTTGTTAGCAAACAGGATTCGAGCGACTTCCATTATTTTTTCTTTCGTGTCTGGATTTTGATCTGTCATAACACCTCAGTTCTCAAAAGCTTCATCCTGAGAGGCCAGAAGTTGTCTTCTCTCAATTTGTTTAGAGACAAAAGGGATCTTCTTCATAAGTCCACTTACATCTTCGATGATAGCATATCCTGCTGGAATCCATACCAGGGTCAGAATAGTACCTGTGGTTAGACCCCAGGCCATGGCCAGAGTCATGGGAACAAGCATGGCATCAGCTCCCCCCACTCCATAAGCAGTTGGGAATAGACCACCCATGGTAGTAAGTGAGGTGGCCATTACGGGCTTAAGTCTGATGGTTGGGGCCTTAGCAAGAATTTCATTAAGCGGCATCTTACCTTCCTTCTTCATCTGATTGATGAAGTCGATAAGAATAATTCCGTTATTCACGATAATTCCTGCTAGACCGATCACACCAATCATGGCGAGAAAGCTAACTGGTCTGCCGTGGGCCCAGAATGAAACTGACACACCTAATAGCCCTAAAGGAATGGTGGTCATAATAAGCCCTGGAGCGAGATACGAGCGGAAGATGTAGACCATGATGGCGTAAATACAAACCAAGGCCAGCAACATCGCATTTGCGAGAGAGGCCATCGATTCATTGGTACTTTCCTGCTCTCCTCCAAAGACAATAGAAACATCTGGATGCTCAGAAGAATGTTTAGCAAAGGAATTAGTCACAACCTGGTTTGCTGCAACTGAAGTAATGACCTCGGTATTTACATTCGCTGTGACAGACTTAGCTCGCTTATAATCCATTCGCTTAACTTGAGGAGTTCCTTTAGTTGTTTCAAATTTGGCCAAGAGAGAGAGTGGAACAAGGTTTCCACGGCTATCCATGATTTTTACATTTCCTAAGTCTTTAATATCTTTCTTAGAAACATCGGCAAACTGAACCTTAAGTTCAGCTTTCTTATTCTTAAGAGTCACGTCGGAAATCAGAGTACCAGTTAAGGCCGTACGAACGGTATTACCAACTGAAGCGGCAGTAAGTCCTAAGCGATCAAGCTTCTCATAATCAAGGAGAACCTTAACTTCATTGGGTCCAAAGACCTCATCTACTTTGGCATCAAAGACACCGGCGGTGGCACTCAGATCTTCCATGATTTTACTTATGAGATTATCTAAGCTCTCTCCATTATTAGATCGGAAAGTTACTGAAACAGCAGATCCAACGGGAGGTCCATTGACTTGCTCTTCAAAGGTAAGATTTACGGCTTCAGGGATTTTAATTTTTCTGAGCTTTTTAAGAACCTCTGTATAGTAAATATTGTTCTTGGCGTAACTCGTGGCATACATTTTCACCAAACCAACATTATCTCCTGCCTGCCCCTTGATATCACTCGGCATAGCAAGAGATGTTCCTGCTAAGGAAACTGAATGTCTTAGAATCTTCTCACCCAAGACTTCCTTGATCTGGGACTCTAGTCTTTGAGTCACTTCATAAGTTTTTTCAACCTTGGTGTTCTCAGGCATCTCTACTCGGGCCAGATAGATTTCTGTCTGCTCAGGGGGAAAGAGAATAAACTTATTAAAGACACCGATGATAATAAATGAGCTAAAGATAATGATGGTGATACCAATAGCAGCAAAATAGCGATGATTGATTACCCAGGCCATAAAAGTTTCAAACTTAGCTGCTACTTTATCAAACCAGCCACTTTTATCATGTTCAACCTTTGATACATCCAAGAAAGCGGCAACAAGGTGAAGTCGCATCGGGAGAAGTAGGAAACATTCTAGAAGACAGAAAAGAAGTGCTACGGTTACGACTACCGGAATAGCATAAATGAATCGCCCCATAATACCTGTTGTCACTAACATCGGAAGGAAGGCAGCGATTGTGGTAAAGGCGGTAGCGGTAATAGGAATCCACATATTGTGAACGGTATCCACAGCAGCATCCAAGGAATTCGCACCCATTTGTCGGCGTCTAATGTATTCCTCCGAGATAACCACACTGTTATCCACTAACATACCCATGGAGATAATGAGAGCGAGAATGGTAATAGAGTTTAAGGTCAGGCCGAAGGACGGCATAAGTCCCAAGGTCGCAAGAAGGGATACCGGTAGAGAAAGGGCAACCATTAAGCCGATTCTTCCCGGCATGAAGAATAGAAGAACTCCTACCACCACTAAGAGACCTGTCACGGCATTGGAAGAAAGTGTCTCCAGCTTTGCCGACACTCTTTCTCCCTCATTATTGAAGATGATGAATTCGGCATCTTGCCCGTATTTTTCCCTATAGCGCTCTAAGATGGGTTCAACATTGCCAACGAGTTTAAGTGTATCGGCTCCACCTTTTTTTTGAACAGTAAGTAAGGTTGCCTCTTTACCCATATAGCGGGTAAGAGTTCTTGGCTTTTGCTGACTATCGCTTACCTTAGCAATGTCTTTGAGTAAGATGACTTGCCCTGAGAAAGTAGAGCGAATAGGGGTTTTAGCAAGCTCTTCTGCGCTTCTAATTTTTCCATCGACCTTCACTAATTTTTGCATTCCGGCGTTTTCTAGCTCTCCTCCGGGAATGTTTACATTCCTCGCTCTGATCTTTTGCAAGATCTCGTCTACACCGATATGGTATTGATCGAGTTTGGCACGGGAGAGATTGATTTCGAATTCTCTTTCTCTATAGCCTTCAAGAACCACGGCCTTAACATTTCGATCATCTTCAATATCTTCTTTGAGAGCATCAGCAATGAGATCGCGTTTACGCTCATTATTCGGTCCGACGACGGCGATTTCCAAGGCAGCAAATTCTTCTGATTTGATTTCAGTAAACTTGGGCTTATCGATAAGATCTTCCGGCAAGTTCTTAGCTCGATCGATGGCCTTTTGCAGATCAGACATGACATCTTTTACGATGACGTTGGGATTATCCATATCGACTCGTACAACGATCTTACTGCGACCTGCCTGACTAACAGAACGAACATCTTTAAGACCAGAAACCGTTCTGATTTCATCTTCAACGGGTTTAGTGATCTTCACTTCGATATCTTCAGGGGTGGCCCCGAAGTACTCGGTCTCAATAATGGCCGTAGCAAAATCCACGGAAGGATAAGATTCCGCGTTCATCTTCTTAATCCCCATGAAGCCAAAGAGAATTAAGAAAAGAGTGACAACGAAAGTAAGCTTAGGATTCGTAATAGTGAAATGAGCTAAATTTCTCATAATCAGTTCCTGTTAAAGACACAAGGTGTTTCGGTATAAACCACCAGGTAGTCGAAAATTGTATTTAATATTTGTAGTTGAGTATCGATCGTCGTGAGCTCAGAATTTAAAAAGGCATCCTGATCCATCACAAGATCGTTCACCGATACTCGCGCCTGCTCGTACTTTCTCTTCATTCCCACGAGTCTTTTACCAAGCTCTCGGGATGAAGTTCTTTGAGAAGTAATTACTTCAGTTAAAAGATTGATAGATTTCACGAGTTGAATATGAGTATTAACAACTTGAGCTTCAGTTCCGTTAATAGAAGCAAGAAGCCTCTTCTCATCATAGAGCTCTTTAACTCTCTTGGTATTTTCCTTAACTGAACCCAATGGCAAAGAGAAATTGACACCTACTTCATAACCAGTTCGATTCTGCTCCTCGATATCATCGATCGATCCACCAAAGCTTCCGCGGTATCTAGCAGGGGCAGCTTCTTCAGAAGAGACCCCTGTTGCCTTAACTGTTCCGAAGAGGCTCACATCTGCGTCCGAGTAACGAGCATTAACGGTGGCATTATTTGCGCGAATTTTGCGAAGAAGGCCCACCACTTCATCATACTTTGTAAAACCATAGGGAACACTTGTTTGACTGGCAATAGTGCTGGTACAAGCAAGGACCTCAGTCATGGTCTTCTCAATATTGTAGTCTCCGAGAGTAATTTCATTTGTTCCTAGCTCGGGGAGAAGATTACGAAGCTGCTTCAGGTAAGTTTCTTTCTGATACTTCAAGAAAAGAACAGAACCCTGGCGAGCTGCTACCTGGGCCTTATATCTTGCCACCTCATCTGCATCGGCCACAGCATTTTTAAGTCTCTGGGCGGCGTCTTTGGCCTGGGTCTGGGCGGTTTCCAAGAGGGCTTCAGAAATTTTAAGGGCTTCATTATTGGCCACTAAAGACCAATAAAGTCTTCTCAAGGAAATCTGAAAAGTCTTAGTCTGAATTTCCTTTTCTAGCTTCGCTCTTTTAGAATCAAGTTGAGCAGAATCAAGTTTGGCCTTACTTAATCTTCCGAAGAGGTTTTTCCACACATCCAACTGAACGGTAAAGCTCATGGTGGTAGTAGTAGCATCTTTGAAGTGACCTGCCAGAGGTGAGGTTGAACTACTTCTCTGATCCGTAATGATCGAGGCACTGGTAGATACACCGTGTTTGAAGGTCTGACGAACTCCAAGTTGGGCCTGTTTAATAGGACTAAAGATCGGTTGAAAACCAATTAGGGCACGTTCATTAGTTTCGGTATAAGAACCTCGACCAAAGAGTTCGGGTGAATAAGATTCATTCTCTTCCCCTTCTCTGACTTGGGTAGATAATAGAGCAGCTTCAATCTCATCCAACTGAGGTGAGCCTTTTTTGGCCAAAGTTTCAATCAAGGATTCGTTCAACTTGATGGTTTGAGCCCCCAGTGCGGTCGCGCTGATAGCCAAAATAGTCATAAATTTCAAATAGTTAAGCATATTCATTCCTGAGTTTAACACCCGTTTCAAACGCCTGTTTAAAACATATGACCTAATATTAAGCGAAAATCTAGACTGAAGCAATTGGAATTTTTTGGGGGTAGAAAAATTAAGGTAAATCAGAATAAATAAGAGGCTTTCGCCTCTTATTTATCTTTATCGGTAATCAGAGAAATGTTTTCGAGCTTATTCGTTTGAAGCAGATCCAGGACCTTCACTAGTCTTTGATACTTAACTTCCCCATCCACTCTGAGGTTAACCAGGGTTTCCTTGGTAGTCTCTTTGAGGGTTCCAGGTAAATCTTCCATGGAAGACTTCTTGCCATTCACTGCCACTTCTTCATTTGAAAGCTCAATGGTAAGTTGCTCGACCTTCTTCTCGCTACCCTGACCTTGCTCGGTTTTAGGAAGCTTAAGGAGAAGGGCCAGTTCATCTTTCTTAAAGACTGAAGTCACCAAAAAGAAAATAAGCAAGAGAAAGACCATGTCAATCAATGGAGTGAGATCCATTGAAAGCTGCTCTCGTCGGTTTTTTCTGGCCATACTATTCGCCCTTTAACATCGGGCCAATATTTTTTTCCATTTGAATTTCCATGGAATCCAACTCGCCTGAAAGATAGTTATGAGCAATGAAGTGAGGAATCGCTACGATCAGACCCACGATGGTGGTAATAAGAGCATAGGAGATACCACCCGCAAATTCTCCTGGATCATTCAGGCCCTTAGCAGAAATGACCTGAAAGGCCTGATAGATACCGATAACCGTACCAAGAAGCCCCATCAAAGGAGCTGTGGTGGCGATTATCTTGATGGTATTCATTCCGAACTCAAGTTCATGAACTCTTTGAGTAATGGCATCTTTAACCAGGTCTAAGTGAGAGAGAAGATTACTGGTCTTATACTGATCTGTAAGATTGCGCGCGAGATGCTTTGATTCTTCTGCAATTCGTTTTTTGAAATCTCTAAAAATGAAGAGACGCCAGAGGATGAGCGAGAGACCAATGATATTAAGAGCAATAAGTACCCAGGTGATGGCCCCACCTGCATTGATGAAATCAATCAAACGCATAAAATTCCTTTTTTATATCAAGACTAAATAGTAAAAAATTTCAAGGGAACTTTGATATCCATCCTCGTCTCTCCCAGTTCCTTGGGAATAGGCTTAAATGTATGAACCTTTTTGACCGCATTCAGGGCAGATTCATTTAGGCTCTCATAGCGAGAAGGATTATCAATTCTGATATTAACGATATGGCCATCTTCTAGCAACGTAAATGCCACAACCACTTCTCCCTTCTGCCCCAGCCGCTTGCTTAGAGATGGGTAGTATTTATTCTCTTCGATGCGGCTTCGAAGCTCAGACTTATATTGGGAGCGCAGATCTGCTTTTACTTTTTCATTAAGAGTGGAAGTTGTTTGCAGCTTCTCAGTAACCGGCTCACTCTTAGCAGTCGCGGGCGCGGAAAGCTTCTTGGGAAGTGGCTGAACTGACTTCTTCATTTGGGGCACAGGCTGATTGATAAGCACTTGCGAGGCCACCTGAAGCTTAAACACAGTCGGTCCCATCTTAAGATTCTGGCTGACTAAATCTTTATTTAGAAACTGCCAACTCCCAAAGAGAACGACTAGATGAAGAAAGAATACACTGCCTAAATGGGTATAATAACGGTTCGACATAGATTTGTTTTATATACCAAACACCTCGCGAAGTCCATTCCCATGGGCAAAATTACACGGCGAAGCAGTGCCTAGAGCTCCGCTTCAATCTGCTTAAGCATTTGTTTATCCAAGGGATCCAGAGAGGATCTCATCCTTCCCACAATTTCCCCCTTCCGGTTAATGAGAAACTTTTCAAAATTCCAACCCACTTCCCCCTGATATTTCTTGGGGCCTTCTTCCGTGAGGAACTTATAAAGGGGACGCTTTTCTTTTCCTTGAATGGTCTTTTTAGTGAGAATAGGAAATGTGGCATTATAGTTTTTCTGACAAAACTCCATCATGCTCTTATCATCTTCTGGAGTTTGTCCACCAAAGTCATTGGTTGGTACACCCAGTATCACAAAATTTCTCGATTTATATTTTTGATACAAGCTTTCGAGATTCGAGAGCTGAGAAGTATAACCACATTGTGACGCAATATTCACAACCAGCACCACCTTCCCCTTAAGATCACTCAGTTTAATTTCTTCTCCTGAGATTTTCTTCTCCGTCACAGAATAGAAATCTTTGGCATGAGCAAAGCTTAGAGTCATCATCAAAGCAAGTAACAAGTGCATACACTCTCCTTCTCAATTTTTTTGCCATTATTCCTTTAAAAGCCTTGAAATCAAAGTAGAAACTGTTGAGCTTTTCTTGCCTAAGGCCACAAGTTCACATATCTTGAATCCAGAAAAGGACGATAGACCCATGAAACTTCAGGAATTAAAACTTTCTGTTGATGCCTTACAACTAGGTGTTGCAAGAGAGACTTCTAGTGCTCTCTCTACAGAACTAAACGAGCTTACAGAAGCAGGTGGTAAGAAGTTTCGTCCTGGTATGCTTTTTCTTATGGGGCATCTTTTCCATCTCAAGGATTCTCTTCTCGCGACTTATGCCCGAGCAGTTGAACTCACTCATCTTGCCTCACTGGTTCACGATGATGTTATCGATGAAAGTAATACCAGAAGAAATCATCCCACCATTAATTCCTTAAAAAACAATACTACTGCTATCCTCGCCGGGGATTACCTCTTAGCAACAGTCATGAGGGAGCTTGCCCAGGCCAATAATACAGAGATTTTAATCGATCTCACCACGGCCATTAGGGATCTGGCCGATGGGGAATGGCTGCAGTTTGATTTAAAGAAAAAAGAAGAAGTTAAATTTCAAGATCTGGAAGAGATCGCCATAAAGAAAACGGGAAGTCTGATCAGATGGTGTTGCACCACTCCCGCTAAACTTGCCAAACATGATGACATTGAAACCATGGCCTATCTAGGTGAGCGCATTGGTCTTATCTTTCAAATGGCCGATGATATTGTGGATGGCCTTACCACCAGTGGAAAGCCTGCCTTCCTGGATATCCTTAATGGGCAGATAAATTTTGTCACACTAAAACTGATCGAGATTTATCCTGAGCTCGCAAAATCAGTTTATCGACTCAAGGCCGATCCCACTCAAGCAATCCCCTGGAGCAAAGAGCAGTATCAAAAGGCGATTGAAGCCGTAGACACAAGCATCAATTCAGAAAGAGATAAAATCACTTCAATTTTCTCAGGGCTTTGCCAAAAGAATAATCAACCCGAACTTCTGGATATCTTTGAGATGATGATTGCCAAAATTCAATCCAACTATGCCGGGGCCCTATAAATCTGCCTGATGGTGAGATTTATTCTTTCTTTATTTTTCAGATACTTTTCCGCTCCCGCTGATAATGTCTTGGAATAGATGGTTCCTACTCCGTGTTTCATGCCTCGGGCACTTCCACCGAAGATATAAACCGAGTTGCCTGGAATTCTTACTTCCTTCATCTCTCCCCCTTCATCCTCAAAAAAGAACCGGCAGGTAGATCCAAAATTGAGTCCTATCACTGGTGAGTCCTGAGCTTCTTCATCCTTATCTATGTGCAACCCCATCGTTGAATCATCGGTGTAGAAGTTTATGAGAACTCCTTCAGGAGAAAAGCTGGGAGTGGGAAAATGCTCCTCTAAGATTTTAAAAGTCAGATCTTCAAGCTCTCGGGGAATGGGATAGGGCCTTACATTAAAATCAGGAATAACAGGATAATAATGATAATCCCGCGGATCCCAATACAGACCCAGACACATATATTTTTTAACCGGATATTTGGGATTTTTGTGAAAACGATTGGCCTTCACATGGGGATGATGAAAGCCTCTGATGGGGTCACTACCTTTTTTAAGAATCAAAGCTAACCACTGTGCAGCTTGGCGAGGTGTGAAGTAATCTTCTACAATGACAAAATCCCTGCGAGGAGAATATTTTTTCATGGCCTTATTTTACCGAGGATAAAGAGTGAGCGACAATACGAAACAAATTCAAGATTGGCAGGAACAAGTTCGATCAAGTTTTGGAGATGAGTCCCGGCTCTATCAGTATCTCTTTGAGACCATGGATAATTTCTATTACCGCTACCTGGAAACCTCACTTAATAAAAATCTCAAGACTCAGGAACTATCTAGTGGGCGTTGGGGGGCCTTAAGTTTTGAGAATAACCTGATGGAAGCTTTGAGACTCAAGAACCCCAAAGTAAAACCAATATTGATTGAATTCGCGAAATCTATTCCTAAAGCTCAAAACCCTATGATTCGCTTCGGACTCTGGGTGGAGGTGGATGAACTCAGTCCGGAAGCCGGAGAATTGACCTTTACCGGGGAAATCAATTGGGGTTTTCCTGACTTCACTGATTCCAAATGTTGGGAAAGAAAAAATGTAAAATTCCTCTATGGAGATTTGGGGCAATTTAGAAAAGAGCTGGCCTTAAAACTGGAAGAGGCTTGTGAGATTTTTCTCTAAGCATTCCGTCTGACATTCTTCAAGTACACCTTACGAATTAACCAGACTAGAATAAGGATACCTAGAACCGCGGCCACTGTAAGTTTGAACTCTCGCATTTTCTCGATGATCACATTACCGTATGTGGAGACAAAATAAACCTGAGTTGGCACCGAGATGATGGCAGCAAGGCCATCAACGGCCATGAATTTCCAAACAGAAATCCCCAGCAGTCCACAACTCATATGTCCCGGAAAACGAAGCCCGGGAGTAAAACGAAAGATACCACAGGCCCATCCGCCATATTTCTGAAACCAAGAATTGATTTTGTTGAAGCCTTCTCCCGCCACTTGCTTTTGGAAGAACTTAGTTTTGATGATCTTGCCACCAAAAAACTTTCCAATCATATACACCGTGAGATCACTGAAGAAGACTGCCAGAAAGCAAACAACGGCCAAGGTAAAGGTATCGACTCCCACCGCTCCCTCATAGGGAGGAGGAAAGAGATCGGGATTCTTGGCCATAAAGGCCACGAGTCCGGCACTCACGAGGGTCAATTCTTCGGGCACGGGAAGTCCAAAAGAACTCGCAAACATGAAGGTTACGATAAAACCGTAAACATACATGGGCTCGTATGCATATTGAGCGAAGAAGGCCATCAGCCCCGCTTCATTAAATTCCATCATGAACTGGATTTTAATGACTCTCCCTGAAGAAGGAAAGGAAAAAGGCCTAACCTTTTACGAGTCTGACAAAAGCTCTCGGGGCCGCGCTCTCACAACGCGCCAAGAGGAGATAAGAATTGTCGCTAAACAAAGAATAGTTAAGGCAAAACCTGGCATAATTATTCTCATCCAATCCACACTAAAGGAGAGCTTAAAGACTTCTCGCCCAATAAGTTGGGCAATGAGCCAACCTAGAAAGAGCCCCAGCCCCATGGCCGCACCAAAGAGAGTTCCAAACTCCAGCACCAGATTAAGCCTTAATCGATCTGCCGAGAGTCCCAGACTCTTCATGAGAGCAATATCATAATAGCGGCGATAAACCTGATCATGAGAGAGGCCATAGAGAATTACCAGCCCCACAGTTAGGCTCAGCAGGGAGATGAGTTCAATGGCCTGACGGGATTTTTCAAAAAGTCCCGCAAGCTTTCCTACCAGCTCTTCCACATCGATGAAGGAAATATTTGGAAACTTCATCACGGCTTCTCTTTGAAACTCGGTCTTCTGATCCTTGTATCCTGAAGGTAGAATGGAGAGATAGGTCTTAGGAGCACCGTCCAGGAAGCCGGGCTCAACATTGACAAAGAAGTTGGGATAGAAGCTTGTCCACTTCACTTCTCTTATATTGTGCACTAGTCCTTCGATCTCTACACCTTGAACATCAAAAATCAGACGATCCCCCATTTCAATATTCATACGATCGGCCCATCTCTTCTCCAGTGAGACCAGGGCATATTCCCGATCGTCGGCCTCATCTGGAAATGGCTCGCCTTGGATGATTTTTTCAGCAGGAGAAAGATACGAGCGAGAAGTGAGATTAAGAGCATTATTTCTTTCTATGGATTCTCTATCATCGCTCTCTCTGAGCTTCATGGAAGAGCTTTGTCTGATGAATTTCTTTCCATTCACTCTTTCCAGACGGGCTCGGATCATAGGTGTGATTGCATCCAAAGGAGTTCCCTGAGCTTTGGAGAAGTCAACCAATGAGTCGATCTGCTCATCTTGAATGTCAAAGATAAAAAGCCCCGGCTTAGAATCATCCAGACTAAATTCTCTTTGAATCATGCGGTCAAGTTGCAGGATAAGAGAAATAAGAGTGGCCCCCATGGCAAGAGAGAGAAAGCTCAGGGTAAGTTTATGGCCTGAGCGGGAGAGATTTCTCAGTGCGATTCCCGCTTCAAGATTTGGCAGCAGCAGTCCCTTGCCTTTGATGTACTTTCTTAAAAGCCACTGAAGGGTTCTGACTAAACTAGTAGAGAGAATAAAAACCACTAAGAGGCAGCCAAAGAAGATATTACCAATCAATAGCGAGTTACTAAGAAAGCAGGAGAATCCCCACAATAAAAAAACGAAGGGCAGAAAATCATAAAAGCGAAATCTTCCCATGGATATCTTCGCTGCCTTGAGCATAAGTCCCATCGGAGTACGCATAAGCCCTAAGAGAAGTGGAACCAAGATACTTAAGGCCAGAACATAAAGAAAAGGCAGCTGCCTGGCGATGGAACCGAGACTCAAGGCTTTCGTGAGTTCCATTCCGAGTGCTTCAGAGAGAGACGGCAGGATAAAATGATAGGCCGGAATGATGAGCAGAAGCTGCATTAAAAACACGAGTAAAAAGACAAAGGTGAATTGGGCAATGATACCTAAGACTATTCTTTCTTTACTTAATCCATGAACATTCAAAAGACAGAGATCCTTAAGCCGCGCCAAGAGATGAGATTGATAAAGATAAAAGATCCCTACCAGGGAAAGAATGAGACCTATGAGGGCCGAGAGAGACATAAAGTTACTTAAGATATTGATGACTCTTCCTGTTTGCTGACTACTATCTTCCGGCAAGACAATTCGTACCGCCGAATCAGTGATATCCTGATAGAGATTGGTCTTTAATTTTTTAAGTTCTTCCTCGGAGAATTTTGGCAAGCGGTAGTGATAGGCAAAGCTTCCGGTAGCACCAGGCCTTAGGAGATTACTTTTCTCCAGAAGTGAGAGAGGTAAATAGATACGAGGGGCAAGTGAGAAGCCTCTGAGTCCCAGTGAACTATCATGAGAAACGACTCCCTCGACCTTTACCTTTATATCGCCAATCTGAACGTCATCTCCGGACTTGATATTCCAGAGCTTCTCAAGATCTTTTGAGATCCTGAGACCATCAGGGGAAAACTTTCCTTCTTCTTGCAGGATTTCTCCATAGAAAGGAAAGCCCTTTTCAATAGCACGGATCTCTACCAAGCGGCTCTGATCGGTACTCAAATGAGTGACCATCGAATAGACATCGATGATCTTATAGCGTTCAAAATCAATTTGTGAAAATTTATGATCCAGAATTTCTAACTCTTCAGAAAAGAGCTCTCTTCTGGCAGTGACCGCAAAATCTGAAGTAAGTAGCTCATTAGACCTTGCTTGAAGTTTATCCCGCACTTCTTCAGAGACGACACTTATGCCAGTTAACCCCAGTGTTCCCAGTAGAATAGTGAAGATTACCAGAGCAAAGAAAAAAGGAAATTTTCTAAATTCTCGCAAGGAGAAAAATCGCAGGATCACGAAAGGCTCCCATGCTCCAGGTGGATGACCCGATTGCATCTTTCTGCAAGATCCGGATCATGGGTAACGAGTACCATAGTGGTGCCCGTCTCCTTGATCATCTTAAATAAAAGATCCATTACCTTCTCGCCGGTTTCTTCATCAAGATTTCCGCTGGGCTCATCTGCAAAGAGAATCGCGGGCCTTGTGGAAAGAGCGCGAGCGATCGCGACTCTTTGACTTTCTCCACCGGAGAGCTCTGAGGGAAGATGATGAGCGCGGTGAGATAGCCCCACGGCTTCTAAAAGATTCATGGCCTTATTATGAGCATCATCCTGCTTTGAGAGTTCCAAAGGTAAAAGAACATTCTCATAGGCAGTTAAGGTAGAAACGAGATGAAACTGCTGAAAAACAATCCCCATATGTTTGGCGCGAAATTGGGTGAGTTCTTTTTCGCTCATGAGCATGAGATCTTTATCATTGATAAAAATTTCTCCCTCATCTCCTTTATCTAATCCCGCCATAAGAGAGAGAAGAGTGGATTTTCCCGAACCAGATTTTCCAATCAAGGCAAGGCTTTCGCCCTTTTTTATCTCCAGATCAATTCCCTTCAGGACTTCAACCCGTCCACTACCAGCTCCATAGCTTTTTTTAATTCCCTTAACTTTCATCATAATTCTGACTCCAAAACTTTAAGCACGGTCTGGGCCATAACTTCATGCCCTTTCTGATTCGGGTGTATGCCGTCGGAGAGATTGAGTGAGGCCACTCCCCCGACTCCTTCTAAAATGAAGGGAATGAGTTTTAACTCATATTTTTTAGCAAGCTTAGGAAACATATTCTCAAACTGAGTGCGGTAAGGCTCGCCATAGTTGGGTGGCATCTTCATGCCGGCCAGAATGACCTTAATTCCTTTCTTCTGGGCCTTTTCAATGACACTAGAGAGATTCTTTTCGGTATCGGCGACCTTGAGTCCCCTCAATCCATCATTGGCCCCTAAGGCCAGAACCATGATATCGGGCTTCGCTTTTAAGTACCAATCAACTCTCTTCATACCACTGGCAGAAGTCGCCCCACTGACTCCTCCATTGATAACCTTGATATCATCGTGTTTTTTCTTCAGGGCCTTCTCTACCAGGGCCGGATAGGCTTCTTCCTTGGCCAATCGATAACCTTCAGTTAAGGAGTCCCCTAAAAACAAAATGGTCTCGCCAAAAGCGGAGAAAGACAGCAATGCTATCAGCATTAAAAATACATACTTCATGCTATTTTCCTTCAAAATATTTTTTATAAAGATCGGGTCTGATGGCAAAGGATGACCAGAGCACTGGATAAATAAGTTTACCTAAGACAGGATTCCTGACTTCAAATTCGATATCATCAACGATCTCACAACGTGACTCACTTATTTTATCCACTCGGTGGTGATGCTTCCATTTGGCAAGTGGCCAGGGAAGCACTTTCCCCTCGTCGATAAAAGACCAACCGACGGAATCTTCTCCCTCATGAGTAATAACACTCACCCATTTTTTTTTCATTCCTAAAAGATTGAGTTCAATATGAACTTCATCATCCACTTTGCACCCATCAAAGCGCTCAAGATTAAAAGCCGCCCATTGAGGAGCGAGAAATTCGAAGAGTTCCCGATTAAAGCCCGCCTTCACTTCTTCATAGGAGAGATTAAGCGGTGTGCGAAAGAGCATCTTCATGGCTTTTTCGCTTTTAAGATTTCTACTTCGCTCTTAAGTTTTTGAAGTTCGGCCTTCAGAGATGCCACTTCTCCATGAAGCTTATTGATTTCCTTCACATTCATATCAATGCGTTCAAATTGATTATTTCCTTCCATACTATCATTCTTATAGTACTTCTGATCACTGGACTTGAGATAACCATAGTCGACTTGTGCCCAACTAGAGATAGTGGTGAAGGCGATTAAAAAGCATAGGTACTTAGACATAAATTCTCCTTACTCAATATGCAGATTTTCTCGTGATTCTCTGGTACAGAAATCCTACACCATAAAGGGCCACGATGAAATAATGGAAGAACGCTATAAGAGGAAACAAATAAAATTTTTGGGACCTAAAGGCCAGTCCCAGCCCAACAAAACCGATGACACCGAGATAAAGTGTTACAAGATTAAGGAAGAATTCTATATTCAAGAAAATTATTAAGTGAAGAAGAATAAATAAAGCAGGTAGCCAATAGACTTCACTTCCAACTGATAATTTTTTCTTATTAAGCGAGCTTCTCAATTGACCTTGCTGAAATGATTTTCTTGTCATTTCACGTAGACTCATATGACTAAAATGGGCCACGCTAAGCTGGGGATGGTAAAAAAGATTATGCCCCTCTCTTTTAAGAACGAGAAGAAGTTCACTTCCTAATTCAATGTCTCTAAAAAGGTTTTTCCTGATCCAGATAGCTTCCGTCGATAATTTTTCTTCATCGGCCATCATAAGTTTTCTTCCCAAGGAGCGATGCCTCACAAAACTCATCCCGGTGCAAAAGGGAGAAGAGAGGGCAATTTCATAAGAAAGAGCTAGAGGTCTCATGCCTTTGGCCGGAAGAAGTGGGCCTCCCAATACATCGATCTTAGGTTCAAGAATCAGCGGCATGGCAACTTCCCAATAACTCTTACCCAAGGTCATATTTTCTCTTAAAAAAAGTATCCAGTCGCCTTTAGAATTTTCCCTCGCCTCATCTAAATGTGACAATTGTCGGACATGAGGAGCAAGACTCCGGGCGAGCTGCAGGAGCTCCTGACTAAGTTCTTTTTCACTGACTAAAATTAATTCCCACTCAATAGCAGGTGCTCTCAGGGAACTCAGACATTTTGATAGAAGATCTTCCTGACCCTTTGATATGATGAGGATACTAAACAGCATGAGATTCCTTTGCATGGGTCTCTCTAACATACATCTTAGGAGAAGAGATGAGAATCACCGTCTTAGGAAGTGGCTGGTATGGCACACCGCTCTCCCTGGCCTTATTGGATTTGGGCCATGAGCTTGTGGTCACAACGAGAGATCTTGAGAAAAAAAGGGCCCTCGAGCAAAAAGGTCTAACGACTCATTTACTGACTGCTCCGGAGATCCCTCCTTCAGCGATAATCGATTCCGACCTCCTTATTCTAAATACCCCTCCTTCAGCAGGAGGAGTTAACTGGTTTAAAAGCTGGCCCCCAACTCGGGCCAGGGTCATTTTTATTAGTTCTACCAGTGGAAAGCAGCTCGCAGATGAGGAGTGGATTAAGTCCACCTTTAAAGAATGGACTATACTGCGCTTTGGAGGACTCTTAGGTGAGAAACGCCATCCGGGAAAAGTCCTGAGTGGAAGAGAGAATCTTCCCGGACGGCTCTGGCCAGTGAATCTCCTTCACCTAGAAGATGCCGTTGGCTTCACCTTGAAGATCATCGAAACCGGTATCAAAGGGGAAATCATTCAGGTGGTAAGTGAGGAACATCGAAGCCGGGAAGAATTCTATCAAGAATACTGTCTTCAAAATCAGCTACCTCTACCTTTGTTTGACCAAAACGATCAGTCGAAGAGATCTATTATCGATAATGAAAGGGCAAAAGAAATCTATCAGTTTAAATGGCCAGTAAAGCTATAATAGCTTTATGAAGAAGCTCACCCTGTTTTTTATCCTTTTGCTCTCTCCCCTAGCTCATTCAGAAGTCAATGATCCACTATGTATTATTCATCCGGATAATAAAGTTCTTTATGAGCTTGCTATGGAAGTAGATGCGGCCTGCGGATGGAGTATAAAAAAAATTGCTGAAGAAGCCATCTTAAAAGAATGTAAGGGAGCTCCAGAGAAAGCTGGTGTGAGATTTAAACCCAATGCGAACCCACCTCTTCGCTTCAGCGATCTCTCCATGACCTTTGATTCGAAGGCTCCTTACTACTTCTGCAAGAATAAGCTGGGCTACGAGTCTTATCTCGGCCAACTAGTGAACAAACTCACCAAAGAAGTTAATGGAAATGAAAGAAAGAAGTACCAGGAAGTTGTAAATAACCGCGAGCCTCGTCCGGCACCTGCTCCCTCTGTTAAAAAGAAAGAGCTCTGGAGTTGTCCGGTTCCTAATTACATTCAGACCAAGCGAATTGTTGAAGCCGCGGAGAAGCAAACCATTGAAGGGACATACAATGTGACTTGTGTCCCTTTCGATCAATGATCTTTAAATAGATTGGAAAATTTCTTTGATTTCTTTCTCATTTAAGACCGAGCCATCGATTTTCTTCTCGGCCAAAAACTCTGGATTATACATTTTAGAGATTGCTCTCTCACCACCATCACACATAAAGGTAATGATTCGCTGACCCTCTCCACCTTTAAGAGCAGTATTGAAAGCTCCGGAGAGATTAAGCATAGAGGACATTCCCATCACTAGACCTTCTTTCTCACGCAGATACATAGCAAGCCAAGTAAGCTTCTGATCCTCAATAGTATAGCAGCGGTCTTGCTGAATATGACGGAAGTTATCCACCAGACGCGTGATCCCTACTCCTTCGGTCATAGTATATGAACCGTCGGATTCAAAATCCCCACGCTTAAAGTAATTCACGATCCCGCTTCCCATAGGATCCGGCATAATGACTTTGATATTGGCATTCTTCTCTTTCATATATTTTGAAACACCGGCAGCAGTACCACCCGATCCCGCGGCAACCACCACAGAATCAATTCTTCCGTCCATCTGCTGATACATCTCAGGAGCTGTACTATGATAGTGAGATAGATAGTTATCAGGATTATCAAACTGATTGGCCCACCAGTAGTCGGGACTACTTTGACCAATTTTTTTACCAACCTTAAAGAAGTGGCGCTCATCTGAATAGGCAACGGCTTCCGTCTCCACCACTTCAGCTCCATAGAGCTTTAACACCTTATGCTTTTCCGGGGCCATCCCCTTCGGCATCACTACAATCACTTTATGGCCCAGGGCCTGGCCCACCATCGCGAGCCCTATTCCGGTATTTCCAGCAGTCCCTTCTACGATCGTCATGCCCGGCTTAAGAACACCCTTCACAATGGCTTCCACCACCATATTCAGAGCGGGTCTATCCTTAATCGTTCCTCCAGGATTGAGATTTTCGCATTTCATGAAGATCTCACAACCAGTCATCTGACTTAGACTCTGGATTTTCATGATAGGCGTATTTCCAATAACTTGAAGAAGACCGGTAGACTTAAGTTTAGCGCGAAGATCCATTGAATTTTCCCTGCTTTTTAAGGTAGTTTAAGAGTGATCTTCTTTATACTGCAAAAGGTCCTTCATGTCTTCAAAACTTGCCCAGTTTTTGCACCAGGATCGCTATCAAGCGGCCACTATTAAGTTCAATGTGCCTGAAGTTAGGCAATCGGTTGACCAATTAATTTGCCTCCTCTTTCCCCAAAGAGGTTGCCTCAGTATCACCAATGCCGAAGATACTCAGACTCTCGTGAGTGAATTAGAAAAGAGATTTAATCAATACTTCATCGCGGTCTCGGCCATCGATTCAGAACTTAAGGCCCACGCTTCCAAAAAAGCCGAAGCCTTTATGGACTCCCTCCAAACCCTCGCCCCCATCTTGGATTTGGACGCCCAGGCCGCTTTCCAGGGAGATCCTGCTGCCTATAGCCGGGAAGAAGTTATCATAGCCTATCCAGGCTTCTATGCTGTCTGCATCTATCGCCTGGCCAATGTGCTCTATAATCTCAATATCCCCCTTATCCCCCGCCTTATGAGTGAATATGCTCATGAAAAAACCGGGATCGATATTCACCCCGGGGCCACTATCGCAGAGAGCTTTTTCATCGATCATGGCACGGGTGTAGTAATCGGAGAGACATCTCATATCGGAAAGAATGTGAAGATCTATCAAGGGGTGACCCTTGGAGCACTCAGTGTGAAAAAGAAGATGCAAAAGCAAAAGCGCCACCCAACCATCGAAGATGATGTGGTGATCTATGCCAATACCACCATCCTGGGAGGAGTCACGACCATTGGTCAGGGCTCTATCATTGGAGGAAACGTCTGGCTCACGGAAAGTGTTCCTAGAGGCAGTGTGGTCTTTAATAAACTTGAGGCCAGTCACACCATAAGCGAGAAATAATATGGAAATAGGTGGAAATAAAATTAAGCAGTGGATCGATGAAGGCAAGACCTTCTATTTTCTCGATGTGAGACGTGATGATGAAAGAGAGATCGCTAATCTCGGTGGAGTGCACATTCCTCTCCATGAATTAGAGGCGCGCTTTGGAGAACTGGATCCCAAAAAAACCCCCTGGATCGTATATTGCCATCATGGGGTGCGAAGCCTTTATGCAACTCAATTTCTCAAGTACCATGGCTATGATGCGCTTTCTCTAAGAGGGGGAATTGAGGAATGGTCGACTACCATTGACCCCAGTGTTCCCCGCTATTAGAATCTATTCAGGAGAAAATTTATGCTTCAGATCCCTTATAAAATTATGGCCGTGACTTTAGTTGGAACGGCTATCCTTCTTGGTATCGCTCTTGCTTTCGGAGTGCCGCTTAACTTCATCATGTAAGACTCTATTTCTCCAGAAGCTTCTTGGCCTTTTTCTTCTCCAAACGATTCTCTGGAGCGATTTCTTCCGGACCATCTTCTGCAGCAAGGACCGCTTCTAATTCCTTTTTATATTCTTTCTTATCCCCTTTCTTCTCCCAGTAGAGTTCAGCATATAAAACTCTGGTTCCAAGATATTCAGGGGCCATCTCAATGGATTTTTTGAAGTTCTTCTTACTCTCCTTCATATCTCCTCCCGCAATGGAAGGTGCTACTGCATAGAAGCCACCCCAGTAACGAGGAACTGCTCCATAGAAGAAGTCGGCCTGAAGTTTCTCAACTCGCTTAATCATCTCCACAATCTCGCCCTTATATTTCATGGAAGAGAATATCCCATTGATCCTCGCCCATTTTCCGGTATTAGCAGCAGTCCAGAAGATAAGAGGAACTTCTTCCTGACCCAATTCACCAACAGCTTCTTCCAGACTCTTTTTATTCATGCGCTCACTAAACTTCTTATTGGTCTGCATGCCTTCAATTCCATACTCGCGACCTTTCTCAAAGCTCTTCTTCTTTTGATCATCGCTACTATGGTGAGTATCACCTAAGAGATAATAACCTCGGGAGAGATAGGTCAGAACTTCTTTATCTTCAGGAAGAGCGCGATGAGCGTGCTCAAATTTTGAAAGAGCTTCTTCTAAGCTTTCTTGATTATCTCTTTTTTTCCAAAGCCTCATGGCCTCTTCCTTTAAAAGTTTTCCTTCAGCAGGATTCACATCCCCGCTTTGGGCCATAACAGGTACAATCATTAAGATTGAAAGAGCTAAAAAAATTTTAAACATGGAGTTATCCTTTGTTAGACGTACTCTTAGCTTAAATAATTAATGGTGAATGTGCCAACTTCATTGTTGTTTTAAGATAGTAACCTGCTGCACCATGTTCCTTAACATGCGTCAGAAAGAACTGAGCTCAAAAATGCTCAATCTACTGGAGGAGGGGTTATATAAAGTTTTGGTTTCGAAACCTGCTGAAATTTATCATTAATAAATTCCTTTCCCCCAACTATTTGACAGAAGAGCCAACCTGCAGAGCTACCATCAATGAGAGACCAATTTCTTCGACTCTTTAGGGTGATAGAATAGTATTGATGAACTGTTTTCTTTACTAGATCCTTCTTTTCTATTTCAGTTAAGGTAACAATATCTCCATCAGTCAAACATTCCTTAACGGTTTCATAGAGACTTGGAGATTCGTAAACCCAATCACCTATTGAACTTTCTTTTTCTACATACAACAGGGTGTTACTATAGATGACATCAAAAAATCTATACAGAGTATCACTATTAATATTTTCTTTTAGGCATTTAGCTCCATCTTTATCTAAACAAGTAGTGATCTCTTTAATAAATACTTTCGCTCCCTCATGTTTGTTCAAAAACTCTGAATATAAGTGATTTCGGGGCCTCTCAATCCAATATACTTTGGCCAGCTCTCCAGGCTCTCGCGGTCTTTTGTATTCAGGAATTCCTTCCTCTAGATTAAATTTTACTTTTTCATAGTCATTAATCGTATTCAAATCCAGGTATATCTTTTCGTTTTTATAACTAGCTTCAATTATTGAATCATTTACAAACCGGTCAAACTCAAAATAGCTATACATCGGGCCTGATGAAATCCCTGAATTTATGTGAAATTTATAGAAATCATCAGGTCCAAAAAATATATTAGAGTTATAATTTTCTGGTTTATAAATTAGCTTACCTTTATGAAACAAACCTTTTGAATTGATCTCTAAAACGACATCATTTTTATGAGTTGGACTAGAATAAAATTTCAAATCTGGGTATGAGGTAAAATTTGAAGTTTTTTTATCATTTGAATTAGTACTTTCATAATATTCATCTCTAAATGATATTTTGAACTTATCTTGATTTCTTTGATAATAAGTCTCACTTATATTTTTTAAAAAGTAAGCATTCGCTTCAAAAGAAACAGAAGCAATAAATATCAAGAAAATCCAATTCCTCACCTTTCTCATGACAAAAGCATCCTCATAAATTTGATTTCAAATTATAATTCTAACCTCACTACTAGTGGGTCTAAGAAATAAATTTATCAAGAAATCTTAAATCTCCTTTTCTTAATTAAATTGAGGTATCCTCATGTTATGAAGATTATGGTCCTAAACGCTCAAGATCTCTTCCTCTTCATGGATAAGCACGATGAATCATCGATCCATGAGCTGACGGAAATTAAGTGGCAGCTCATGAGCTCTAGCCTCTTCTCTAATAAGTCTAAGGATAAGTGCCTGATGCTAAGTCAGACTATCCTGAACTCGGGAGCTGACATCGTGATGATGACAGAGGTGGGTGGACCTGAGTCTTTGGCAAACTTTGCGAAGTATTTATTGAATGATGAATACCTCGCGATGAGTCTTCCTTCGAACTCTGATCGCGGAATCGATCTGGGTTATCTCATTAAAAAAACGCTCTCCTATGAAGTGGATATACACACCCACATTGATTTTCCTCTGCCCGTGCCTGCTCGCCGTTTTTCTCGGGATGTGCTGAGGCTCGATTTAAAGCAGCATGGAGAAATTAAGGCCATTCTTCTTTTGGTTCATATCAAATCGAAGCTCGATCTGAAGAACGCCGATTTTGAAGGAAGGACGCGGCGGATCCTGGAAATTAAGGGGCTCCTTAAAATCTATAAGGACCTTCTTCACTTGAAGGTGCCAATACTCATTGGCGGGGATTTTAATGGCCACGCGGGAGAGCGGGATACGGAGGAAGAGTTCCGGCAGATCTATGAAGAGACGGATCTTAAGGACATAGCCTATCTTGCCCAGATTCCGGAGGAGGAGCGCTTTAGCTATATCTATTTTACTCGTGGCGGAAACCGCTTTGTGCAGCAGATTGATTATCTCTTTATTTCTGAGCAGTTCGCTCACCTCATTGAGCCCTCGGAGTGCTATTTTCCGAGATATATGAATTTAGAGGGGCGCCTTCTCCCGGTACCAACCAAGTATGAACAAAAGAACATACTGCCCTCCGATCATTACCCTTTTTTGGCGAGCTTAAAATTATAGCGGGGCACAATTCCCCGGGGCTCCCGAATATGCTGGCCTTTCTCGGGTCTTATGCTATTTTTACCGTAAAGAAACAGGAATATTAACACTCTCTGAGAGGATTCATGGCCCATTCGAATAAAGACTCTAAAGATAAAATTCGTATCGATATCACTGAAGGCTTTGCTGTTGAGCGCGCCCTTAAAAAATTCAAGCGACTTTGTGATTCCTACGGAATCGTAAAAGAGTACCGAGCTCGTGAATATTATCAGAAGCCATCTGTTAAGCAGAAAGAGAAACTGGAAGCAGCTGAGAAGCGCAGACAGAAAACAAATTCAAAGATGAGAGGCGGATCTAAAAAGATCTAGTCAAATAGGAAGGCCCCTTTCGGGGCCTTTTTTTATTACTTACAGTTAACTGAATCAGAATCGATTGAGCTCACACCCTTTGAAACACCTACAGTTGGGTTGAACATGTTCACATCAAAGCTCTTCACCACTACAGAACCAACAGTATTTCTTCTGGCATCTTTAACCTCGAAACTTGTCTCATAGAAGTAATCTTTTACACCTTGATCAACATTCTTAGAAGTCACTACGGTCTTCTTTTCAAAAAGAGCATCACCCTTCAGCTCACAGTTATAATTAACAACAGCAGCTACGATCGTTTTAAGAGTCGCTGGTAATTCTGAGTTATGCTTAAACACGGCCGCATCGGCCTTGAATGAAACTAAAGCAACAAACATAATAGCAATTTTACCAAACATAATATTCTCCTCAAGGTTATTTATAGGGCCCTTATACTAGGAGGGAAGGAAATATTGCACGTTAAGTTTGTGTTAGGGAGTAAGACTTACATACCATGAAAAAACAAAGGGCCCCTGCATCCTGCAGAGACCCTTTTCTATTAATAGATTTTTTAAAAATAAAGCATTATCTCATTCTTAAGACCGCTCTCTTTTTATTCAATTCATAGATCATATTATCCAGCGCCTTCTTCTTAGAACTACTTGCACCGTGAGAAGTGTAATCTAGCTGAATCTCATCCTGAGACTCTTCTGCCTGAATGGCGAGCAGACTTGAAGACGGCATTAGGCTTTGCATATTAACCAAGCGTGAAACATCGGCCACCACGGCAATTCCACTCTGCCCCGGCTGAAGACCAGTAAAGATACCGGCCGTTCCGATAACATTATTCGTATTTACAATAGGAAAGATATTGAGGCCTGGCAGAGAGCTTCCCATGCTATCAAAGGCACTCACGGGAACGGCCACTCCGATAGCGGTAACGGTATCAGAGAGAGTCAGATACAGACGAGCGCCCTTACCGATTTCGATGGCAATGGTTTGGTTATACGCGATGAGAGGAATAGAGTTTCCATTCGGAAGAACAGCTTGAATGGGATGAACATCGGCCACTTCAGAAAGATTGATGGCAACCTTGATTTGGTTNNTTAGGATGGAGAATAGGAAGAGAGATGGAAGCAAAACTCATGGCACCGAGATCAAGATCGGCCGAGAAGTTCATAAAGACATCTTGATCGACGGTAGTGGTTTGAACCTTGACCCCACTAAGAACATTAGAAGGCGCTCCCCCACAGGAAATGGCAAAGAGAGAGAGCATCACCAGAGTGACTAAAAAGGAAAAAGATTTTTTCATGGATCTACCCAACGAGACTGCGTCTCTTATGATGACTTCAACCCTACACTTCAACAGACGTCCAACGGGAAAAAAACGTGCTACAGAGGATTAAAACCGAATAACTTGCTGCGTTATTCTAGCAGGACTTGAAAATATTGCAATAGAAATGTTGAGTGGACAAATCAATCTGGTCCGTGCAACTTTCTTAAGCCTATGAAAGATTTAAATTTTTACTTCGATTTTTTATCTCCTTTTTCTTATTTTGCATGGATAAAAATGCAAAAACTAAAAGCAGAAAATGGTTTTCAAATTCATTACAAACCAGTGGCATTGGGTCCCTTACTCAATCATTGGCAGATAAAAGGCCCAGGAGAAATTACTCCTAAAAGAGAATTTTTACTCAAGCAATGTCTGCGTTTTGCCGCTCGTGAAGGCATTCCTTTCACCACTCCCAAGACTCATCCTTTTAATTCTCTTTATGCATTAAGATTTTCTCTGAGTTCAGTCGCCAAAGAACACCAAGAAGAAGTGATAGCAGCATTATGGAAAGCGGGTTGGCAGAAGAGAATCGATATGGGTGAGCCGGATGAACTTATGAAGGCCCTAACCGAGGCCAATCTTCCGGCCGAAGAACTCTATGAAAGAAGCTTTAGTCGAGAAGCTAAGCAGGAGTTAAAGGCCAATATCCAGGAGGCCCTGGGATTTGGGGTTTTTGGAGTACCGAGCTTTGTGAGTCAGGGGGAGCTGTTCTGGGGACAGGATTCACTAGAAGATCTGGTGGATTTCATGAATGGTTCCGACCATTTAGACCGAAACAAGCTGGAGGATCTGCTCTCCTCAACTCCCCGAGCGGCGGCTCAACAAATCTCATAATTTTCCGATAAGCCCTAAAAGGTGCCCTATGTCTAAGAACGCTAAAATCGATCTCCTCACGGATCATCTAACAAAAATAATCTCTGAAACCAATGGGATCTCTCTTGCCGACACCCTGGAGCTCGCAGTGATGGGTGAGGCCAAGGATGATAACCCCATGGTGAAGAAGTCCCTACTAGAATTCAGGCGTCTCATCTTTGGCTTTCAAAGTGACGAAGTAGGAATTAAGACTCTGCTTGCTCACCCCGTATCTGAGGCGCTGTTTAACTTCTTTTTAAACTTCCCTCAGCCCTATATCGAAGAACATATTCATCTAACTGGCTCACTGTCGGCTGAATTTATTCATCCCTATCTTATGCCTCTTCTCAAGGGAGATAAGAAGCAGGTTTACTTTGATATAATCAATAAGGTTTACGGAGAAGGCACTGCTGAGAAGATAGAAACCGTGGAAGATGTGGATAATCTTATCCGTCTTAAAGACGATGAATTCTTCGATCGCTACTTAAAGATTCTTCTTCTACCGAAACTCATTCTCACCACTAAAGATATGCACCGTGAGGCCGCCTATCATATGGCCCGAGAGCTCTACAGTAAGTATAATGTGGGGAAAGTGCGGCTAAAGTTCACTCTCTCACGAGCTAATCAAAGTGCCGATGAACAGATTCCTGGTCTAGAAAATCTCAAAGAAGAAGATGTGGTCCTGGGTCTATATGACGGCTTTATGCAGTTTAAGGCGCAGGTACCGTCCTTTGATTTTGTTCTCTCCCCTTGCTTTAGAAAAGAAGCAAACTTCTACGATGCTGCTAAATTCACCAATAAGCGAGAGCACTTTATTCATCAAGTGGATGCTATTCTCGAAATGCTGGAGAACTATCCCTTTCTCATTCCCCACTTATGTGAAGTGGATACAGTGGGAAGCGAGAGAGATCTCTATCGAAAAGGGCACTTCGCAGAAATGCAGCAGGGATTTAGAAAGCTTCACTTCAAGGGTTTTGCCATTCGCTCCCACCATGGAGAAACCTGGCATACTTTAAAGAAAGGTGTGCAGGCGGTGGATAATGCTCTTAATATCTGGCATATCGATACACTGGAGCATGGTCTCTCATTGGGAATCAATCCCAATTTCTACTTCCACTCTCTTTATCGCCGCTTAGTGATCGATAATGAGCGGGGCGAAAGTGTTAAGGAAGGTTCATCAGATTATAAAGAACTTATGGACATGGACTGGAGAGAATACGGGTATGTTCGGGAGAAGTTATTTAAGGGAGAGCTTTTAACTGAAAGCGAGCGACGAGAATTTGTAAAAATTAAATTCCATACTGCCAGAGAAGTTGAGCACTACCAGCATGATGTGCTCAACCGAATGATTAACAAGAAAGTGGGCCTCATTGCACTACCTTCTTCCAATAATAAACTAACCACAAGTTTTGAGGACTATAAAGACCACCCTTTTTCCTGGTGGGAAAAGAAGGGGCTTAAGTTGGGAGTGGGAACTGATAATTATATCACCTTGAATACCAATTATATTCAAGAGCTGCTTATTCTGCTTTTTACCGATCCTGAAAACTTAAAGATTACGAAACTCTTGATGGTGGCCACAGGGGAAACAAGAAGACCATTTCTCTCTCAGCTTTTATGGACCATGAGAGGCTAGTTCTCTACCTTGATTTCATGAAGAATCTTCTCAACCGTATGGATGAGTCGATCAACCTGCATATTGGTGGAGTCCACTAGTCTATCCACCTTTTCAGGTGAGGTAGCGCTCACATCCCCTTTTTCCATACTTCTCTTTGTCATTTGAAACTGAAGCTTTAAAGCACTTAAAGGAGTCTTCAGTTCATGAGAGGCAAGTCTTAAAAATTCATCTCGAGCGGCCAGAGCGCGCTTAAGTTTTAATTCCGTGGACTTCACATCGGTAATGTCATAACAGACTCCCACGAGTTTTCTGGGTTCTCCCCCCTTATCCAAAAAGGGGCGAGCTCTCACCGATATCCATCGGTAAGATTTATCCGTCTGCCGAACGCGGTACTCAACGGTGTAATCAATCCCTGCCCTTAAGGCTTTTTGAGTAATGATACCCACCTGCTCCCTATCATCGGGATGAATTAAATTTAAAATGGTATCAAAGCTAAAATCATGGGAGGGGTTTATGCCATAGAGGTGTTTGGTTTGCTCGGACCATATATGCTTATCCGAAGGGATGTCCCAGACAAAGGTTCCCATACCCGTAGCACTTAAGGCCAGAGACAGACTTTCCTTTGCTTCATGAGATTCAAGGGTGTCGTTATTTCTAGCTTGCCTCTTTAGATAAACGAGAACTGTGATTAGAGTGGCCGAAAGAAAACCCAGAGAATAACAAAAAAATTCAGTCATGGTTGTTTCTTTGAATGCTTTTGAAACTGCTCCAATAAGTAAAGAGCTGCTTGTGGAGCAGTTTGTTTCTGATCAAGAACCGATCTTTCACTGTTGGTTATCATTTCTGGAGAAAGGGAGCCCTGAAACAAATCATATAACCCTTCTCTTACTAGCTGCCACATCCAATCAAGTCCCTGTTCATTTCTCTTCTTTTTAATATTCTCACTCTCGGATGAGAAAAAATCATCTAAAGTTTTCTTCACCTCAGGAAGACCCGCTTTGGTTATGGAGGAGCAAGAAAGCACCGGCGGAATCCGGCCCTCGTGTCGCAAAATTTGCAGGGCCTTTTCGTAATCATGCTTAGCTTTTTGAATGATTGCTTTGTGATCCCCATCATCCTTAGTGACGACCACCATATCCACAAGTTCTAAAATTCCACGTTTAATTCCCTGAAGATCATCCCCTGCTCCTGGTTGCAAAAGCATCATGAAGACATCGACCATCTGGGCCACGGTCGTTTCACTTTGCCCCACTCCTACAGTTTCAACCAGGACATAATCAAAACCGAAGGCTTCACAAAGCAGAAGTGACTCTCGGGTTCTTCTAGCAACTCCACCCAGGGTTTCACCACTGGGACTAGGCCTGATAAAGGCCTGGGGATCGATAGCAAGCTCATTCATCCGGGTCTTATCTCCCAGGATACTTCCACCACTGACTTGTGAGGTAGGATCGACAGCGAGGACTGCCACTGTTTTCTTTTGATCGGTGAGCATTTTTCCAAAGGCTTCTATGAAAGTACTTTTACCAACCCCGGGCGTTCCCGAGATACCGATCCTTCGCGATTTTCCGGTCTGTGGTAGAAGCTTTTGAAGAAGCTGTTGAGCAAGCTTATGATGCTCAGGATTTTGACTCTCCACCAGAGTTATTGCCCGGGCAAGAATGGTTCTATTCTTATTTTTAAAACCATCCAGATAATCATTCAAGGTGAGAGTTGTTCTCATTTATGCACCAATGGAAGTGTTTAGCTTTTCCATAAGATTCTTAGCCGCTTCAGAGATGACAGTTCCTGGACCAAAAATTCCAGCAACCCCCATTTTATAGAGCTTATCATAATCCTGAGGAGGAATGACTCCACCAATGGTTACCAGGATGTCTTCTCGTCCTAGTTTTTTAAGTTCATTTTTTAATTCAGGCACAAGAGTTAAGTGGCCAGCAGCTAATGACGAGACACCAATAACATGGACATCATTCTCTGCAGCTTGCTTAGCAGTCTCTTCCGGAGTCTGAAACAAAGGCCCTACATCCACATCAAAACCCAGATCAGCAAAGGCAGTAGAAATAACTTTCTGACCGCGATCGTGCCCATCCTGACCCATCTTTGCGATAAGGATTCGGGGTCTTCTTCCTTCGACCTTCTGAAACTTATGCATAAGCTCTTCGAGATCTTTCACGTTGTATTTTCCTTGTTTAACTTCCTTAATGTAGACCCCTTGAATGGTGTGAATCTCGGCCTTATGTCGACCGAAGACTTTCTCTAGGGCAAGACTCATCTCTCCCACCGTGGCATGAGCTCGGGCGGCATCTACTGCAAGAGCCAGCAGATTTCCACTTCCCTCTTGAGCCGCCTTAGTCATGGCGCTTAGTCTTTCTTCCACTAGCTTATTATCTCGTTCGGCCTTAAGTTTTTTTAACCGAGCGATCTGGGCTTCACGAACGGTGGAGTTCTCGACCTGAAGAATATTGGGAACATCATCTTTTTCCCGTGTATAAAGGTTAACTCCCACAATAGGTTGCACCCCTGAATCTATTCTTCCTTGAGTTCTGGCAGCCGCTTCCTCGATTCGCATCTTAGGGATGCCCTTTGCAATAGCGGCACTCATACCACCCAGGGATTCCACTTCTTCTATATGGGCCCAGGCCTTTTCGGCCAGCTCCTGAGTCAGGGATTCTACAAAATAGCTTCCTCCCCAAGGATCAATCACATCACAGGTATCGGTTTCAGTCTGAATAAAGAGCTGAGTGTTTCTGGCGATTCTGGCGGAGAACTCACTAGGCAGGGCCAGGGCCTCATCTAGTGAATTAGTGTGAAGGCTCTGGGTGTGTCCGTGCGTCGCGGCCAGGGCCTCGATACAAGTCCTGGTAACATTATTAAATACATCCTGGGCAGTTAGACTCCATCCGGAAGTTTGCGAGTGGGTTCTAAGAGCAAGAGACTTAGCGTTCTTGGGATTAAAGTCAGAGACAATCTTAGACCAAAGAAGGCGCGCGGCCCGCATCTTTGCGACTTCCATGAAGTAATTCATGCCAATGGCCCAGAAGAAAGAGAGCCTTGGAGCAAAGTGATCTACATCCAGACCAGCTTTAACCCCAGTACGAAGATACTCAAGTCCATCGGCCAGGGTATACCCCAGTTCAAGATCGGCCGTTGCACCGGCCTCCTGCATATGGTAGCCCGAGATGGAAATAGAATTAAACTTCGGCATATGCTTTGAGGTATAGCTAAAAATATCTGCAATCAGTCTCATGGAAGGAGCTGGGGGATAGATATAGGTGTTTCTCACCATGAATTCTTTTAAGATATCATTTTGAATGGTTCCCGTAAGTTTCTCAGGCGCCACTCCCTGCTCCTCCCCCGCAACGATAAAAAGAGCGAGGATGGGAAGGACTGCTCCATTCATGGTCATGGACACAGACATCTGATCCAAAGGAATATCTTTAAAGAGAATCCGCATATCGAGGATGGAATCGATCGCCACGCCGGCCATGCCCACATCGCCTTTTACGCGAGGATGATCAGAGTCATAGCCTCTATGGGTCGCCAGATCAAAGGCAATGGAGAGCCCCTTCTGACCTTTGGTAAGATTATCCCGGTAAAAACGATTGGATTCCTCAGCGGTGGAGAATCCTGCATACTGCCTGATGGTCCAGGGTCTTTGGGTATACATGGAGGCATAGGGACCACGAAGAAAAGGTGACTTTCCCGGAAGCGTATGGGTGAGGTTTTCAAACTTCACATCACTTTTATTATAGACGCTCTTAAGATCAATCCCCTCAGGCATGGTCATTATTTTTTTGGCTTCTGGTGTCTTCAGAGCTGGGGTAGACCAACTGATCTTAGAGAAATCTGGAAAACTCATTTACTCCCCCAACGATTAGCAATCTCTTTCAGAACTTGATAAATATTCTGGCCTGCAAATAAATTCTTAAAACCATTAATCTCAAACTTACCAGCCATAAATTTCACTTCTTGTTTCACATCTTTTACATAATCGAGAAGCTCAGGATAATCCTTATCACTAGCACACAGGACAATGATCTCTTCATTTCTCGAGCTTAAATCCTTTTTAAAAGCTTCTCGATCATTCTGAGAATGCTCAGGATCCCGCACCTTGATACCAAGTAACTCAAAATAGTTCTTCACAAAATTCAGACGTCCATTAAGAGCAGCATAATCTCCAAACAAGGCCACATAGACTTCTGGCCGTTTAACCTTCTCCATCTTGAGCCTTAAAGCTTCAAATGAATGAGCAATCCGGAAAAAGCGGTAAGTTGGATTTTCTTTTAAATTTAAATTCTCCTTCACATCAGGAAAATCATTCATGCCTGCAAGCACATGCTTTCGAGTTTTAACTTCCAGGAGTCTTAACTCCTGGGTCTTTAATGCAACTTCTTTAACATAGGCAGCAACAGGAGAAAGCGGAAGAAGAGTTTGCATAAACTTCCATGCTTCTTCGGCGTAATAATTAGTGAGTGTTTCCAAGTGATAAGAGCCAAAAGCCGCATCCTGAACAACACCTAACATGCTTTCAAGGGCCAGGATATGCGAGGTATTTCGGGCCATGCGAAGGGAGCGTTCACTATGATCATTCTCTTCAATGAGACCTTCAAGTTCAAACACGCTCTGATAGCCAGCGGACTGAACATGATCACCGCCAGCGATAAAGCTTGAGGCGACGGAAACGTCATTTCTTAGCATATTGGAATAGCGCTCATAGAGGGTCCATTCTCTAAAAGAAGTCAGAGCAATCAACGAGAGTTCTTTTTTAATACCTGCTTCCTGAAGAATTTTATATCCCAGTAGCTTAGCCGCTCTGATCTTGGCGATATTTCTAAAAAATTGTGAGTCGCTAAAGACGCCAAGATGAAAATCATAATTCGGATTTTTTATTTTCTGAATAAGGCAAAAGGCCATGAGACCTAGTTCCTGAATGATATTTCCACCGTGATCATGAGCAGTGCGACCGATGGCCACACGGTTTTCATCGATGATTTTGAAATGGGTAGAAGTAAAATTGACTTCTTTAAATCCCAATAAGATGATGACCAATTCCTGAGGATGACTAAACTTTGCAAAAACAGTCGCAATCTGTTGCCACTGCTCAGCCTGCAAAAAATCTTTCTCAAAGAAAAAGTTTCTTACTCCGGCCGCTAAATCTTCCTGTAGCTGCTGCTCAATCTTGAGTGGATTTATACGAACATAACTCTGGGAAGCTTTTTTCCAGTCTTCCTTAACGGGGAGATGCTGGGCCTTTCCGGTAAGTGAAAGAGTAGGCCACTCGCCTTCGCGAGTTTTCTTGAGTGCCTTGTTTCCCACTTCCGGCAACTTGAGTTCAAGCTTTAATTGCTCTTCCCACTGTTCTAGTTGGTTATTAAATTCCTGTGCAGAAAGGGTCGATAAAATACTCACAAATTAATCTCCGAAAAAATTACCTCAATGATAACATCTTATCTTTATTGAGTAAAAAGCCTTCCCGATCTAAAATAAGAATATACCGGAGGCCCGTCTGAATTTAACGCTTTTAGTAGAAAACAATCC
>DFXX01000112.1:9043-31002 GCA_002381765.1 Bacteriovoracaceae bacterium UBA4097 | reverse complement strand
CGGTTGATGATGAGCTGAATCGCCATGGCACGTCTGACCGACTCTTCAGTGGGAGTGGTGATCGCCTCATCATAGGCATTGGTATGAAGTGAGTTACAGTTATCAGAGAGAGCAAGGAAGGCCTGCAGAGTTGTTCTGATATCATTGAAGTCAATTTCCTGAGCATGGAGTGAGCGCCCAGAAGTTTGAATATGGTACTTTAATTTTTGAGATTTATCAGAAGCGCCATACTTTTCTTTCATGGCCACTGCCCAAATCTTTCTGGCCACTCGACCCAGTACCGTGTACTCGGGATCAAGACCATTGGAGAAGAAGAAGGATAAGTTCTCGCAGAAGTCATCGATATGCATGCCACGGCTTAAGTAATACTCCACATAGGTAAAGCCGTTTGAGAGTGTGAGGGCAAGCTGAGTGATCGGATTCGCTCCGGCCTCTGCGATATGATAGCCCGAGATAGAAACCGTATAGTAATTTTTGATCTTATGCTTACAGAAGAATTCCTGCACATCTCCCATCATCTTAAGAGCGAACTCTAAGGAGAAGATACAAGTATTCTGTGCCTGATCTTCTTTTAAGATATCGGCTTGAACCGTTCCACGCACTTGCCTCATAACCTCCACCATCTTCTCACGATTCTCTTGCTCACTCTCCGGAAGTGAGCGGTTGATGGCGGTATTCATGAACATAGCAAGAATGATCGGGGCCGGACCATTGATGGTCATGGATACCGATGTAGAAGGAGACGTGAGATCAAACCCACTATAGAGATCCATCATATCATCCAACATACAAATCGATACACCCGACTCTCCCACCTTACCGTAGATATCCGGACGAGTCGCCGGATCTTCTCCGTAGAGAGTTACTGAATCAAAGGCAGTTGATAGGCGCTTGGCCGAATCATTTTTTGAGAGATAATGGAAGCGAGCATTGGTTCTCTTAGGTCCACCTTCTCCCGCGAACTGGCGCTTAGGATCTTCATCGGCGCGCTTAAAGGGGAATACCCCTCCTGCATATGGATAGAAGCCCGGAAGGTTTTGCGCGCGAATAAAGCGCAGCTTATCAGAAGCATAGTGAAACTTAGGAAAGCCCACTTTAGAAATTGATGATTGAGAGAGAGAAGTATATTTAGTCGGAACCTTGATTTCCTTACCACGAACGGTATAGCTATATTCACCTTTAGAGAACTGATTAATCAGTGTATCAAAGGCTTCGATCTCACTTAGCTCAGTGGTAAGTGTTTTCTTGAGTTCTTCTTTCTTCGCTGCGAGGCTAGCAGAATCTGTGATTAGCTTCTCAGCCGCTACCAGAGTTTCATACTGACGAAGCTTCTCAACACTTGCTTGTGCTCTCTCATTATAAGTTCTCACGGTCTCAGAGATATCTCTTAAGTAATTCACGCGAGAAGCCGGAATGATCGCCTGTTTTTTCTCGGGAGCACGATCGGCAGGAACTTTATCCAGTTCGCCATTGTATTTAAAATCTACCGCGTGGATTAAATCCTTAAAGAGAGCATTTACTCCCACATCATTAAACTTAGAGGCCATGGTTCCATAGATTGGAAGCTCATTATCTGTGGGAGAGCCTGGGTGATTGGCAAAGAGCTGACGGTTTCTTCGGTACTGCTTTCTCACGTCTCGCAGAGCATCTTCACTGCGAGGCTTCTCAAATTTATTTACAGCGATAAAATCGGCAACTTCCAGCATTTCGATTTTTTCCAGCTGTGTAGAAGCTCCGTATTCAGGAGTCATTACATAAAGAGTTTTATTGGCGACCTTGGTAATTTCATCCGAGGCCTGACCAATGCCTGAAGTCTCCACCATGATGAGATCAAAGTCCTGCGACTTTAAGAACTCCACGACCTTTCTAATTTGTGGAGAGAGTTCATTGGCCGAATCACGAGTAGCTAGTGAGCGGACATAAAAGTTTTCATAGGTCGCAGAACCCAATCGAATTCTATCTCCTAGCAGAGCACCTTGGTTTTTCTTCTTAGTTGGATCTACTGATACCAATGCCACTTTTTTATCTGAATAATAAAGATGAAAACGCAGAAGAAGCTCATCGATAAGAGATGATTTCCCTGCTCCACCGGTGCCGGTGATACCTAGAACTGGCACACTCTTAGCGGTAACCGGAAAAGGAAATTCCTTATTGTCTTCAATGAAGGTAATGATCTTAGCCATTTCATAGGAAGAGAGCTTCTTTTTCTCGAGGGACTTAAAATCCACCGAATCGATGGTGGAGTAATCGCACTTAGCAATCATGTCATCGATGATTCCATTAAGCCCCAGGGCCGTACCGTCATTGGGATGATAGAGTCTAGTGATCCCGCGCTTATGAAGTTCCGCAATCTCGGGAGGAGTAATCACCCCACCGCCACCGCCAAAGATTCGCACATGCTCCCCACCATTTTCATTCAAAAGCTCACGCACATAGGTGAAGTACTCCATATGTCCACCCTGATAGGAACTCAAGGCAATAGCATGGGCATCTTCGGCCAGGGCCGCTTCCACCACTTCCTGAGCGGAACGGTTATGACCGAGGTGAATAACCTCGACACCTTTTGACTGAAGGAGCCTGCGCATGATATTGATGGAGGCATCATGGCCATCGAAGAGACTGGCCGCGGTAACGAATCTAAGTTTACGTGATGACATGGACGTATCCTTACTAAAAGATTAAAATAAATATTGTTTAAATAAGCAACTAAATCCGACTCAGTATAGCCAGTGGAATTCTATAAGGAAATGCTTTATAGCTGATGGCCCAGAGTGTATAATAGAGATCATTGTACTTGGAAGGAATTCTCTCATGAGTGACGAAGTAAAGGTAGAAAATCCGTTTCATACGGCCAGATTTAAACCAGCCCGTAAGGGTAAAAAGCCGCCAAAGTTATTAGCGATCGTGCATCAATCGGGTTGTACCGGTTGTGAAGTCTGTATTGCTGGCTGTCCGGTTGACTCTATCGAACTTGTACCGGGACCAGATCCACTTAACCCTGGCTATCAGCAAATGGTGGAGATCGATCTCGCCCGTTGCATCGGTTGCCAGAACTGCTCCCAAGATTGTCCATGGGAAACCATTACCATGTACCAACATGACGATGCTTTCATTGCCTGGGGTAACGAAACCATTGCCTCTCGTTTATATGTAGATGAAAGTGAAGTTGAAAAATTAAAAACTGATGAAGAAGTTGCTGGATAAAGTAAAAAGGCTCCTTACGGAGCCTTTTTTTTTGCTTAGAAATTTAAAGGAACTGAGAGAGAAACCATATAGGTTTGATAGTCAGCGTCGGTTTTAATTGGTCCCGCCTTAAACTCATCAAATTTAACTTTACGGTATTCAAAGTTAATATCCACAAAAGGTAGCCCGGTGAAGCCCACGCCTACCTTAGTACCGGTACCATCATTGAATTTAGTCGTTGTCCCATCACTCTTTGATTCACCCTGAGCTGAAAAGATATATCCCGCATAAACACGAAGTAAGATAGGGAATTCAAAACCAACAAATCCCGCCCACTCACTCATCTTTATGTCTTTATCGAAGTCTTTATCATCCACGTCGATACTACTGCGAAGGTAGTCCAGACCAAGTTGAAAACCTAACTGTTGATAACCGAGGCGACCGCCAAAGGCAGCTCCCTTTCCTGAATACTCCTCATTTTCAATATCTAGATCGGTACCCAGATTAAAACCCAAGATTGGCTCAACTAAAAGTGCTGCCTTCACAGGCGTCATAAAACCAATGAGCGACAAGAGCATGGCCGCTTTAACGAACTTCAACATAAAAACCTCCTATAAACAGTTACTATAACCATTCTAGGAGGTTTCTCGGAATATGCATTACTTTTGTATTTTACCGATTAAGTCGTCTATTTTGATAAAGATGATATCTTTTCCATTTGAGGCCTTAACCGCAACGTGACCCGTAGGGACTTCTTGCACATTGGTACTGGCAATCATCCGGCCAGTCTTATCCTGGGCCACTTCCCCCACCAATTCTCCTTCCTTGGCCATCACTTGTCCTACATAGCCTTTGCCGAAGACTACCATATCGCCATCGCTTAATTTATAGCGGCAATTAAAGCAGTTGAAACGGTTATCAATGAGAGTTGTTTTACCTGAGCGTAGATTGAAATGAGCAAGATCTCCTCGGAGTTTAGTGACCGAGTAGAGATTGACATCGGTCTTTAGTACTAAAAAGAACACAAAGCAAGCCGTGAGGATTTGAAAAATCTTAGATCTTTCAACCACCACTCCTTCAAATTCCATATTTCTTAATTTATCTGAGGGCTCATTAGTCAGCTGCTCAGTAATCTTGCGGTCGAAGATCAGTTTTTTGAGCACCATTGAATAGAGAAAGGCAGTCGAGAGTAGGATCAATAACGAATACATGAAAAGTCTAAAAAAGTAGAGACCCTGTTGATGGATAACAACTTCTTGCGACTGAACAAAGTAAGCAACTCCTAGGAAAATGAAAGGTAGAAAGACCCAGTTAAGGATGTCGACAAATTTGTGGCGAAAAAACCACTCTTTTCTCTTCTGATGATGATCATACTGAATCAGATTCAATCTGAAGTCTTCGTACTCCTTAGGAGAGAAAAGTTCTGGTCGAGACAAATAAAGACCCTCCCAAATATAATCAACTCTCTCAAGACTAGAACTAAAGTAATGCTTATAACCATCCTTCATCTTGAGATAAAAAAGCGACCAACAAACAACACTGACCGACTCAATTTGATCAAAATGAACTTCATGATACTTATTGCCCTTCCTGATCGAAAGATGATCGTGAAACACCTGAACACTTTGATTCAATCTTGATCGCAGCCAAAAAGCGTAGCAAGCAGCAAAAGCTCCAATATAGAACGCACTCGTCAGAAATTCGAGTGGATATTCTGAATAAAGATTTTGCCAGGGATGCTGATAAAAGCGATAGGCCCAAAAGCTCACGACGAGAAAAGACACGGCCAAAAAGAACATCAGGTAAACTCGGTAATGACTGCGATAGCGCAGATAACGAGGTTGAATAGGTTCTAGCTTAAATGACTTTTCCAATGAAGACTCCTGGTTGAATCTAGTTACCTATCGGAAGAATCTGGGAAAACTTGACTTTATTTATTGACTATAGGGTAAGGGATTGATTTTTTTGAACTAAAGCAGAATAGACAGCCGGCCAAAATCAGTCCCATCGAGATCCACTGGGAGGGAGTGAGAAATCCCCATTGTCCACGAATGGTATCTCCTCTGAGCATCTCAATCGCAAAGCGAATCCCCCCATAAAAGAGAAGGTAGTGAGAGATCAAAAGCGAGCGTGGCTTTTTAGATTTTAGAAGGTACCAGGACAGCATAAAGAGTGAAATAGATTCCAGCAGCTGAGTGGGATGACGATCCACTCCATGCAGATGGATACCCCACCAGATTTGGGTCTCGGATCCAAAGCAGCAGCCGGCCAAAAAGCAGCCAATTCTTCCAATGGCATGACCCAAGGTAAGGGCCGGTAGAATGGCCCAAAGAACATCTCGATTCATAGGCAGATGAAATAAGCGGTAAATCAGAAGAAATACTAATCCTCCTAATAGGCCACCATAAAAGACAAAGCCTCCTCCGGTCCAGAAAGAAACTTCACTTAAGAGATTGTTCGAAAGTTCAGCAGAAAGTGTGAGATAAAAAAGAATTTTAGCGCCAATCCAGGCAAAGAGAAAAATTCCCCAATAAAGAAGAAGGGCGTATCTCCTCTGAATTTGCTCGCCCACTAGGGCAAAGAAGACCTGATAGGCCACTCCCCAGCCCAGCCCCATCATCAGGGGATAGGAATAGAGAGTAAACTCAGGACTTTGAAACAGGATCGGGAGCATTCCCCTGGTCCTCGGCTTTTTTGGCCTTTAATTGTTGGAAGAAATCGATGATCAATAGACCAGCGGCAATAGAGATGCAGCTGTCGGCCACATTGAATGCTGGGAAGTGATTGGCTTCGTCCTTCCAGTAAAAAAGGAGGAAATCTACAACATAGCCAAGAGAAAATCTATCGATGAGGTTTCCAATGGCACCAGCTATAATTAAAGCGTAGGCCAATGAGAGATAGAAAGGCCCCTTAAGGGTTTTTATGAGAAGAAAAAAGATCCATCCACAAAAGAGTACAGGTAAAAGCAAAAAGAAAATCTGGCGGAACCACAGAGGCCCTTCCGCCATGAAACCAAAGGCAGCTCCCGAATTTTTCACATAGGCGATGTTAAAAAAACCTTCGATTACAGGAATAGATTCTCCCCAATAAAGACTACTTTGGATAGCACCTTTACTAAGTTGGTCTACGATGATGAGTGTTGCCATCATAAGGCAAAGTGTCCAGAAGCGGGCCATGTAAAATCCTAATAATAATCTTTCGGGTTAATCTCGTATTTCTCAATCTTTCGCAGCAGCGTTTTTTTAGGAATATTAGCATTAAGCGCTGTCTGATTAATTCGACCTTTATTTACTTTAAGGGCCTGAACTATAAATTCCCTTTCAAATTGATCTTTGGCAATAGCAAAGTCGAGCTTTCCACCATCAATCAGGGCCGTGGTAAAGGAAAACTGCACCTCGTTAACATTTTTAACAGGTGCGCTATCTAATACTGAATTTTGAATGTCTTCTAAGTCGATAACACTTTCTTCTGTTACCTGATCTTTGGATTCACTCTTTTTCTGATCCTTAAAAACGATGGCAGGAAGAGAATGGACATGGATCATGTCGGAAGCTTCCATGATGAAACAATGCTCGATGATNNACCTTAAGATTATGAACATTATTGAAGTAATTAATGTAGTGATTTACCAAGTGAGGAATATCTGACTTTCTCTCACGAAGTGGAGGAAGATAGACTGGAAGAACATTTAAGCGATAGAACAAATCTTCGCGAAAAGTACCATCTTTGATCATCTCTTCAAAGGGCTTATGAGAAGCCGCGATGATACGTACATCGACCTTGATCTCGCGATTTGATCCAACTGGCATAAAGGTCTTCTCTTGCAGAACACGCAGAAGCTTCACCTGCATCGCCGCAGAGATGTCTCCAATTTCATCCAAGAAGATTGTCCCACCCTCAGCAAACTGGAACTTACCGATCTTTCTTTGATCTGCACCAGTGAAAGCACCCTTTTCATGACCGAATAATTCTGACTCAATGAGATTCTCAGAAATGGCACCACAGTTAATGGTGACAAATTTCTCATCTTTTCTGGGCGAGTTATAGTGAATCGCCTTTGCAACTAATTCCTTACCGGTTCCCGATTCCCCTCTGATAAGAACGGGTGTTGTTACCTTGGCGAGCTTGGAGATGACATCGAAAACCTTCTTCATGGCATTTGATTCACCCACGAATTTATCGTTGGAGGTCGCAGACTCTCCGATCGATAATGTTGGAGAAGAGAACCCCACCGTCTCAACCATGGAGCGGGCCTTAAGAGCTCGCTTAATCAGAGCAACTAGATTGTCTGAACTAATTGGCTTTTCGAGATAATTATAAGCTCCCTCTTTAACAGCTTTTACTGCATCAGTTACATTGGAGTAGGCCGTGAGGATTAGGACAATGACGGTCGGATCATGCTTCTTAATTTCTGTTAGGGCCTGAATGCCGTCCATCTCCGGCATATTCACGTCCATCACAACCAGATCATATTTCTGGCCATAGACCTTAGTAACAGCTTCTTTTCCATTGTCGGCCACTTCGACGGCAAAATGATGATATTCAAGCGCCTGTCTAACAGACTGCTGAAGTACCTTATCATCATCAACAACTAACACCTTATGCATGGATAGCTCCTATTCATTTCTTAATTTGATTATAAACGAAGTTCCTTCACCAAGTTGAGAGGTAGCAGAAATGACCCCATTATGAAGTTCTATGAAATATTTTACCAGATAAAGGCCTAAACCTGATCCTTTTATCGCATGGGTTGAATCATTCTTCACCCGATAGAATTTATCAAAGATATTGGAGAGGTCATCTGGTCCTATACCTGCCCCGTTATCCTTAATCTCTACGTAGACCCATTCAGCATCATCCCAGGTCTTAACCCAGATGGTTTTGCCCTTTCCTGCATACTTGATGGAGTTCTCAATCAGATTGGATATCACTCGGTTCATAAGAACCACATCTATTTGAATAGGATAGAGCGGCGATAGCTCTGACTCAATGGTCATATCTTTCGCATTGGCCTCAAATTCGAGCTTTAAAATGATGTTTTCAATAACCTTATTGATATCACGGGAGTCCTTCTTAAGGGTCAAATTCTGAGATTCAATCTTAGTGAGATCTAAAATAGAGTTAATGAAGTTATTAAGCTCCTTAGTGGATTCCATAATATTATCGATNNGCAACCGGGGTCTTTAAATCATGGCTCATCAACGAGATAAAATTCTGTTTCAAATTATCAACTTGTTTTAATAACTTACTTTCTTCCTGGATGGCATATCTTGTCTGATACTCCTCGATCGCCCGAAAAGGGACCCAGATATAATAAACAACAAATATACTAAGCACCAAATGAGAGAGTTTGAGCCACCAGCCAATGGCCATAAAAGCAAAATAGCTACTTAGCAGAATTCCTATTATCAAAAGTATTGTGATCATGAGTCCCTTCACGGGCTGAACTCGCGAAATGATAAACGAGAGGACTATAGCAATGATGAGAGAAGCCACCTGAGTGAAAAAATCCTTCACATCAAAGATTGTTTTCTCAGAAACCAGAGCTTCGATAATTGAACCGTGAACAGCTAACTTGGGAGTTCGTGATCCGTTTTTATCAAAAGGAGTTATGACAAAATCACTGGAGTTAGAAAGATACTGAGGTCCTACCAAAACAATCTTATCTTTGAAAAAACCCTTGGGAAAATTTCCCACTACCGCTCGGTGAAAGGCAATGACCTGTACATCTGAAGAAAGCGGCTTTCCTGAGTACTTAAACATGGCGAAGTTTGCGTCGGCTTCGGAATTATAGTGAGCTCCTTTATAAGCTGTCGCATCCAGAGGAGCTTTACCCTTTAGTTCACGATAACGTTTAGCAGTCCAGAGATGAAGAGAGTCTTCACCGGAGATATTTAAAATAGCTCGTCTCACGACTTCATCTTTAGCAAAGACTAATTGATCTTTATAAAGCTGGGCCAGATTATAACCAACATCTCTTAAATTTTCAGGAGGAATCAGCTCCCCAATGTTGTCTAATTCAGTTCCAAATCTAAACCTATCGCCAGACGGGGAGAAGGCCAGAATAGAATCATGAAACTCGGTCTGGTAGCGAGTTTCAACCTCCGAGTCTGGCTCCACCATCGTCACAAAATAATTCATGAGGGCAGGACCGTCTGCAATCACCCTGTTCATCAAGCGATTGTGTGAAGCATAGGTATAGGGATAACTTTCACCAAGGAACTGATCGCTTTCTTCGTCCATGGTGATCAGAACAATCGAACTATTATAACTTTTGGCAGAAATATCGGCCTTGATCCAAAAGTCATAAAAAATGGATTCAAGGGGATGAAAAGAATACTGAATAAGAATCATGATGAACGCTAGGGTCACCAAAAGGGGCGCAGATCTACTGAACTCCAGTTCCTTAAGCTTTTTCAACACGAATGTTTTCCTGGGAAGATGGTAGAGAATCCCACTCGTGAGGGAGAAGTTCCAGGGCCAGAATATTCTGGAAATGACGGCTTCTATTGGATGAAGTCAGCTCAATGAGTTTCTTCGACGGTAGATGAGCTAGCTCGATAGGATGGTTCAGTTTAAGCATCACCCTCTCTCGCATTTCTTTTTCTTTTGGGAAATCGGCCAGAAGATTATGAAGCTTTTTAAAGTAGCGCTTACCCATGCTTAATTTAAACACAAAACTGAGCCATGGATGGAGTAAATAATTAATCACCCAAGCAGCCGACTGCTTAATTTCTCGACTTGGGATTAAACTTGTTAGAATTTGCGTAATGGCATGTATTAACCAGGACTTAGTTCCTAAAAGAAACATGACCTTAGTACGTTTCGGGGCCATCCCCTTCTTAACCTGCAGCAAGAGTTCAAAGCAGATGGCAGATAATTCAGCCGAATGAGCGTGAGTGAGGAGAGATCGACTGAGAACGAGGCTGACCTTCTGCCTATTCTGAAGCACAAAGCCCCTCTCAAAACTGCCATTGTAAAAATAGAGGCTCGGAAGTGGTACTGCCAATTTATAGGCTTCCTGAGCTGCCGCTGTAAAAAAGTTCTCTTCATCATCACTCCTCACTTCTCGCGCTCCCAGGATGTAGAGGATGGTGGTATCGGAATAACCCAGCGCAACAAACAAACAGAAGGCCAAAACACAGTAGGCAATCACCATCCAGGCGCCACTCAACATGGTCCAAACGAAGAGAATGGTGAGAGCGAGAGCAATGAAAAATAAGAGATTTATGCGCATAGTTTAAAACCGTAATTTCCAGAATATTATCAGTATTTTAGCATCACATAATTCTTATTTGTATTACTTTATTACACCCCGCCGGCTTTAGCGTGGACTTTTATGGCACCCCAAGCTATAAACCTGCAACTCTTTTCAGAATGAAAGAAAGGTTGCCGCGCCAAGCGTCATTAGAGTATGAAATGGACAACGACTTTTTTCGTCAGATTGATAAGCTGGATGAGCTGCTAGATGGCCCTCCACCTGAGAAGTTAGATGATCAAACTCTTATCTGTGAGTGCTTCGCTGTGAGTGTGGCCGATATCAGAAATTTTTCTGAGGATCAGATAGTTGACCTTGAAGCTTTGAAAACCGCATTTGGCCTAGGCCAGGGCTGTCAGAGCTGCATGAAAAGATGTGATTACTGGATTAATAAAATATTTTAGTTCTTTTGTTCCGAAAGGAGAATTCTAATGGCTTTTGACCGTTTGTTATTTGGCACCGCAGGTGTTCCAAACAGTACTGTAAAAAAGAACAACCCAGTGGAAGGCGTAAAACGCATTCATGAATTAAATTTAGACTGTATGCAGTTGGAATTTGCTCATGGGGTTCGAATGAAGGAAGAAGTTTCTTCCGCCCTTCGTAAGGTTTCATACGAGTTGGGTGTACCCCTAACTTCTCACGGTCCTTACTATATCAATCTTAATGCTCGTGAGCAGGACAAGATTGACTCTTCTGTAGAAAGAATTATTCAGACAGCGAAGATTTCTGATCTTTGCGGAGCTGAGTCTATGACCTTCCATGCTGCTTTCTATATGAAAGATTCACCCTACGATGTTTTTGACCTGGTGGAAAAGTCCCTCAACGTGATTGAAGAGCGTTTATCACGTCTGGATATTGAAATTGAACTTCGTCCGGAATTAACTGGTAAGACGTCTCAATTCGGTTCTTTAGAAGAGCTTATCAGCCTTTCAAAGTCAGTTGTAAGCTGTAAGCCGTGCATGGACTTCTCTCATCTCTATGCTCGTACTGGATCAGTAAATGATTATAAAGGTTTCTGTGAAACGCTTGAGACTTTAAAGAATGAACTCGGTGCCAACGCTCTTCAAGAGATGCATATCCACATCTCTGGTATCAGCTCTAACTCTAAGGGTGACTTAAAGCATCTCAATCTTGAGAAGTCTAAATTCAACTGGCGTGATCTTATGAAGGCCCTTAAAGATATGGATTGCCGTGGATATGTTGTTTGTAACTCACCAAACTTAGAAGTCGATGCTTCTATGCTTAAGCAGTACTACGCAGCTCTTTAAGAAGATAAAAAATTTCAATGAAAAGGGCCCTCTTTTGAGGGCCTTTTTTATGCACTTCTGAGTAGAACTTGTGGATTGAGTAGATCATGCAAGTGAGCTTCATCACCGGATTTAAGCCCCACCATATAACAAAAACCATCGGCATGAGTGATGAGAATTTGCTTGAGTTCACTGCTCCAGGCAGTTTGGATAATGCTGAATAAAAAATCCACATCATTTTCTGAGTCTAAAATTATATGAGTAAATTTCTGATCATGCAGAGCAAACACTGACCAGTTAACAGGAATGTCCATCGCCCCAAAAGGAGTCTGGAATCTTAAGAGTTGGGTTTGAGGTAGAAATTCACCCTTTAAAAAAGAGAGTTCATAGTCCCAGAGTTTTTGCTCGAGAGAAGAAAGTTGAACTTCGCCACTGCTTTGTAGCTTGAAAGTCTCATCCACTAAAAATGATAGAAAACCAGAATTGCTCATGGAGCCTCCTGATCAACTTATCGGAGGCAGGAAAGATTTCTTTATTCCAAAGCGCTTATGGGCTCTAAAGATTCGTGATAGGTCTTGATGTTACTAACATCGGCAATAAGCCACTTCCCCTCAACCAGGATGAGCTCGGCAATTTTCTTTACTTCAGAATTAAACGAAGCTTCTTCATTCTTAGTTTTATACGATACAGAATAAGTAACGAAACACTTCTTTTCCTGACATGATTTTGAAAGGATCTTAAAGCTATCGCTTCTGATACTTCTTAAGTCTGCAAATTTAGCGAAGTCCTCATCTGACATGATTTCAAAGCTCTGTCTCATCTTGCCCGTAACCCGGTCTAAGACAAATTGTCGGGTAATAACATTTCCAAATCGTGCTTCAGTAAAAGTTTTTAAGGCCCCTTCCGGAGTAAGCTCATCTTTTACACAAGCAATGAGGAGAACCAATAAAAAAGGAATGATCCACTTTTTCATCTTAACCTTTCAGGTTGAAAGCCTAATTCCTGGACAAGTTCCATGAATTCAGACCAGTTAAACACTTTTAAATCCTTGGGCGTTTCTTTAAATCTTATCCCAATCCCTTGTAATTCAACAGACTGAGCAACAACTTCCCCTATTTGCGTAAATTCTCTTCCATGAAAATGTATTTTTACCTGAAGCTTATGGGGTAGTTTATAGAGAGAATTGAGCCTTAAAAAACAGCCTTCCTGATCCCAGTTGGTCAAAAAACCCTGGCAAGAATTTTCTCCGAATTCCAGAGTGACCGGAATCTGACGAAGTAGCGGATTGAATAAGTCGGAAGACTCATAGTTGGGATTGATACTGGCCAAAGCGCGGTAGTAGGCCAGTAACTGATAAAGAAAAAAAGCAATCACGATATAAAAGAATAGAGCAACCACAATGATCTTATTAAATTCGATAAAGAGCCCTTCCACGACTTTAAAGCCCACCATAGAGATCGAGATAGCAAAAGCTGTCTTTGCCCAGAGATGATGCCGCCACAGAAGAACGATTGAGATCACAATAGGGATTGCAATATACCAGAAGAGCTCAGCACTCTTCTTAATGTAGACCAGTGAAAAAGGCGACAGATGATGTCGGTAAGCGTGTTGCAAATAAAGAAAGAGAAATGCCAAGATCAAATAAATCGAAGTATTGATGACAATGCTATCTTTCTTTTTGACTTTCAATTGTTCCATATGAGTTTTGCCCTATAATACTATTATGAATCAAGTTAGCTTAGAAATCTCATCAATTTGTGTCTCTTGTGATAATTGCCGCCAGGTATGTCCTGAAAAAGCCGTCATCAGTGATGGAACTCTCTATGCTATCGATCCGTGGAGTTGCACCCTTTGCAATCTCTGCATTGAAGTCTGTCCAGTGGATTGTATCAAAGAAGTCACGACTTAACCTCTTCCGATAGATCATTCCACCAAATAGTTGGTACATTCGTCGGGCTTGATTCATTTCCGCTCATGATAATAGAACGGGACATTTCTTTTATAAGTTTATCAGGATTTAGATTAATGACTCCGGAGCTTTTGGCATTATAGGAAGTTTCCTGGAGATTAATTTTCCAGGTCTTCAGTGCTTTTTCCTGAACGAGAAATCTAAGAAACGGATGAGTCGCATTATCCCGATAAGTTCTTAGGACTTTGAACGATGTTTCCCAAAATCTCTTTAGTGTTCCAAAATCCCAATAATCAACCTTATCTAAAAGAATGGCCGGGATATCCTTTTCTTTAAATGGACAAACCGAATCAAAGAAAGCACTTTTCCCTGTTATCTTAGGAAGCTCAGGTAGCTTAATAAAAGAGATACCTGTATAGGTTTCTACAAATTTACCGGGACTTAAATCCTGGTTTTTTATTATGTTTTTCATCAAGCGATTACTGTCAATTTCCAAGGCATTGTAGCCTAGGCTTGAGTCAACCCTGTAACTAAAGAGAGCTGCCGGATATTTCTCATACTGGCTTAAATAACGATAGAGTTCTTCTTTCTGCAGATAAAAAAACTGATCTGCGTTTAACACCAGCAAGTTCCCTTTATAGTTGATTTCTGGAAGAGAAGATAAATTATGGATAGCTCCGCCGATGTCTAGAATTTCTGGCTCTTCCCATAAGAACTTAACACCTTCAAAAGAAGGTTTACCCTGACACTTCTCGTAAATCTCCTTACCCATGTAATGAAGATTAATGAAAATGTTTTTGATGCCCAAGTTTCTGGCATAAGCCACCTGGAGTTCAAGTAGAGGCTTTTCAAAAACAGGCCACATAACTTTAGGTAATTTTTGTCCGATAGCACCCATGCGAGTGCCAAAGCCCGCAGCAAGAATTAAACAATGATTAATTTGCATAATAGTGTTGGAATAATTTTTTCTTAAGGACGATATATTTTGGATTATCCATCATAACTTTACGAATCTTCTCCATGGCAAAACCGATATACTTAAGATAACGCTCATCTTTTCGCCAGTTGTAGATATAACAAAAACTTCCAACGGCTTTAAAGACTCGCTGGATGGTCATATCTTCATACAGACAAAGAAACTCTTCATAACTTTTTTGACCGTGGATGACAGGGTCAAGATTATCATAATAGTATCGTTTAAGAGTTTCTCTGTTTTTATCATCTAGCTCATAATAGCAATCTTCCAGAAGTGAGACTAAGTCGTATTGGGGGATTCCCCATCTTGCATCCTGAAAATCGATAAACACAAACTGCCCATTTTGAACCATGATATTACGAGAATGAAAATCTCTATGGGTGATTACCATTTTCTTCTCTGCTAATCTTTTCATGATAGGCTCAAACTGAGCTTCAAGTTCTTGGATAAGATTTTCATCCTGATTTTTATCAAAGAAGTTTAAAAAATATTTGAAAGTAAAGCGGGTTTCATCCATGTACTTCTGAAGATCAAATTTCAGATGAAAAAGATCAGAGCTTTTAGCAGTCTCTTCTGGTATCCGGTGAAGTTCCAATAACTGATCGACGATTTTTTTATAAATTGAGAGCTCTTCTTCCTTCGAAGTAAGAGCACCTATGTGCTGAATGAGTGTTGTATTACCTAAATCTTCCTGGAGCAGATACCCTTTAGGCAAATTATGATCCAGTATTTTAGGGACCCTCACTTGATTCTTATTTAAAAATTCCTGAATTGAGAGAAACGGATGTTTGGAGCGATCATCATTAAAGGGATTATCTAGGCAAGCCACATAGCTGGCCTTATCGGTAAACAAACGATAATACCTTCGAGTTGAGGCATCCCCTGTCAACTTATCGATGTCTTTTAAGTTAACGTCCTTAAGAATTCCCTTATCTTGGGTCTGCTTGAAAATCTCTTCAATGAGGAACCTTTCAGATTGTTCTGGTTTCATATGACCCTATCCCGGATAAGATTTAAAAATGTATAAAATGCTTTAGATGAATTTTTGTTAGTAACTATTGTATCTTCTAGTGAGTGCTTAATGAGAAAAGCTTTAAACAAGGACTCTTCTCTGGATATCTGATTAGCATCTCCAACTTGAAGTATGAAGTCAGCAGTATTTCTATTTTGAGTTTGGAGCCATGACAGATAATACTCACCATCATATCCACTGCGCACGGTTAGATGATAGGCCCATTTATGAATTTCCATTTTTTCTTCTAGCGAGAGCCTATTTAATGTAATGATTCTCTCCAGCGGAACGAAGCCCAAAGGAATTATTGTTTCTTTTGGATAAAGAATTCTCTCAGAACGTACCAGCTCAAAGGACAGCACACTTACTAGCATACTTTCGTGTTTTATGTATTTTGAGATGAGACCTTTAGAAAGAAACAGCTCCCCATGAGGCAGAGAAAAGTAAAGAGGAGCATCGATATCCAGGATAGTTACCGTAGCACTCTTTAAATCTTTGAAGAAGATTTCATTTTTTCCAATAATATTGGCCAGAAGACTTTCAAGATAACGTTCTATTTTTTTATCAAGTTTGATCGTTTTAATTCCCGGAGTGGACAGAAATGGATTTTTCAAGGAAGCCAGATGATCGGCATAATCTCGCGTGCTCATAGCAGTATAGCTATCATCGGAGATATCCATATTTTTGTTCTTGCGAGGAATGATAAAGCTCCCACACGAGCTGATGAAAATCATTAAGCTCAATAATAAATAAGAAACCCCCGCATTTCGCGAGGGTTCTATAGATAAGAGAGATTTTGGATTAAAGCTCAGATGCGACTTCACGACCACTTTCATTGTAGTAAATAGTAAAACCAGCAAAAATCTTATTTGGATCCTTGATCAATGGACGGTTATTGTCCCACAAGAGTTTCCACTTAGTGTGTGTGCTGTAAACGTTTGTTGAGATTCTACCAAGAGTATCACCTGTTCTGATTAGGTAAGGAAGCCCTTCTGGATTCCAAACAAATTCTTCACTAGGAGCAACATAGCTAAGAACCATGCCTTGTTTAAGCATCGTTGAACCCGCTAACTTCTCGCGGTTATAATTGGCTAGTTCCTTCCATCTGTCGTAATCACCATAAAGCTTAAATGCAATTAGCATCAAAGTTTCATTTTTTTGAACAGTGTACTGCTTAGTTGTATTCATATTATCTGCTACGGTTGTAACAGTTGGAGTGAATTCATTATCATCGAAAGCTACTGGTGCTTCGGTACCTGGAGTAGCGTCGGCAGCAATCACCGGCTCTTCCCAAGAATCCATTGCTACAGGATCGTCGATTGAACCTTCAACAGGACTGTCGATAAACTCATCCGCATCTGATAATTCAATTTGAGGTACTTCTTCATCAACTTTCTGTGCTGACTTAGAGCCTGAACAAGCTACTAGGCCCATACATAACAACACCAGCCATGGCGTTAATTTCATAAATCTCTCCCTGATTAAAGTCACACAAGAAAGTCTATTATACTTGCGATGTGAATGGGAGGGTGGAAAAAACTGCTTAAATGTTAGAAGTAGAAAAACATATCTTTCTGGTCAATTGAATCCCAGATGCGCTTAACCAAACGATTGAAATGTTCTTCATTCTCGAGGAAATCCAGCTCATCGGTATCAACAATAAGTGATTTCCCCAGATTATAGCGAGCATACCAATCATCATAATAGTCATTTAAGCTGGTCAGATAATCCAATGGAATGGCTTGCTCATAATCTCTGCCCCTGAGCTTAATTCTTTCCTGAAGCTTGGGAACTGAACGTCTCAGAAAGATCATAAGAGTCGGAGGACTTAGATACTGAATCATCGATTTATAGAGATTATTATAATTTACGTAATCTCTCTCATCTAATTTCCCTTGTTCATAAAGGGCCCGGGCAAAGATATTGGCGTCTTCATAGATAGAACGATCCTGAACCGAGCTTGCCGGCAGAGTTTCGATTTCTTTATGTGTATTAAATCTATGGGTAAGAAAATAAACCTGTAACGGAAATGACCAGCGACTCATGTCCTGGTAGAAGTCTGAAAGATAGGGATTATCNNTTACCACTACCGATATTTCCGGCAACCACTACAAACATAGGGTTCGATGAACTAACGAGGCGTTGATAGGCCAACTCTGACATGAAAATCTCCTGAATCTACAATGTAAAACAAGCGTAGTATGAATACCACCATAAATCTTGACTCAATCGATCAATTTTATATTTTTTCTGATTGATTTACGTAGCTAAGCTAATTTCTTAGAATAATAAGACTAATGAAAAAATTGACTCTAAATATTGTTTATCTGCTACTCATTCTGGGCTGCATCCAAGTCAGAGCGCAATCACTAGTTGATGACGCCAATATAACGATGGCCGCAACGGGTGACAATGTCTTTAATGAGACAATAAAAATTATTTCAAACTCCAAGAAGATTTTTATCCTTACTAATAATAATCAACAACTAGGTCCGGGAGATTTTATTTCTCTAGCTTTAGGGAATAATTTAGCGGCACGAGCAGTGGTGGCCAAGAATCATCAGGGACAGGTAGGAATTAAAATCTTAAAAATTTATTCTCTCGCACAATGGGGCAAACTTCAAAGAAATCAGGAAGTGCAAATCATCAAGGGTGATGATTCAACCTTTGGTAAAAAACCTGTCGTCGCCGAAGATACCTCAGCTTTAGGAAAGATTCGTTCTGAAGAGGATCTCTACACTGGGGATGTTGTGTTTGAAGATGATCTGGCGATATTTGATGAAAATAAGAACCGCCATATCAAACCCGATAATATTGTTGCTTTGAGTGGTGGCTTTTATGAGGCAAGTGAAGTACCCAGCCGTGGAGGAACTGTTCGCACCGAAGAATTCGGAATCTCTTGGGCCTATCAGTTTAATGATAATTACTTTATCGAGGGTCAGTATGGCAGAGCCTCTCTTAGTAGCTACCCAGGCGATGGTCAGCAAACTTTGGTAAATCATCTTACTGCCCGGTTAAAGTTTAATATTAAAGGCCCTTTATATACCTTCTTCATGCCATACATTGGTTATCACACTTATAATGTTGTAAGCCCCGACGCCGGTAATACCAACAATATAATAGCTAACCGGGAACAAGAAGAGACCATTGAAGAACTTAGAAAGTCTGGTCCGGTCTTTGGGGTAACAGTACTGAGAAGATTAGTCCCTGGCTGGTTCCTCAAGGCTGATATTGGGACAGACAATTTGAATATTGGATTTGCCATTGAATTCTAATTTGCTTTTAATTATGTCTTTTTTCTTTCTCGTTTCCTGCGGAGTCAAGGGTGACCCTAGACCTCCCAAAGGATCGGAGATGCCCTCATTCTTAAATAATTATTCTGACATCAAGATGGATAAGGCCGGTGAGGACTCATTAGGAAAGAAGAAAAAAAGAAAGAAAAGATAATGTCTCTTATCATTGCTACCGGATCTAACCTCGGTGACTCTCTTGTCCTTTTGGATGCAGCAAAAAAACTTCTCAGCCAAGAAATGCACTTAATTGCTGCTAGCCGCATCTATAAATCGCCCGCTGTGGATTATGAAAACCAACCTGATTTTTTTAATCAAGTTCTAGAATTTAAACTTCCTACTCTTACTCCAGAAGCTACTCTGCACCATCTGCTAAAAATTGAGCAAACAATGGGCAGAGTCAGAGAATCATGGCGCGGCCCAAGGACGATTGATATTGATATAATATTCTGGGGCACAGATAATATAAATACGGAGCATTTAACAGTTCCCCATCCCCGCTGGATGGAGAGAAGTTTTGTTGTAAAACCACTTCAAGAATTGCCGTTCTTCCAAACAATTCAAAATTGGTTTACAATTCCGAAGTCCTTCAAAGTAGATGCTTTTCCGATTTAAACCGCCAAGGATGAGACATGGAATTTTCCCTTACGACGGAACAAAGCGAGATCCAAGAACTCGCTTTAAAATTTGCTAAAAATGAAATGATTCCTCATGCTCATGAGTTCGATGAGAAAGGAATTTTCCCTTCTGATATTTTCAAGAAGGCCTGGGAACTAGGTCTAATCAATACCTGTATACCTGCTGAGTATGGAGGAACTGGATTCTCTTCTCTAGATGGAGTGATCATCAGTGAAGCCCTGGCCTATGGGTGCATGGGAATGAATACAACTTTCATGGCCAATGACCTCGCCCTTCTTCCTATCGTTATAGGTGGCTCAGAAGAACAAAAGAAAAAGTTTCTCACTCCTTTCACTGAAGAATTCAGGATAGCTTCTTTCTGCCTGACTGAACCTAATAATGGATCAGATGCTGGAGGGATTAAAACCCAGTTTAAAGATGCCGGCGATCATTGGATAGTGAGTGGTGAGAAGATGTGGATTACCAATGCGGGTTATGCAGATCTCTTTGTGGTCTACGGAACTATCGATGCCAACCTCAAGCATAAAGGTATTTCAGCACTAGTTGTTGATCCCAAGTCAGCTGGAATTGAACTCGGTAAGAAAGAAGACAAGATGGGGCATCGTTCATCTGATACCAGAGCCGTTCGTTTTAATAATGTAAAAGTTCCCAAAGAAAATATGCTCGGCAAACCTGGCGAAGGCTGGGCCATTGCCATGAGTACTCTTGATCATTCCCGACCACTTGTTGCTTCTTCCGCTCTGGGAGGAGCTCAAAGAGCACTGGATCTTTCTATTCAATATGCCAAAGAAAGAACTCAATTTGGTGTGCCCATAGCAAAACATCAGGCCATTCAGTTTATGATTGCTGAAATGGGAATGAAGGTTGAAGCCGCAAGACTTCTAACTCATAAAGCTGCATGGATGTGTGATCAAGGTCAGCGAAATACGGAGATTGCCTCTTACGCTAAGGCTTTCGCTTCTGACTCTTGTATGCAAATCACAACAGATGCAGTACAAATTTATGGTGGTTATGGTTATAGCCGAGAATATCCTGTCGAAAAACTCATGCGGGATGCCAAACTCATCCAAATATACGAGGGAACTTCCCAGATTCAACGTCTGGTGATGGCCCGAGAACTTCTCAAATAACGGACTCTAAAAGGAGAATATATATGAATATTTTTGTGTGCGTGAAGCAAGTTCCAGACACAGAAACAAAGATCACCCCAAATGGTGATAAGAGTTTCATTGAAACATCATCAATCAAATGGATCATGAATCCTTATGATGAATTTGCAGTAGAGCAAGCTCTTCTTGTTAAGCAAGCTAACTCAGCCGCCAACGTAACAGTTGTACGAGTGGGTTCAGCCAAAGATACTGAAGCTCTAAGAACGGCGATGGCGATGGGTGCTGATGAAGCCATCCTGGTGGAGGCTCCGGATAATCTAGATTCTTATTCAATTGCTAAAGCCCTAAAGGGTGCTATTGAAAAATCGGGTAAAAAGCCAGATATGATCCTTGCTGGTAAGCAAGCTATCGACGACGATGCTCTTCAAGTTCCACAAGTACTGGGCCAAATGCTAAATCTTCCTTCAGTATCTGTGATCGTTGGATTTGAACTTGCTAGTGGGAAAGTCAATGTTAAGCGCGAAGTTGAAGGTGGAGCTCTTGAAGTCTACGAAGTAACAACACCATGTGTTCTGGCTTGTAACAAGGGTCTTAACACTCCAAGATATGCTTCTCTTCCTGGTATTATGAAAGCTAAGAAAAAGCCAATGGCCCAATACTCACTTTCTGATGTTGGTGTTTCAGATGCAGACAGAAGAATTAAGTATTCTGACTTCCGTCTTCCTCCTGAGAAACCAGCAGGTAAGAAGTTTGATGCAACTGATGCTGCAAAACAGAAAGAAGTTGTTTCTCAAGTAGTAAACCTACTTAGAACTGAAGCTAAAGTACTCTAATTTTTGAAAGGATAAATATATGGCAAACGTACTTGTATTTACAGAATTGCACGAAGGTAAAGTTAAGCCTGTCACATTAGAAATTCTAGGCAAGCTCGCTGGTCAATCAGCTGATGTTGCCGTGATCGGTGATGTATCTGCGGAAGAAATCGCTAAACTGGCTGCTAATGGTGCTCAGAATGTTCATAAACTTAAAGGCGATAAACTAGATAAATACTCACCAGAGGGTTACTCAAATGCTCTAGCTGATTTTATCAAGTCTAAAAGCTATGATTATGTCTTTGCTGGTGCGACTTCTATGGGTAAAGACCTTCTTCCACGTCTAGCGACAAAATTTGATGCTGGTCTTGCTTCAGACGTAGTGAACTTCACTTTTGATGGTGGCTCATTCGCTGGTACTCGCCCGCTTTTTGCTGGTAAGTGTTTAGCAAAAGTTGAAGTGACTGGTCCAAAACCTCACTTTGTTACTATCCGTCCAAATGCTCTTGGCATGACTCAGAATC
>DFXX01000112.1:0-8892 GCA_002381765.1 Bacteriovoracaceae bacterium UBA4097 | reverse complement strand
ACCGTTGCTCCAACTCTTTACATCGCTTGTGGCGTATCAGGAGCTATTCAGCATTTAGCTGGTATGAGAACTTCTAAGGTTATCGTTGCTATCAACTCTGACCCAGATGCTCCTATCTTCACTAAAGCAGACTACGGTATCGTAGGGGATCTTTTCCAGATCGTTCCAGTGATGACTGAAGAATTTAAAAAACTTTTAGGAAAATAATACTTGCTACTCCAGAAACTGGCCGGCCTCTTGGCCGGCTTTCTTTACAAATCCTATTCCTCCACATTCAGGTATGAGCTTCAGTTCGAAGACCAGAATGATAAAAAGATATTCTTTGAGGATCTCACCTACCGGGAACCTCATCCTGGAAAGAATCTCATCTATGCTTGCTTTCACCAGGATGACTTAAATTGCTTACCTTATTTTTCTCAACACAATATCTGCATCCTTATTTCTAAATCCAAGGATGGGCAAATGCTGGCTTCTGCGGTGGAGTATATGGGTTATCAAACCGTAAGAGGATCATCTCATCGTGGTGGAGTGGCAGGGCTGTTGGCACTGATGAAGAAGGTTGCCGAGGGTTATAGTTCTACCATTGCAGTAGATGGGCCGCGAGGACCGATCTACAAAGTGAAAGAAGGAATTACTGCGGTATCAGAGAAATGTAAGCGCCCTATCGTTCCAGTGAAGGCATTTCCTAAGCGGAAGCATGTTTTTGAAAAGAGCTGGAATAAAGCAACCCTACCCATGCCTTTTACAAAAATCATTTTAGTTTTGGGTAAAATTGATTTTTATTCTACTCAAGAGCTTGAAGATAAAATGATTTCTTTAAAGCCCCTCACCTAGTTAAAGATGCTCTTCTTCTAGATTATAAGACTGCTCTTCAAAGCTCTGATTCTGCATCATCTTATCATGATTCATAGCTGCCATTTCTTGCTCACGGTGATTCACATCACCAAAGTCACCAGGCATCACTTGGTATTCTGCTGCTAGTTCTTGTTGATCAAACTCCTGTCTCTCAACCGAATCTCCCGAAGAAAAGCGCAAGCGTGTTCCATCCAGTGGGCCACTGGTAAGAGTAACCATATAGGAATTCTGGTCTACCTGATACATCATCCCACTGAAGACTTCCCCATTGTAATCATATTCAAATACATTTCCGGTCATCTCAGCATACGAGATTGCGATACTCTCTCCGTCCGGAAGAGATACCGCTAAACTTTGAATGATCCCATTACTGGTTTCTAAGTTTCCTGAGAACTGCCCTTGAGTGAGACCGTTTTGCCACTTTGTAGCATTAGCTACTTCCACCAGCCCCAGGCTTAACTCTTCATGCACGGCAGCCGCTGGAGAAGGCAAGGGTTCATCTATTACATTCGATGCAGGAGCAGCAGCTATTTGATTTACTTCCTGAACTACTATATTTCTCATGGCCCTAACTTTCTTTTCTTCCAGCTTCTGCCATTGAATGGTAGCCGCGACCCTTCTTCCAGGTGTGACAACTCCATAAACTTCGTCTAAGCGTTTGACGAACTTCATGTCACCGGAAATCGATGATTCGGTATTGATCACTATCGAATTATAGATACCAGTCATCGTAAAGATGAAGGCCGCTGTAAACACGACAATGTTTTTCTTCTTTTTCCAGTTCATAATTCACCTCTATGTACCCTGTATAGAGCAAGAGAGATGCCAAGAAATGGAAAGGGCAAGTCCTTAAAATAATGGATGTGATTATAATAAACTGGATAAAATGTTTACAAGAATTATACAAGTGTCAAAATTTATGACGAATTTATGATCAATAGTGAATAAGAGTTGATCTAATTCACTATTGATATCTATTGATGTTTATTTAGTTTCGTAAACAACATCGCCGACGTACCTGGCCCCAGAATCCTGCAAAGAAACATATTTTAAACCAGTATCATAGTCACCTTCTTTCAGCTCTTGAAACACAATAAAGGTCGTCGAAGATAGAATCATTTCGACCACTTCTTCAACATATTCAGGTTTAATAGAAGGTTTAACAATATCATCTCTTATCGAGAGAATTGTTGTTCGCTCTGCCAAGACATATTTTTTTTCCATCGCTTCATTATGTTCTTTCAATTTCTGCTCACGGTCTTCCTCTGGGTAGTGGTACACATTAAAGAAGTCGCTTTCATCGAACATAGGTTTTTGATGCAACGTAATCATCAGGGCCGATGATTCTCCTTTATTTAAAAATGCATTTGGTTCACCTTCTTCATTCAAAAAAACCGAACCTAGAACTGCTTCTACAGGATTAGCTTCCGTAGAATAAGTGGTTATTTTCAATTGAGGATCTGCTTTGGAACCTGCCAGCTCTATTTTAACTTTTTCGTCCCCTTCATAACTTTCACCAACCATACCAATTATACGGGCTTCAGATACTTGAGTGAAAAGTGCAACAAAGAGACAAAAGGTTGTTATCATTGATCTAAAATTTATGGGCTTCATTAATTCTCCTTATTTATTTATTAAATTATTTCCTCATTATGTGAGCGAATTGCAAACGAGGGTTATAATTTAAAAAATTTACAAGGGGATGTTATTTTTTAAACACCTACCACGGTGAATACTCATTTCGTTGAACCGACTATAAAGCTCATCCTTAAGATTTCTTCATATAAACTCATTAATTTATTCTTATAGAAGAACCGATCACTTATCTTATGAAATTTATTGTTTTTATTCTTATTGTCCTAACTACCGTGGGCTGTGAAGAGATCATGAAATCCCGACTTAAAGTAAAGATGAACATAAAAGAATTATCTACACTTAAGCCTCAGATCTCTCATATTGAGTTCTCAAATGATCAAATGATTATTTATGGATCTAATCTTCTGAACTCTTCTGAAGTAAAACTACAAGGTTCTACCAACCATATCTTTGAAATCGAATCCAAATCTTCCAATCAACTTATTGTAAACGCTAAAAGTGCACTTAGCTTCTTGATTGGCCAGACCCTGAATCTCGTGATTTCAAACGCTCATGCAGCTGCGACCTTCCCTATAACCTTTGAACTTCAGAATGGTCAGGTAACGGCCGTGAAGCTTCATCATATGGGAGCAACTGCAGGTCAAGTTTTAAGGTTTAATGGAACTAATTGGGGCCCATCGAGCATCGCCATGACTCAGATTTATGTAGGTACTTATGATGCTCTTACCGATACTCCCGACATTGTGGCCACTGGTGGATCCGCGGGTATGTATTATATTGTTACCGTAGCTGGTACTCGAAATTTTGGTAGTGGACCGGTACCTTTAGATTTAGGAGACTGGGTAATATTCAATGGAACCTTTTGGGAGAAAATCCCAGTGGGTCATAATACGGTGGCGAGTTTCAATTCTCGTCAAGGCATTGTGGTTCCTATGAGTGGTGATTACTCGTGGGGAATGCTCGCTAGAACGGCCGGAAAGCTTGATGGATCAAAGCTAGAAGAAATTGAAGACCTGGATGTTACAGGTATTCAAGACGGCGATGTGATCAAGTGGGATGCGGGAACTTCAAGCTGGATAGTTGATGCCGATAATACAGGTTCATTGGCCGCGAGCTCAGTGACTAATTCTCATCTCGCAGGTAACTCGGTTGATTCTAGCAAAATTGTAAATGGCAGTATTGTCAATGATGATATCTCAGCAACGGCGGCCATCGATCAATCCAAGATATTAAATTTAGTGGATGATTTAGCAGATAAAGAGCCAGAAATTACCGGGGGCACAACTTCCCAGTTTTTTCGAGGTGATAAAAGCTGGCAAGCCATATCAACCAGCGTGGTGACAGAGGGTACTAATTTATATTTCACTAATGCTAGAGCTATTGCAGCCCCCTTAACTGGATATGCACTAGGTACTGCTACCAATCTCGTTGCAACAGATACACTTCTTCAAGCTTTTGGAAAACTAGAGGCTAAGGCCAATGCCGCCACCAGTGGCAGTACCAACTATGTCTTACTCGATGGTAGCCGTGCCATGACCGACGATCTTGATCTCGGCACAAATAAGATTATTAATCTCGCTACCCCTACCGCTAATACCGATGCTGCCACGAAGGCCTATGCCGACAACCTTCCGGGAAGATGGATAGAGGCTTCGGGTAATGTCAGTCGAGGGACCGGGAATGTTAGTGTTGGTACTACGGCTTCAACAAATACTAAGCTAAACGTTGAGGGCCAGCTTCGCTCTAAATCTTTCACTTCTACAACAGGGACGATAGATTGGGCAGAAGGAAACTCAGGAACCACTAGCTATAACTGTGCAAGTGCTATTACCTTCGCCAATTTGAGAGATGGGGGAAGTTATTTACTAGCGGTAACAAGCACAGGAACAACTCAATGTAATTTTGCAACCACCACCACTGGTGATGATGCCGCAACCGTCACTTACCGCTTTATGCCGGCAAATGCAGCAAGAACCAGCAGTTCTCATACTATCTATTCACTACAAAGAATTGGTACTGTTGTATATATTTCTTGGATTACAGGATTCTAGATGAAGCTATTTTTTCTTGCAATCATCTCACTCATTAGTTCAGATCTTTGGTCACAAAGAATAAACATTGGATTCTGGAAGAACAATACTGCTCCAACTGCTTGCAGCCTGACTTACGGTCCCAATGTTTCTGTGGATGGATGGGTTTATGCTATTGCCACCGATGGGACAACAACCTATATCGGGGGTAGTTTTAAAAATGTTCAAGGCGAACCAAGAAATGGAATCGCAGCTCTTGATGCTGCCGGAAATGTTTTACCTTTCAATCCGAGAGTTAATGACACTGTTCACTCCCTCATCCTATCAGGTTCAACTCTTTATGCGGGAGGTAAATTTAATGCTGTCAATGATGGCTGGGTAGAATCGAAAGGCGCAGAGGTAAGTGCCTCTACAGGAATGGCCAATATCAGCTTTCCCAGTGTAGATGGAACAATCAATATTGTTATACCTGATGGGGTTGGTGGTTGGTATATAGGAGGATCCTTTAATAATGTGGGAGGAGTTACCCGTAACTCTTTGGCCCGAATCAATAGTGATGGCTCTCTTCATGCTTTTAACCCTTCCCCTAGCTCAACAGTTTATTCCCTCTACTTATCAGGCCCTACGCTCTATGTAGGCGGACAATTTAGCAGCATTGGAGGACAACCTATCAGTTTTCTTGCGGCCCTTAATGCAGATACAGGTGTGGCAAGTACCTGGAATCCCAGTCCAAACAGCAGGGTTGAGGGTATGACTCTAATAGGATCTTCTTTATATGTCATAGGTTCGTTTACTACAGTAGGTGCCCAGTCCCAGAGCCGTATTGCTGGCATTAACGTTACGGACGGTAGCTTGCTCACCTGGGACCCTGTTCCTGATGGCCCCGTGAATGCGATTGCTTCTGAAGGAACCAATCTTTATATCGGAGGAAACTTCAATAATTTATCTACTGATTCCAGAAGAAAAGTTGCTTCATTTGATGCTAGCGGTACTACCCCAGTTCTGACCTCTTGGAATCCAGTGGTAAATGCTATTGTTGAGTCTATAGCCATAGATGGGACTACTCTGTATATCGGGGGGTGGTTTACAACGGTGGAGGGAGAAACAAGAAATCGCCTTGCAGCTCTTGATACTACCGCAGAAACCAATAGGGTATTGCCTTGGAACCCTTCAGCAGCTTCCATTGTTGATAATATCTATTTTTCCAATAATGTTTTATATGTCGCTGGAAGCTTCAATAGTATTGGAGGACAGTCCAGAGAGGGTGTAGCTGCCATCGATAGTTCAGGTGGAGTAGTAGCTTGGCATCCTGTACCCTACATGGGAGATGTAAATACTTTTGCGGTCAACGGGAGCAGGGTCTACATAGGAGGTACTTTCAATAGTATCGGTGGAACCTTAAGAAATAACATGGCTGCTTTTGAAGTCTTGACCGCAACCAATAATGTGACTTCTTGGGACCCTAATATCAATGGCACCATTTATGCTATGCAACTTTCAGGGACTCAGCTTTATGCTGGTGGATCCTATACTAGAATTGGAGGTCTCTCCAAATCCAACTTAGCTGCTCTCGATACCTCTACGGGCGCAGCCTCCTCCTGGAATCCTAATCCTAGTTCCGCGATCCTTTCGATGCTTCTCTCAGGATCAACATTATACGTTGGAGGTCATTTTACGAGCATCGGTGGGCTAGATAGAAACCGTTTAGCCGCCATTGATACTTCTACTGGTAATGCCAATGCCTGGGATCCCAATGCTGATTCTGAAGTTTATGCTCTGGCACTTTCCGGCGGTAATCTCTATGCTGGTGGACGATTTGCAAATATTGGCGGGCAAGCTCGAAACTATCTAGCAGCTATCGATACAACGACGGCTGCCGCCACCTCCTGGAACCCCAGTCCCAATAACTTTGTATACTCTTTGGCCAATGATGGGAATATCTTGTATTCCGGAGGTTCCTTTTCAAGTATCGCAGGTATGTCCAGAAATAGAATTGCTTCATTCGATACAGCAAATGGATCCGTTATTACCAATTGGAATCCCAATTCTTCCGGATCTGTTGATGCTATTGCAGTTTTTAATACTACAATTCATTTAGGAGGTTCTTTCACTTCTTTAGGAGGAAATACTTCTCGTCTTCGATATGGGACAATTAGTGCTTGCTCTCCATAATGTATCTATCTTAATTGAATTTACTCAGCTCTTGGAACTTGCTTCATATAATCGGTGTGAGAAGAACGGAAACGCTTAAGAGCGATTACTACGATATCGTCCATGCTCATATTCATGTTCTTAACCATGATCTCAAGATCTTCAACCACTTTCTTCTCGATCTTAACTTTAAGATCTTTCAAATCACCTTCATTATGTTTTTGCGACTTCATGAGAACCCCTAGATTTTTAATTTGATCCCATAATACCGCTTTTTTTTTGAGTGGTCATCAGGGATTGTTTTGCGTGGACAGGATCTTTAACGCGCCTTTTTTTCTTAGATTAACTAAGGCCAGGGTGATTTCATGATCGAGAAGATTGCTATGCTGATAGATGTCATTCGGGCTATTCCAGTCGGTAAGTAGCTCTAACACTTCAAATTCCTGAGGTGTAATGGGCGTAGTGGCCTTGACGATACCCGCTTCAATAACAATTTTCACATTATCTGGCGGTCGCAGTTTAAGTGACTCGCGATAGAGCTTTAAGACTTCTCCCAACTTGTTTTTCATGACGGCAAAAGGATAGTGAATTTGTCTCTCTTTCTCTTCCACGATCTCCGGCTCCACCACATAGCTAAAAGTGGCGAGAGAATATTCCTGAATGATCAGATGATAGAATGCCTTGAGGCCTCTAAATTGTTGGAAGACCACCTGGATGATCTCTCCGGACTTAAACAGGACATGTCCCAGATACTGACGATTCACAGCAGAGAGGATGTTAATCTTTCCCGTGAACTGCACGGAGATTTGTTCATCCAGCACTGCCATGATCTTCAGTTCCATTGGTTATTTTCCTAGGCCAAACATTTTAGAAAAGAGACCTGGCTTGCTTGGTTGAGGAGCAATACCTCCCCCGAAGAAGTTTTCCACTTTTCCTGCAACATCCATAAAGCCCTTCCAGACTGGTCGTCCTTCAAAGGCGTCTTGCGACATATAAGGAACACCATTATCTGAACCTGTTCTAAGTTCGATTTCCAAAGGAATTTGTCCCAGGAGGTCCACTCCAAGAGCAGGCACAGCGTGGGAAACCCCACCTTCACCGAAAATATGATGTTCGGTTCCGCAGTGATTACAAATAAACGAACTCATATTTTCCACCATGCCAATAACAGGGAGATTGAGTTTTTTAAACATCTCTAGACCTTTCTTGGCATCTAAGAGAGCAATGTCCTGAGGAGTAGATACGATAATGGTTCCATCTACATGAGCGTTTTGCACCATCGATAACTGAATGTCCCCAGTGCCAGGTGGCAGGTCAATGAGAAGATAATCAGTACCGTTCCAATCTACATCAAAGAGAAACTGGCTAATAACTCCCCCTAGCATTGGACCACGCCAGATGACGGGATCTTGCTCATTGATGAAAAAGCCAAAGCTCATGAACTTGATGCCAAAGGCTTCTACTGGAATGATCTTCTTTTCTGAATTGGAGCGTGGCTTTTCATCGCGTTTACCAAAGATCATGGGAAGAGAGGGCCCATAGATATCGGCGTCGATTACCCCAACCTTATAGCCTTTCTTGGATAAACTCATAGCAAGGTTGGCAGTGAAGGTGGACTTTCCTACCCCACCTTTACCAGAACCAATGGCAATAACCTTTCCTACTCCTGGAACAGACTTTTTATTTCCAACCGTTCCGTGACCGGCCTTAATTTGCGCCGGCTGAGTTTCAACTGGAACTTTCTGAGCAGGTGTGGGCTTTTGATCCAGGGCCTTAAAGACATCCTGAGATTGAGTGGAAGTGGTTTTAACCATGATATTTTCCACCCCTACGATGCCATCCAGTGCTTTTTGAATCTCACCTTCAATGACTCTTTTTTCAGCAGGTGAGATACCGTCTCTATTATATTGGGCCACTAGCTTCGCCCCATCCATACGGATATCTTGCCAACGGTTTTCTTCGTTAAAATTCTTTCCAGTAGCGGGGTTGGTGATTTGTCCTAATCTCTTTTTAATATCATCAAGCATGGAATCCTCTAGTTGATTTAATTGGTCTACTAATGCTCAGATATTCCTATCTAGCAGAAATTTCAAGATTATTTTATGATGCTAATAATACCTTGAATAGGATAAAGCTTTGGCATTTTACAAACGGTCGGTTTTTTTAATTAATCCCTCCTTCCAGCTGCGTTTCAGTCTGGTGGTTTGCTCTTTGGTGCTGATTTCGAGCATGGTATATCCACTAGTGATGATGGATTTTT
>DFXX01000025.1 GCA_002381765.1 Bacteriovoracaceae bacterium UBA4097 | reverse complement strand
TCATCCACCCACAGCTCATACTCCAGGCGGCAGCTCTGAGCGCATTGCCCGCGATTAGCACTTCTGCCTCCCAGGGATTCCGAAGTAAAGCACTGGCCCGAATAGGCCACACACAGGGCCCCATGAACAAAGACCTCAAGTTCTTTCTCTGTTTGAGAGCGGATAAGTTTAATTTCATTCAGGGAATTCTCCCGACCCAGGACAAAGCGGTCGATCTTTAAGTCATCCACGAGCTTAATGGCATCAGCATTGGTCACGGTCATCTGAGTGGAAGCGTGAATCCTCTGCTCAGGGGCCATATGACGAATGAGTGAGGCGAGTCCCAAATCCTGCACGATAAAGGCATCGGGCCCCATAGGAAGAATTTGTTCTAAAAGTTCGATGACCTTTGGGTATTCATTTTGAAAGATCACCACATTGAAAGCGAGATTAACTTTCACCCCATAGAGGTGACAGAGCTCGATCATCTCCTGGAGTTCTTCCAGGCTAAAATCCGCACTCCTTCCTCGGGCATTAAAAAAAGGAACACCAATGTAAACGGCATCGGCCCCGTAGTGCACGGCGGCCAGGCACATTTCCATATTGCCTACGGGAAGAAGAAGTTCGGTATTTTTCATAATCATTTTTTAGCGAGAACAGGCCTTATTGGCCATCTTTAGGTGAACTAAAGCTCGATACCGAATTTATTTAGGCATTTTTTACAGGTATTTCCTGTTTTTTAGTATTGCGGTTTAATCAAACTCTAGCCCTTTAAACATTACTATTCTATGAGTAAATCCCGATGAAAATGATCAACACATTTGCCCTCATTCTTTCCCTCACATTTGTAAATTCAGCTTCCGCGAAGCTCTTACAAATTATTCATACCAATGATCTTCATTCCTTCTTTGAGGGAACTCGTAGTGGATTGGGAGGATATGCCCGTCTAAAAACAGTGGTGGATGAACTCAGAGCTCAGGCAGAGGCGCAAAAGATCCCTACTCTTTTCTTAGATGGAGGAGACTTCGGGGAAGGATCATCGTTTTATTTTTCTAATAACGGAGTGGACGCCCTTAAGGCCTTGGATCACCTGGGAGTGGACGTCAGTGTTCTAGGTAATCATGATTTTATTCTGGGTGGGCGTGAACTCAGCCGCCAGATGATTGAAGCCGATTTAAAGACCAAGATTGTCTCGGCCAATATTATTGGAAAGAGATTTATGCGCTTAGGTAGACTTCTTCCAAGCTGGGTGGATTATGATATCAGTGGCATGAAGGTGCGTGTCTTTGGACTCACAACTTCTGAGCTTCATTACCAATATCCCTTAAGGCCTTTGGGGCTCATCCGGGATTCTCATAATGCGGGAATTCGCATGGCCCGGAAGGCGCAAAAACACGGAGTAGATTTTCTTATTGCTCTGACTCACATCGGTTTGGATAAAGATATCACCTTAGTCAGAAAGTCTCGCACCATCGATTTGGTGGTAGGAGGACATAGCCATACTAAACTTCACAAACCTGAGATGACGAGAAATCTCATAGGTCGCTCAGTTCCTATTCTTCAGGCGGGCTCGAGTTCCCTGTATGTGGGCTCCCTCATAATGGATATAAAACCCAAGGGTGAGTCGGTGATGGTGGATTATCGCATTTATGATATTAACCAGGACATTCCCGAAAATCAGGACATGAAAAAGTTTGTAAAAGAGGCCTATGAGAACCGGGAGCAGTACTTTAATCGCCGTTGGGATGAAGTGATTGGTTTTAGCGAAATAAAGCTCAGTGGATACCAGGATGGCACCACCTATGAGACAAGAACCTGCTGGTCTCGTCATATTGCCCGCCTTACCCGAGAGGCCGGCAAGACGGATTTGGGTCTTCAGTTTGATGTCTTCCAGGGAGAGGAAATCAAAGCAGGAAACATTACCTATGGAGATATGATCGATAACTTCCCCCACTTTAGAAGCTGGGGAGATAAGGGTTGGAAAGTGGGGAGAGCTACAGTATCGGGATTTCTCCTAAAAAAGATTCTCAATGCTATGGCAAGCTCTGAGCTCGCTCTGCAAGTCACTATCGATGGACTTCAGTCGAAGATCGAAGGCAAGACAAAACCCGTGGCCTTTGATCTTAAGCGGCATCCCGTTTTTACCGCCATGATCAATGAAGAGCCCATCAATAGCATGAAATACTACTCGATTTCTCTTCCATCGGAAGTTCCTCATGGGGTTATGAAGCTCTTTAATGTCCTGGGTCTGGTGGTCTTTAATAATCTTAAAATTGTGCCAGATAGTGACTACTGGCCACTCCTTGAAACCTATATCAGAAGAAACTCTCCTCTTCGCTGCCTTGAGGATTAGTACTGAGAAGTTCTCAAGAGAACTAAGGTACAGGCATTCTCCACCTTGATGCCATTCTCATTTAAGCTTTTAGCGAGACTTGGGTTTTCTGCTCCCGGATTAAAGATCACTCTCTTGGGAGCGAGCTTTATGAGATCCTTCTCGTATTTAGCAGAGATGGCCGAATTCACATAGACCGTCACTGTGTCGATCTTCTTGCCACTTTGGGCAAGCTCACCAATATTAGGAATCACCTTCTTACCCAGAACTTCGGTTTCCCGAGGATGGACGGGAATAGGTTCATGCCCATATTCCGTTAGCATTTCCATCGCCTTATAGGCATAACGGGAAGAATCACTGGATGCACCCAAAACTGCTACAACTTCCATGGCCTCTCCTTAAAAAAACGGCTAAAATGACACTAACAAAGAGAGTCATCTATGGCCTTTATTACTAAGACATTTTACTCACAAGAAGATCTCGCCCGTCACCTCCAAACGCACAGGCCGAGCTTTTATTTCTCATCAAAAACCTCAACTGTTGTCCCTTACGATAAGCTCGACAGCCTTCTGCCGTGGAAGAAAGATGAGGATTATTATCTGTGTGATCTCTCTAAACTTCCTCCCCATATGGAACTGACTTCATCGGGTAATCTCATTTTAAGAGGAGCGGTTTCCTGGGAAGAGGCCAAGAAGTTTTTAAAATCCCAGGGGAGAAATCTCAAGACCTCACCCACGGAGCAACTTGCCCTTATTACCGCCGGCGTGGCCACTTCCTGCACCGGCGAGCGCTGCTTTGCCTTTGGAACCATGCGCTCGCAAGTGGTTCGCCTTAAATATCTAAACTTCAAGGGCGAGGAAAAAGAACTTCATCGAAACACTCCCCTCAATACATCTTCGGCCTTCTTTAAAAAATATTCGGAAGACTATGCCAAGTACGCAAGCTTCAAGAATGCTCCCTATCCACGCTTTGAGAAAGAAATCGATCTGATGATTGGAACCGAGGGGCAGTTGGGTCTGGTGACCGAGGTAGAAATTGAAACAGTAGAAGATCTCGCCGTAAATTACGTTTTTATGCTTCTGCCTCGTTGGGAAGAAGATATGGGGCCCCATCTCGAGATCTATGAGGCCGTTCAACCTCATAGAAACTCCATTATTTCTTGCGAGCTCTTAGATGCCAATTGCATGAATTATCTGAAGCCCGATGAAAAACTCGGGAATAATCAGGACGTGATCTTTCTGGAAATCAAGAGTGATGCCTTTGAAGAAATCTATGGCAATGTGCTTTGTGGCCTCAAACTAACTCCGGCCGATGAAGTCTATGAGATTGCAGAAAGTAAGTTCCATCATGTCAGAGCGGGAGTTCCCCGGGCGATCTTTGAAAGAAATTCCCAAATGGGTGTGGTGAAAGTCGGAACCGATGTTCAGGTCTCGCAGGAGCGCTATCCTGATCTATTAAACTTTTACCGGGATGCTGCCAAGCTAGGAGTAAACTATTGCCTCTTTGGTCACTTTGGAGACGCTCACCTCCACTTTAATTATATGCCCACCAAAGATGAGTCGGCAAAATGCCTGGATAAGCTCCTTGAACTCTATAATAAGGTGCTGGAATGGAAGGGCTCGCCCTTTGCTGAACACGGTATTGGGCTTTTAAAGCAAAAGTATATCAAGCGTTTTCATGGAGAGAATCAATTGGGACTTTTTCATGACCTCAAAAAAGAGCATGATCCCCATAATCAATTCTTCCCTCAGGGCTTTATGAGTGCTGAACAATAAGAGCTATTTCCTGACGATGGGAAGGAAGATACTTAAGCCTCACATTCTCAAAGCCCCAGGACTCGAAGTTCTTCACTGTATACTTTAAAGAATTTAAATGTTTTTCCTGATTAAGCTTTAGAGTAAGAACTAATCCCTTGGGTTTTAAGAATGTGAGCAGGCGCTCCACTTCTTTTAAGACCACCGTTGGGGGAAGATTAATATCGCTAATAATCCAGTCCACTCCATTTCTAAAGTCATCACTTCTTAATGTTTCAAATGGTCTTTTAAGATGCTTAAAGCGGATATTGTTTCGGATAACGGGATCCATCTCGGCCGGATCGACTCCCAGAACATTTAATTCCTGATCCAAGAGAAAAAGACTCGCCCCTCCGGGAGCAGAACCTAACTCCAGAACGATTTCATCTTCTTCAAAAGGCAGATCAAAGGCCTCATGGGCCTCGGCGATCTTATAATAAGCGCGGGAAGGCACACTTCTTACCTCAATAGAGCTCACTTCACCGGGAGTTTGAAAGTGGTGGGACTGAAGCTGATACTCCCCCACCCAGTATTCATTTAATCCCACCATCATAATTAATGTGACGGTTTCCCCCACTTTAAATAAGGATTGATCGGATAAGGCCGCTAGTTCACTAGGAATGGTAAATTTCTCATCCCGCTTCCATACCCAGGCCTTCTTGTATTTAAGTTCATCCAATTGGAACTTCCCCAAACACTTTCCCGAAAGCCTGGCCATTAAAGGATTAAATTGCCCTGAAGAATCCCCTTTAAAAGTTAAAAATCCCGGCCTAGAATAGCTTAATTTAAAACTTGGAAAGTGGGATAAAACCTCTAGTTTAAGAAGTGGTTCTGCTTCTGGATTAGTAAGAGCGAAAAAGAACTGAGTCATCATCTATGAATATCAGAGAATTTTCCGATTATCTTCTAAAACTTTACCAAGAGATGTCTCTTACCTTCTCCTCTTATCAGAATTCCACTGGTCTTCACTGCCCCCCCGAGTGTGGGAAGTGTTGCCTTAAGCCCAATATAGAAGCCACGGTATTTGAAATGATTCCTATGGCCCTCCGGATAGTGGATGAGGGACTAGTGGAGGAGTGGCTGGAAAAACTTGAAAACGATACCACTGGGATCTGCTTGAACTTTGTTCCCATTGGAGAAGATGGCAAAGGCCGCTGTGGGCATTATCAAGAGCGCCCATCGGTTTGCCGCATGTTTGGAGTCGCTGGTTATCATAATAAGAGAAGAGAGGTTAATCTCTCTATTTGTAAACATCTGAAGAGCTTGTATCCAGATCCCCTGGACCCTACTGGGGCACCAGTCATGGCCAATTGGTCATCTCAAATGGGGGCCATCGATCCGCGGCTTATTCAAGAGTTTAAACCTATCAATGAAGCCTTGAAGCTCGCCCTTCAGAGAGTCATTTTTTATGCCGAGTATCAAATTACCCTCACAGAAAACTAACAAAGTATTAGAAAAAATTAAGTGACAATTAAGATAGGGCTTAATACGCTTTGAGCAACTTTTTTAGGGGAATCAAATGCGTGTATGCCTATTCTTAAGTTTTCTGTTTGCTACGACAGTCTTTGCATCGGTGAATCAAAAGCTCCCTAACAACCATCTCTCTTACTACAGCGCGGAGTTCTATCAGGCCTATCCAAAAGGCATAACCAAGGAATACCTTTTCCAAATTCTGGATGGGAATCACAGAAATGGCACCGATGGTTATGATGATATCTCTCACGAATGCAGTAAAGGTTCTTGCTACTCTCACGAAGTTCTTGGCTACAGCGGAGCAAGAAAGGTTCTCTTCGGAAAAATCTATATTGAAAAAGATCAGTCGGGAACATTTGTTCAAGACGTTTATTGCGGGAAGAAGTTTTATTTCCGTGACGTCAATGAAGCATTGGCCATGCATGACCGAGTAAATACGGAACACACCTGGCCTCAAAGTAAGTTTTCAAGCTCTTTTAATAAAGACATGCAGAAATCCGATCTTCATCATCTCTACCCAACTGACTCTAAGGCCAATAGCCAGCGCGGAAATTACCGCTTCGGTGATGTGAGTGCCAGCGAAGATGAGCTCTCGGTGGAAGACTGCTCTGGAAGCCGCCTGGCCAAGCATCAGGACATTCACTTTGCTCCACCTGTAGAGCACCGTGGAAACGTGGCCCGCTCCATGTTCTACTTCTCAACTCGCTATAAAATGCAGATCTCTCAAGTTGAAGAAATTATCCTTCGTCAGTGGCATATTCTTGATCCTGTGGATGAAGAAGAAAAAGCGAATCACGAGATCATCGCCCAGTTCCAGAAAGTTCGTAATCCCTTTATCGACTTTCCAGATCTTGTAAACGTCATCAAAGACTTCTAACTTACTAAAACCGCTTCTTAGGAAGCGGTTTTTTTTTACCAAGACCATCGGTGTCATAATTCAAATTTCTTTTTGGCTTCATAGATTTATCAAAAGGTATGCGGTACCTTTTAGCTATAAAAAAGGAGTTTCATCATGGCCGGTTTTAATAAAGTGGTCAAAAGCTACGATGAGGCGCTGGCGGGCCTTAAAGACAATATGTTTCTTATGGTCGGCGGCTTTGGCCTCTGCGGTATTCCAGAAAACCTCATTCAGAAGATTAAGGACATGGGAGTAAAGGGTCTCACCTGTGTATCTAATAATGCTGGGGTGGATGGCTTTGGACTTGGTCTGCTCTTAGAAAATAAGCAAATTAAAAAAATGATCTCTTCCTATGTGGGTGAAAACGCCCTGTTTGAGAAGCTCGTGCTCTCGGGAGAACTAGAACTGGAACTCACTCCGCAAGGGACTCTGGCCGAGAAGATTCGCGCGGCGGGTGCGGGGATTCCAGGCTTCTTCACCGCCACTGGCTACGGCACAATTGTGGCCGAAGGTAAGGATGTGAAGATGTTTGAGGGACGGCCCTATGTTCTAGAAAAGGCTTTTCCAAAAGCCGATTTCGCTCTGGTGAAGGCCTGGAAAGCGGATACCACGGGTAATCTTATTTTTAGAAAGACTGCCGCGAATTTTAATCCCATGATCGCCACCGCCGGAAAAATTACTGTGGTGGAAGTGGAAGAGATCGTGGGGCCTGGTGAGCTTGATCCGAACTTCATACATGTTCCTGGCATCTATGTGGATCGCCTGATTAAGGGAACGTTTGAGAAGCGCATCGAACAACGAACTATTAAAAAGTAAGAGGATAAGCATATGGCATTATCACGTGAACAAATTGCTCAGCGAATAGCTAAGGAACTGCGAGACGGCTACTACGTCAATCTGGGAATTGGCATCCCCACTCTCGTAGCAAATTATATCCCTCAGGGAATGGAAGTGATGTTTCAGTCGGAGAATGGAATCCTAGGTATGGGGGAATTCCCCACTGAGGAAACCGTTGACCCAGATCTTATCAACGCCGGTAAACAAACGGTGACCGTTATCAAGGGAGCTGCCTTTTTCTCTTCGGCCGACTCCTTTGCCATGATCCGTGGAGGCCATGTGGATCTCACGGTTCTGGGTGCCTTTGAGGTGGATGTAACAGGAGCTCTCGCGAGCTGGATGATCCCAGGCAAGATGGTTAAAGGCATGGGTGGGGCGATGGATCTCGTGGCCGGGGCCGAGAATATCATCGTGGCCATGTCTCACGCTTCCAAAGATGGAAAATCTAAGATCTTAAAAAAGTGCTCACTTCCTCTCACGGGAGTTGACTGTGTTAAGTTAGTTGTGACCGATCTCGCAGTTCTGCGCCTGGAGAATGGAAAGTTTCATCTCTTGGAGCGCGCTCCTGGAGTGTCTGTTGAAGAAATTAAGAGCTTAACTGAAGCCGAATTGGTTATTCCGGCCCATGTCCCGGAGATGACTTTCTGAAAACAAGAATTGTCATAAAAGTCGGCTCGCTGACTGTTACCGATGAGACCGGTGGAGTTTCTCCTTCTAAAATTCAGGCCCTGGTAAAAGAACTCCTTCATTTAAAAACGAAGGGGTTCTCTCCCATTCTTGTCAGCTCGGGGGCGATCAATTCCGGGAGAAGTTTTATCCAAAGACCTGAAGAAAAAAAGATGATGATCTCCTTTCAGCAGGCAGCCGCTGCCATAGGCCAGCCCCTAATGATGAAGGCCTATCTTGATGCCTTTCATGAGGCCCATGCTCATTGTGCTCAAATTCTTGTCACCCATGAGGACTTTAAAGATCGCAAACGGTTTTTGAATATTCGAAACACCATCAATCGCCTCTTAGAAAACGATATCCTTCCCATCGTAAATGAAAACGATACCGTTTCCTTTGATGAAATTACCGTGGGAGATAATGATCAGCTAGCTGTGATGATTTCCGAGGCAACCGATGCAGAGAAATTAATTCTTCTCACCGAAGCCGATGGGCTTTTTAATAAAAATCCCAAAGAAGAAGGTGCAAAGCGCTTTGACGAGATTGATTTCCGTGATGACTTTTCAGGAGTAAAATTTGCTGCCAAGACTTCAGTGGGTCGCGGAGGCATGGATACCAAAATCAAGGCCGTGAGAAAGCTCACTCCACTAGGAGTGGATGTGATCATTGGTACCTTTCTTATTAGTCATCCTATCGAGAGGCTCCTAATGGCCCAAGGGGGGACTCTCTTTAAAGGTAATCCCGAAAAGCAAACCTCCCGCAGAAAGTCCTGGCTCTCAACCGTGGTGAAAAACGACGCTTGGGTAGTGGTGGATGAAGGAGCGGCAGTTGCCCTGATGAAAGGCAATACTTCACTTCTTCCTATTGGAGTAAGAAAAGTTCATGGAGTTTTTAAGCGCGGAGATGTCATTCAGGTGAAGCATCGAAATAAGATCATTGCAGTGGGAATCACGGAATTTGAATTTCGCGAGATGGAACTCATTATGGGGAAGCAATCTCTAGAGATTTCAACCTTAATTGAGCATGCTCCTTCGAAGGTGGCGATTCATAGAGATAATCTTCTTCTTAAGAATGATTAGCCTTACCTAGGTCTATCCCCAAAATCTCTATTATACGGCTCAAAAAAAATCCTATTATTCAAAAGCTCGGTCACAAAATTTGAGCCGTTCAGAAAGAGCTCCTTTCCATTATACCAGGTCTCATTGGGAGTGGACCAAACCTTCAGGGCCATATGCTCTTGAATCCAATTCTCCTGAATGCCAGCATCCCGATAGAACTTAAGCATAATATTGGTTTCAAACTCTGAAGGCACATTGGTCATCATGAGAACCGCCACTCCATGAAACATAAACGAACTCACATTTCCGGCGACTCTTTTTGAACCCTGGACAAAGAGTGGTACACAACTACTGGCGCACATCTCTCCCTGATCAACTCTTGTGATAAGTTCTCCCCCGCTTTCTTTAAAAGTATTTAAGAATTCAATAAGACTGCGGGTTTCATAGATGGATCCCCCTACCGAGTTGAGTCTTAGTTCAACGGGTTTGGCGTGATCAAGGCCCATGATAAGTTTCTTAAGCTCACGCTCCATGGGAGAGCGGATAATGCCATTCAACAGAACGATATTCCTATCACTGCGTTTAATTTTTTTTAGCGAGAAATTCTCGTCTTTATAGAAGAAGGCATCACTGGCCAATGCACTTTGAATTGAGAGAATTAAAATAATAAGTAGCTTCTGCATATTATAGCTTTGGTATAAAAGGCATGGTTACGCTCTTTTTTCTTATATGTCTTTCTGTGAGTCTTGTAATAATCCCTGAATGAAGTTCCATGAGTTCACTCCCCGTAAGCCAATACTCTCCCGGAGCCGAAAGGGCCTCCTCATGCCAGAGATAATTCTCAAAACTCTCAGAGAGCCCCCTACTCTTCATGTAAAAAAAGAGCTCATCCGTACTTTGCTTATTTGGTTTGGTCGACCAGCCAGTGGTCACTCCATGAAACATAAAGGCACTGGTAGGGGACGCTTCACGGATATCTGCACTTAGAAAGATCGGAACACACATGGAGCCACACATGCGCCCATTCTGAATTCGAGTCTTAACCTTTAGGCCCTGGGCCTTCAATTTATCCACGAAGGCAATGATCTTGTGACCTTCTTCAACACTGCCGCCTCCACTACTCAGATCGATAATAACTTCTTTATTCTTTTTAAGGAAGGCCAAGCTATCTTCAAATTCTCTCGCGGCGGGATGTTGAATCACATCATGAAGCTCAAGAGTAATTTCAGTTACTTTTTCAATCACCGTAAAATTTATCCCTACTGACCGATACAAAAGTGTAGCCGAAGCCGATCGTGGGAAAAAGATAAGACCAAGGAGCAATAAAAGAATATTCATAGGGACGATCATAAAGAAAGATTAGATTTTCCGGTTCTTTCTTCTGAATTTTACATAGGGGTGTTAATTTTTAGACACTCTAAGTGCCGAAAAGCACTTTCATGCTATAGAATATTCACTATGAATAAATTCAGCATCAGAAGAGTTCAATTAGAGGACGGGCCTTTTTTAGAGAAACTCTATTTCGAGAGTCGAGTAGAAACTTTCAAATGGGTGGATCCTGCTCATTTTAAGCTAAGTGATTTTTCCGATGACACCTTAGAAGAAGAAATTTGGGTGGCCGAAAAAAATGGTAAGATCATTGGTTTTATAAGTGTCTGGGCCCAGGATTCATTTATCCACCATCTTTATGTAGATAGGAAGTTTCATAATAAAGGCATTGGCTCTGCCCTATTGGATGAAGTGGCAAGGTACTTTCCTTCTCCCCTAAGACTTAAATGCCTTAGCCAAAATGAGAAGGCCGTAAAGTTCTATGAAAAAAAAGGTTGGATTCACTCCGGCATCACTAAGCGAAGTGACATCTACGGGGATTATATAACTTACATCTATAATCCCGCAGGCGAAGCCCTGCGCAACTAAAAGGTATGCGGTACCTTTTGGGCATTATTACGCAGAGCTTCGCCTGGGCGATGGTAGAAACATCAAAAATCACCTTATCTCTCGGTACTTTTAAAGCTAGTATAACTTCTTGAAACATTGAGAGAGGATTTTATGGCGTCATTTGATTTGGTATCGAAAGTTAATGAGATGGAACTCCAAAATGCTATCGGAAATGCAGAGAAGGTCATCAGCGGAAGATTCGATTTTAAGGGATCCGACGCCAAAATTGATTACAAAGAAAAAGAAAAACTCATCGAGCTTAGGGCCGAAGATGAAACTAAGGTTAAAGCACTCCTGGATATTTTAAGAACGGCCATGGGTAAAAGAGGCATTGGCTTTAAGGGGATGAAGGAATCTGAGATCCAGGCCACTGGCATGAAGATGAAGAAGATGACCCTCACTCTTTCCGCTGGCTTTGATAAGGACGCCCAGAAACTTATGAACCGACTTATTAAAGAGTCTGGCTTTAAGGGTAAGTCCCAGTACATGGATGAAAAGTATAGAATCGAGAGCAAGAGTATTGATGATCTTCAAAATCTCTTTCAGTTCCTGAAGACCCACCCCGATCTTGATCTTCACCTCAGTATGGAAAACATGAAGCGCTAAGGAGCCTATATGACAATAATGGAACAAGTTAATAATGATATCAAAGAGGCCATGAAGGCCAAGCAGCAGCCTCGTCTTGATGCTCTCAGAATGCTGAAGGCAGAGTTCATCAAGAATAACACTTCTACAAAACCAGTCGATGAATTATCAATCACGGTTTCTCACGCCAAACGTCTTCAGGATTCGCTTGAGATGTATCAATCAGGAACTGAAGCGTACGATAAAATTGTTCAGGAGCTTGAGGTCATCAAGGCCTATCTTCCTAAATCCCTTGAGGAATCTGAAGTCATCGCTATGATCAATGAGATAAAAGCAAATGGTGCTAAAGATATGGGAAGTATCATGAAGGAGCTTCAGCCACAGATCAAGGGACGCTTTGATGGAAAGCGCGCTTCTGAGCTAGTTAAGGCCGCTGTCTAAGATGGCCCTTCAGGATTTTGGAGAGAAGTTCGATCTTCAAAAACTCTTCCGGGCCCGTGAAGTGGCCCGGGATCTCACCTATGAGCTCTCCTCTCTTATTACTCCCGGAATGACAGAAGATAAGGCCCACGCTCTTTATAAAGAACTCTCCCGTAAGCATGGTGTGGAAAAGCAGTGGCATCCACCCAAACTCAGATTTGGTCCTAATACACTCAAAAATTTTCGAGATTCCTCTGATCCCTATATCCTGCAGGATGAAGATATTTTCTTCCTCGATATTGGCCCCGTGATTTTCGGGCACGAAGCTGATTATGGAGAGACTTTCAACTTAGGTAGCTCCCATGAACTTAAATATTTGTCTGAAGCCTCTAAGAAGATTTTCTATGAGGTTGAGGCCTATTGGAAAAAGCATCATCTCACTGGTGCCCCTCTTTATGAATTTGCCCGTTTGAAGGCAGAAGCTATTGGTTTGCATTTGAATATGGGTAGCGATGGCCATCGCATCGGAGACTTTCCTCATCAGATTCACTTTAAGGGTGGACTGGTGGAATGCGAAGAAGATGTGGTCCCTAATGCCTGGATTCTTGAAATTCATCTCTGGGATCAAAAAAGAAAAATAGGATCCTTCTTTGAAGACATTCTGACCGATCACGAGATATAGGAATCGCGTATGTTCAAAGTATTGATACTCATCTTTAGTTTTATTCTTTCCCAGAATATGCCGGCCGCTTCCTCTCTCGAAGGCAGATCAAATAAAAAGTATGAATTCACTTTTCAAACCGGGGGAGATTACCGCATGTCGCCCTCTCAGCTCGCCGGCATGTACTTTATCGATGCCAATAATTTGATAGGCCTTAAACTTGGGGTTGATCGCACTGGAGAGGATTTTCAAACTAGCATTGCTACTCAATATAAGCGCTATTTTGGTAACTCTTTTTATACTGCTGGAGAAGTTTTCTATTTGAACACACGTGAAGATACTACAGGCCTTATTAACGAAATCTTCTCGTTAAATAAATCGAGAGACGCCCAGTATACTTCGCTCGGAGCAGGAATAAGAATCGGGAATCAATGGACCTGGAAACACTTTACTCTAGGATGCGATTGGATCGGAGTGGGACATAGATTGGTGAGCTTTAAAAAAGAATCTCCCCATTTAGATGATACCGTTTTCACCTTCTTTAACTTTATCATCGGTGCGAGCTTCTAAATTAAAAGATCCCCTTATTCAGGGGGATCTCACATCTTATTTCTCAACACAAACTTTCTTAAAAGACGCCCTTTGGAGCACCAGGCTTGTCACCATCATCATCATTAGACCGCCTAAAACTACCATCATTTCCATTTGATTTCTCCTTGTTGGGCATCTCTAGCTTCCTTGCTTTTCTTTCTGAGATCACCATCCTAGTGGTCTCGTTACAAATGTTATTAGCAGAATTCGTGCCAATTCTGAGTGGTGAGAACTTGTGTCTTTTTAATACGTTAGATTGGGGTCAGGATTTTTAAGAAGTGCTAGGACGTCACCACTGAGGTGGCCAAGCTGACCCCAGTCGCTCATTCTCTAGGCACCCCTTGAAGTTTTTACCAGGACCTCACCCTCGCCAGAGGAGCTGTGAGAAACTGAATGAATGAATAATATCGGTTTGGCTCTATTTACATCACTTGTTTGTTTCTCCGCCATGGGATCAACTCAGTCTAAACTTGAGATTGATTTCTATAAGACCGATTCTCGCCCCTTCACTCATACTCTTCCTTTGAATTTTGTGCTCTTTGAAAAAGGGCCCTGGAAACTGAGTGAGCTAAAAAGCAATCTAGAAGAAACTGCGAGAATCTATGCGCAATGTGGAGTGAAGATAGAAGTTGATTCTCTTCAATATGATGAGGGGAAAGGTGAAGTTTATTTTGATTTAGAAGGATATACCGATCCTGATGAAATAAAGGATCCAACAGGTGGCCTAACTTTAGCTAAGAAGTATGCCAAAACTCAAATACCTACAATCTTTTTAATGGAAAGCTTTGATCCCGATTATGCGAGCATTCTCGCGACTGCTGTTCCAGAAGAGCGTATCCAGTCTCCAGATCAAAGAGTTGCACTTAATACTATTTGGGTGAATCATTATAACGAGACCATGAGAACCACTCCTATGAGTGAAGGTGGTTATCCACCAGGATATAATGTCATTGCTCATGAAATTGGCCATGTGGTCATGAACACTCAGCATATTCAAGAGCATTATGTGCGTAATCTTATGCATGAAACATTTCCTAATCTCAATGGACATTTGACCAAAGCTCAATGCCATAATGTTAAGTCCTCTCCTCTTGTAAAAAAAATTCCAGTTGCCTCTCATATCGTCTGCCCAGAGATTACTTCTCCCCTTAGAGGAAGTCTCATCTTTCTAAATGGCATCAATAAGGACTGTCAGACGGCGTCCTCGATTATAGAAGTTTTGGATGAAGTTCGTGATTCAGTAAGTGATTTCACTTCTCTGGGTGGAATTGATTTTTATTTTGATGCAAGATCCGATCTTATTCTTTACTCAGATAAAAGTGCCTTTGAAGCGAGCTTGGTGACGAGCTTTGATCAGCACGGAAAGATCCCACATCGGAAAGATCAGACAGATATCCTCTGGATGCATGAGCTAGGTCATGCATTATTAAATGCCAAACTGGAAGAGGACTGGCCATGGTTTAAAGGAAGGCTCGATATCTTCAGACAATGGGGTCTTATTATTCGCGAAAGTTTTAATCCAGGAGTGGATCAGAGTGCGAACTCAAAGCTCGCAATGGAACAACTCGCCCTTTTAAATAAATATCCCCATATAGAAAATTGGGATTGGATCGTGTCCCCTTATCATGAACTCTTTGCTGATGCAGTTGCTGTTGTCTATACCAGGGATCCTAAGGCCTTAAAAAATGCACTTGCTCATCCTACTGATCCAGATCTTCAAGCCAATGATGAGCGAGATTTCTCTCTCTCCCATGAAAGCGAATCATGGCATCATGATGAAGCTCACAACATGCTAAGTCCGGTAAGATCTCATTTATGGAGTCTCCTTTCACAGCTTGAAGAAAATGAAAGAAGTAATCAGGAAATTTTGCGGGCCCTTTACTCCGCTATTAAAGAAGAAATACTCACTCGCACCAGTGATCCAAAACTTTGGGAACTTCCTATTCCCGAAGTTAATCGCAGACTTATCAAAAGAATTCCGAGACTCTAATAAAAGTGGTTCATCCATGAACCGGATGGGCCCCAACCTTGGACTCTCATCGCTCCTTCCCTGAGGCTCGGGATGCTCTCCCTGCGGTATAAGAGAGCAGGAAACATGCCAATTAACATCAAACCAGTATTCCAAGACTTGTCATAAACGCTTAGCCGAATCAGGGCCACAGTGTCCCTTAAGAGGGGCCAAAGTGGTGGTGCCAAAGGAAAGTCTGAGTAAGCCAGACAGTTGAGTGAGATCATTTAATAAAAAAATTGTGACAGACTCTTGAAACCTTACTTTTTCCGTGAAACGATCTTCTTTAGATAGATCAAAGGAATGATCTACATCTCACCAGGAGGGTGAAACATGCAACCACACTACTACCTTATGAAATGCAAAAAGATTCTTAGACTGGAAGCAGATACCGCTTTTAGTTCGCTACCTATCGAGGTGCGGGAGAGAGTACTTGATGTTTCAGACGTAGTAAGCCTAGATCAGAATCAGGCCAATTGGCGGGTGGTTATCTTTCGTGATGAGATCCTGGAATACCATGAATACATGGAATGGCTCTCGACTCCAGATGCCTTAATGGAAGAAGAAGAGGCAGAACTAGAACTAATCGCCAACTAATCTTGGCAAAAATCCCAATTTTTATTCTGAGGTCTGTAAGCTAAACATCTGAAGTTACAGACCTCTTTCATTATCCGAGTGCCCTTGTGCAATAATGCCTCTATTACATCGGAGGCCATTTTGAATGCAAGAAACAACCCTCAAGAGACTTCTCGGCAGGATATTATAAAAAATTTCATGCCCACTATAAGATACTGGGCCAAGCACTATCACTACCATTATCACCAGGTATTAGAATTCCAGGACTTAGTCATGGTGGGAGTGATTGGGCTCATCGATGCCATGAATAAGTATAAGAAAGATAAGAAAAATCAGTTTAAAACCTATGCTGAATTTCGTATCCGAGGCGAGATCATCGATGAGCTAAGAAAGCAGGATTGGATGACCCGCTCGGAGAGAAATAAACAGAAAAAGTATAAGCGCGCAAAAAATGATCTTACAGAAGAATTGGGAAGAGTCCCTACCTCGGTTGAAATGTCGAATATTCTTCCTTTTAAATCTAAGGATATGATTCGTCTTGAGCAGTATGAATCAGGTGACACTATTAAGCAGTATGTAGAAGGCGAAACCCAATCGACTGAGTCCCTTCAAAACACAGAACTCGAAGCTTATACATTAAAGAAAACTCTCTCCGTTATTATGGACGAACTCCCAAGAACTATGCGCCTCATAGTGACTCTAAAATACTATGAAGACTTAAACTTTAATGAAATTTCTAAGGTTGTGAATTTATCAGAGGGAAGAATTTGTCAGCTTCATGCGGAAGCCTTAGAGATGCTCAAAGACCATCTCGACTCTGAACATATTGATATCTTGGCCGCCTAAAAATCGGGCTCTTTTTTGGTGCGATTGAAAATAGATGTTCTTACCCAAAGGCGAAAGAAGCTCATCATTCTTTCACGAACATCTTCTCCTTCTAGAATGCCCAGGGCATAGGCCGCGGCCTCGAAGGTCGAAACCCATTCTGGTTGAGGTGCTTTCCTTAGACGATACTCTCCTAAAATCCCTGCGGGAAGCTTAACCGCAGGGAGTGACCTGAAGACCTCTTCTCGTTTACGAACTCTTCTTGCCTGGTGCCAGTTACCATCGGGAACGATCAAATGATAGGGACCTGGATGCTTTTCTTTAAATTCAGCATTAAGTTCAATCGCATCTTCGTGTGGGTAAAGAAAGAAGGGATTTCCAGTCGTCTCCATGACGGGAGCTGCTTCAAAATTCTCTCCAACTCTTCCTCTCACAAAAATTTGTGAGTTTTCTGGCAAGAGCTTATTCACAAACCAAGCGGTATTAGAAGTGAGCTTAAGCTCACTTACATGCACAATGAGAGAGACATTGGTTTTTATCTCAAAGGGTGAGATGTGCTCACACAGACAGAGATTATTATTGAGCCTGCAAGAGGGACAACGATCGCGAATTCCGGCCCGTTTCTGCATAGTGATAGACTTTTGATCAATTGATTATAAAAATAGTCATTAGTCAGAGCATCCTAATCAAAGACCTGAACTTTAACAAGTATGGAGTATCTATGGTCTCTTCAATTTATGATTTCACCCTTAAAGATATCAATGGCCAGGATACCTCTCTAGAGCAATATAAGGGGAAATATCTCCTCATCGTGAATGTCGCCAGCAAGTGCGGCTTTACCCCTCAATACGAGGGACTTGAGACCCTTCATCGAGAATTCGGGAGTCAGCTTGCGGTCCTGGGTTTTCCCTGCAATCAATTTCGCCATCAGGAGCCGGGGGATGAAAATGAGATTAAAAGCTTTTGCAGTCTGACTTACCAGGTGAGCTTTCCCCTCTTTGCTAAGGTAGATGTAAATGGAAAAGAGACCACTCCTCTCTACTCCTTTTTAAAGCAGGAGAAACCAGGGATCATGGGTACTCAGGCCATCAAATGGAACTTCACTAAGTTTTTAGTAAGCCCTGAAGGCAAGGTCTTAAAACGCTATGCCCCCAATGTTGAACCAGAAGATATCCGCCAAGATCTCGCAAAATTACTGAAAGTCTGAAAACCAACTAGATCGGTCAGACGGCAATTTCTTAGATAAATCTCCTCTATGAGAGTACAATATTTCTATTTTCTCTGAAGGAGTTTATATGCTTTATACAGGTCCCGCCTTTCGTTTGGAAAAATTATCCAACGACATTTTAAAAGTTACTTTCGATCTTAAAGATCAATCCACTAACGTCTTCAACGCCATCGCCTTGAAGGATTTAAAAGATGTTCTTGAAGTTATTAAAAAGCAGAAGGCCAATGGTCTTATCTTCGCCTCTGGTAAGCCTAGTGGCTTTGTCTTCGGTGCAGATGTTACTGAATTCCTGGATCATTTCAAAAAATCAGAAGCAGAAATGCGCGACTGGATCGCCAGTATCAATGATGTCTTTAATGGGTATGAAGATCTGCCTTATCCCAAGGTCGCTCTGGTAAATGGCTTTGCTTTGGGTGGCGGATGCGAAATCGCTCTCACCATGGATTATCGCCTGGCCTCTCCTAAAGCGGCCATGGGTTTACCGGAAACGAAATTAGGGATCATACCAGGATGGGGAGGAACAGTGAGACTTCCTCGCATGATTGGAGCAGATCACGCCATTGAATGGATAGCAGGAGCGAAACATTATAAGGCCGAAGAGGCCATGAAATTTGGAGCTATTGATGGAATTGTTGAAGATGCTCTGCTTGAAGAAGCAGGTCTTAAATTATTAGAGCGTGCTATTAAAGGAGAGCTAGACTGGAAAGCAAAAGTCGCCCAGAAAAAATCCCCACTTCGCTTGGATAAAATTGAATCCATGATGAGTTTTGATGGAGGCAAGGGTTTTATTGCTGCAATGGCGGGCCCTCATTATCCAGCTCCCGTAAAAGCAGTTGAGACTATGCAAAAGGCCGCTCGCCTGGACCGTACTGAGGCCCTCAAGCTAGAAGGCGAAACCTTCGCAGCTTGTGCTAAGACTAAGACCGCAGAATGCCTCACTCAAGTCTTTCTGGGAGATCAGTATTTAAAGAAAGTGTCCAAGAAGATCACGAAGGATGCAAAACCTACTCAGATGGGAGCCGTTCTTGGAGCGGGGATTATGGGAGGAGGTATTGCCTATCAATCGGCTTCTCAAGGTGTGAGTGTGCTTATGAAAGATATCAAAAGCGAGCAGCTCGATCTTGGTATGGGAGAAGCCTCAAAGCTTCTCAATAAGCAGATTGAGAGAAAAAAAATTACTCCAGAAAAAATGGCAAAAGTTATTTCTAACATTACCCCAACCCTCTCTTACGCTGACTTTGGTCAAACCCAGTTTGTGGTGGAAGCCGTGGTGGAAAATGAGAAAATAAAAAAATCAGTTCTCGCCGAAGTAGAAAAAGCTGTCTCGGTTGACACAGTTCTGGCCTCAAATACATCGACCATTTCTATCACTAAACTCGCTGAAGGAGTTCAGCGTCCGGAAAAATTCTGTGGCATGCACTTCTTTAACCCGGTTCACTTAATGCCTTTAGTGGAAATTATCCGTGGAGAAAAAACTTCTGAAGAAACCATCGCGCAAGCAGTGAACTATGCCACGCAAATGGGAAAAACCCCTATTGTGGTAAATGACTGCGCTGGCTTTTTGGTAAATAGAATCCTCTTCCCTTACTTTAAGGCCTTTGTGCATTTGATTGAAGATGGTGTTGATTTTCAAAAAATCGATAAGGTCATGGAAAANNGCTGGCCCATGGGTCCGGCCTATCTCTTAGATGTGGTGGGTATCGATACCGGAGTTCATGCTTCTAAGATTATGGCAGATGCATTTCCCGATCGCATGGCCTATCAAGCAAAGACTATTCTCGAGGTGATGTTTGAGAATAACCGTTATGGACAAAAAAACTCAAAAGGCTTTTATGAATACGAGAATGATAAAAAAGGGAAACCAGTTAAAAAAGTTAACCCTGCGGTTTATGAACTGATTAAGCCAGTGATTACAAAACAAATTGAGATCTCGGACGAAGAAATCATCATGCGCATGATGATCCCTATGATCATCGAAGCTTCCCGCTGTCTGGAAGATAAAATTGTAAATACCGCGACTGAAGTGGATATGGGTCTTCTTCTTGGTCTGGGCTTTCCTCCCTTTAGAGCGGGTGCCTTAAAGTACGCTGATACTATTGGGCTGAAAAAGCTTGAGGAAGAATCAGCGAAGTATCTTGAGATCGGAAAGCTTTACGAACTCACTCCGTTCATGAAGGATCTCGCTAAAAACAATAAAACTTATTATTAAGAGGTAGATATGAAAAATGCAGTAATTGTCGATGCCATCAGAACTCCCATGGCCAAATCCAAGGCGGGAGCTTACCGCAATATTCGCGCAGAAGAGCTTTCAGCTCATCTCATGCGTGAGATCCTAAAGCGTAATCCCAAAGTTAATCCCGCCGAGATCGAGGATATTATCTGGGGATGCGTTCAGCAGACTCTTGAGCAGTGTTATAATATTGGAAGAAATGCTGCTCTTCTAACTGAAATTCCTAAGACCGTTTCCGCACAAACCGTGAACCGTCTGTGCGGCTCCTCCATGACGGCTATTCATATGGCCGTTCAGGGAATTTGGTCAGGCCAAGGCGATGTTTATCTCTGCGGTGGTGTAGAGCATATGGGACATGTGCCCATGCACCATGGAGTGGATTTCAATCCAGCGCTGGCCAAGACGACTTCTAAAGGTGCGGGCTCTATGGGTCTTACTGCAGAGCTTCTGGCCCGTATGCATGGAGTGGGCAGAACTCAGCAGGATGAGTTTGCGAGCCGCTCTCACCAGAGGGCCCATGAGGCGACCTTGAAAGGACGCTTTAAAAATGAAATGGTGGCAACTCCTGGACATGATGAAATGGGTGTACCTGCCATGATCGCGGTGGATGAAGTGGTTCGACCTGAAACAACGGTCGAAACCCTCGCCAAACTCCCTGCGGTCTTTGATCCCCGCAGTGGTACAGTCACCGCCGGAAATTCTTCGGCCCTTTCAGATGGCGCCTCAAGTGTCCTTGTGATGAGTGAAGAAAAAGCAAAAGCACTGGGACTAAAACCAATTGCTCGCATCCTCTCACTTGCTAGCACCGGCTGTGAGCCCTCTATTATGGGCTATGGGCCAGTTTCATCCTCCAAGAAGGCATTGGAGCGGGCAAAACTCAAAATGGATCAGATGGACATTATAGAGCTGAATGAAGCCTTTGCCGCTCAATCGATTCCTGTTCTGAAAGATCTGGGCCTTTTGGAAAGCATGGATAAGCGAGTTAACCTCAATGGTGGAGCGATTGCTCTGGGACATCCCTTGGGGTGTTCGGGTGCAAGAATCGTGGGAACACTTGCTCATCAGCTAAGAGAAAATAATAAGAAGTATGGACTTGCGACTATGTGTATTGGATTGGGCCAAGGGGTTGCAACTGTTATTGAAAATTTAGATTAAAAATGAAGTGGATAGGCCCGTAGATTTCATACGGGCCTATTTTTTATTTAAAGTTCACAGTGAGTTTTGATAATAATTCGATCAGTTCCGATAAATGAAATAGTCTTGATCACATGAGTCCCCTCATCGATGTAGCCCTTCCACGACCAAGTTCCTAGAATTCCCTTGTCTTCATTATTAAGTCTTCTCATAGTGTATTTACCATTTTTTGTTTCAAGGCGAAGGGTATTTCCGTTTAGCGAGTAACGATAGACCTCTCCACTGTTTACTTCACTCTTACAACTGATTCTTCTCCCCTCAGCGTATGAGCTTTTTGCTTGCAAAAAAATTATCTCTGAATCATTCATCTCTACAGGTGCATCGATAACTGTATCCAGTAGATCTACGCCCAGTCCGTCTGCTCCACGCAGAGACTTACACTCAACCTCTACCCCATTGAGCAAACAAGTTTCATCTTGATTCTGTCTGCTGGATTCTCGGCTAACAGAATTAGTGCTGTCTTTTCCACAAGCAACTACAAAACTAAGAATAAGTAATAAGGGAAGTAATCGCATAAGATCTCCTTCAAGTTGAGAAAAACATCGAAAGTGAAGCTATCAAGAAATAATAAAAAGACACTTTTTATTTCTATGCTGCGACTGCATAGAAGCACAGCGATCATTAGGCCCGCTGCCTGACTAGCGCACAGAGTGAAAAAAGTTTTTTATCGTTTTACAATGGTTTAAATCAGAATTTTTCTTGAGTATAAATTGGGCCAACCCCCGGCCGGCCCAACCTTAATGAAATCAAAATATCTTTTTGCTCTTAATCAATGGTTAAATATTGGCATCATCGAAGCCTTCATCATATTCATCGCCATCAAAGGCATCATGATAGTCTTCACTTCCGGTATTATCAGAATCAAAAGCATAGGTATCGTCTTGAAGAGAAGCCTCTTCATTCTCTCTGACCTCTTTATCGGCATCACTCATTAAGTTTTCACTGTAAGTGGCCCCTGCATTATCAGAATCGTCGGTAGCCAGTCTTGAATCCAGATTGCCTTCGCCGATACTCTCACCCTTTTGACTTAGACTTCCCTTATCTTCAGCATTTTTGTTTTGATTTGCCATATCTTCCTCCTGGTTGCTTACCCAGGAAGTAGCAGACCTGATGCCAAGAATAAGGGCCTTTTTGGCGGCCCCATCGAGGTAAATTTCCTCACCTATTCATAGTGCTTACCCAAATTTCTGATTATATATCCCAGGGCATAGGGAACCGAAGCATCCCGAGCAGCCGAATACTGAGTGTCGTGAGTAAAACCGAGTTTATGCGTCCATTCATGAAAGATATTTCCTGCGACTTCTGCGGGAGTATAGACATTGAAGTACTTGGTATTCATCCAAATTCTCATAACATTGGGATAGGTATACCCAACGGTGTTTTTATAAGAATAGTAGAGCTCCAGGTCCAGATCCATCTCATGATCGTTGCCGGGATTGAGTTTCTCCGATGCATTAAGCAGAATTTGATAAATGTCTTCATTGCTATAACCCTGATTATCAACGAAGGCCTGCTTCCCATTATAAGTAAAATGGTAGACTCTTTTTCTAAACTCGCGGCTGGCCACCACGGCCTTGATAATCTCCAGGGCCTTATGAACTTTTTCTTCCTGCTCTCTTTCAAAATTAGTAAAGATCACGGAAGTGCTAAAGAGCAGAGCTTCGTTAGGTATCTCCCCTACAGGATCCGGCAAGGAGGGGGGATCTGTTTTGCAGGTATCACTTTGGGTCATTTCTTGTTCTTGAACATTGGAGCAAGCATCGGTGGCGGGTTTACAGCCCATGAGGATCAGCACCAGACTAAGAAGTACGAGCTTCATCATTGATACCTTCCTTGGTTAAAGCAATGAGAGATACTTTTCTTACTTCAAGTATGCCCCTACAGAGAGATTGCTCTCAAGTCGGCAAAATAGTTGTCATTTCTCACTATAGGACCAGTGGATGAGGCGTAAAATCTTACAAGTCTTTAAATTTAAAAGGTGTCAATCACAAACTACTACGAGGCTTAATCAAGGTATTACCCACAAAGATTCCTACTACCAGTGAGAGAACTAAGGTCACCATGGTAAAGGCCGTATCGATTCCGCCTAGCACATCCTTTTCAAAAAGAAAGCTTATGGATCGATAACCAATAGATCCTGGAACCAGAAGAATGATTCCCGGAAATTGAAAAATACTGGAAGGTCTATTCTGAATGCGAGCAAAGAGATTGGCCGCAGAGCCCACACAAGCTCCTCCAAAAAAGATTCCTAGCTCTGGGCCCAAATAATAGGAGCCAAGCTTTGAGCAGCAAAAACCAAAAATACCGGCCAGAGTAACCCAAACAGCATCGCTTCTTATGGCCTTAAAATTCACTGTGGACATAAGGGCTGTTAAGGGGAGAGTAATGATGATGAACCAGGGAGGAATATGTGAGAAAGTTAGATCAAGTGAAGGAAAATGAAACCAACTGGCTATTCTGCTTCCTATAAAAACACCGAAGGTAAGTTTTAGAAGAATCATGATCCCTCCCACCAAACGGGACGTTCCAGAGGTGAGATTATGGGTGGCTATTTCAGCTATGGCCAAGGTGATATTGAGTCCAGGTAAAAAGATAATCAGACCAGAGAGGATAATAATTCCCACATTCAAATCTGGAACGATCTTGGCCAGCAGATAGGCCACCAATGCTGCAATGATGGCAACCATGGCTTCAAACAACTGAGCGACAACTCCTAGAGGCCTCAATAGTGAAAGGCATCCCATTAAAAGACCAATAATAAGAGAAGCAAAGAGATCTCCCCATGTTCCTCCAAAAAGAACCATAAATCCGGAAGCTGATAATAAAAAGCACAGTACTCTGATGCTATTACTATAAGGATCGGCTGCTTCCATAATATCATCCAGCTTCTGACTTCCCTCTTCATAGGAAATGACTCCTTGAATGACTTCTTGAGAGACCAGATCTACTTGAGAGAGTTTACCTAAATCAACTCCTACAGGTTCTACTCGATGAATTTTAGTGATGTCCTCATCTTCATAACTAAAGGAAGAAAATATGGCAGTGGGAAGAGAGACGATATTTCCCTTAATATCAAATAAGCGACACATATCCTGCATGGTAGATTCCAGCGTATGAGCAGGTGAACCAACAGCATGCAAGACTCGTCCAAACTTAGTGACGAATTTTACCTTTCTTATGAACTCAGATCTTTCCATCATGATGCGTCTTTTCTATTTCATTATTCATTTGCTCCATCATCATGATGGCCAGATCTTTATAAGATTTTACAGCAGGATTGAGAACTTCTTTCAGAATAGTTTCAAAATTAAATTCTTCCTGAGTGAAGTTAAGATTTAAAGGAATTTTTAACTCCCCTTCAAAACTTCTATAGCAAAGAGTCACATTGGGTCTGGTCTTATTCCCCAGTTTTGAAAGTCTCTGGTGATATTTCTCGGGAGAAATAAGTAAGGAGCTCATTAATTCGATTTTCATCTCCTCTGGAATATGAACATCAGAGTTCTTCACCAGTTTATCACTTGTCCAGGATAACTTGCTCATGATGATAATCGCAGCATCAAGTTTAAGTTCACTCATAAGAGCATTCATGAAATGCTTATTATGCTCTGACCACTTAGGTCCTCCCATAAGTTCATATGCCGGAACCATAACAAAAGAAAGATCCCTCATTCCTCTTGGGTTTAAAACGGTCTCAGTCGTTGTCAGCTTTCCCTTACTTAAGTAGAAAATGTCATCAGGTCCAAGAATCTTTCTTGGACCCAGTACGTGATCATCGACCTTCTGCCCATACTTATGAAGCTCTTCTGATGCCTTAATATCTGAGGAGGAGATATAGACCGATTCAGGATTTAGAATCGGAAAACCTTCATCCCAAATTTTTAGTAACTCTTCTGTGAGAAGCTGCTTGCCAGTCTTGGAGAGATAAATTTTATCATGCGAAGCAATCCCATTCCATGTCGGTTGAATCATGCTCTCAAAAACAATGACCCCCACTCTTCTGATAGGATTCTGAGAAGGACCAAATAACTTTTCTAACTGACCTTCTCTGGGCGGGCGACTAGAGACCTCGATCAGATGAGGTGACATGGCCTTCAGCTCTGAAAGTGTGTAGGTATTTGCTGAATCATAGATATAACTTTTATCTCCACCGGATTTTATTTCTCCCATGGAGCAGGAGGTAAGCAGCAGTAGCCCGATGAGGAATCGAAACATAATATATCTCTCCATTTGATACTCTTTATATCCTCCCATTCTATCAACTCTCCACTAGATAATTCTACCTTAAAGCTGGGAGAAACAACTATTTTGCGTATGCTTCCATCTAGCTTCCTATCATGTGTCTGAATGACAAGGGGTGAGTGTCTTCGTAACTTAACTAAAAAATAACTTCGCTCATCCAGATCCTCTTCATTTATGATCTTTTGCACCTGACTCCACCTGATCGTTCTTGGAGGATATACTAGTTGGTACTGATCCCCACTTAGCCATTCAAGCCCTCTGCTCTCCCCTATCCATTGAGAGTAATCTTTGTCTTCAATGCACAAAAGCTTATTTAAAAAGCTGATCTGATGAGGACCATATTCAGCTGGGGCGATTACTCTTTCATAGACGACGGCCTCAGGATGGTGCCTCGGAGCTTTTAAAGGAATAGTTCCGACTGGATGAAGCCAATTCTCCTTTTCCAGTCTGGAAAGTAAATCTCCGTGGGATTCAATGGCAATCAGTCTCTTGAACTTTTCAAGATGCCTCAGCTCACACAGTATGCGGTCTAACACCATCCCAGTTGGGAAATACAGAAAGTAAGTCTCCCCGTCAGGAAGCATACAAGTCTCTAAATCATCATGGATGAATTCGCAGTTTAATAGACCTAAGGTATCTCTCTTCTTTATTCCAGCATCTATTCGGGCCGTATCACTTTCAATGGCAATGCTCTTCCGATCTGGATAAAGACAGGCATACATAAGTGAGGATAGACCCACTCCGGCCCCTAAATCTATCCAAGTCCCGGTAACCCAGGGCCCTTTTAGGATACTCACAAGATCTTCATAAGAAGTGTAAAGAGCTTCAGGATGAAGATCCTTATAATGCCCTGGCCTCTCCCTTACTTCATTCTCAATATTCTTATGATCAAAATGAAAGAGTTCTTTAAAATACTGCCAGGGAACTATTGAAGAAGATGTCATAATTACTACCTTGCTCAAATCCCTCTAAGACGTAATTCCCCCTCACTCCAAGAGTAATGGGAAGAAGTAATCTCAGGACATAAGTCTCAAAAAGAACTTCCCAACCAGTAGAGGCCGCATTGTACTCATACGATCCATACCGTCCTCTTAATTCATCATAGAAGAGATTCATCGCCACTCGTTTTAAATAAAGATAACGAGAAAGATTTTCGTCCGGATAAAAAAGCGGAAGAGTATAGTTTCCCGAGTATTTAATAAACTCCTGTAAGAAGACATTATCGGTGCCTCGAGGATCAGAGATAAAACTTGAATACTGATAAGATTTATCTCTTTGAGTTTCATAAGCAAACTGATGGTAGAAAGCATGATGATGCCAAAAGCCTGGTAAAAAATATCTGCTATCCAAGGAAGCGATGGATCCACTTTGATTATTCCCAGTAACATCCTTACCTTGCTCATAATGCCCGGATAAAGAGAACCCAAGTGGCGGCACTATATCTCGACTGGCCATGCGAGAGACAAAGGAGTAATTAAATTCAGCACCAGGAGATAAAAGCGCTCCGTCATTTATTTCCGTCTTATCATTACTAAGCTTATTTGTGACCTTTATCACTTTAGCAAAGGCCCTCAGAGTAAAGTTCTGATTCATTCTCCCGGAGATTTTTCTCCAGGGTACTTGAAGTCCCGCTTCCAGGGTTCCTTCTTCCCACTTATCTTCAAATTCATTGCCTGAGATACGTAGATCCTCACGTCTTGTCCCATATGAGGCCCTGAAATCAAAAACAGGATAATACTGAGACCAGGCCAGAGAGACGAAGCCTTGTGATGTTCTTTCATCGATATTGTAAGTTGCACCACCACTTAGACTAAACTTATTAAGAATATCTCTGGAATAGCCTTCAAGCGAGATGGTGTTACTAAGGGGAGGAGCGAGGATAATCCAGCTATGCAGATTTAAAGCATTTTGAGTTAATGAATAATCACTTGTCTCATAGATCTCACTTTCAGCAAGCTTATCTGAGAAGCTCTCTTTATTCTCAAGAAGTGAAAACTTCTCATAAAACGGAACAAAGCTGTCAGCAGAGCTCTCTTCAGAATCCCAGTCAGGCTTTTTTTGAACAACATTCATGCCCTGGACAGTATAATCATTGTAAATAAGTTTATTGTCTCTTAAAACGGGAGCATAGGCCCCGAAACGAGAACTGGTAATCTGGAGAAGTGAGCCATCCATTACTGTATAGATATTATCAATGCCTGAAGCCGGACTTTCTAAAAAGATTTGCCCTTCTTCCACCGAGACAAATCCTAAATTTGCAAATGATTCTTCAATCACTGGAAGCGTGCTCCCATCAGTTAAACTCATTTGAACCAATACTTTTTGGTCATCAAAATCCTTAATAACCATCACAACTTCTTCTTCACTCAACCAATCAAGAGAAGTAATGACTTTATTTTTGGGAACTGGAATCTCTGAGAGCTTTTTTCCTTTCATATCGAGGACCACTACCGACTGCTTTTGATCTGCATTCCAATTCACGGCCAATATGCGGTCAGTTTCCTGATTAAGTACTGCCAATCGAAGCTTTGTTTCTGGTAAGTCTAAGATCACTTTTCTTTTTTCAAAATCATAAACCTTTAGGCGAGAATAATCCTGATAACCCCACCTAGGGTCTAGATCCATTTCCAGATAGGCCATCTTGTTGTTTCTGACCTTATAGGGATATTCCTGAGATAGCACTCCAGGATAAAAAAGAGTTTCCTCTATTTCTCCATCCATCAGAACAAATTGATTGATAAAAGACAGCCCCCTCTTTAATGCAATGATCTTATTATTGGTGGTCAACTGAGGATAGTAATAGTTTGTCCAGCCAAAACGTTTTCCTAAGTTCTGCACTTCATAAGGAGTCGGATTTAGTTGATCTAATTTTGCCTGCCATTCTTTAATAAGCTCACTCATGACTTCCTGATAAAAGTCTTCAAATCTTCCTGGAGTGAGTACATCTGTGGCATTGTAGAAACTTAAGGGATTCCAGGAAGTCTCGGCCGAGCGATCGGCCAGTTTTGAGAGAAACATATCTCCATATTTGTTTCTCAGATGAGTGGTCATAAAATAACCATAGACATAATGATTAGGCACGAAGTCTTCATAAGATCTGAAATGGGCCTTATCGTAATCAAATTTCTTCCCAGAAAGCAGAAGTGTTCGAAGATCTCTCTCAAAGCGGGGAAGCCTTCCACGCCCTCCATGAGTCAGAGCGGTTTCAAGGCCAACTGCATCCCCTTCTAAAAACCAGGGAGGAAGAGTAAGAGCAAGCCCCGCGGCCTGACCAATTTCACCCAGAACAATTTCCAAGGCCTTATTGAAGCCCTGTCTTGTTTTTTCAAACTGCACAACATGCCTGAACTCATGAATGGCCAGGGTCTTCAACCATTCAGTATTGGTGAGTTCAGGATCAACAGAGGGAGTTATATACCACTCCGATCTTCTTGGAGCGAGCGTGACAAAACCGTTTGAATCTACCGAACGGTTTTGTAAAACCAGTGGAATTCTAGGTGGATTGACCTCAAGGGATCTTGTAACAAAGGGATAGGCCCTTTCCACAAGGTGTGCCACTCTCTGGGCCTCATCCTTAATCTCTTTAGGAAAGATGATCTCAAAGTGAGGGGTCACTATTTTTTGCCACTCCATCCCAGGTGGATTCTGCTCAAAATCAATAGGATTTACCTGGGCCTCGATATAGGCGAAAAGTGATGACGTAAAAAACAATGATAAAATAATTTGGAGCATGGATGAACCCTCAAGAGTGATAAATTATGCTAACAATCTTCACCCTTGATGCAAAGCCGCTAATTCATCCCAAAGCGATCTTGCTACAACTCCGAACTGATGTTTTTTAAGACGAATTAAATTTATCACAAGCTCTCGGGGATAAATATCCTCAAAATGAAGAGGGACAAGCTGGCCTTCCTTAAGTTCTTGATGAATAGAGTGCTCCGGAAGATGCCCCCAGCCCATTCCTGCAATGATAATTTCTCGCTTGAAGTTGGAGTCAGAGAGTCTCCACTTCTTGCCACCATCCAGTAGACCAAAATTTATTCCTCTCGCACCCGCCTTATCTTTTACTACAATTTGTTCAATCTCCAAAAGTTGCGCCTGATTGGTAACCGCCTTCTCCTTCAGAAGATCTCTACTCATGACAGGCACCATCCTTACATGAGTAATAGGAATAACATCTAAAACACTTGTCTCACTTATAAAATGTGTAATTCCAATTTCGGCTTCCCGATCAAGTACTCGTCGCTCAGCTTCAGAGAGGATATCAAAACCCATATTCAACTTCGTACTCGGATATCGTTCATTGAATTTTCTGAATAGCTTAAGCAGTTCCGGTAGAGGAGAGATGCCATCTACTGCCAACCTAATTTCTGGCTCCTCCCTATTTCGAAAAGAATTGGCCATGGACTCCAGCTCCTGCATTCCCTGTAGGATCTTGATCGAGCGCTCAAAAAAAGCCTTTCCATGATCGGTTAAAATGGGTCGATAGCCGCTACGATCAAAAAGCTCGACCTCCATTTCTTCCTCTAGCTTCTTAATGGCGTGGCTTATAGCTGGTTGAGTCTTATGCAGCTCGCCAGAGGCTGCTTTAAAGCTTCCAAGCTGAACAATCTTATGAAAAACAAGAACTTGCTCAAAGGTCATGAGTATTACTTTTTTTTATATAGTTTATCAAAATAACTGACTTTTTTTTTACCAAAAACTAGCTCATGATGGAAAGCACTTAATTAATCAACTGAACGAAGGAGTTCACATGAAAACATTGTTTGCGGCTTTGATGATATTCTCAGCTACTGCCGCTTTTGCTCAAGATACTGCCACTTATAAAATCGACACCGATAAGACCAAGGTGAGCTGGGTCGGTAAGAAAGTTGCAGGCCCCCATAATGGTAATGTTAAGGCCAAAAGTGGCTCACTGATTATTTCGGGAGATAAGATTGCTTCAGGTACCATTATTATGGACATGAATACTATTACTGTGGCCGATCTTGAGGCCGGTGAATGGAATGATAAACTAGTGGGTCACTTAAAGCATGAAGATTTCTTCAATGTTGCTAAGTATCCAGAAGCTAAGTTAGTCATTAAGAGTTCAGAGAAAACTTCTGAAGGTCTTAAGATTAATGGCGACCTCACCATTCGAGGTAAAACTGAGGCCATTAGCTTCAATGCTAAAGACATTAAGAAAACCGATAAAGCCTATTCTGCCAAGGCCACAATTAAAGTTGACCGTACAAAATACGGCGTGGTTTATAACTCGGCCGGCGGAAAGACTGATCTAGTCAAGAAGCTGGGTGATAAGATGATATTTGACGAATTCACTCTGGACGTTGACCTCTTTGCCACAAAATAGTTTTCCTCCCTCGGGGCCCCCAGTGGGCCCCTTTTTTTCTCGCGGCAATCCCGGATTCTGAATACAATCTCTCTATGATGAGACTTCTGTTTTTATCTTCATTTTTATGGGCCTTCTCAGCTCCTGGGGCTACTATAGCCATCATCGATACCGGCTTTGATCTGGATCATGAATTTTTGCGACCTAAGATCCTTAAAAAAGAGACAGATGAGGAAGGCATCGATCCTGCTCTTTCCAATCAATTTCATGGTTGGAGCTTTCATGATAATTCCCATCTCAAAGAAGCTGTCATCCAGGATCAATCGATCCTGCAAGAAATCCTGCTTTTTAGAAATCTCAGAGCTAAAGGCCACAGAGAAGGTCTCTCGCCTGAAGAGTTTGAATGGTTCGGCAGAAAAAATGCTGATAAAGATTTCATGAAAAAAGTTAAGAGCTTCAAAAAGCATGCGCACGGAACATTTGTCGCAGGCATCGCTTTAAGGGAAGGAGAGAATATCAATATCTTCCCTATCAGAGGCCTTCATATTCCCATTCCGGTGGTAGCAGTTAAAGACTCCACCATAGAGCCAACTGAGCCCGCTAAAGCCAGTACCGCTCAGGCGAGATTTCAAAAAGAAATTAAAAACTCCCTGGATCGAGTATCACGCAAATTCAGAAAGATCTGTCACTATCTCTCCCTTAGACGAATAGAAGTGGTTAATGCTTCTTATGGAATAACCTATAAAAACATTATGACCAAATTCAGAGAGATGCATCGTGAAATTGTTGGTCAGGAAATTGAAGAACATGTCCTGATGGACGAGGTGAATAAGTACTTTGAAGAACTTTACCGCAGAAGCACTGCTACCATTCAGCGCTACCCCCGAATGCTCTTTATTTTTTCGGCGGGTAATTCAGGTCTTGATAACGATGCCTTTCATCACTACCCATCAAAAATCAAACTACCCAATACTATTTCCGTTGCGGCCTTAAATGGGGAGTATCTGGCCACCTTCTCAAACTATGGCCAGGCATCGGTGGATATTGGAGCACCTGGAGTGGCCATCCTCTCCTTAGTGCCGAAGGTTTACAGTAAGGACGGAGCTGAAATCTACTCTCCTTCAAGTGGCACCTCTATGGCCGCTCCTTATATTTCAAATCTTGCGGCGCAAATTATCAATGCCAATAAAAAGCTCACTCCAGGGGATGTAAAAAGAATCATTATGGAGACAGGGGAAGAGAAAGAGCATCTAAAAAATAAACTGGTCTCCGCTGCCCTGGTGAATAATCAAAAGGCCCTAAAGGCTGCTCAATTCTCTCATGAAATGTCACTGGATGCGGCAATAAATCTCGCTCGTTTGAATCTGGTTCCCATTGAAGAGGATCAGATAAGTATAGGCATGGCCCCGGCGATTTCTGCTGAGGCCCTTCATAAAAGAGCTATGGAATCGATTCCTCAGGCGATAACACCCGAGGAAATAAATGATGAAGTTACCAAATCAGAGTCTTCTTTACCGAAAGATCAAGAGAAAGAGCAACCGGACAATTCAGGGCAGCTGCCTTCAATTCCTCCAGAGACTCCGAAGGTATCCGCTGATCCAGCCCCTGCCAGTCAAACTTCAGAACAATCTCTGAAACCTTCCGAGGAGATGCCTGCATCTTCTTCTGAATCTCAACCTTCACTCCCTGAAGCTCAATCCCCAGACTCTTCCCCTTCATTGCAGCAATAGTGAGCATGCAACTCGCAAGAGACGTGCACATAAGATCGGTCGGCGAAAAGGCTTCCCCATTTCCCTGATTATCTTTAGGGGCATCGGTAATAATCTGATTATTTGAATCTAAGTGAAGAGCAGTGGTTCTAAAACCACCTTCGTACCGAACTTGCATTTGATGCATAATGAACCTCTGTAAAAATGATTAGGGGGCGTCTTGCCCCCTATCATCTTAGCTTTCCATAGCTGCATCAGAAATGAGAATCTTCTTTCCTTGAGATTTTTCTTCCTTTGGAATCACAATGTCCAGGACACCGTTTTCAAACCGAGCTTCGATTTTATCGGTATTGATATTCTTAGGCAGATTAAAAACTCGGGAAAATTTCCCATAGCGTCGTTCGGTCTTAAGAATATTGTCTTTCTCGGTTTTTTTCTCATTCTTTCTCTCGCCACTGATAATCAGCTGAGTATCTTTTACTTCAATCTCCAGGTCTTCTTTCTTTAACCCTGGGATGTCCATGCTTAAGCAATAGCTATTTTCCTCATCGCTTAACTCATAGACAGGAGCAAAGTAATCGGTTTTTGAAAACGTATCAAAAAACTTTTCAAGATCTTTGTCCCACTCAGTATGAGAGTTCCAACTTTGGCGTCTAAAAGGTTTCAATTCAAAATGGTACATAATTTCCTCCTTGTTCCCTTCTGATAGACAAGATGGTTTTAAGATTTTAATCGTCAAGGGAGTGAGGATATTTTTTTCTAAATCAATAGCTTTTCAGAGGCTTTTACCTATAAAATGGGGCATCAGCTAAGGAGATTTCCATGACTAAAAAAGTAGCCACCAAGAAGGCCGCTAAGAAAGTACTATCAAAAAAAGTTATTACTAAAGCTCCCACTAAGAAGCTTCCAGTGAAGAAGCTTGATCCCAAACAGAAAACCATTGAAACCTTAGTGGAACTTATTAAGACCACTTCTACCGTGGTGCCTGATGATGTGTATCGCACATTGCTAAAAGCACGCACCCAGGAGCAAGCGGGCTCCACTGCTTCTTACGCCATGAATATCATTAATGACAATATTGAACTCGCCAAGTTGAAGTCTCAGCCTCTTTGCCAGGACACAGGAACGGTTATCTTCTTTATCTATCATCCTCCTGGCTTTCATCAGACTCCTTTTAAGGAGCTCATTAAGAAGGCGGTTGTGAAGGCAACGCAGAAAGGTTATTTACGCCAGAACTCAGTAAACTCTCTTACTGGGGAAAATGCTGGAACAAATTTAGGAGAAGGCCATCCTTCCATTCACTTCTATGAACACAATAAAAAAGAAGTTGAAGTGAAACTCGTTCTTAAAGGGGGGGGATGTGAAAACGTTTCCGCTCAATACTCTCTTCCAGATACTGGTCTTGGAGCTGGCCGTGATTTAGCGGGTGTCCGAAAGGTTATCATCGACGCCATTCATAAGGCCCAGGGTAAAGGTTGCGGTCCAGGTGCTCTAGGAATTTGTATCGGTGGAGATCGTGCAGATTCAGCTTATCTAGCTAAAAAGCAGCTTCTTCGCAAACTCGATGATAAAAATTCTCATCCTGAACTTAATAAACTTGAGAACGACATTGTCGAAACTTGTAACAAGCTAGGTATTGGACCTATGGGGTTTGGTGGCAAGACCACACTTCTCTCTTGCAAGATTACTCATGCCAATAGAGTTCCGGCCTCATTCTTTGTATCCATCTCTTATATGTGCTGGGCATTCCGTCGTCAGGGCATTGTGATGGATAAGAATAACTCAATTAAGAAATGGCTTTACTAGGAGAGAATATGAAACGCTTATCTTACCCATTCAGTCCTGAAGCAGTCCGCGAATTAAAGGTGGGCGATATGGTTCTTATTACGGGAAAACTCTTCACCGGACGAGATGCAGTTCATAAGTATTTGCATGATGGAAATAAACCACCGGTGGATCTCAAAAATCAAATTATCTATCACTGTGGACCAGTCACCATGAAAGATAAAAAAACCGGCAAGTGGACAGTAACCGCTGCAGGCCCCACAACTTCTATTCGCGAAGAGCCTTATCAATGGGAAGTTATCCGCGATTACGGAATTGTCGGTGTGATTGGCAAAGGTGGAATGGGACAAAAGACCCTTGATGCTTGTAAGGAGCATGGCTGCGTTTATTTTCATGCTATTGGAGGAGCTGCTCAAGTTCTGGCCGAAAAAATTAAATCGGTGGACGGTCTTTACCTAGAAGAGTTCGGACTACCCGAGGCCATTTGGGAGCTCACGGTAGAGGAATTTCCAGTGGTGGTAACCATGGATGCTCATGGCAACTCTCTTCATAAAGATGTTGAAGAGAGTTCAAGAACTGCGCTTAAAGAAGTACTTTGATGAAATGACTGGGCCCCAAAAGGGGCCCGTTCTACCTTGATTTATTACTTTTACTATTCTTTTTCTGGATCGGAACTGAATCGGTTGATTCCTCTACTCCTGAGATTTCTATTTTCTTACTAGACCCCTTCTCGCTGGCCACAGAAATCTGTTGCTTGATGTTCTCCCTTACTCTTAATCTTTGAGCCAAAACGGATGAGCACATAGAAAGAATCATAACTGCTATAAGAATACGCATAAAGAGCTCCTGTGGTGAGGGTCTGATTATAGGCCATCTCCCTCCCGACTCCAAAAATCCCTTTAAAGCCTTGAAAGGGCATAGAGACGACTCTTAACCAAATGGTCAAACTGCCGAGTTTTCTCGCCAGCAAGCCTGCCCTACCAACGGTATAGAGAGCTTCCCCAGGTGAAGCCAGAACCAAAGACAGCACTTGCCACCAGCATCCCTTTCTTAAGCCTTCCGGCCTCTACCGCCTCACTCATCCCAATGGGTAGAGTTGCTGCAGTGGTGTTACCGTATTTTTGAATGGTGCTGAAGACCTTCTCTTCAGGAATCTTTAATTCCTGAGCGACCATTTGGCTGATTCTCATATTGGCCTGATGGAATAAAAAAAGCTCAATATTTTCCAATTTCACTTTATTCGTTTCGCAGGCAAGAAGAGTTGCCTCGCACATGCGGCGAATGGCATTCATAAAAACTTTTTTACCATTCATGTAAGGGAACTGCTTATTTTCCTCGATCATTTGATGATTCATGCGCTCAGCTCCGAGATTCATCCCCGGCCCCTCAATCCAAAGCTCACGGGCCCCGGCCCCTTCAGCAAAGAGGTGGGTCGACATAATATGAGAGTCTTTTGAAGGGTCTTTTACTTCTTTTCTACGAAGAATAATGGCACCTGCACCATCTCCAAAGAGAACAGCAGTATCGCGACCGCGAGTAGATTTATCTAAACCCTTAGAATGAATTTCAGCACCGACAAGAAGTATCGTTTTGTATTGACCTGAACGAATAAAAGCATCTGCGATACTCATGCCGTAAAGAAAGCCCGAGCACTGCTGACGAACATCGATGGCCGGAATATCGGTGAGCCCTAACTTCGGCTGCAGGAAGCAGCCGTTACCAGGAAATTCATGATCAGGTGAAAGGGTTGCAAACAGAATACAATCAATTTCTTTTTTATCTATACCTGCATTCTTAATGGCCGCAAGGGATGCTTCTAAAGCGAGATCGGTAGTCGTCACTTCCGGAGCAACCCAGCGTCTCTCTTCAATACCAGAGCGCTGAACGATCCAGTCATGAGATGTTTCCATCATGGTTGAGAGATCATTATTTGTGACAACTCCTGGAGGAGCGAACATTCCGGTACCGATAATTTCTGTATTCCACATAGGTATCCTTTTAGAGGCTATTCTGCGAATGCCTCATTCCATTCAAGATTATGATAGACCTTCTGGACATCATCATCAGACTCCAGAACATCAATAAGCTTTTGAAGTTTATCAAAGCTCTCTTTAGTAATTTCTTTTGTATTTAAAGGGAATCTCTCAAGTCCTGAGTCTTCCACCTTAACCTGCAATTCTTCTAACTTTTTATAGATGTCGCCATAAGACTCGACTGGTCCTTTCACGATAATGAATTCATCTTCTTTCTCTACATCATCGATATTAAAATCAATGAGCTCCATCATAAGATCATCCGATGACATGCCTTTTAATGCTTCCTCTTTAAGAGTGAAAGCGGCCTTGCGCTCGAAGACAAATTGCAGACATCCCGGAGTCCCCAAGCTTCCTCCATACTTATTGAAGTATGAACGGATATTTCCCACAGTACGGGTTGGGTTATCGGTTGCGGTTTCTATAAAGAGGGCCACTCCATCCAGACCATAACCCTCGTAATTAATTTCCTCAATGGCCGCTCCATCCTGGCCCAAACCTTTCTTAATGGCCTTATCAACATTATCTTTAGGGACATTATATTCACGTGCCTTGAGAAGAGCGATCTTAAGGGCAAAGTTTGATTCCACTTCCGCATGGCCAGCATTTTTGACTGCCATAAGAATTTCACGAAGAATCTTGGTATAACTTTGTGAGCGCTGCTTATCTTGAGCAGCTTTCTTCATCTTAATGTTGTTCCATTTACGTCCCACAGGCACTCCTCAATCGATATAAAATTAATGCTTAAACTATAACAAGAAAGCTCTCTCAAAGTCTTATAAAAACATCTTTTTCACCACGCCGCACAAGCTAAATACTCTTGTCGTTTGGTATGCCAAACCATAAGCTTTTTACCGGATAATTTAGAAAGGTTTTTATGCTATCACTTCTCTCCCTTTTTCTTCTCATGTCATTGGGTTTTGCTCAAACCGAAACCCAGGAGCTTGAGAGTTACATTCAAACTTTTAACATGAAACCACTCCCGGAGCTCACTCCCAGAAACCATGATCTCTATCAATTAGGGGCCAGACTCTTCTTTGACCGTGACCTTTCAGGCAAAGGCAATATTAGCTGTCATGATTGTCATTCGATGGGTGCTTTTTCCGGGGATCAATTGCCACTGGGTCTGGGTGAAGGCGCCACGGGTTTAGGAAAAGAGCGTGACCAGGCGGAGGGAGTGATTCTTCCGCGACATACACCTCCTCTTTTTAATCTTGGGTTTAATTCGGTTAAAACTCTTTTCTGGGATGGTCGCGTTCAAAGAGATCCCAGAGGAGGATGGATGACTCCTGAAGAAAAGATCAACGGTCCTACGCCAGAGCTCTCTCACATTGCAAAGTCTCTGGATTCTTTGCTGGCCGTTCAATCTCTTTTCCCTATTGCTAATCCTGAAGAGATGTTGGGCCAAGGTTCGACACTTTCTCAAGTGGAAGCCTGGGAAGCGGTCATGGAGAGAATCTTCTCGGGGAAATTTACCGAACAATACAAAAGATTATTTAAGGCGGCCTATCCCGAACTTCAAGATTACAATATCGCTCATGTGGCCAATGCCTTAGCTGAATTCGAGAGGCATCAGTTCCTCTCTCATAAAACTCCCTGGGATCTTTATCTTCGGGGAGAAAAAGATGCCCTGACTACCAGAATGAAGCGCGGAGCAAATCTCTTTTTTGGTAAGGCCCAATGTATTAACTGCCACACGGGTGAGCATCTCTCTTCCTTTGGCTTTCAAAATGTGGCCATCCCGCAAATTGGACCTGGTAAAACATCTGGCGATGATAAGGGACGCTTTGAAGTCACGCAAAACCCTTCGGACCTATATCGCTTTCGTGTAACCCCTCTTAGAAACATTGCCCTTACAGCTCCCTACATGCACTCTGGAGCCTTTTCTAATATATGGCAGGTTATTGATCACTATGACCACCCTATGAGATCTCTTCATCATCCGGTATGGAATCCAAAGCACCCTCAATACCGTGATGAACTTGTACTCGATACAAGTCGAGAGAATATGATGGCACGAATGAAATCTCTCCCCATGACACTTCCAAGAAACTTAGCTTTATCAAAAGAAGAAAAAACAGATCTCTACTGCTTTTTAATGGTGGGCCTAACCGATAAGAAATATCAAAATCGCTTACACAAAGGAATCTTAGATGAAATTTCTGACTGCTCTCCTCGTATTGATCAGCGCTCAAGTTTTCGCCGTTGAAATTGGAGAAACTGCCCCAAACTTCACCCTAGACGGAACTAAAGATCATGTATCCCTTTCTGACTACCACGGAAAAATCGTGGTCCTGGAGTGGCTAAATCACGGATGCCCTTTCATTAGAAAGCACTACGATTCAAAGAATATGCAAACTCTTCAGAGAAAATACACCGCCAAGGATATTGTGTGGCTTTCCATTATTTCTTCTGCCCCTGGGAAACAAGGTCATGTTGACAAGAAAGGAGTGGAAAAAGAAATGAAAGAAAATGACTCGGGGGCCACCCATGTCCTGCTGGATCCTACGGGGAAAGTGGGCAAACTCTATGAGGCCAAGACTACTCCTCATATGTACATCATCAGTCAAAAAGGTGAGTTAGTGTATCAAGGGGCCATCGACAATAGGCCCGACGCCGACCAGGACTCCATTGCCTCAGCTAAAAACTATGTGGCAGAAGCCTTGGATCAGTTACTGAGTAAGCAAAAAATTAAGGTCGCTAAGACCAAGGCCTATGGCTGTCAGGTTAAATATCAATAAGCATATATGCCGACAAAATCTGTCGACATATATTTTACTTGGTACATTAAAAGATTGTAGCTAGAATAGTCCTCATACTTAGATTCTTTCTTAGGAGGAGAGATGATCTTCAAGATGACTGTTTTGGCCATGGCCGCTAGCCTTTACTATTTAACTCAACTCATACAATAGAATAAAATTCTCCTTACCTTCCACTGCAACTGTAGATAGGTTCTCCTGGTGACCCAGTTCATTCATAGCATTCATAAAATGCTGGAGATGATTCCTACCAGGATCAGAGAGAAGAACTTTTCCCTGTGGTTTTACATAGCGAAGAAGGCCCTGGGCCACTTCTTTGGGATGCTTACTCTCGTAAAGCACATCGGATCCAATTACCACATCAAAGCGGCCTAATTTAGCATTTTCTTCTCGCCAATTAAGCCTCTGGTAAGAGCAAGTGATATTTGTGTGACGGCAATTGCGCAAAAAATACTCCTCAACATCGGGATGAAAATCGCTAGCAAGCACCTGGGCCCCCAATTGAGTGGCAACGATGGATGGTAAACCCAGTCCACACCCTAACTCCAGAACTTGCTTTCTCTGAATAAGATGAGGATTCTCACTGAGATAAATAGAAAGTGCCTCTGCCGCGGGCCAGAGAACTCCAAAATAGGGACAGAGATCTTCCGCGAAGGGATCCAGCTGCTCCTCAGGAGTCATGGCCTCACAGATCTGATCGATCGCCTCATCCAGGTCACGAATGGTTTCAAGGATGACTAGCTTATCCTGGAATTTGAGTTGCTTGATATGAGTCTTGTATTTCACAGATGGTGCTTTCATATTAGATTAAATAATTACTCTCTAAATTCAGCCAGTCCTGACTGAGTTCAGTGGCATTATCAGGAATGCTCTCGATCTTAAACTCATCCATCACTTCTCGGGTTGAAACAGTTCCTCCTTTTCGTTTCAAGAAACGGATTTTTACTAGTCCGGTACTCATAAGCTCTCCTCCACAAAAAAACTTCTGCTTAATAAAGAAGTACTTTTCATCATTTCCCATGATCTGAGTCTCAATGATAAATTTATCCCAGAGTTTTAAAGATCTGCGAAACTTCATAGTTTCAGCGGCGACAACTGAGTACCAGCCTTTCTTCATCGAGAGATCATAGACTCCGTTGCGAAAGATCATATCCCAACGACCAAAGTCCATAAAAGAAAAGTAGACTCCATTATTAACATGCCAGAGAAAATCCAGATCCGTGGGAAGCACTCTCATGGTGACGACACTTTTATCCGTAAAAGACGTCCTCTTAAGAAAGCGCCGTTTAAGAAATATAAGTAGAGTTCTTAGAATCATGTGCATGAGTTACCTCTCGATAATAGCAGCGACACCCATACCACCAGCAGTACAGATACTAATGAGAATCCTACCTTTACCGTGCTCCTTAAGAATCTTAGCCGCAGTGGCAATAATTCTGCCTCCTGTAGCCGCAAAGGGATGACCTAAAGCAAGGCTTCCACCTTTCACATTCATCTTGCCCTGATCGATTGGCCCTAAGGCTTCCGAGCGGCCCAAAACGTTTTTGCAATACTCTTCAGACTCCCAGGCCTTTAAAGTACAAAGGACCTGGCCTGCGAAGGCTTCATGGATTTCATAAAAGTCAAAATCTTGAAGAGAAAGTTTATTGCGCTCAAGCAGACGCGAGACTGCAACCGTTGGGGCCATAAGAAGTCCCGCACCTTTTACAAAATCAATGGCCGCGACTTCGCAATCAACAAAGTAGGCCAATGCCTCTAGATCATTCTTCTTCGCCCAATCCTCTGAACCCAATAGAACAACGGAGGCTCCATCGGTAAGAGGTGTTGAATTTCCCGCCGTAAGAGTTCCCTTCTCTGACTTATCAAAGGCAGGACGAAGTTTAGCAAGCTTCTCTTTACTGGTTTCTTTTCTGGTGATGGTATCTTTTTGTACTCCCTTAAAGTCTACTAAGAGATCATTATGAAAGCCTGCCTCATAGGCAGCAGCTGCTTTCTGATGAGAGCGATAGGACAGATCATCTTGCTCCTCGCGAGTAATCTTCCACTCCTTTACCATAAGTTCCGTGTGCTCACCCATTGAGAGTCCGGTGCGAGGCTCTTTTACTGCTGGCACTTGAGGCTTAAGTAGTATTGGATTAAAACTAGCTAAGACCTTAAGTTTATCAGTCACGCTTTTAGCATTCTGCAGTTTAATTAAAAAGTGAGTGAGCTTTCTTTGCCCAATCAACGGAATATCCGAATTAGTATCACTCCCCCCGGCAATGCCCGAGTCAATTTGGCCCGAGGCGATTTTTAAAGCGACCAGATTAGCGGCCTCAAGCCCCGTTCCACAAGCGCGCTGAATATTGAGACCCGGAGTTTCCGGCGAAAGATCCGACCCCAAGACCACTTCCCTAGAAAGATTCCAGTCGAAGGGGTGATTCATCACAGTTCCAGCAATAACATCACCCAGTTTTTTTCCTTCAAGCTTGGTCTTAAGAACTAAATCATTAAAAGCAGTGCTCAGGAGATCCTGGTTGGAAGCCCCTTGATAATTAGTCATTGATTTAACAAAGGGGGTCCGAGATCCGGCAATAATTGCGACTTTTCTTTGAAACATATTTTCATCCTTTTTGACAACCGACCGGTCGGTAGGTTAAAGTATTATACTAGGAGTACCAAAAAATGTCTACTTCCACCAAAACTGAACTTCTGCATGAGGCCAGTCGTATGCTTCTTTCTAAGGGGCTTAATGGCTTTAGTTTACAGGAACTGGCTAGCTCCTTAAATATTAAGAAGGCCAGTCTCTACCATCACTTTCCTTCTAAGAAGGCCCTTGCAATAGAACTCTATCGCTTCTATCAGGATTCCTTTACGGAGTGGTGCGAGCTCCACGAGAAGTTGTCACCGGAAAAACTCATCATTACCTATGCCCAAAAACTCACCTCCTGGATCTGCGAAAAACAAAGGGTTTGCCCCGTAGGTGCTTTAAGTCTAGAGTGGCATTTAGTGGAACCAGAAATTCAGGTAGAGATAAAAAAACTGCATGAGCTGCAAAAGGCCTGGCTTACAAAATTATTCAAGCAAATACCTATCAGGATTACTCAACAGGAAGCCGTTCTAGGAACCATGGGACTTTTGCAGGGAAGTATTCAACTCGCTAGACTCAATGATGATCCAGGCCTCGTGCTAAAAAATTTAAAATCATATCTTAAGGCGATCAAGAAAGGATAACCATGACCGTGCATGATGAGTGGCTCAAAGGCCTTAAAGCTTTCCCGGGAAACCTCACCCTTCCACCTCCCTCGCTCTTGGAACTGCAGATGGAGTATATGGAAATCATCCCCGCCCAAAAGTTAGTGGCAAAACTTCCTTTTCAAAAGCGCTTCACCAATCCCGTGGGAGTCTTTCAAGGTGGATTTCTTGCCGCTGGAATAGATGATGTTCTGGGTCCTCTTTCTTATATGACTAGCTCAGGACCTTGCCTCACCCTTTCACTCAATATAACGTACTTAAGGCCATTTACCGAAAAAATGGGACATTGCCTAATTCAAGGAGAAGTCCTAAAAGTAACCAAGAATTTCATCTTTATGCGGGTTGAAGTGAGATCCCCTGAGGGAGAGCTCATGGCCCATGGAGATTCACATGTTAACAGGATTCAATCATGAGTACGATGTTTAAGCTTAGACAAAAGTTTTTAGAAAAGGCGATTCGCTTTTATGGCCCCTTTTTGGGAGCAGCCGTGCGACCAGTTAAGATCAGTGATGACTACCGCTACGCCAAGGTTGAGATGCCTTTAACCTTTTATAATCGAAATTATATGGGCACTCAATTTGGAGGCTCGCTCTATGCCATGGTCGATCCGTGGTACATGCTCATGCTCATTAAAAACTTAGGAGATGAATATATCGTTTGGGACAAGGCCGCGACCATTAATTTTAGAAAACCTGGCAGAGGAAAGGTTTCTGCGGAATTTATTCTGACCCAGGAAAAAATCGATGAGGTGAAGAAAATTGTGGGAGAAAAAGTTAAGTCCGATATTCACTTTCTGGTAGAGATCAAAGATGAAGAAGGTAAGCTTATTGCCGACGTAGACAAAATTGTCTACGTCCGAAAAAAATCTTAAACGGCATGGGCCTGAAATTCGGCTTCCGGATAATAAAGAAACCATCCACGAGATCTCTTGGAAAATGACATTTTTTCACCGGAATCAAGCTTTCCGATAAAACGTTTCCCATCGGGGCTCTCACCCAGGATAACAAAGTACTTAATCTGATGTGTCCAATCACTAAAGCGAACTTTAATGGCACTCTTGCGGCCTGCTGCTCGCCAGACTCTTTCTAAACTATACCAACTCATAGGTCCCTCCTTGTCACATCTAGTATGCCCTGTTAAAAATATTTTACCATGAAGTCATCCTCAAGAGCAGGGCGTTTTAAGAAGAAGTTAGTTTCCCAAGAGAAACTTATGATCGAGGGCCCTCTTTTAGAGGCCAAGATGGCACCGTTTCTTGAGCGTTACCGCGTTAATGAAATTTCTGACTATGAATTAACAGCTCTCTTTATACTGGTTTCTCTTAATTTACGTTACCCAGGAACTTGGTTGGGTGCTAAATGTCCTTCTCATCAAATCGAGCATAGACTGCAAATGAAAGTGCCCGATTTAGGTTTTGAGCCCAATATTCAGAGACGCCTTACAGAGGTAGAAAATCTGGGCGAACTCTTCTCTCAGTTCGCTCTTAAATCTACCCCTAAGACAGTCAATCGAGCTCTGCTATGCTGGTCCAATGGTAGCTATCCCCTGGAACTCATGTTTCGCATCCCCTCTCCTTCCGAAGTTCTTTCTCAACAGAAGGTGGGACGCAGATGTCTCACTGTTCTCACCGATTCCAGCAGGACCACTCAGTTTATTTTAGGCGAAAGAGACTATTTAAGCTTCACCATGCATGATCTCATCCATGCTGATCACTTTTACTTTCATCCCCATTCTTATCATGGACAACTGGGTTTTTACGGACTACTGGACCATGGAATTAGGCAGGCCCATTTTGATCACTTCTTAAAGAATAAAAACTTTAAAGATGAATTTGAATATTTAATCTCAGATATGAATGCCTATGCCATACATCTTCTTAAGTGTTTAAAGGCCGCGATTCTTCATTACTACTCAAATGATGACTTCCATGAATGGATTGAAAAAATTAATCCCCAGAAAGAAGTCATTACTGCATTCTCAGAACTCAATACTCCCTCATATCACCCGTTGGTTCAGGATAAAATTCTCTTAGACTGGCTAGAGACTTGGCGACAAATCTGAGAAGCGCCACTTCCCATAGAGATAAATAGAGACAGCAGTCCCCGCATGCCAGAAGCTATGGAGTTGCCAAGGACTATGGGGATCACAGGCAATCCGCATCTCATCCATAATAAAAAAAGTGAAGGAGGCCACTAGCATGATGATGGTGTATTGAAGCAGGGGAGCTTTTAAAAAATTCCAACCCATACTTCTTAAAAGATCGCTCAAAGCAAAGAGGAAGATGAGAAGGCAAACTCCTATCTTAGACCACTTCGACATGTAGTACATCACTCCGACGATAGAAATATAATAGAGCACAAGTGTCAGGAGTATCTTCACCCGAGAGAGTTTGAGTAACTCTAAAAAATTAGTCAGAGCAAAGAAACTTAAGACCATGATGATGGCAGCAAAATCCATGGCCATGGCCAGTTGAATGAAGCTCATATGAGCAAACATACTTGATACACCTAAAAGGAGTGTCAGAGAGGTCCAGAGCTTTAATTTGAAGTTTTTATTTTGGACTTCCTGATATAAGAGAATGCCCAGAGCAAGATACACCAGGGAACTCCAAAAAGCTGAGGGTTGCCGAATGAAGGCATCACTAATGAATTCGCAGTTGCAGTGATCAGGCAGGCAATGTGCCTGAGGAAAATGGTGCCAGAAGCTCATGAAGGAATGTAGATTCCTGAATTATTCTCATTCTCTCGAACTTCCACCTTCGAAATCCATGCTCGATCGCCGTAGAGCTTTTTTAGAATGGCAGATGCCTCCTGGTAAACATAAAGAGCACTTCCTTCCATCCCGGGATTCGGCAGTACTCTTAATTGGATGACCCCTGCTTGATCAAGACGTTTAAAATCATCCAAGGCCGGATCATCCTGAGAGACAAGAAAAGTATGGTCGAAGACATGATTGAGCCAGGCCTTAATTTCTTTCAGACCTCCAAAATCAACCACCCAACCTTCCTTGGTAAGTTCACTCGCCTCAAACTCAAAGTAAAATTCGCGGGAATAACCATGAACAAAACGACAATGAGATTCAGCTTTCCATTGGCGATGAGTACATGGGAAGCCAGTAAATCTTTTAGTAGACTTGAAGTTTTTTGGGTTCATATTATTCTCCATGAATTTGCCTCATACTAGCATGTTCAGAGAGGCTTCTCCAGTATTCAGTTTTATTTCTTAAGTTCTTTAAAACCCTGAGATAATTGATGGTAATAAGATTCACACCGATATGTTTATTAAATCTTTGAACAAGATAGCTTTCTGGAGACAGAAAGATATCTTTGTCATCGGCAGAACTATAACCATACCCCAGAACATGACCGTTTCTGACTAAGATAAGAGATTTCTCCCCCATGACTCTCCCCTCACCAATAATGACTAAATTATCAGCCGGAAACTTCCCTTCCTTTGAAAGGATCTCAACTTTCTGATTACACCGAACAATTTCTTCCTTGGATTTCTCTCCCTCTCGATAGGCGTAGGTATCTTGAAGAAGTTGCTTATTAAGATGAATTAATTTCCTTTTAGCTTCACGATAATTTGAAAAATACCATAATCCACTTAATCCCTTTTTATAGGGCATTATTCTAAAAGTCTTCTCGCCTCTCTTTATCTCCTGAACAGTAATCATCCAATCAAGTCGAGGAGGGCCAATAAGCATCTTTTTTATTTCCGCTATCAGAGCAGAACCCGTGACCTGGGCCTCGATTAGTTCCGTCTGAGAGAGGAGTTCGCGATTTTCTCTTTTGATTTCTAAAAGTGCTTTCGCTCTTTCTTCACAATTAAATGCAGCTTCAAGCCGAATGACCTTTCCCTGATTATTTTTGAATCTGATAAGCCCTGGGCGGGCAGGGATTCGAGTTAATACTTTCTCATGGTGAGGCAGAAATCTCGATTGAGGATAAACCTTAAAGCGCAAATCCTGAAGTTCTTTGAAAAGCTCCAGAGTGGCCCTAGCGTCTCCAATGGCGCGATGACGCTCTTTTATCTTAATGCCGAAAAATGAGCATAAAGCATCAAGATTATAATTCTTGAGCCCGGGAATCTCATCTTGAGCAATTTTAAGAGTACAGAAATCTTTGAGCTTAAGATCTTGCCCCATTTCATGATATTTTTTTTTGAGCAGATTCAAATCAAAGTCTGTATTGTGAGATACAAAGACTCCACCCTCAAGTCTCATTCTGATGGCATCGGCGACTTCATAAAACTTGGGGGCAGCTAGCAATTCACGACTGGAAATCGAGGTGAGATTCTGAATAAATTCAGGAACTGATCTTAGAGGATTAATCAGCGTTTCATACACATCGATAACTTTATCATCCTGAAGCGTAATCAGAGCGATCTCGATAAGATCCTTGTCTTCATCCAGACCTGTGGCCTCAATGTCGCAGATAACATAACGGCGTGAGTTCATCTCCTAAGTGTAGAAATTTCTCTGGATTAAGCCAAGTTGATCCTGTATGAATTAAGTATGATGCTCACCGACTCCGGCTGGAAGGCCTACCTGCAAGATGAATTGACCCAAACTTATATGCAGGAGCTTTTTCATTTTCTTGAAAAAGAGAAAAGCTCAGGAAAGACAATCTTTCCTCCTCAATCAGAAATATTCTCGGCTTTTGATTTAACACCCTTCTCACAAGTAAAAGTGGTCATTCTGGGGCAAGATCCCTATCATGGAAAAGATCAGGCCCATGGTCTTGCCTTTTCAGTATTACCTGGAATCAAGCCCCCACCATCCTTAGTTAATATCTTCAAAGAACTTAAACATGATACTGGACTTGGAATACCTCAGCACGGCTGCCTTAAGAGCTGGGCCAAAGAGGGTGTTCTTCTGTTAAACAATGTGCTTACGGTTGAAGAGAGTAAGGCCGCCAGCCACCAAAACAAGGGCTGGGAGAGGTTCACCGATAAGGTGATTGAACTCTTAAATGCAAATAAAGAAAATTTGGTTTTCATTCTGTGGGGAGGACCTGCTCAAAAGAAAGCAAAACATCTTGATCAGGATAAACATTTTATTTTGAAGTCGCCGCATCCCTCGCCCTTATCGGTCTATCGGGGATTTATGGGATCAAAGCCCTTTTCTCAGACAAATGCTTATCTGGCCTCAAAGGGTATTGCACCCATTAATTGGTCACTTGATTCTCTTAACCACGGCTAAATAAAAAGGTCCCCAGCCGGTGGTATCTGGAAGCACCTGCCAACCAAATTCAGTCGGCTCACCGAAGGAGAATTCCTTGCGAATAAGCTCAAACCTGCCTGCTCTTTTTTGATAGAGCTTTCGAATAATATCATCATTTTCTAGCTGAGAAAGTGCACATGTGGAATAGACCACAATTCCCTCTTTCTTCACGATATCCAGGGCCGAAGCCAGCATCGCAAACTGACTAACTGCGATTGCTTTAGTTCTCCCTGGTGCCCACTGTGAAAGCTCTTTCGAATCCTCAAGCACATGTCTCTCAGAGGAGCAGGGAGCATCCAGGAGCACCTTATCGTAGGCACTCTTCTCATAGAGGCACCACTTAGAGGCATCATGCCCTGTGACCTTGTGATTTTTCTGCTCAGTTTTTGGAAGATAGTCATCAAAGATACGGTGAATGCGTGCGCGCCTGGCGGCCGAGCGATCATTGGAAACTAGCAGACCTTGGTTCTGCAGTTTTAAAGCACAAAGAAAGCTCTTTCCTCCCGGGGCAGCACACAGGTCAACCACCTTCTCTCCCGGTTGCAGATCAAGGGCCTCAATAGGCAGTACACTTGCAGCATCCATCAAATAATAATTGGTATAGCCTTCTTCCGTCTTATCCGGCTGAGGGAAGCTCTCCTTCACATCATGTTCAAATGAGAGCCCGGTTACCGTGAGTGGTTTCTCGGAAAACTTAAACTTACTAAAGGGATTTACAATGGCCACATGCTTTTTAGCTGCAAGAAGAGACTCTTTAAGACGGGGCCAGCGCTCACCATACATTTCTGCGTAAAAATGATCGAACCCTTCTGGGCCTTTTAAAGGAGTCATAATCTCATTCTACCATAAGAATTGTTAGAATGAGATCATGCGCAAAAAAATGTTGAACAAAGACAGCTTGGATTCCCAAGTCTTCTACTCCATTATAGAGATTGCAGGTTTAACAACTTAAACCATGCTCCCTTTTGGCCACTTCTTAAAATAGATAATAGCTATGCTGTTATAGAAAAAATCTATGATCCAGATGAGAGACAAAGAGCTAGAATACCAACATGAAGAAGTTAATCCTTATCTTAATATTATTATATTCATTCGCATCAGGGGCAAAGGTTATGGAAAAAGAAACAGCAACACTGGCCGGAGGATGCTTCTGGGGTATGGAAGAAATCATCAAGGGCATCCCGGGAGTTTCCAATACCACGGTGGGATATACCGGAGGAGAAATTGAAAATCCGACCTACCAAATCGTGAGACTAGGTACTTCTAACCATGCCGAATCGGTCCAGGTGGAGTTCGATCCTAAGAAGCTCTCATATAAGGAGTTACTAGGTTACTTCTTTCGAATGCATGATCCGACGACCTTAAATCAGCAGGGGAATGATAAGGGAACCCAATACCGCTCGGTTATCTTCTACCACTCTGAAGAGCAGAAGAAAGTGGCCGAAGAAGTCATTAAAGAAATTACTGAAGCCAAGAAGTGGCCAAGACCCATTGTGACCAAGATCGTTCCAGCTCAGAAGTTTTATGCAGCAGAAGATTATCACCAGGACTACTTAAAGAAGAATCCTGGTGGGTATACTTGTCATTGGTTAAGGGATTGAATCAGTAGTAGAAATGAAGGGAACCAGGTTTTTATCCTTCCACTGATTCATGAAGAAGACTAAAGAATTTCCTGAAATATTCACAAACTCCAGACCAATCTCAGCATAATGGGATTGGTCTAATTGCTTGGCCCAGCGACAGACCACAATTCCCTTGAGTTCAAGATCAGTAAAGACAAGTCTGAGATCTAGTGGCTCTCCTTGCTCAATTCTCTTACCACCGGTATTCCATCTCACGGTAATGCCACCTCTCCCAATGGAGCATTCATTGGCATCGATGCATGCCTGATAGCTTTTTCCCATATGGATTTCTAAAAGTTTTGAACCTTTTAGATCAGGGTCCTGGAATCTTCCATCTCCACTCTTAGTAAAGCGAGCAACTGTCTTAACAAGATCATCCAGCTTAAAAGGCTTATTCATAAGAGCTTCAGCACCCTTATTGAAAGCATCAGAAACAGTGATATCGGCAAATCCAGTGATTAAAATAACGGGAGGGATATCAACATTTTTGGATTTAACAAAGTCTAAGAGGTCAATCCCTGTTCCACCTGGCATTCGAATATCAGAAACGATAAGATCAATTTTCTGCTCACTTAGTACTTTTTTAGCAACTGCTACATTCTCGGCCTGGAAAACCCGGGCCCCCATAAATTCCAACTCTGAAGCGACAATTTCCCTTAGATCAGGCTCATCATCAACTACTAAGAGTGTCTTTCCATCAAGCATTTCCTCGTCCATACTCATCTTAATCGGCTCTTTTAAATTAACGTTGGTATTCTAATTGTAATTAATAGTCTATTCCTGGTTGCCCTTCATGGACAGCATTTTCGGAGGATTTATGCAAATTCTATTCCTACTACTTATCTCCTTCCCCCTATGGAGTGCCCCTACTGGCGAAGTCTTAAAGGCCAAGCAATCTATTGAAGCCTTGATTCGACCACTCATTCCTGGTCTTGCAAAGGGTCGCCCTAAGGCGCTGGAGAAATTTCGCGTGGATGGATGTGAGAAACATAAGATTAATTGGAGTGAAGTCTTAATGCTAAAAAAGACTGTGACTCTTGATTATAAGTTCAAAGCAGGCTGCGACATTCAGGGCTCTATTTCTCCCCGTCCCTTCCTCCCCTTTCCGGCCGAGTTAGCTATTAGAAATATTGACTCATATAATAATATTAAAAGCCAAAATAAAATTACCGCAAGCTTTGAGTCACAACCCATTATGGTTCTAGAAATGCGAGAAGGTCTGCTTACTGGAAACAAAGGTAATGTTAAGTTTGAAGCAGATTACCAGGTTCAAATAGACCCCATGAAACCAAATTCCCCCGTTCATAAAAACCTGGGGGGCGAAATTCGAATAACTGAAATTCATGGGTTAAAAGTCTCAATTAAAGAAAAAATTTTGGTACAGTAGGCTTAGGCGAAGTGACAATTTCTTGAAGTTGGATGAAGATCATTTCAATAACAACAGAGGTGTATATGGACGTCGCTACTGGTCAAACACAAAATCCTTTTCATCCGGTATTCGCTTCTCCTCATAGGTACTATGATTGCATAGAAGCGTGTTTTGAATGCGCTAACTCAAGTTGGATCTGCGCAGACGCGTGTCTTCATGAGCTAGATAAAGATCAACTGCATGCCTGCATTACCTTATGCCTTAGCACTGCTGAAATTTGTGCCTCAACGGCAAGGGCCATGTTCTCTCACCTCGATCATGATCGAGACATGACCATCGCTCAATTAAGAAATTGTATGGAAATATGCAGTTCGTGCATGATTGAGTGTCAAAAGCACGCCACTCTCCATGAGCACTGCCAGATAAGTGCTAAGTGCTGTGAAGAATGTTTTAAGTTATGTGCCAAGTATGTTCAAATGTTTGAGGAAAGGCACTTCGCTTAACGGAAATAAAATCTTGCCCCAAAGACCAGATGAAGCTCAAGCCCTGTTCTGGTTACAAAATCCAGAACAGGAGCAACTTCAGCAAACATATCTGCTCCCTTTTCTTCAACTCGATAGGCCAATCCCACGGGGGCCCTCAGACCAATTTCAATATCATGCTCAAACTCCATTCTTCCCCCAACGCCATAGTAGAGATCCAGAGGATGAACATCATTGAAGTAAAAAGCATCTCTCTTATGCCATAGATAATCCGAATGCATACTCACATCACTCCCTCTACCAAGAGAGAGACCAAATCCGGCATCAATCGCCTTATCATCATCAAGCCAATACTTCCCATTAATACCAGTTGGATTTCCTAACATGATACCAAGTCCGAGATCACCGCGAGCGGCTAAAACCTCAAAGGACAAGAGCGATAAGAGAAGAAGGACAATCTTGTTCATTTAGAACTCCTCACAGATGATTGATAAGTTGAATATTAGGCCCAGCTTTATATGATGTCAAAATCCTTGAGTGAATAGAGTGCATCGTGCTTCAATAGAGCTTATGTATTTAAAAAAAATCCTCATACTTTTTTCCATCTTAATTCTGGGCTTCACCCTTTCCCTTTATTTTCAGGCCGATCAGGATGTGAAGACTCTGAACTGGGATCAGTACAAGGGAATCGATTATAATGAGGAAAGGGCCTACTCGCTAAGTGAAATAAACTCTGAACTCTCCCCTCATAAATTAGAAGATATTATTCAGGAAATTCACGATCGCAACCGGCTGGCAGGTAAAAAAACTCGGGTTATGGAAATAGGTGCAGGTAGCGGCCGCGCTCTTATGACTCTTAAGGGACAATTCCATGATGTTGAGTTTTATAGCATCAATAAGGCAAAGACCCACTCCTTCTACCGGCGGGAGAGCTTCCTTCATACCTCTCTAAAGCATAAAATTATGAATCAATCGGAGCTGGAAGATATTGAGCTTCCCTATGTCATTTTTCAAGACTTAGATTTTGGTGGAAAGATTCCTTATAAGAGAAACCGTTTTGATTTGATTTACTCCCACAACACGCTTCGATACGTAAAATATAAGTTTGAACTCTTCAATGAGATCATGCGGGTATTAAAGCCAGGGGGAATCAGTCTACATACAGGAGTATCAGGCTTTAATATTTATGCCCGAGGGGTTATCCTTGAGACTCGTGAGGCCTTCTATGATATGAGGAAGCGCGGAATTGATATAAGCCAGTTGGACGATCCTGAAACCTTGATCTTCAGAAAAGGCAATTCGACTCAGCTTTTCCCCTTAACTCCCCATCAGCCCATACCCACTAAGCTAGAAAATATTTCAGAAGAACTTAGAAGACCTGAGATGGGATACAATCTTATTTATTAGACAAAAAAAAGGGCCCTTTTCAGGGCCCTTAGACAAGATCTAGCTTCCGCAAGAGACACAATCCTCTGGATTTTCCAAAGAACAGACCATTGCAGCTTGCTGGTCGGCTTCAGTCTTCTTGACTGTTTCCTTAATTGTAAATTTGATGGCATCTACCGCCGGACGTGTTCTCAAGTAATACATACCCGTCTTAAGACCCAACTTCCAGGCAGCAAAGTGAAGACTAGAAAGCTTACCAAAGTTAGTATCTTCCATGTGAATGTTTAAGCTTTGAGACTGATCGATGAAGGCCCCACGATCTGCTGCCATTTCAAGAATCGACTTCTGCTTAATTTCCCAAACAGTACGATAGAGCTCCTTCATGTCTGCAGGAATCTCTGGAATGTACTGAACCGATCCATTGTGAGCAATGATACGATCTTTCATTTCTTCATTCCAAAGGCCCAATTGAATAAGATCACGCACGAGGTGTTTGTTCACCATCGCAAACTCACCAGAGAGAACTCGACGAGTATAGATGTTGGAGGTTACCGGCTCGATACACTCGTTATTACCGAGTATCTGAGACGTTGAGGCCGTTGGCATTGGCGCCATAAGTAGCGAGTTACGAACTCCATACTGCTTAATCTTCGCACGAAGTGTAGTCCAGTCCCAACGCTCAGTCGTCTTAACACCCCAAAGGTCGTGCTGAAGCATACCCTGAGATACAGGCGAACCTTCATAAGAATCATAAGCTCCATGCTCTTTAGCAAGATCACAAGAAGCTGTAAGGGAGGCGTAATAGATGGTCTCGAAGATTTCCTTATTCAAGCGACGAGCACCTTCAGAATCAAATGGCATACGCATCTTAAAGAATGCGTCCGCTAGACCTTGAACGCCAATACCTACTGGGCGGTTCTTCATGTTCGAGTAACGGGCCTCTTCTACCGGGTAGTAGTTAAGATCGATGATGCGGTTAAGGTTTTTAGTCACCTGATAAGTCACTTCGAAAAGTTTCTTATGATCAAACTCACCATTCTCCACAAATTTTGGAAGAGCAATGGAAGCAAGATTACAAACAGCTACTTCCTTAGAAGAAGTGTACTGCATGATTTCAGTGCAAAGATTTGATGACTTGATAGTACCCAAATTCTTCTGGTTTGATTTCTCATTAGCATGATCTTTGTAGAGCATGAAAGGAGACCCTGTCTCGATCTGAGATTGGATGATTTTATACCAAAGGTCACGTGCCTTAACAGACTTATGACCACGGCCTTCTTTTTCATACTTCTCATACAACTCTTCAAACTTGGCGCCATAACAGTCAGCTAGACCCGGGGCCTTATTAGGACAGAAAAGAGTCCATTCCTTATCAGTTTCAACACGCTTCATGAATAGGTCATTGATCCAAAGAGCGTAGAAGAGATCACGGGCACGGAGTTCTTCTTTTCCGTGGTTCTTTTTAAGTTCAATAAAGTCTTCGATATCCGCATGCCATGGCTCAAGATAGATAGCGAAGGCACCTTTTCTCTTACCACCTCCCTGATCAACATAGCGGGCAGTATCGTTAAATACACGAAGCATAGGAACGATACCATTAGATGTTCCGTTAGTTCCCTTGATGAACGAACCCTTAGCGCGGATATCATGGATCGAAAGACCAATTCCACCGGCAGACTGGGAAATAAGAGCACACTGCTTAAGTGTCTCATAAATGCCTTCGATAGAATCTTCTTTCATCGTTAATAGGAAGCAAGAAGACATCTGGGCCTTATTAGTACCAGCATTGAAGAGAGTTGGTGAGGCATGAGTAAACCAGCCTTCAGAAATCAGATGATAAGTCTTGATGGCCTCTTCAATATTGTTTGGCTGAACACCGAGAGCAACACGCATAAAGAGATGCTGAGGACGCTCAACAATCTTACCCGATACTTTTAAAAGATAAGAGCGCTCAAGAGTCTTGAACCCGAAGTAATCGAATTCAAAATCACGAGAGTAAGCAATTTCTGAAGAAATTCTATCTTTGTGCTCGCGAGCATACTCATAGAATTCTTTTGATAATAGCGGCTGCTTTTCTCCAGTGTACTCATTTTTGAAGTTATAAAGAGTATCTATCGTTTCCTGAAATGAATCAGAAGTTGAACGGTGAAGGTTTGCAACAGCAATTCTTCCCGCAAGTCGGGCATAATCAGGATGAACAGACGTCATATAGGCAGAAACCTCTGCCGATAGATTATCCAACTCTTCAGTGGTGATGCCATCAAAGAGACCGTTAATAGTGCGTTTAGCGACTTGAATCGCATCTACATACTTCGGATCCAGATTATAGGAAAGCTGGGAAATACGGTGGGTGATCTTATCAAATTGTACAGGTTCTGTTTTCCCTGATCTCGTGGTGACAAACATTATCTACTCCTTAAAAATCCATATCGGTTGAGAATGTAAACTGCGATGTACCGGCTTCTTTATTGGTATTAGAAACTCCGGCCTTCTGGTATTCAGAAACTTTCTTCTCGAAGAAGTTCGTTTTACCTTGCATAGAGATAAGCTCCATCCAGTCAAATGGATTGCGAGCATCCCATATATTATTGTAACCAAGAGTTCTCATCAAACGATCGGCAACAAAACGAATGTACTCTTTCATGAGATCGGCATTCATTCCGATAAGTGAAACAGGAAGAGCTTCAGTAATGAATTCACATTCAAACTCAACAGCTTCCTTGATCAACTCACGTATGCGCCCTTCAGAAGGCTTATCTTTTAGATAATTTCTGTAGAGCAAACAAGCAAAGTCAGTATGAAGACCTTCATCTCGAGAGATGAGCTCATTAGAGAAAGTCAGCCCAGGCATTAATCCACGTTTCTTAAGCCAGAAGATCGAACAGAAGGCTCCCGAGAAGAAGATTCCTTCGATGGCAGCAAAGGCCACAAGTCTTTCAGCAAAAGATTCATTGCCATAAATCCACTTTAGCGCCCAGTCGGCTTTTTTCTTAATGCATGGGATATTATCGATCGCCTTAAAGAGATAATTCTTCTTAGCTTCATCCTTGATGTAGGTATCGATCAAGAGACCGTAGGTTTCAGCATGGATATTTTCCATGGCAATCTGAAAGCCGTAGAATGAGCGCGCCTCAGGGATCTGCACATCGTTATAAAAACGCTGAGCAAGGTTCTCATTTACGATGCCGTCAGAAGCTGAGAAGAATGCTAGGATATGTGAAATATAATGGCGCTCTTGCTCATTAAGTGAGTTCCAATCATCTAGGTCGGCATAGAGATCGATCTCTTCTGCAGTCCAGAAACTCGCCATGGCATTTTTGTACATGTCCCAGATGTCGTGATACTTGATTGGGAATAATACAAATCGATCGTTAGTTTGTGTAAGTAATGGCTCCGTGCTCATACCCCAGCTCCTTCTTCATGATGTGTGTGGTAGTTGAATGTCTTGTCTTAAAATAAGCGTATTAGTTGATCTGACATTTGAAAAGCAAAAAAACTATATATAGTGTTCATGACAGTTTTTTGACGGTTTCCACAACTATATTTAGTGATTTTCACCATAAAAAATATGGAGATTCCGAGGAAAATTTAACAATTTCTTACATGTAATAATGCGTAATGGATGGGTGCTTTACAAAAGAAAATCAAGAGCAGCGCACACAAAGAGTCCGATTCCAAATCCTGACCAGGCAAATCCTGCCACTTCGGCACTCCGCCACTTATTGACCACCTCCACTAACACCACACTCATCATGCAGGCCCCTGAGAAGGAAAGAAGAAAAGGTAAACTAAGTCCGGTATGAGACACGAAGCTAAATCCACCCAAGGCCGACGCTCCCTCAATAACTGCTGTAACTGCATTGGCAAAGAGAGACATCTTGACGCTAAAACCAGAAACCAGAAAAGTCATGCTACTCACAAGACCTTCCGGAAGATTCTGAATAAATATCGCTACACTTAAAGGCATAGCATCCTCCCAGCCTAAGGCTGCGACATCGACTCCTACTGCCATTCCTTCTGGAACATTATGAATCCCCATCGCCAGCACAAAAAGATAAGCCTTTCTATGAGCATGATCAGAAGTCCATCTGCTCATAAAATAATGAGCAATTAGGATAAAAAGAATACCTAATACTGAGCCCTGAATGAGCGCCCAGAAAGTCCGATTGTGAGTCGCGAGAAGTTCATAGGCCGGAAAATAGAGAGAGAAGATGGAGGCACTGATCATCACACCTCCACAAAAACTCTCCCACCATATCCAGTGAGACTCTTTGAGATACTTATGAAACAGGACTGGAAGTGAACCAATAAGAGTGGCACCTGCAGTCACAAATAATAGACCAAAGATGGTGGGCCATGACATCATGCTAACCTCCGTTTCTATTATCTCATGAATAAGAACTGATCAGCATCATAGAATTATTCAAACTTTTGTCTATCTTGTCATAGAAAGAATCGAATAGCTTTCACTTGTATGAAGGGTTAAGATGACACAATTAGAGTCAACAAAAGGACGTAATATGAAAATTGACATTGGTATTTCAGAGAATGACAGAAAGGCAATTGCTAACGGCTTGAATCATTTATTGGCCGATACCTACACTCTTTATCTCATGACTCATAACTTCCATTGGAATGTTAAAGGACCTATGTTCAACACACTCCATCTTATGTTTGAAACTCAGTATACAGAGTTAGCAGAAGCCGTAGATGTGATTGCAGAAAGAATCCGTGCTCTTGGTTATCCGGCGCCAGGTACTTATGGTGAATTCATGGAAATGAGTTCCATTAAAGAAGTAAAAGGGCAACCAAGCGCTGAAGAGATGATCAAACACCTTGTTCATGGACAAGAGTCGGTTGTGAGAACTGCTCGCTCACTTTTTAATGTCGTTGAGAAAGCAAGTGATGAGCCAACAGCAGATCTTCTTACTCAGAGAATGCAGCTTCATGAAAAAACGGCCTGGATGCTAAGAAGCCTTCTAGAACAGTAACAAAAAAACAAAAAAGCCCCTTTTGGGGCTTTTTTGTTGATTAGATTTTTTCAGTTTCTGCAAAGAAGTTAAGTGGCTGTCTCACATCTACTACCCCGCCCCCTTTAGGCTTAGGAAAGTCGATGAGACTTAAGACCTGACCCATGCAACCAATTCCCTTTTTGGAGAATTGAGCATCCTTTGCTTTAACCATATACTTCTGAACCTTACCTTGCGCACTGATAGTGAAGTTAAGATCGATAACTCCCTTAATCTTGTCAGAGTTGCCAATGAGCTCTTGCTGATAACAGTGGCGGAATTGAGGAATATACTCACGAAGGATCTTTCTAAGAAGCTCTGGATCCATTGATCCTAAGATGACCGTCTTCGGCTCCAGATATGAAGAATCAAATCCTGACTTAGAAGCAAGTCCTCTTGAACCATAGGAATTGGCGCCTGAGCCCTTTTTATCGGAACCATTAAACTTCGAGACTCCGATATCCGCACCTGCCACCAACTGGCCATCATCGGCAGAACCAGCATTAAAGCTCGTATCACTTATCGCACTCTTGGCCGAGTGGCCTTCGGCATTCATCTTAGGCGCATCGGCCACAAGGGAGCCCATGGCAACAGAACTCTTAAACTCATAGGCCTTAACTGGTGGAGTCTTAACCGCAGGCTGGGCAGGAGCGGCTTTAGGAGCCGCCGCCTTGGCCACGACCTTCTGCTTTTGAGAGGCTGCCGCGAATTCGACTTTCTCCGCTGGCTGAGTGGTTTCTTTATGCCCAGTATTCTCGGTCTTAGATGTCAGCTCTTCAGCTTTAACTTCTGACTTCTCCTGAGCTTCGGTGGCCTTTTCTGGAGGCTTCGGCAATTTATAAACGACGGCCACTTCTTCTTTAATCTCTTCTACCTTATCTACACCTACGAAAAGAAGAAGTAATAAGGGAAGGAACATCGCCGCGAAAACCTTACCACCTTGTTTAAAGAAGGCACGGTCACGATAAAAAAGCGGAATGCCCTTCCATCCCACGGCGTGATCTACGAATCTAAATGAAACCTGCTCAGACCCATGGGTAAGGAAGAGAGTCTCAGAGAGATTGATGTCCTCCCAATTGATGGAAGGAGTTATCTTATCATTGGGATAAAATCTCAGAGATCCATTCTGAACTGAGAAGATCTTGGTCTTTCCTAAGGTGTGGAAAGGAATGCTGAATTTAGATTTCTTTAAGGGGTCAAAATAATATTCCCCTTGCTTTAAGGTTAGATAAGTCACATCAAACATTAAACCATTTACATAACTAATAACCTCTAAGCGCTTATCTTTCACTGAATGTGCAATATCTAGAGGTTCTTGGATAACATCAAGATCGATGTACTCCCCTTTAAATCCAAAATCCAGAAGTTGATTGAGAGGCCGATACTGAGATTCATCGAACTCAATATCACAATACTCCCCATCGATATAAACGAGTCCTGGTCGAGGAGGAATCTCGATTGATTCGGCAGCCGCGACGGCCACAATCGCTTCATCGGCATTGAACAAGGGAGCCGCGTCTTCGACCATCTCAATGGCAAAACTCATGGTACCAATGGTTAAGACATCACCAGGGTTAACAAAGGCTTCCTCAACTCTCGTTCCATTGACATAGACCCCACCCTCTGAGTAGAGATCCCTTACTATAAAGCCTTCGTTACCTTTTACGAATAGGAAAGCATGGTAAGAGGAGATGGACTTATCATGAAGTTGAAAATCACAATTATCATGAGATCCAACAATGATCTTCTTTTTATCCAGGACTAAGAGGCCTTCCTGGCGATTATCGAGACAGCGTAGACTAAACTGCTCCATCACAGAGGTTGTTTTCATTTTTTCTGCTCCTCTATCATTCTTTGAGAGAGAATTTTTTCAATTTTATGGGATATGGCCGTCAACTCAACAACACCACTACGGTTGCGATCATCCATAATTTCTTTGGCAAGCTTCAAGTTACCAATTCTAATATGGTAGAGGGCATAGGTGGCTGCTATGTCTTCACGCTTAAGATGCTCTTTGGGAATACTATCAAAATACATTTTAGATTTTTCTAGCTCCCCTTTGTAAAGATAAGCATTGGCCAAAGAGAAGTGGACATCGATGTCTTTGTGTCCACGAAAAACCTGATGACCTAAAGTATCGATCGCTTTATCGTAGAGACCAAACTGAAGATAAAGCTGAGAAAGATTATATCTTGGCACTTTGAAATTTGGAGCTAGAGCAATCGACTGATTTAAAAAAGTTTTGCCCTTCTCCCACTGCTCAAACTTAAAGCTAATAAGTCCTAGATTATTCAATGCGATGGACTTCACAGCAGGAATCTTGGCTTCTTCCAGGGCCAGGCGATAATAAAACTCGGCCTTAACCCATTTCTCTTCAATAAAGTAGCAGTTTCCAATATGAAGCCAGTAATTAGGATCTTCCTTTCTTACAAGATATTCTTTTTTAAAGATCTCCAGCGTCTCTTTGGTCTGCCCCTTATAGCAATTCACCACCGACTGCTTGGAGTCAGTGACTTTATCCAGGCGATTTTCACCCCATCTGAGGTATGTTTCACTTGCCAGAGAATCCCAGGAAGAGTCATTAATCTTTCTGTCAATTCTTTGAGAAGAGCAGGAGATCAAAACTAAGAGTGTGAATATTACGGTAAATTCTTTCATGAATTACTCCCTGCCCTTATCCATAGTTAGCCCGGTAAAAAAAGAAAATACCGGATTTTCAATTTCTTCGACTGAAGCAATTGAACGGGATCCCCATGTAAGTGTCTCTTTCTTATGAACAGCAATTTCTAGCTGCTTTTCATATTTCCCTGAAGCTGCAATAAAATCTTTGGCCAGCCCCTTCATTGCTATACTGAAATCTTTATAAGTGGCCTCATCCATTCCCTGTGGCCGAAGACCTTGAATGGTCACACCAACATGCATATAGACCTCAGAGAACATTCGAGTTGAGATAATGGCCAGATCGATTTGAGAAGATTGCATAAGTTGCTGATAACTATTTCTAAAGCTTTGAAGCTTTAAAAGATATTGCTCAAGCGACTTATTAAATTCATTCCCATCGAATACGGGTTTATTCCAAACTATGGCCTTCAAGAGATCTTCTTTCTGAACAAGGGCCTTCTCATGAAGACTTATCTCTGCTAGCCAGGCAGCAGACTCCTGATGCTTAAGTGCTCTAAGTTCGTTCAGAATCTGGCCCTTAATATCAAAGCTTCTTTGCTCCCAATACCATTTCTGAAGGGTATAACGATACTGAGACAAGAAAGGCTCTGATTTATGAGCACTCACAAAACCTTTAAGCGCAAAGAATGCTCCTAACTTCTCATGATGCTGATAAATTTGCGCCAGAGCAGCGTTTTTAGTTTCTGCTTTTTCAAGACAGTTAGAGAAATTCTTAATAACCAATTCCGCATCGGCCGGCTTCTCTTCAACCAAGGCAGCCATAACGGCGATCTCAAAGAATCGAGTCTGAGTATTATCTCTTAGACTACAGAACTTCTTTAAAAGAAAATTAGATAACTTATAAGTAGTCACAAAGTCCTGAAGCTTATAAGTTCTCTCCGTCATCTTTAACTGCTCATCTCTGCGCTCAAGCTTCTCTTTTTCAGTCATACGCAGATAGGCCTGGGCCTGCCAGTGATAACTCTTCACGGTTTCACCAAGTTCCAGATAGGTCAGGGCCGCAAAAAAAGCTGCCTGATATTTGACCTTATCCGGATAAAGCTTATGGGCAAAGATCGTCTCAAAGCCCTTGGCCGCTGCAACCTTATCCCCCTTCTTCGCCATTTCCTGGTACTGAAGGAAGAGAATATTACCCAGAACGATCTCGGTCTTCTCGATGGTGGCCTTGGCAAAGCTCAAAAATCCCGTCTTGAATTCCTGAATCCACTCAGCTAGCTTCTCTGTCGCCTGCTTTTCAATAAACTGATCAAGAACCTTAGTCATAAGCTTTTGCTGCTCGGCCAGATGTTCGGGATAGTGCTTATTAAAGGCACGTAGAACCTGAGTTGCTCTCACATCATCCTGGCCATCTCGATAAATTTCAAAAAGTTTGGGATAAATGAGCTCACTCTTCTCATCTCGAGGCCAGAAACCCAAATATTCAGAATAAGCAAAAACCAGATACTTTTTATTGTCGTTTTTTTCAATAACTTCCAGACCGGTAAGGGCAAGTAGTGAATTAAGAGCTTTTCTAGCATGCTCCTCATTCTTACTGACCTTGGCCTCCACTACGGTTTCCACATAACTTGGGGCCGCATCTTTGAAGCGTCTAACTGAATAATAGGTCTCTGCTCTAAAATAGAAGTATTCAACTTTTCGCGTAGGATCCAACTGAATCAAATGATTAAAGAAATTGAGAACGAGATTTAGTTCACCATCTTTATAATTACTCTCATCCTTCTTCATATCCTTAGCCAGCTTAATCTGCAAAAATCCAGCAAGTGTTCTCATCTTCTCGATAGCATCGTCTTTAAGCTCTACTTTAAGCTTTAACTCCGGTGCTTGTGCTGCCTTCTTATAGTAAGCAACTAAGAGACGGGAAGACTTTTCATGATCATCAAAGCGGTTATAGTGACGATAGAAATCCAGATAACTATGAAAGAGTTCTTCCTGATGCTGGAACCAACCATTCTTATCAATAAGCTTTTGGGCAGCTCCTAAAATGACTTCGGTCTCTTTTTCATGCCCTTTACTTGAAGTCTTATGGGCCATTGGCATAAGATAGGGAATAGGATCTTGTTCATTCTTTAAGTAGAAATCAAGTCCTTCTAGAGGACGCCCTGCATATACATAGAACGATCCAATATTTTCCAAAACCTGATCTTTGATATTAACATACGCCTTATTTTTTGACTGAAAATAGGATTGAGTAATTGTAGAGATCGCCAGATCAAACTCTCTGACTTTAAGGTAACACCAGCTTAAGTTGAAAAGGTGTTTGGTAAGCCACTCATCCTCGGTCTTAGTAATTGCACGTTTATAATAGGTGATAGCGTCCTGATATCTTTTTTCATTATAGTAAAAATCTGCCAGTGCAGTCTCAGCGTGATGCCTCAATGAGTGGTGAGGATCTTTAACCAGGAAGATAGTATCCAATAAATATCTTTCGGTGATTTTATCCTTACCATAGTCGCGTGAGTTTAGCGCCAAGGCAAAAAGAATAGGTGCTTTAAGAGTAGTGTTTGGAAATTTCTGAATGGTCATATGACCAAACTGCTTAGTTTTCTCATAATAGGCACGGGTTTCGGCAAAATAAGCGTCTTTCCCCTGACCTGAGTTTGCCTTAACGGCATTCTCCATGAATTCACGGTTATTTTTTTCATGGATCAGCTTTAGCTTCTCTGAATGAAGCTCAAGCATCCTATAAAAGAAACCATCATCTTTTCTCTTGGCGCTACTTAAAATAGTCATCTCTTGATTGATGAGTTTCATCAATTGATTCCAGCGCTCCTGCTTAGGATCCAACTTGGGATCGGCGGCATGTGCGAAACTAATCAATAAAAAAGCGGCCAAGATCATTTTCATGTTCAATAGTTCCCTTTCACAATGAATTTAAATTGTGAATACCCGGCCAGGGCAGAGTCATTCATGAGTCTTTGAACAACTGCATAGTCCATCTCTTTATCCACCACGAGGTTTACGAGTTCAGTATTAACCTGTTGGTTGGCGGCTTTCGTGGCATTTGCGGTTTCAAGCTTACTTTTTTCATTCTTCAAGGCCTGAGTTAAAACCGTCATCTCACCCGAGGCAGGTAGGCGCCCAATTTCTTTATTATTCAAGAAAACCTTGGCTTCCTTATTTACTTGAACCACAGGTGCAAAGCGAGTCATCTTCCTGGAATCGGAATCAGCAATCTCCACACCCTTTTGAAGATCAAGCCTTAAGTCGGACGCGTTATAACTCTTCAGGAGAAACACCAGAAGAATTGTCAAAATATCCAAAAGAGATGTAATGTCCACATCCAGCGCCTCACGATTTCTCTTGCGGCCAAATCGCTTTTTCATTATTTCACTCCCTGATTATCAAAGACAATCTGCTCAAAGAGCTTCGACTTCTGATCCTTCGCAGTCTGGGTGGTATCAATAACTGTTACCAGTTGCTGGAAGGAGATCTTAGGATCTGCCTTTAGAATCATGGTATTTTCCTTCGGATTCTTTCGCTTAAGTTCAGTAAGATAATCCTTAATTTCAGCCTGTTGAGTTGAAGCAAAACTTCTGGTTTGAGGATTTCTGAGACCGGTCTTAACAACGATCGTCTCCTTAGTGACTTCCAGGGTAAGATTAAGAGGATCCTTATCATCAGTTTTCTGATCAGGAGCTTCTTTAGTCATAGGCAGCGACGATCCAATTTCGTAGACATCTACGAACTGGGCCGACATCAAGAGAAAGAAGATAAAGATGAAAACTGAGTCCAAAATGGGGACTAGATTCAGTTTTTCAGGTTTTTTCATCTTATGCCCAGCTTTCATAAAATCCCCTTCTTAAGCAGCTCTGTCCTGAGAAATTCCGGCTTTCTTTGTGCTCAAGAGATCTAGAAGCTTTACGGAATTCTCTTCAATCTCCTGAATCATTTTCTCCCCTCTGGCGGTTAGAAATGAATGAACAACCATAATCGAAATGGCCGACATAAGTCCTAGGGCCGTGGTGTTCATCGCCACCGCAATACCTTCTGCCAGGAGCTGTGCCTTCTGAGAAGCTTCGGCCTGGGCCACAGCTGCGAATGATTGAATAAGACCTTGAATCGTTCCTAGTAGACCCAAAAGAGTCGAAAGGTTTGCTGCCAGGGCCATATAACCTAATCGCTTCTCAATCTTTGGAACCACTTCCAGAATGCTTGCTTCCAAGGCATCTTGAATTTGATCTTTTGACTGATTGGCGCGCTTTAAACCGTTCTTCATCACAAAACAAAGAAGTGCAGAAGATTCTGTACAGGTCTGAATGGCTTCCTGTACCTGATTACCGATAACACTTTTTTTGATGTTACCCATAAGGCTAGTTCCATCGATATCGTACTTGAAATACTGCTTTAGCCTTTCAACAGCTACTGCTATTCCCAGGCACCATACAACGGCGATGATCCACATAAAGACACCACCATCGTTCATGAATCGTGCCAGGAACTCGATCATACTTTCCTGAACTACTGCCTGTGCTGCGACTTCTTCCATACACGTCCCCCTTGGATCTACCCGATCCTAAATATAAAACTCAAACTAGATTTTATGTAATTGAATACAGACACTGGATTGACAGTGAACACTGCTCTATTAGCATTTATAAAATGACGAATAACCTGAGTGCCTTGTTTCATGGATAACCAGAAACAGACTATTGAGTCGTTTGATTCTTTCCGATTCTTGGCAACAACACACGTGCAACTTGAGATAACGTCCAACAACAAAATCGGAAACGCGATATTTAAATCATCCCTATTCTAATCGGTGAAAATTTAATTTCAATCAACCTTTTTTGAAAAAAACTTAAATTCCCAAAGTTTAAAATGCTTAACAAAAGATGCCTCCAAACATTGTCTCTTCATAGGCAGAAGTGGCAATATTCAGAGGCACCTCTTAATCATCTAAGTCTATGAAATCTATCGTAGTGACTCTAAATCCTTACGAACAAATCCATCAAAATCTTTTCTTGTAAACAGATCAAGTTCAAAACGTTTTCTCTCTCTTTCTCGAACAGAGATATCACCGGGAGCAATCAGCTCCCCTTTGACCTCAAGATTTCCTAAGTCAAACTTCTCATATTTCTTATATTGATAGATCACCTTCTGATCATCCTGCGCCATCAGGGAAGACATCTGAAAAAGGCATATGAGGCATATGATGAATTTCATTTTTCCCCCCGGTCAGTTTCTTTTTTAAGCGTAGTACAATTGGATTTAAGTCCTAAGGAGTAATCACCCAATTCATCGGCCCAGAACTCTCCCTGAAACTTCCAGAATTGCTCATTGGATGAACGCTGAAGGTTTGAGTAGTCTCCGCGACTACGGTCTGCAATCAGCTTCTTATTGCTATAAACTAAGTCTTTCTTTCTGGATAAGATCTCCAGATTGAGCTTAAAGAGCTCTGACGAGAAAAACGGAACACTTTGAAGGAATTGGAACACATCGGTCTTGGCATTATAGTTAATTTTGTTAACCATATTATCTCTCACCTCTGCTAAGTGTGGCAGCAGAAGTCCCTGAACGGGTTTCTTTTCGTTGGCACCAATGCGCTTCATCTCGCGATTAATTTTATAGACAGAGTTAAAGTCTAAGCTGAATCTGATTTGTTTTTTTAACCTGGTAATAATCTGGCGCACGAATTCTTCATGCTTATCCAGCTCCTTACCACGCTTAAACATCAGATTATAAAAGTAATTCTTGGTATTCTGATTCTTTCTGAGCACAGATTCGAGGGCCGTAAAACGAGGTCGGTATGACTTATAATACTGATTCACAATGGTCATACTATCGTCATAAAGACAAAGTCTGAAATAAGCAAGCGAGGCCAGATACTCTGCTTCCGGAAAGAAGTAAGTATCCATAAGAGGAGACTTATAGGTAACCAGAAGCCCTAGNNAGGTATGGCCACTTATAAGAGACTTTGGGAATTCTGTTATAGGCCTTTAGCGACTCCTCATTCTTTCCTTCCTTGAAGAGTTGTCTTGCCTTATTCACAAGACAAACTTCATAAACCATTCGATAGTAGCGCTTAATCTTCTCACTACTATTGGAAGCCTCATTTTTTTCCGAACTCTTTAGACATCCCTCGACAGCATCATTTTCTTCTTTTCTCTTCCCTAATTGATTATAGATCTGAGACTCAAGAAGCTTTCCTTCCGGATAATAACGATGATCCGGGTGAATTTTATTAAAGTATTCCAACGCCTTATTATACTGCTTGGCCTGCATTTGTCGGCGACCAAGAATAAAGCGGGTTGAGGAAGATGGAAAACGAGAAAGCATGGATGGCTCGTAGTCCTCTAAAAGCTCAATCCCCGTAAAGAAGAGAAGCTCCTCAAGCCGGGTGAGATCATCTTTAGTGATTTCTCTTTGGTAAGTTTCTTTAAAGAACTCGTTCAATGCCGAATAATAGTACTTCTTATCTTCTAACTTCTGGGAGAGCGTCTTAGGATTGGCGGCCCAGGCAGAAGAGATGAACAAAGTCATTGCTATGATTAATGAAATTTTCATGTTGGGGCCTTAGTAAGAGAAACCGATACTTAAAATAATATCAGTGTTGGTGCGAAGGCTGTCCGACTTTGGATTCTTAGGTCCGGGAGCGCGGTAGTAAGTATTCATGTACTCAATACCTAGGTGAATGTTCTCTTTAAGATGGAACTTCAAGTTGGACTTTAGGACGGCACCTGTATAGTTCTCTTTCTCAAACTTTGAGTCTTGAGTGGGATTTCTAACATTATTGATGTTACTTTCAACATTTACTTTTGCCAGACCCGCAGCAAATGCCCAATCAAAGTAGAAGATCTGGTTGAAGGTATTGATCTTCCCGTAGAAAGGGGCCCAGGTTATCAATGCCCCATAAGTGCTGTTAGGTCTTCTGATAAATGGTTCAGCATTATTTACCAATCTCACATTTCGATAGTCGTCATTATTAGTGTTGTTATACACCTGGTAAAATAACTCCACACCCCACTCTTCAGTGAAGAAGAAGCCACCCTTAAGCTGATACCCACTGGTATCCTGAAACTTCGAAGTGTAGTTGGCCATGTATCCCACATCCATATAGACTGTGTGTTTTTTCTCATAGAGCTTGTTCTGAAGAACGTATACTTTCTTATCTGGATCCAGCCAGAGGAAGTCGTATAACGACTTCTCTCCGGCGTGGGTTTCCTTGGTCATAAACAGCATCATCGTAGCAGCTAGAATTGTAATTTTTAACATACGTCCCTCATGAATTCCTATTTAAGGTAGCTAACCTCAATCTCAGCTCCTACTGGAGGCAGAGATCCCTGATCAAATTTAATCGAGTGAGAAGCAGAGTCGTAGGTATAATCGTTTACCTCAACCCCATTTATCTTCACTTTTAAAGTTCCTTGTATAGGCTCATCGGCAAGTGCAAAACTATCTAAAAGATTTATTAGAGATTCACCCATCGAGTTCAATACATGATAAAAATCGTCTCTGATATTACCCACTACCCCAGCGGTGCTTTGGGAAGCTTTAGCATAACGCTCATAACCAGTAGCAATTCCATTTCCACTATTGGTTCTATTTACATCCACGATGGAATAAACCTTAACCAGACCGGCTTCTGACTTAAAGCTCTTGAGATAATCAGTATACTCAGTTGGTGACTTCGGAGACTGATCTTCTTCGTCAGATATTATCACCACTGCAAGGTAAGCTTCTGGTCTAAGGAAAGTTTGAGAATATCTATTCATGAAGCCTTCCGAAGCTTCTAGACCTTTCTCACTACCAGAACCACGAGTACCTACTTTCACCATATTTCTGAAATCATCCATGAAACGGGTTGGGTTGCTTTGAGCAGCTTGGGAGTTCAGCTTCTCAAGGCTTCCTGAGACCATCAGACCATTATTTCTACTTGTAGTGTCAGTAGTTGTAATGGCCATTCTGAAGTCAACATTACGGTGAATGAAATCCTGAATAAAGGCATTGAAGTTAACACCAAGAGCATGTTGCTCATCTGCCATTGAACCTGAGTTATCGATAACCCAAACAATGTCGATTTTCTTAGTGTCGTTAGACTGTTGGAAAACTTCCTTCACTGGTGTTCCACAACCTTTCATTTCATCATCAAGGTTCCCTGACTGATCGATAGAGCCATTGGGTCCTCCCTGACCGTTTCCTGGATTCGAACTATCCACTCCGTCCATGTTATTCCCATGGCCATTGTTGCTACAACCAGTCGATCCTCCAGTTGACCCGCCAGTTGTACCCCCTGTAGAACCTCCTGTTGTTCCACCAGTAGTTGAACCTCCTGTTACTCCACCGGTAGTAGATCCATCTGTTCCACCGGTAGTAGATCCATCTGTTCCACCGGTAGTAGATCCATCTGTTCCGCCAGTAGTGGAGCCACCGGTGGTACTTCCTGATGTACCACCATTTACCCCACCATCCACTCCACCTTGAGTGCCAGCATCCGTTCCAGAAGTTGAGCCACCTTGCTCCCCACTGTTAACCGTTCCTGTGGTAGTTGGTTCCTGGAATGGATTTTCCAAAAATTCTTTTTCGAAGAAGTCATCTTTATTACAAGATGTTAAGAAAAGACAAAAAATGAGAGAGAGACAAACTTGTCCGTGATTAAAAACTCTGGCCTTCATGACTAGACTCCTAAAGGAGCGCTAATAAGCTTACAGCCGTTTTTTATTTCTATTGGTAAGAAGACTCACCTCTAGAAATAAGACTATTAAGCTTTGCGGTTCTTCTCGGATTTTGGATTCTACTTACGTGCAGCTTGATTTAACGTCCAACAACAAAATCGAGAAAAAAGAAATGTGGTTACTCGCCTATTTTACTACCCTAAAAATGAAATACAATGTTCATTTCTTAAAATAATGAAAACTCTCCGAGGTTAAGAATAGTTAGCAGTGAACTGCCACAATTATTAGTCCCCTCCTCACGGACCCTGCTTATTTTCATGGCAAGCGAGCTAAATATCTAGAGATAAAGGGAAAAAGACCAAGTTTAGGGTGAGAGACAATCTTTTTACTTACCGTTATACTGGTTAGACCAATTTTAAATGAAGACACGTTTTAGAGGGAAATATGAGCGATATACCCCAGGATTATGAAAATCGATTTGGTGGAATTGGACGGCTATTTGGTTTAAGGGCCCTCGCCCGCATCAAAGAGGCCCGCATACTTGTGATAGGAATTGGCGGAGTCGGCTCTTGGGTCGCTGAATCCTTGGCCCGAACAGGTATTGGTGCCATGACCTTAGTGGATCTGGATGATGTCTGTGTCACAAACATCAATCGACAAGTGCATGCCCTTAATGGAACCGTGGGAAAATTCAAGATCGATGTGATGAAGGAGAGAGTTGCACTGATTAACCCCTTCTGTGAAGTGGACACCAAGCAGTGTTTTTTTAGTCCTAAGAATTTAGATAATATCTTTGATAAGACTTATGATTTTGTCATCGATGCCTGCGATGATTTTACCAATAAATGCCATCTCATCGATTATTGTAAAAAAAATAATATTCCTCTCATCGTCATGGGTGGGGCCGGAGGTAAGATCGATCCTCTGCAAATAAGAATATCTGATATGTCCTTTTCCCAGAATGATCGCCTCCTTTCAAGGCTCAGAAAAACTCTAAGACAAGAATTCGGCTTTCCCAAGGAGAACAAGGGAGATTTTGGAGTGTGGGCAGTATGGTCTCATGAGCGCGCCGTCTATCCTACTGCCAATGGATGCACTACCTTTAAGCCTCCAGGCTTTGCTAAAAACATGGACTGCTCAGAAGGCTTTGGTTCGGCGAGCTTTGTAACCGGCGCCTTTGCTTTTGCGGCGACTTCCCTTGTCCTGCGTGAACTTACTAAAGGAGTGGCCAATGAACCTCTTACCAATCCCTAAAATCACTCTCTTGTACGCTGGCGTTCTCGGTATAATGTATTTTCTACTATCCGTTAATGTTATTAGATACCGCTGGAAAGAGAAAAAGGGCCTGGGGCATGATACTCATCCCAAAGACCCCCTCTTTAAGGCCATCAGAATTCATGGAAATTTCATGGAGTATGTGCCCTTTATCCTTTTGCTTCTTGCGATGGACGAAGTAACCATGCGAGGAGATGCCTTCTTGCATTCGATAGGTATAGGTCTTACTTTAGCGCGCATTTTTCATTTTATAGGTATTTCAAAAAGCCATCTGGTAAGCTGGCAGAGATCAGCGGGTGTGGCCATTACTTTCATAATTCTTTTAGTCTTATCGGTTAACCTTATTTTGAAAGGGGCCAGTGAGATTTTTTAAAAAACTAAAAATTTTTATCATGCAACTGGCGCGGGATAAGCGCATTCCTTCTCGTGATAAGAAGATTATTTTCTTTCTTCTGTTTTTGATCATCTCACCCTTTGATTTGATTCCTGACTCGAAACCCATCCTCGGTCAATTGGATGATTTAGTGATGATGGCCATGGTTTTGGATTATTTCTTTACCGTGCTGGATAGCAGTCTTCTACTCTCACATTACCCATGGGGGATGAAGAGCTTTGCTATGCTAAGAAATTTTGCTCGAATGTTTGGTTGTATCGTTCCCAGATTTATCAAAAAGAATCTTTGGAGTTACGTTCCGGATCCTTACTAATAAAAAATTATTTCTGATTTCGATATTCAGGCATAATTTTTTTAATATCGTCCTGAATCTGCTTGAACTGCGCCCCATCTAAATTGATTTTATGAAATTCTTCAATGCGGTTATGAGAGCTCACTGAGGCCGGAGAACGAGAGGCTATCTTTGTCGCCTGCTTATTTATTTCGGCCCATTGCTTGGGCTTCATGGTTCTCAGACGGATCTTGGCCTTCTGGGCTTCATGAGCAGAGATTACATTCTCACGCACCATCTGCTCCAGCATACTCTCTACTTGGCCCGGATTGACTTCGGCCTTAAGGGGAAAATGAAAAATGAAAAGGGCCAAGACTAAAAGAAACTTCATGTGAACCTCTTTTAGCCTTATCGGGAAATGTCTCTATTCCTTTAAGTAAATATCCTGACTAATTCAATTTTTTGAAAATTATTGGAAGGAAAGTACCTGATAATTTCTGCTCTCTTTTGGAGTTTCGACTTCAAATTCATCTCCTGTTTTTAGACCCATCAGGGCATCCCCGATAGGGGAGAAAACAGAAACCACTAAAACCGCCTCATTCTTCACCTTTAAGAGAGTTCCCCCAGCGGTAGGAATCAGAAAATACAGTCTTTTCTGATCCTTATAAAGAAGCTCCACTAAGGCGCCGATGCTGATTTCCCCTAATTTCCGGGAAGCCTCCAGATCGATTTCTTCCAGAATTTGGATCTCAAGCTTAATTTCTTCCACTCGTTTGGCCTCGGCACTAGCAAGATAGGAAGCCTCCAGAGCGCGAGTATCATATTTACTTTCGGCCTTAAATTCCTGGTCAGTAGCGAAATCCCGATTGGATTTCGCCGCTACCTCTAATTCTGCCAGTTCTTTTTTAGACCGATCAAGAAGTTCTTTTAACAGCAAGTCCTTCATCAAAGGCCACAGCATTTCTTGAATTTTTTACCAGAACCACAAGAGCAAGGGTCATTACGACCAACTTTTGGCTCTAGACGCTTAACTGGCTGAGCTCCATGAATCTGGCCTTCTTTAAACTTCCAATCTCCATCTTGCTTTTGAAAAAGAGATGTCTCATGGTGATGAAGCTCAGTTCCACTTGCCTTATCTTTATAGTGAGCGACAAATTCCACCACACCTGTACTATCCGCTGCTCCACCTTTCTGCGTTTTCTTGATCTCAAGTCCCATCCACTCAGAGCTATCGGCCCATTTACGTGCCTCATCTTTATCGAACTTTTCATTTTCAAGTACGATCTGTGTTCCATCAATATAATCGATATTCTTCACCACATAAGCAGCATATCGTGACCGCATGAGAGCTTCCGCGGTAGGGGCCTTCTTAACACCTGTGAGAAAAGGCTCACAGCATTCGGTATAATTCAATTTTTTTTGGTCCATAGACCGGCATGGGCATAATGACATTGTTCTACTCCTAGGAATTCTCCTATTATCAAGGTAAGATGAGAAAGATTCAATTAAATCTTGGTTCTCTATGAAACAAAATGAGCGTCTCTCACTCCCTATAGACTCATATCTCGATAATATAGCTGATATTTGGCAAAGACACTCGACCGTTATCGTCAAGGCAAGCCCCGGCTCGGGAAAGACTACCCGACTTCCCTGGAGGCTTGCCCAAATATCAGAAAAAAAAGTCCTGGTGCTGGAGCCTCGCCGCCTTGCTGCTAAGCTTGCGGCAACTCGAATCGCCTATGAAGAGGGACTCGAGCTCGGAAAAGAGATCGGCTATCACTTCCGCTTCGAGAAAAATCTTACACCTGATTCTAAACTCGTCTTTTATACTGAGGGCACCTTTCTGAGGCTCTTACTGCAAAACGCTCATCTCCCTGATGTAGGAACCATCATTCTGGATGAATTTCATGAAAGGCATATCGAAACCGATGTTGCCCTGGCCTTCATACGAAGCCTGCAAATCTCCCGTCCGGATTTAAAAGTTATTCTTATGTCAGCAACCATGGATGTGAAACTTCAGGAAGAATTTCCAGATGCTGGCTTAATTGAGATCGAGGCTCGGCAATATCAGGTCGATCTTCACTACTTACCCAATCAACCAAGTATCTTGAATCTTTCTCTGGAAGTTAAAGTCAAGAAATGTCTTGAAAACTTAATTCATTCTACAGGCGATGTTCTGGTGTTTCTCCCTGGCATGAGAGAGATGCAAAAAGTAAGAGATCATTTAGGAAATCAGTTTGGATCGGTCTATCTTCTCCATGCAGAACTCTCGAAGGAGGAACAGAATGAAGCTCTGGAGCCTCAAGCGAGTAGAAAAATCATTCTTGCCACCAATATCGCTGAAAGCTCTCTGACGATTCCAGGCATAAAAATTGTGATCGATAGTGGTATTCAAAGAGAGGCGATATATTCTCCCTGGACAGGTCTTAAAACCCTGGAAGACAGGCCCATTACTCAATCCTCTGCCATTCAGCGCGCTGGTAGAGCAGGACGACTCTCAAATGGTGAATGTTTCCGTCTTTATAGTGAACAGGATTACCTGGGCAGAAGCCCATTTACTATACCTGAAATACTTAAGGCCGATCTCACCGATATTTATCTATTGAGTGCTCAGTTTAAGCAAGAACTCAAGTGGTTTACACCTCCCCCACCTGAGCGATGGATGAAGGCCCAGGAGCTCCTGTTTAAGATCGGTGCCATCGAAGATAAAAAGCTTACTCACATTGGTCAAGAGATGCTGAAGTATCCCTTAGGAGCTCGGCTTTCTCGAGTCCTCTTAGCAGGAAGAGATTTTCGATTAAGTGAGAAGAAGAAACTTCTTCGCTATATTTGTGAGAATTTAGAAAAGGATAACTTCGGGGCACTAGAGAGAAGGCTTGGGTTTTATCTGAAGGATTCTGGAAATGATTCCTCCCCTTGGGAGAAGGCCCTTCTTTATGGCTTTATCGATCAGGCTTCAAAAATTCGCAAGAAGCAGCATGATTTTATTCATTACTCTGGAAAGACTCTCAAAATTCATTCCAGTCAGCGGGATCTCTCGGATGATTATTATCTAATTTTTGACGTCACTCCCCGCCTGGAGGCGATTCAACTCGTACCTATCGAAGAAGAGTGGCTCTATGAGCTTACTCCCTTTCCTTTCTCTGAAGAAGAAACCTTGATTATCGATGAGAGCTTTTCATTTAAAAGAATTACGAAGCTAGGAAGTATCCTTCTGGACGAAGAGAACCTGAACTTAAACTGGGGCGACCTCTCAGAAGATTTGAAGAAAAAAATTCTTATTCAGGGAGAGCGACAGTTTCAAAAATTATGGGAGAGATGGAAGGAAGAGGAAGTCTTTCAAAAACTCCATTACTGGTCGCGCCTTCAAGGCGATTCATCTCAAGATTTGGAGAAGTGGATAAGTCTTAAAGATTATCTTCAGCAGTGGGAAGAACTCAACTGGGAAAATATACATAACTATTTTCAATCAAGTCTAGAGAACGAGCTAGGAATCTCTTCCCTTCATGAAATTCTGCCTTCTGAAATAAACCTTGGAGGAAAAAGAAGTCTCAAGATTTATTACCCCTATGGGCTGGATCCCTTTGTCGAGGCCCCAATTCAGGATTTTTATGGTTTGAAAACGACTCCCACCTTGAAAGATGGCCGCATCCCTTTAACCATAAAACTTCTGGGTCCTCATAAGAGACCCATACAAGTCACAAAAGACTTGGCGAGCTTCTGGAAGAAAACTTACCAGGAAATGAAAAGAGAATGGCAAAGAGAGTACCCTCGTCATCATTGGCCAGACGTGCCAGAAGAGGCCAGACCCATACTTCTTAAGCGTCAGCTCTGATCTTCCAGATAACGAAATCGTGGTTTGAATTTTCCATCAACTTCCACCTCTTCCTCAAACATAGCTTTAGGTCTAACCCACATTTTGCCTAATTCATTTTCATAAAGACACTCATAGACCACCATCCATTCCAGGGTTTCTGAATGCCGGGCGAGATCTCGCACAATGTAATTCCTGCCTTTATAGTGCTGATAAAGGCCGCCTAATTTTATTTCTTTCATATGATTATTCTATCAAGTTTTAATCATGAAGAGTAAAATGATCTTTATGAAAAACGCACCTACACTTCTTTTCTTACATGGCGCTCTAGGAACCTCTCAGGACTTTCTTCCTCTGATGGAGATACTAAAAGATAAGGGAGCAACTCTGCTTTCCTTTGATTTCTCGGGACACGGGAAAAAGACGAGTTGGCCGGAAGAGTTTCGCATAGATTTTTTTGCCAAAGAACTCGATGACTATATTAAAAAGAATGCCCTCGATGATCTCATTATATTCGGTCATTCCATGGGTGCCTATGTTGCTCTTTATCACCAGGCCCACTTTAGTCCTTCACCTATATCAAGAATCTTTACCTACGGAACAAAGTTCAACTGGTCTGAGCAGTCGGTAAGCAAAGAGTTGCCTATGCTTAACCCAGAAAATCTTCTTCAAAAATATCCTTCCTTTGCAGCAACTCTTGCGGACAAGCATGGCGAAAGATGGAAATCACTTCTCCTCTCAACCGCCCATATGATGCAGAATCTGCAGAAACTTGATGGACTGACTTCAGAAGATGTGGCCGATATTGGTATACCGGTACTACTTATGTTAGGAGATCAGGACCGAATGGTAAGTACAGAAGAAACAACCCTGACAAAGCAATGGATTAAGCACGCTGATTTCAGAATGATCTCGCACTCAAAGCATGAGATAGAGAGAGCGAATCTAAAAGAAATCGCCCAGGTTATTTTAGAAAACTTAATGTTGAATTAAGTCTTATGGCAAAATTTGGCCTGTGTAAGATGTATTATCTAGCAGCTCTGCGCTTAAACAGATAATAGTGATTCAGAATTCATTATTTTTTGTGGGAGAAAGAGTGTCGAAAGTAATCGCTATCATCGATGATGAGCCCGAAATGGAAGGCATTTATTCCATGATGCTGGCCTCATTTATCGAAAAGAAATTACTCCACCTAAACTTTTTTTCTGACTCAAAACAGTTCCTTGGATGGTTTCAGAATGAAAAAACCGATCTCATTCTAAGCGATATCAATATGCCTGGTATATCTGGAATAGAGCTCTGCCAGATCATAAAGTCTCTAGGATGCAGGACACCAATCTATCTTATTAGCGGGTATGAACCCACCGAATACAAGTCCATTATGCATGACTGCGGCATCAAAAACTTTCTCTCTAAACCCTTCGACTTTCAAAAACTTCAAGTGCTCATCGAGTCAGAGCTTGGACTCTCGGCCCAATATACCTAGGCGTTTTAGTTTTTTTTTGTACACTCTGCTCTGATTGAAGAGGGAGATAAATGAAAGAGCTCACCTGGATTTCAGATCTTGCCATTGAAAGTAAGAATTATTCCCATTGTTTAGGATCCTATCTTGCAAAGGCCATATCGAAGGTCAACTTCGATCCTATTCCTGACCACGAAAGAAAGCGGGCCTGGGCAGTCATTGTGCGTGACATGGTTCACTATGGTTTTGATCCGGAGTTTGAGCTTCCTCCTGATTTGGATGCCACCATCGATTCTCTTCAAACCATGGGAATCGATAAATACAACCAGAAGATGTGGGATGAGAAAAAACTCGCTCTGTTTCTCACGACCTTTTTTAATAAGTCATTTGATACTTTAGGAAAGCATCCTGAAGTCTTTCAACTCATCGACCAGGCCGATCTTATCGAGGATATGGCAATTGTTCTGGGTAAGAGATTTATCCCCTTATTTAATCTTTTTCCGGTTTTCTCTGAAGAAGCTGTTGAAATTATTCCCTACCTCAAAGAACCGCTTTTCACTGCCCTTTATGAACTTCCAGAAGAAGAGGGACAAAGACTCACAGATCTAACCCAAAAGATCATGCATCACTTCTATCTAAGGAGTGTAAGACCCCAGCTCGTTCAGGTCTTAAAAAATAATATTAAAGGAAGAAATCTCCTACTCCCTCTAATCGATGAAGCCGTTCATCACCTTCCTCCCGATAAGTGCATGACCTCTCTCATTGGAATCCTCTGCACCCCAAGATCAGAGCTGAGCTATGGGCGAATTGTCTCCATCATTCTTCAAGAACTGGGTGGACTTTATGTAAAGATTGCTCAAGTCTTAGCAGAACTTGCTCCTCCATCTCTGGCACGAGAACTCAAGCATCAGCAAGATCGTCTGGGAGGAATTTTCGGCAGCCAGGAGAAATCCTGGGAATATGTGATGGAAATTCTAGAGAGACCGGCATGGAGGAGAATTAAAAACTATATAGAAATTCCCGATGTCATGCAGAACGCTTTTGCTGGAGCTTCAGTCGGTGCGATTTATGAATTTAAACTAACTGAATTAGGAAAGAGAAAACTCAATACCAATAATTCCATACTTCTTAAGGTTCAAAGACCTGGCCTCACACTTCTCTTTGAAGAGCAGAAAGAAACCCTGCTAAATATTCTCACTCTTCTGGATGAGACTTTGCCTCTCACTGAACTCTCCCCCTATGAACAAGAGGAAGTTAGCTCATTAATCCTGGCCCTGAAGAGAACCATCATCAATTATGCAGCCCAAAGCATCAGTGAGCTCGATTTCAGGATCGAGAAAAGAAATGCAGAAAAGGTTAAAGAGGCCCTTAAAGGAAAATTTGACCTACAAACTCCTCAATACTTCCATGTTGAGGCCGATGTCTCCATGATGGAGAGAATTCACGGAGAAAAGATCACCTCTGTCGTTCATTCTCGCTATCTCGAAAGGATGAGTATTGCTGATCTAGTCTCCGATGCCTACCTCTACCTTATGTTTCAAAAAGGTATTATCTGGGCCGATCCTCATGCCGGCAATATCCTTTATGATCCGGATCACCTCCAGGTGAAACTGATCGATTTAAATCCTTGCTTCAACTGGGATAAATCAACCATCAAAATTTTTATCAGCTTTATTTATCGGCTTATCTTGAGTGATCACAAAGGCATTATCAACAGTTTAAAAGGCCTGGTGGAAAATCCAGAAGAGCTCAAGTCTGAGCGTAACCAAAAATTAATTCGAGATTTTATTGAAAATGGAAACGAAGGGGCCTTTATTCGTTATCTCTCGGACTTTGTGCGTCTTTTGGGAGAGACAAATATCAATCTCAAGATTGAAGTCCAGGCCTCACTGCGAGGCTTAACTCAAATTTATCTCACTGCTACCGCTATCTCCAGCCGACATAACTTCGGACAAGTCTTCCAGAAGCAATTCGGATGGCGCATGCTTATCAGGCAGATTCTCTCCATCGGCCCCTTCAAAGTAATGCGAGCTGCTCTCCCCCTGGCCTTCGATATGGTCAGGCACTCTCCCGAGCAAGAAGTGGGGCCTACTTTGGATGAAAGAGATCTCGCTGCCATTGAAGAAGCTGTTGACCTCTTGAATGAAGAGAATGTTTGTAACATTGAACTTATTAGAACGTCTCCCGAAGAAAATAACCACCTTGCTCTAGCGACGGACGGAAGCTCTCTTATTCGAAGCACCCACCTGAGACTTGAGGTTTTAACTGAAACAAAACCTGCTTCCGTGAAGTACATCGTGGAAGCCCCTAGTAAGGAATGGCTTAAAGAGCGTCAGGAGTATGTGAAGCTTCAAGGTATTGGATACACCATGTGTCTGGTGGAATGTCTTGAGCAGCTTCGCAGGCACTCTTTAGAAAATTATTGGTATGTGGTGGAAGGCTGGAATAGCTCTCCCAGTAAACGATCGGTCAAAGAAAGCATTCTTATTGGAGAAGTAAAGCTCGCCGCACGCGCCCTGTTTGCCAGCCGCTATAGCAATATCTGGACCTCAAGCTTTATGACGGTCTCCAAGACCAATCGGTTCCTCTGGAAACTTCTCATCCATTTTGAAGAGCGATTTGAGCGCCGGCAACAAGGGCACTTTTTCATTCTTAGTAAAACGATTGGACACGAAAAAGTGGGGCAATACACACTGGGAACTCTTCACAGGGTAAGGGTCATCACCTTTACTTTGATTATTTCCTGGTTAAAAACAATGATTAAGAGAAATCGCTTCGAGATGAATTTGCTCCCACTCTCAACGGATGAGCTCATTCAACGAATGATGCATGGACTACTAAGACGCGGTACTAAACCACTTCAATGATGAGGTGGTGAATATTGAAGTCCTGCTGTATAAGATCTCGATAATCTGCAGACTTTTGGGCCTGATTACTTCTTATAATAAGTTCGCAGCCAATCTGGTCGGGAGACAATTTCCAGAGATGAATATCCATGACCTTTGAGCCATCTTGCTCAAGGACTTTTAATAATCTTTCTCTATCAACAGTTACTTCATGAGCATCCAGCAGATCCATTCCGCTTTGACGTATAAGACCTAAGGACCATTTAAAGACTACGACCCCACCTAAGATTCCCACCGCAGGGTCTAGCCAGGACCATCCTTTCCACATACCAAGAGTAAGAGCGATGATGGCAAGGACTGAAGTCAGCGCGTCTGTAAGAATATGAACATAGGTACTCTCATGATTGTGATCTTTGGCATGACTGTGTCCATGATGGTGATCATGTCCGCAACTGTGACCATGCCCATGATCATGTTGATGATGATGATGATGATCATCACTTGAGTTATGTAGTATCCAGGCACAGATAAGATTAACGATTAAACCTCCCACAGCAACTGCAATGGCCTCATTGTATTGAATGTTAGAGGTTTCATAGAAGCGATGAATAGATTCGTAGATCATGGAACCAGCAATGATCACCAGAAACAAAGCACTGGTATATCCACCCAGGGAGAGAATCTTTCCTCCCCCGAAGGTAAAGGAAGAACGAAATTTTGGATGACGGTAGAGATAATAAACGATGAGGGAGAGAAATAAGGCAAGTGTATGGGAGGCCATATGCCAGCCATCGGCCAACAGGGCCATGGATTCAGACCAATATCCCACTGCGATTTCAAAAATCATGGTGACAAAAGTAATCAGCACAACCCATTTAATCTTTTTCTCATTGGCCAGAAAAATTCCGCTATCTTTGTGCTCAATCGTACAGTGCTCTTGCATAATGACTCCTGAACTCAAGTCTATCAAATTTCTTAAGGAAAGGAAGTAGTCTGATTCCACAAAACAGGTTAATCTTTTTTAGCATTAACAATTAAGAAAACGAACTCATGCGAAGAATAATAGCCTTTCTCCTTCTGGCCACTGTTAAGACTGTCTCTCATGTCTTTTTCAGAGGAAACTTTAAATGGATAACCAAACATCCAGAAAAGCCGTTTAAAAAGGCAAGACTGATCGTTTTTCTAAATCATACTTCTCTCTATGAACCAATCTATCTGCAGGCCGTAAGTTATGATTTTCTTTGGCACTTAGCGGGAAATGCCAATGTTCCAGGTGCTGACATCACCTTGAAGCGACCTATTGTTGGAACTTTCTGGAAACTCATGGTTCCTAATATTGCTTCAGTGACTCGAAAAAAGGACTCTTCCTGGTCCACATATTTAAATTCTATACGTCCTGAATCCATTGTCATGATCGCTCCTGAAGGTCGCATGAAAAGACTCAATGGACTGGATAAGCGAGGAAAACCCATGACCGTTCAGGGTGGGGTGGCAGATATCATTGAGAGCATGAATGAAGGTGGAATGGTATTATGCTTTTCCGGTGGGCTTCATCATATCCAATCTCCTGGTCAGCACTTCCCGAAACTTTTTCGTCCTATCAGTATGAACTTCGCCTACTTTAATCTTAAAGAGTACAAAAGCTCCTTTACAGGTTCTCCTCGCGAAAAGAAATTAAGCATGGTTCAGGATCTTCAAAGAAGATTGGAAAATGACTGCCCTACTGTGACATGGAATAAATAGAAAAATGCCCCTAGTGATAACTTTCCGTGAACTAACCTTTAAGCTTTTTTTTGTCTCCCCTTCCCTAATCATTCCTCCAAATCACTTAAACTTTTTGGCCATCGTTTTTTCATTTCCAGCTATAATAGGGATGGGAGAACATATGAAAACAAAATATCTATCTAAGCAGCCAAATTTACAGGGTATTATCCACTGGACCTCAGACGAGAATGCGACCTGGAATAAGCTTCATACTCGTCAATCCGAGATAGTGAGAACCAGGGCCTCTCGTGAATTCCTGGAAGGATTGGAGAGAATTGGCTTTCCTCAAGACCGTGTTCCTCAGCACGCTGAAATCAATCGTCGCTTAAAAGATTTCACTGGCTGGGAAGTAGAAATAGTACCTGCTCTCATACCTGCCAAAGATTTCTTCACTCTCCTCGCTAATAAAAAGTTTCCTGCCGCTAGCTTTATTCGCATTCCCGAAGAGTTGGATTATATCGAAGAGCCCGACATCTTTCATGAGTTCTATGGACATGTCCCCTTACTCACCTTCAAGGAGTATGCAAACTTCATGGAGGAATTCGGTAAACTTGCTCTCTCGATAGATTCAAAAGACAGAAGAAGGCTCTTCAGGCTTTTTTGGTTTACCATCGAATTTGGACTTTTAAAGCAAGACAACAGTATCAAGGCCTATGGAGGGGGAATTCTCTCCTCTATTCATGAAACTGTTTACTCCATCGATACCGATGTTCCCGTAAGAAATGCCTTTGATTCACTCACGGCACTCAGAACGCCTTATCGCATCGATATACCTCAGCCTCTCTACTATGTTCTCGACAACTTTCACGATCTCTATAAGATTCTGGATCAAGACCTTATCTCCTTACTCGCTGAGTCTAAGGAATTAGGTGATCTAGCTCCCTTATTTGAACCCTTAGGCGAAGAGTTATAAGGCCAGAAGGTACATTTAATCCGTAATGACAGCTTTAATTGGAAGACAAGGGGCAAAAGCCTTTGTTAACATTTTTGCTCACCTATTATGGAGGTTCTTTTGAAATTCATCTTATTACTCTCACTTATATTCTCCGCATCATCTGCCTTTGCCTTTCCGGAAGCTCCCTTTGACGCCCTTGCTAAGGCGCATTTAAAGAATAATTTCCCATTAGATTCTATGGGCTATGACTTTGAAGGCATCGTTAAGCTTTCAAACTGCTCAGGTTCATTAATTGCTTTTAGTGGAATGCCAGTCACTGCTAAAGCAGTTGTTATGACCAATGGTCACTGCTATGAGCGTTGGGGCGGATTCTTGAAGCCAGGTGAAGTCATTTTAGATAAGAAAGTTACTCGAAGAATGGGTCTTTATGACAAAAAGATGAAGCTTCATAATATCAAATCAACCAAGGTCATCTACGCAACTATGACTAATACCGATCTTGCTCTTTATGAGCTTGACCAGTCGTATGCTGAAATCCTTGAGACCACTGGAATTCGTCCTCTTTTGCTTGATACCGTTCACCCACTTGCTAACCAGTCTATTGAAATCATCTCTGGTTACTGGGACCGCGGCTGGAGCTGCGATATTGATGGATTCGTCTTCGCTTTAAAAGAAAGTAACTGGACCTTCACCAACTCTATCCGTTACACCAGAACATGCGACACTATCGGTGGAAGCTCTGGCTCTCCGATCATTGCTAAGGGTGAGCGTAAGGCCATTGGTGTTAATAACACTGCCAATGAAAGTGGTAAGAGATGTGCCATGAATAATCCTTGCGAAGTAAGTGAAGATGGAGAAATCTCTGTTAACTCTGGTGCGACTTATGGCCAGCAAACTTATAATGTTTACACCTGTCTAACTCCATCATTTGAGCTTGATCTCTCAATCCCTGGATGCGAGCTTCCTAGGTAATCAGATGAAAGGTGTTTTCTTCAATAAACCACTTGAATGGAGTCTTGATGCTGTCGGTGAGAGCTGGCAGCAAGGCTCCATTGTAAAGGGTGAGCTCAAAGTAAAAAATCATGGATCTGAAGACATATCCCTTCAGGATGCTGGCGTGGCCCTGGCCCATGGTGAGATGAAGAAAGTCCATGCCAAGGCACAAGATGCTCTTAAAATTGAACTTAAAGAAGAATTTAAAANNACCTATGGGAAAGGCTGTATGGAAAACCATCTTCAATTAAAGGTTATTCCCCGTGCACTTTTTGAAAAACTCATCGGGCTATTAGATACCTTTTATCGGTTCAAGGTAAAAGATTGTAAATCATCCAAGAAGGGCGTTGAGTACAAGCTCACCCCACCGACCTCAAGAGATATGGCCAATTTAGAAGGGCTGAACCTTGTCCTTTGGATGGAAGATGAACTCTTAAAACTGATGTTTGATTTTCAGGTCAAAAAGCTAGATATGGCCTCAGTGACAACAAAAGTTTGCAAAGAGTCGGTAAAGGTCACTCGGGACCTTCCAAAAAAAGAATATTCTATGGGCCCTGATATGATCAATCAGGACGGGCTTCTGAAAGCAATAGAATCGGTACTCTCCGAAGTGAAACTCAAGGCAGTCTTCTGACTTTCTAAGTTAAATTTAAAATAATCTTCTTAAAATCCTTCCCCTATATTAATCTCCCCTTTACATGAAAAATAATAAGAGACAGAAATTCAGGTGGTATTTCCGCATCTTTAGATTCATCGCTGAGAAACGCTTGAAACAGGAGGATCTGGATCCTCGTCCGATTCATACCCTGCTGGTGACCGTACTGAGCACAGGTGTCCTCATGTGGTCATATGCTATCCTTGCGGACTTCGCTATCTCTTCGTCCATCCCAGGTAGCGTGGGGTACGCTATGGCCATAACTCATTTACTATCCCCGCTTCTTTTTAGATTTACCAATAATGCCTATCTCGTATGCAATGTAACACTTGCCTCCGGCATGATTCATCAAAGTACCTTCTCCTATTACTCAGGGGGATTTCATAGCTTCAGTTTAAAGTGGCTCGCCATCCTGCCCATGCTGGCGGGTATCATCAATGGAACGAAAGGAGCAATTACCTGGGGAGTAGTAACTCTCCTCGTCTCATCCGGTTTCTTAGGTTTAGAATTGATGGGTTACACTTTTCCCTATCTCATCACAGAGCAAGGAAACCTGATTGGAAACGCCCTCATTCAATTTGGCTGGATTGGGCTGAGTTCAGTCCTCATCGGGATTTATATTATCCTTAGAGAAAATAATGAGAAGCTTATTAGTATGCAGAGTAAAAGAGTGGATGAGCTCTTTCGCGTTCTCTTTCATGATCTCGCTAATCCTTTGGGACGAATAGATATCGGTCTCACAATCGCAAATCGCCAAAAAAATGATCCTGCCACTGAGCGAGGCCTTAATATTGCAGCGAAGGCCATCGATGCCATGATTGAAATCACTCAAAACGTAAAAAAGATGTATGTCATAACTAAGGAGAGAAGTGGGCAACTCGAACTCATTGACTACCCTTTGAATGAAGCTATCCAATATATTCAGACCATCTTTCATGAACCCTTAAAGGCAAAAAACATAGGCCTCTCATACGAATCGGAAAAGTATCAGGATCTCAAAGTACTGGTTGAGCCAATAAGTTTTAAAAATCAGGTGCTAAGTAACATCCTATCAAATGCCATCAAGTTTTCTCATGAGGATGGAAAAATAAGTATTCAGGTAATACCTTTGGGCCCCCATCGGGTGGCGATTGAAATCATCGATTCAGGAGTCGGCATTCCAAAAGATCTTTTAGATGATCTCTTTAACTATAATAAAAGTATCAGTAGACCCGGCACCAAAGGAGAAAAGGGAACGGGGCTTGGAATGCAGATTATGAAGTCCTTTGTAGAAAAGTATGATGGAGAAGTAGCAATTGAGTCGATAGAAGGATCGGGGACAAAAATCAGAGTGATATTAGAAAGTGAAGGAGCTGTAAGGCCCTAAGGCCCTACAGCAAAATGCAATTAATTATGAATGGGAATGTAAATCGAATTTAGACCGGCCAGAGGATACTTACCATTTCTAAATTGAGGATCCCGTCCCTTCATCCAGATCATATCCGGTCTACTCTCAGTGATCCATTCACCACCAATGATATTTCCGAAAGAATCAAGTTCCAGAACATACTCATAGTCCTTATGGCTATACTCTTGAGAAGAAGTCCCTGTAACAGGATCTTTTGAAACAAAGTTAGTATAGCCTTTATCCACAGCTCTTTGTGACCAGTAAATGAGCTCTTCAGCATATGTCATCTTAGTAGTAACTCGAACTTTCTTTGAGACACCGTTTTTAATATCAAGATCACTCAGAGCGACTTCCTCATGCATTTGTGACTCATAAGAAGTTACCGGCTGATTCCATACATCGGCATAGCGATCTACTTCGGCCACAAAGGCCTGGGAGTTAATACCAATCATATTGGTAAGAACCACGTGGAAAGATCCCGCGTTTACATCACGGCACTCAGGTCGATTAGCATCTTTTTCTGAAACTTCCGGAACGACTCCATCAGGAGATAGCCATTCACCCTTTACTTTCCCTTTAACACCACATCTTCTACCAACTCGAACATATTGGCCTTTTGAGTTATGAGCATCATGCATAGCTAGCAATGCTTTTACATCAGAAGAACCAAAAGGAACCTTTACTCCCTCTTTATTAGTAACAACGGTCTTTCGCGGCTCTGGGTAATTGGAAGCCGCTTGCGCCCATCCATCACAGATGCCTTCCCACCAAAGATCCTTGGGGCTGGTTTTATTTAAAACCTTTTTAGTAAGGGAGAAACTGTAATCACTCTGGGAGATATCATAGAGTTCAGCGGGAGAGAGTTGATCTAATTCCTTCTCGCTCATGGAGAGAATTTCTTCCTTAGTGTGCAAACGATACTTAAAGGGTTGCGGATCAGGATGGTTCCACCGGTAAGCAATTCCACCTTTATTACTTGGCCAGAAAGCCTCAGACCAACCAATGGTTTCATTCTGAAGTTTGCCATCAAGAGGAAGATTAGTAAGACGATAATCCATCTTATTCTTAGCGATTAAATTGAAGTTGCCAGGATTATTATGACGATCCCATTTCTCGGCGAGGGCCGAATTAGCAAGACATACGCTTGCAAGTACAAGAAGCATTTTCATATTGTTTCCTTGTTTTCAGGACTATTTAAGGGGGTTTTACACCAGAATGGTGCTCATCTGTAGGATGCTTGAATATTTTACAACTTACTTCTTCTTGCAGGTCGCTCGGTAGCGCTCATAACCTTCATTACAAATCCAGGTCTTTCCATCTTCTGAAAGAGTAGCGTGTTCTGGTATTGAAATTTTTATACACTTACTGCGCTTCTGCATGAACCCCGGCCGGCATTCCCAGCCAGGATTCGACTTGGAGGGAACTCCATGTCTCGGGACTCTTACACATCGGTCTTCAAAGAAATTATGTTTTTCCGGACAGGCCTTTTGAGTGGCCTCGGGGATGAGATTTGGATAATCGGTGATAATACCATCCACCCCTATAGCAAGAAGGGAGCGCATCTCACTGGCGGTATTCACCGTCCAGGGAATGACTTTAATCTTCTTTTGGTGAAACCATTCCACATGGGAAGCAGTGAGATTCTTATAGTAAGGAGAAAAAACGGCCGGATGAAAGCCCAGCTCCTTAATCACCTCTTCAGGGGAATAGGATCCTTCTTTTAAGGCCACAAGCCCAATCTCCGGATACTTTTCATGCAAGTATTTCAAGACTCTCCAGTCAAAGCTCTGAATGGTAAATCGCGAAGTCTCTAGCTGCTCCTTAAGCTCCTTAACCACAAGATCCGAGAAAACCTGATACTCAGGTTGCTCCCCTTTTTTTTCTGCACTGACAGAGGATTTTATCTCAACATTAAAATTGACCTTCGCACTCTTCACTTCATTGATGAGAGTGGATAAGAGGGGTTTTCCGGAAAATATTTTTTTCTGTTGAGGAAAAGCTGGATGCCCCTTTGAGCCGCAATCATACTTAACGATTTCTTCGGCCTTGAGTTTATAGAGATTTAATTTTTCACTCTTACATATCTCGGGATTCATCCAAGGCTCATGGCTTACGATGACCTTATGATCCATGGATATAACCACATCCAACTCCAAAGTCGTGATGGGGTAACTCAAGGCCCCCTTCATGGCCGTAATGGAGTTTTCCGGATAGAGCCCTCTTGCTCCTCTATGCCCTTGCCAATCGATGGCATCGACCTTTTGACAAATAAGAATAAGGAGAAGAAGAAACTTATTCATATCCTTATTCTATCCCCAAAAATTGATCATAGGTACATTCTTCATCTCTAATGCCTCGATCCTCAATAGAGATAACTCGATTGGCAATAGTTTGAATAAATTCATGATCATGAGAGGTAAACAGTAAGGTACCCTTAAAATCAATCAGGCCTTCATTCACTGCAGTGATAGTTTCTAGGTCCAAATGATTGGTCGGATTATCCATAATAAGCACATTGGCCCCCGAGAGCATCATCTTGGAGAGCATACATCTCACCTTCTCTCCTCCTGAGAGCACATTACATTTCTTAAGCGCTTCCTCTCCCGAGAAAAGCATCCGTCCTAGAAATCCTCTCAAGAAGGTCTCAGTCTGATCTTTTGAAAATTGTCTGAGCCAATTAATGAGATCAAGACTCGCATCTTTAAAGTACTCGGAATTATCATTCGGCAAATAGGCCCTGGAAGTAGTGATACCCCATTCAACCGTGCCACTATCAGGCTTCATCTCCCCCATGAGAACTTTAAAGAGAGCTGAGGTCACAACTTCTGACTTTGCGAGGAAGACCACCTTCTGTCCCTTCATAATTGAGAAGGAGACATTATTAACCACTTTCTCACCTTCATGACTAATGGTGAGATTATGCACACTCAATAGTTGATCTCCGGCCTCTCGATCTGGCTTAAAGCCCACATAGGGATACTTTCTACTTGAGGGCTGAATATCTTCTAGAGTTAGTTTATCTAGATGTTTCTTTCGAGAAGTTGCTTGCTTGGACTTAGAAGCATTGGCCGAGAATCGTTGAATAAACTCCTTGAGCTCCTTCATCTTCTCTTCGGTCTTCTTATTCTGATCACCCAGCATTCTTTGAGCTAGCTGGCTCGACTTATACCAAAAGTCATAGTTACCAGCATAAAGCTTAATCTTAGTGAAATCGATATCACAGATATGAGTACAAACTTTATTCAGAAAATGTCGATCGTGGGAGACCACAAGAACGGTTGTATCATTTTGATCCATGATAAAGTTCTCTAGCCATTGAATGGCCTTAAGGTCCAGATCGTTGGTAGGTTCATCCAGAAGAAGAATCTCGGGCTTGCCGAAGAGGGCCTGGGCCAGGAGTACCTTTACCTTCTCCCCACCGGTGAGCTCTTTCATCTTCTTAGTATGATAATTTTCTTTGATTCCAAGACCTGCCAGCAATGATGCTGCATTGGCCTCAGCTTCCCAACCATTCATCTCAGCAAACTCTCCCTCCAGCTCAGCGGTTCTCTCACCATCTTTTTCTGAGAAGTCCGCTTTTGCATAAAGGGCCTCTTTCTCCTTCATGATAGCAACAAGCTTTGAGTGCCCTAGGATGACCGTCGTCAGGACTTCTTCTTCTTCGTAGGCAAAGTGATTCTGCTTTAGGACGGCGATTCTTTCCCCCGGACCAACTTCTACTCGACCACCTGTAGGAGATATTTCACCACTTAAGATTTTAAGAAAGGTAGATTTACCGGCACCATTGGCACCAATGATTCCATAACAGTTCCCTGCCATGAATTTTAGATTTACATCATCAAAAAGAGTGCGTCCTCCGAACTGGAGGCGAATGTCATGAGCTGCAAGCATAGAAGATTCCTCATTACGGATTTATGAGGTAGGAACCTAGCACAGAATGTGGGGTGTCGCAATTCTAAGGAAAAGAAGATTCACTCATCTGAGGTAGTGATTCCTTATACTTCCCTTCCTGAAACTTCAATTCTTCATAGTAGCTACCAAAGATCTGCTGAAGCTTCTCTTCATGCTTAAACTCGAGATCTTCGATGAGATACTCTAAGTCATAGCTTTTTTGATGGGTGCGAATAAGTTCATCGAGTTCGGCCTGATAACTTGATTTCTCGGCGACATAGGCACTAAACATGGCCTCACCATGGCGAGGATCCATCATGCTTAGGGTTTCCCTTAATTGGCCTTGCCACTCTTTTTCTGCATCATGTAAGGGAATCTCTTCTTCAAATCCCGGTTCACGGGTGGCACTGATAGAAGGAGCTGATTCATCATAAATCTGAGGCCGCTCGACCTCTTCTTTCTCCATGATGGCCTTCACAGATGGTGCTTTTCGCTGAATCTTTTTCTCGGCAGGAACTAAGGAGCGGGCGGGAGCACTCGCCTTAACCCTTACCGCGTCGATACTAATGGCCGACTTAGGGGCGGGCCAGTAATAATAAAAAAGCCCTAGAAAAATGAATGATAGACTAAGTATCTTCATAGTCTAATCATAGACATTTTCAGTCCAGCATCAAGCTAGGGCAAACTTTGCCATTAACGGCGACGACCCATCATTCTGAGAACAAAGAGAAAGAGATTGATAAAATCCAGATACAATTTCAGAGCACCTAAAATAGCTCCATTACTATGGCCATGGGCCATGCTCTTAATTTTCTGAGTATCATAGGCCGTGAGGCCGGCAAAAATCACAATACCTGCAATACCATAGATCTTACTGGCGTTGGTTCCCATCATGGATGGAAAGAAAATGGAAAGGATGGCAAACCCCACTAGACCAAACAGCCCCATGGTACAGAAGCTTCCCACTGGGCCCAAATCTCGTTTAGTCACATAACCAAAGCCGGATAATCCTGCGAAGGCGGCAGTGGTGGTGAAAAAAGCCGTCTGCACACTCTCTGCAGTATAGATCATGGAGAATACCGATAGTGTGACACCGTTGAGCCCCGCATACACCATAAACATACTGCTCGCCATGGAGAAGCTCATTTTAGTGATGCGAGCGGATAACCAAATCACCAAAGCAAATTCTGCGATGATGAGACCAAAAAAGAGAATGCGATTGGTAACCAGAGCATACATAAGCTCCTGATTATTCCCTACTCCCCAGGCCACTAGACCTGTTAGAAGAATTCCCAGAGTCATCCAAAGATAGACTCTCGACATGTATTCGGTTACGGCCAGATTTGCGGTAGGACTGGCATATTCACTGCGGTTAATTCCTGGCTGCATAAAACCTCCTAAGATTCTAGTTTTGATTCAAGTTGGGCCCACTCTTCAAAAAGCAACTCAAGCTTTGCCTCTTTTTTAGTAAGCTCCAGTGCTTTTTTCTCATCATAAGTTTGGTAAAGCTCGTCTTTCAAAGTCTTAACCTGAACTTCTAATTTCTCGATTTCTTCGCCTACTTGATTATAGCGGTTTCTTTCCTTGTTACTCATTTTAGAAACTTCAGAATTGGCCTTCTTCGGCTCTACTTTCTGAGCTGGCTGCTTCTTCTTCAACTCTTCTTCTAAGCGCACGGCCTCTAAAAATATTTCTGCCTGTGAGAAGCCGGCCTCAAACATCTCAAGCCCACCTTCATGAAGAACCCAGCATTTATCAGTTACATTATTGATAAATGAGCGGTCGTGCCCCACGATGATGAGAGCTCCTTCATAGCTTTTCAATTCTTCTTCCAGAATACCAATAGTCTCTAGATCCAAATCGTTGGTCGGCTCATCGAAGATCCAGATATCTCTGGCATGCTTCATGAACTGGGCGAGTTGCAGACGATTTTTTTCTCCCCCGGAGAAAGTATGAATGGGTCTTTTGATTTCGTCTGAACTGAAGAGGAAGTTCTCAAGATAGCTCGCTACGTGTCGCTTATCACCGGTATTGGAGATTACGTAATCAATTCCCTCACCGATCATCGTCCAAGGAGTTTCATTATCATCTAAGGCTTCTCTTTTTTGTGAGAAGTAACCAACATCTAGGTTCTGGGCACGAGTAACCGTTCCAGCTGTGGGCTCAAGCTCGCCCAGAAGAATCTTAAGGAGGGAACTCTTGCCCACTCCATTTCTACCCATGAGAGCAATCTTATCCCCTTTAGCGATAGAAAATTCCAGTTTATCAAACAGTTTTCTCTCTCCAAACTTAAGCTCCAGCTCTTCTGCTGCTAGTAGAACCTTGGTCTTTCTGCCAGAAGCTTGAAGGTTAAGGCTAACGGATTTATGGGCCTTATCCTTTAACTCCTGAATGGTCTGATTAAGAGTACTATAATCTTCGATACGTTTTTTACTCTTGGTTCTTCGGGCCTGCACACCTCTTCTGATCCAGGCCGTCTCCCGGCGCTGCATATTGGAGAGCTTATCTAATTCTTTTTCCCGGCGATGCTGATCTTCCACTAAGAATTGTAAGTAAGCTTCATAGGTTCCGGTAAAGCTTCTGAGTTTTCCTTGCTGGATATGAATGATTCTCTCCACCACATTATTCAATAAGCTTCTATCATGGGAGATGATCATAAAGGTCTTGCGAGAAGATTGAAGCTCTTCCTCAAAGTCCTGAATGGTTTCTAGATCAAGATGGTTAGTGGGCTCATCCCAAAGAATAAGCTCTTGGGGGGCCGAGAGTCCTAAACTCAAAGCTACCTTTCTTTGCTCACCACCAGAGAGGGAATTCATCCTTCGGCCTAAATCTCCTACCCCAAAGTACTTCAAGTAACTCACATACTGAGCGTGGATCTTCTCCTCACCCATTTTGGTGAGCTCTTCATAGAGATGAGACTGCTCGGCAATAAGTTTATCGAAGTTTCCTTCTCCCGTTCCGAGTTTTTCATTGATCGCATCCAGACGTTTTTTAATCGCCCCCATCTTGGGATGAAACTCAAAGAAGTAATTTTCGATATCCCAATCGCTTAGATGTGGGAGTTCCTGAGGAACATAGAAGAAAGTAAATTCCTTACTCTTATCATAGATAAAGGGAGGCACCGTTGTGTCGGGAGTCACCTCTCCGGCCAAAACCTTAAAGAGTGATGACTTACCATGGCCATTTAGACCCAGTACGCCAATTTTATCCCCTTGATTTAGGGTAAAGGTCACATCCTTAAAGATGATTTTATGAGGATAAGAAAGGCTTAAATTCTGAAGTGTGCAAAGTGTTGTCATGAAGGGATGGTACACTGGCCAGAGTGCTTTGTCGCTTATTCTTGGATAAGCACTTTTTTAGAGTTAAGATACTGTCATGAAGCCACACCTTTTTTCCGACCTGAAAATCAGAGAAATCTCTTTCCGTAATCGCATCTTTGTCTCCCCCATGTGTCAGTATTCCGCCTATGAGGGTGTCCCCAATGAGTGGCATTTTGTCCATTTAGGAGCTCGTGCTGCCGGTGGTGCAGGAATGGTTATGGTAGAGGCTTCCGCTATTGTTCCGGAGGGTCGCATCTCCTATGCAGACCTCGGTATTTGGAATGATCATCAGATGGAAGAATTTAAGCGCATAACAGATTTTATCAAATCTCAAGGCTCAGTCCCTGCCATTCAATTGGCCCACGCTGGCCGCAAAGCTTCAACCGATAAACCCTGGACGGGTGGTGGTTATCTCCCCAAAGCTAAAGGCGGCTGGGATGTGGTTGCCCCTTCGGCCCTGGCCTTCAGTGAAGACTCCCCTGAACCTGTGGAACTCACGAGCGAGGGCATTCAAGCACTCGTCACGGCCTATGCCGAAGCCACTGAGCGCTCTCTTAAAGCTGGCTTTGAAGTCATCGAACTCCATATGGCCCATGGCTATCTTCTTCATCAATTCCTCTCCCCTCATTCCAATAAAAGAAGTGATGAATTCGGAGGAAGCCTTGAGAATCGCATGCGATTTCCTCTGATGGTGACCCAGGCAGTTCGTAAAATTATGCCGGATAAGCTTCCGCTCTTTGTGAGGATTTCTGCTACCGACTGGACCGAGGGCGAAGGTTGGGACCTTGAGCAAAGTGTGAAGCTTTGTGAAGAATTAAAAAAGCTTGGAGTTGACCTCATCGATGTTTCAAGCGGTGGAATCATCCGGGGAGTAAAGATCCCTACCGAACCCCTCTATCAAGTTCCCTTTGCCGAAGAGATCAAAAAGCAAGCAGGCATCTTAACCGGAGCTGTAGGACTGATCACTCAAGCTCAGGAAGCCGAAGAAATTTTAGTGTGTGATAAGGCCGATACTATCTTTCTTGCTCGCGCCCTTTTAAGAGATCCCAACTGGCCCATTCACGCGGCCCTGGAACTAGGAGCAGACGCTCCCATCCCTAATCAATACCTCAGGGCCTACTAGCCGAAGAGGTCTTTCATCACGTCAAACATGCGTGCTTTTGAAAGATAGTTTCTAATAAAGGTCTTATTCTCAGGCTTATACCAGAAGAAGAATGTTCTCTGTTTAGTTTTATCATCCAGGCTGATGGCAGTTTCCACCGGTTTTAAAGTATAGGGATGAAAGCCAGAGTAATAAATTTCCGTGGCAACCGTCATAGGAGTGGGAGTAAAATCCTGAATCTGCTCGAGCTTATATCCCAGGGCCTTGGTCTTGGCCGCTAGCCTCGCCATATCTTCTGGAGTGCAACCCGGATGACTGGAGATAAAGTAAGGAATGATTTCCTGCTTAATACCCTTCTTCCTAGAGATCTCTTCAAAGCGCAGTTTAAATTTATGGAAGAACTCAAAGCTTGGCTTTCGCATAAGCTTTAAGACATTATCTTCGGTATGCTCTGGAGCAACTTTTAAGCGGCCAGAAACGTGATGAGTAATCAGCTGCTCAACATAGCGCTCATCTTCTTTAGGGTGAGAACTTCTTGGATCAAACATCAGATCATAACGAAGACCAGAACTCACAAAGGCTTTCTTCACTTCAGGATGTCTATCAATTTCCTGATAGAGTTCGGTCATCTTCTGAGGATTAGTGTCGAGGTTTTTACAAATTTGCGGAAAGATGCAAGAGGGAGCGGCACATTTATCACACACGTCCTGATCGATCCCCTTCATCTGATACATATTGGCCGAGGGGCCTCCAATATCCGAAATATAGCCTTTAAAGTCCGGCATCCTCACCACTTGATCAAGTTCTTTCATGATCGATTTTTTTGAACGAGAAGCAATCATCTTCCCTTGGTGAGCAGAGATGGTACAGAAACTGCACCCTCCGAAGCATCCCCTATGAGTGTTGACGGAAAACTTAATCATCTCAAAAGCCGAAATCGCTCCCCGATCTTTGTACTTGGGATGGGGCAGGCGCGTGTACGGAAGATCAAAGGATGAGTCGATTTCCTTCTCTGACATGGTCTGATAGGGAGGATTAATAACAAGAGTCTGGCCTTCCACTTTTTGGATAAGTCTTTTAGCAAACTGCTTATTACTCTCCACTTCCACATGCATAAAGTTCTTGGCATAGGCCTTCTTATCTAAAAGGCAATCCTCGTGACTAGTGAGTTCATGGGTTTCCCACTGCTTATTCTTGGGTAAATCATCCCCAGAAACCAAGAAAGCTGTTTGAGGAATGGTCTTTAAGCTTGAGAAGGGAACTCCCTTCAAGAGATATTTTACGATGTCGCGGATAGGCTGCTCACCCATGCCATAGGCCAGAAGATCCGCCCCGGATGAAGTGAGAATATTAGGCATCAAACGATCTTCCCAGAAATCATAGTGAGTAACTCGTCTGAGGGAAGCTTCTATTCCCCCTAGAACTACTGGTGTCTCTGGATAAAGCTCTTTTAAAATTTTAGTGTAAACGGTAGTGGCATAATCAGGTCGAAAATCAGGCGAGCCACCTGGAGTATAGGCATCGGTTGAACGCAATCGTTTCCCCGCGGTATATTTATTCACCATGGAATCCATATTTCCCGAGGTCACCCCAAAGAAGTACTTGGGCCTTCCAAACTTCTTAAAATCCCGCAGATCATCTCGCCAATTAGGTTGAGCGATGATCGCGACCTTAAGCCCCAGAGATTCAAAGATCCTGCCCATGACTGCAGCTCCAAAGGCCGGATGATCCACATAGGCATCCCCCGTGACTAAAATCACATCCAACTCTTCCCAGCCCCTTTTACGGGCCTCTTTTAGAGTTGTGGGTAACCAGGCGGTTATAGGGAGATCGTTCGGGTTTATTTTTTCCATTTGGGCCAGAATCTACAGAGCTTTCCAGCAAATGACAAACGGCATTGGAAGAGATTATAGGGTTAGCGAGGAATAACGCTCATCCAAAAGGAATTTACTAGGGTTTTTCCCTTTAATCGTACTGTAAAACTTGAGAATCGCTGCCATATCTTTCTCAAAGTTTGAGGGATAGATAATGGGTCCAAGACCCGCGATCTTCTTTTCATAGTCAGCAAATCCCAGAACGATAGGAACTTGGGCCTTCTGGGCCACGTAAAAGAAGCCGGTTTTCCACTTCCGAGTGGCCTTCCTGGTCCCTTCGGGGGTGATCATAAGAACCAGTTCAGAAAACTCTTTGAAGAAGTTTGCCATGGTCTCGGTATTACTTATTTTCTCTACCCGATTTGCCTTCTCCCGCTCGATACCATGAGCTCCCAAAGGGCCCATGAATAAATTGAAGGGAAACTTCATCCAATCATTTTTAATCACAAACTTTGCGTTTCTCTTCATTAGCCAAGAGAGGGCCATGGCGGGAAAAAAATCGTAATTAGAAGTATGAGGGGCACCAAGGAGAATGAAGGATCTTAAACTATCGGGTACATTATTTACAAACTTCCAACCCGTAAGCTTCATCGCCTTAAAACAAAGTTGTCTGATCATGACTTAACCCTCCCTGTTTCCACCAGAAGGATCTTATCCTGGCGATTCATTTTCTTTACCATTGACTCAAACTTTGAAGCAAGGGAGCGATTGGGAAACTTCTTAATAAAAAGAACATCTATAGGTGCAGAGGATCTGAAAAATTTCGCCCCCTTCTTTGAGGTGCGGTGCTCAGCAAAGCGTCGCTCTACGTCGGTGGTAATTCCAGTGTAGAGATACCCTTTTTCATTCTGAACGATGTAAACAAACCAATCCTGTGACTTCATGCTATAATCATAATCCTATGGATATCAAAATACCATTTTCTGAACTTAACTTCTCCTTTGCTCGCAGCTCTGGCCCTGGAGGTCAGAATGTGAACAAGGTGAACTCCAAAGTTACAATGTACTGGGATCCGGAAGCATCGTCCGCTTGCCCGCCGCAAGTTCTCGAGCGCTTTAAGAAAAAGTATTCTCAGCATGTCTTAGAAAATGGTCAGATTCAGATTATAAGTCAGCTACATCGAAGTCAAAAGGCCAATATTGAAGATTGTGTTAAGAGGCTTCATGAAATGCTGAGTGATGTGGCGACTCCTCCCAAGCTCAGGAAAGCGACTAAGCCCAAGCGAAGTGCGGTCTTAAAGCGCCTTCAAACCAAGAAGAAAGACTCGGAAAAAAAGCGCATGAGAAAAGGCAGCTACGAGTAAACAAGTCCACAATCCGGGCACTCGGGTTCACTAGGTTTAAACTTCATGCCACAGGCCTGGCAAATAACTTCAGAGGCATTTGTATCAAAGACTTGCGAGAGATGCTCAAAATTAGGCACATGGCCCTTAAGATGCTTTAGATAATCATTCTGAAAATACCGATTAAGCAAGGCTTCGTCCGAAGCCAGACCCCAGACCTCCACCGTAACTTTGCACCCCGTGGTACAAGTGGCCCCGTTGGTTTTGAAGTTGAGCTCAACTCCTTGGGATTTGAGTCGCAATTGATGAGACTTCGCCTCATTTAGCTCCATTACTCCGATCAATACTTCATTATCATCCATGAAATTTCGCCTTTAAATAATTTAAATAATCATTCACATTGATTTCGCCCACTATATCTCTAGCAGTGATTGAGCGCCCTTTGGAGTGGATATTCTCATTCAGGTAGCCCAGAATTTTTCCAAACTCTCCTCTTCTCACATTGCTATCAAAGCTTGGTATCTCTTTCTTCATTTTGCCTTGTAGGCTGCCGGAGATGAGGTTTCCTAATGTATAAGTAGGGAAATAACCAAAGGCAGCTCCTGCCCAGTGGGAATCCTGAAGGGCCCCTTCTGCATGATCTTTTGGTCTTAACCCCAGATAGCTCTTATATTTTTCATTCCACATATAGGGAATATCAAAAGCATCCATGTTTTGATTAAAGATCATCTCTTCGATTTCATAGCGGATGATGATGTGAAGATTATAGTAGAGTTCACTGGACTCAACTCTGATCGGTCCAGGAACAGATTTATTCATCACCAGATACAACTTCTCGGGCGTAATTCCCTTCATCGCCTCAGGGAAAAGCCTCTTCATTTGAGGATGAATAAATTCACAGAATTCTCTTGAGCGGCCGATAACATTTTCCCAAAATCTTGATTGCGATTCATGTACAGAAAGCGAGACCGCCTCTTGCAGAGGAGTCCCCTCCCACTCATGAGGAAGATTTAGTTCATACAGAGCGTGCCCCACTTCATGCATAGTAGAAGAAAGTGAATCCAGATCCCTCTCAGTATAACGAGTTGTGATTCTCTGATCTTTAGGAGAAATATTGGTGCTGAAGGGATGGGCCGAAACATCCAGACGGGAATTGGCTTCTGGAAGACCAAATAAACGGGCGACATATTGGCTGATTTCTTTCTGGGCACCAATATCAAACGGAGCTTTCAAGTCCTTTACATTAACAAATCGTCCATCCTCTTTAACCGAAGCCGTGAGTTTAATGAGTCCCTTCTTAAGTTCACTAAAAAGGCGATCGATCTCGGCCGAAGTAAATTCCTTATCATGAAGCTTTAAGAGTGCATCATAGGGCTTCTTCGCTTTATAAAGGCCAGCTTCCCTCTTTTTTAAATCAATCAGCTTTTGCAGATGAGGAAAAAAGCTATCCCAGTCATTCTGCTTTCTTGCAAGGGCCCAGGTGTGACTGGCAATGGTCTGAGCATGAGAGAGCTCTTGCACGTGTTTAAGCGGGAGGGCCGAGTAGAGTTTAAAATCCCACTGCAATTCTTTAAGCAGCTTCTTCTCAAGGGGTTTGAGTTTTTGACCTTTAAGATCTTCTAGAAGCCCTGCATATTTTTTGGAAGTTAAGAGAGTATGCATTTTACCATGCACATAACTTAAGCGTTTTGCTCGATCTTCAATCGCTCCCGAGGGCATCATGGTTTCCATGTCCCAGTGGAGAAGGCTGTAAATGCTTTTAAGATAAGAGACTTCTTCTAGGTATGCTTGGATTTTCTGTGTGCTCATTTGATGTAGTCCTTTTGACCCATCAAGTTTAGCTCAAGATATAAGACTTTTGTAACTTTCTTCGTCAAAACCGAAGGCCAATACTTGTCCTTCACGTTCTAAGACCGGTCTTTTGATCATGGAAGTGTGCTCTTTTAAGAAAAGAATCTGCTCTTTAAGCGAAAGGGCCTCAAAGGTGTCTTTATACTTTTTATAGGTCACACCCTTGGTATTAACGGGCATGCCTCCAAAGGCTTCAATCCAACGTTTGATATCGGCTTCCTGAGGAGGATTCTTCTTAAAGTCGATAAAGTTCACAGGCGCACCGTTTTTCTCCAGATAGGTTCTGGCGTTTTTAACGGTGCTACAATTGGGAATGCCGAATAATTTATACATTATGAATACTGTGCCACGGTTTTGAGAATAGTATCGAGTTCAACTGGTTTACTCAGAAAAGCAGTTATATTGAAGTTCTTCATCTTCTCCTTGGCATTGGCCTCAGCTGACATTACGACAGTTGGAATTTTTGCCCATGAGGTGTTCTTCAATTGCTCGCTTCGGAAGGAATAGCCATCCATTACCGGCATCATGAGATCGATCAAAATGAGATCAGGGATTTGTTGGGATTGAAGATACTTTATTCCCTCTAGACCGTTAACAGCAGAAGCAACAGCATAACCTTCGCTTTCAAGCAATTCTACCAACAGCTCTCTTATCGAGGTGTCATCTTCAACCACTAGTATTTGCTTTGTCATTCTTAAGTTGGTATCCCTTAGTACTGGATAAGTCAATGTTATGAGAGGACTTACACATCCTGTGTTATATCCAAGAGACCAATTTAACGCAATAAATAATCCTGCTTCTTAGTAATCTTTAGCTTATCTTGCGGCAAATATTAGGATTCTATTTACCAAAAACAGACTTATAGAAGGCAAGTATATAATCCCAGGTTTTTCCTGCTGGATGAGCTAACTTCCATGCTCGATAGCCTTCAGTTCTTACCACCGCTCGGGAGCTTTGGGCCGAGGGGGAGATTAGTAAGACCCGCTCTAATTCTGCTTCGGGAAAGAGCTTATCAAACCATTTTTGGACCTGTCGGGAAGTAAAGTAGACCTTCTTAATCCCATGCTCCTGAATAATTTTCAACAGCTTATGATTCCAGACAATGTCATAGAGATCAGAATCACTGCCTTTGCCAGCCATTCGACGACAGGAGGTGATTACGTCTCCTATAGCAAGGCCTTCTCTCTCCAGTAATTTTATCACCTGCTCTTTAGTCTTCACCGGGGCCTCGTAACATTCCCCCAAGAGTCTCCATAACAGGTTTTTTTCTCCCCCAAAGAAGAACTCCAATTCATGGGGCTTGATTTCTCCCCTTCTCTTAGGATCACTAAATTTTCCTATGGGGAAGCTACCCACAATCATGCCCTTTGCCTTCTTAGGTATAAAATATCCATAGGGATGCTTCTCTCTCATGGCCCGACCTTTACTTTTAAAAGTTCACTCCAGGAAGTTGTGTAACGACTGGATTTATAGTCAGCAATAGTCTTCCACATATGATTAATTCCGCAAGCCGCGCTCTTAACTGTNNGTGAGAAGAACTCCCGCTTTCTTATACTCAAATCCCGGCCGATAGAGTTTATCCAAAAGCTCCTGAGTGCCTCGGATAATTTTAAGAGTGTCAGAGGTGCCGGAGGTGAAGATCATTCTTTCTTCTCCATAATACTGAGGAACTTCCTTAAAGGGATTGGTGTGAATAAAAGCGCTTAATCCATAACACACACTATTCTGTCTTCTGAGTTTGAGTGAAGCATGGGTTGCAAAGTGGGCCAGAGCTTCCTGCAGATCTTTTTTATCATAGATGGAGATACCGAAACTTCGAGACGTACCAGTATTCTTTTTATCTTCGGCTTCCTCAATGGCCAGGCAACTTACCCCCCGCAACTCTTCTTGAATCTCTCTCCCTGTCTTGGTTAATAAGCGCTGAATAAGTTTTTCATCCCGAAACATTTTAAACTCATAGGCGGTTTTAATTCCCAACATATTGAGTTTAGCAGCACTTCTTCTCCCTATCCCCCAAATGTCTTCAACCGGGAAATGCTTTAAGACTTTATCAATTTCGGCGTCTGTATTCATGACCCAAACACCGGTATTTTTCTTGGCCATTTTATTGGCAACCTTGGAGAGTACTTTCGTCTTGGATATACCGACTCCCACCGGAATTCCCGTAAGTCTTAAAACGTCACTTCTAATTTCTCTTCCATATTCCATGAAATCATAATGATCAAAACCTTCAAATTGTAGAAAGGCTTCATCTACCGAATAAATTTCTAACTCAGGAGTATAGTTTCGAAGGACATTCATCACTCGCTTCGACATATCGTCATATAAAGTATAATTCGAAGAAAAAACCGCCACATTAAACTTTTTAATTTTGTCTTTAAGCTGAAAATAGGGCTCACACATCTGGCCAAAACCAATCGCCTTCGCTTCCTTGGTAAAAGCGATGGCACACCCATCATTGTTTGAAAGCACTATCACCGGTCGCCCCCTGGTTTCAGGGCGAAAAACCCGTTCACATGAACAATAAAAAGAGTTGCAATCGACTAGACCAAAATACCTCATACAAATTCTCTTAAGAGAGTTTTTACCACTCCCCAAATAAAATCCCCCGTTTCCGGGTCCTGATCATTCAGCATCTTTTTTGAATAAAGGCGCACCTCAAACTGATTATTGATGACCAGTAAAACCAACTGACCTTCTCTAGGCGTAAGAGAGCGATCGATAATTAATCTGTCCTTGGGTCTAATTCCTAGGGCCCGGGATTCCCCTACTACCTGAATAATAAATATGGATGAATGATGAATAAGATACCTCTCATCCAAAGAGAGAGGCTTTTCTGCAAATTCTGCACAAGGAGATTGAAAACCGGTCATTTCGTAAGAAGTGCTCATGCCCTTAATTTACGTACATTTTCCGTAATAAGCAAGAGGGAGAAATATTCCCCAAAGAATGACTAATCCTATTTGCAAGTACCCGAAAGCTGGAGTTTAGAAAGTTCAAGCTCGCCCTTGATGACATCTTCCATTAGAACAGTGAGCTGCATATCAGAAGATTTAAAGACTAAAGGAACTGGACCATCTTCAACATCCATATGAAAGGCCAGAGTAACTGGTGATCGATTTAAATAATATTGTCCAGAAACACAACGAAGGGCCACATTCATCTCGCTAAAGTGGCAAGTAAGCTTCTGAGGAGAATCGGTAATTCCATACACCCTACAGACCTGGGCTTCTGCCTGCAGTACTGAAGTAAAAAGCATAACAAAGATAAAGACTTTCAACATATAGATTCCCTCTTGTTTCCTTCAATTAACCACGAAACTATTTCAGGAAGCAATGCTCTTGAGCTCTTTCCATCTAAAGCCTATCTTTTTTTCAGGGAGATTACTTGTGCATTCCAATCAGACTTAAAAATTCAGCTCGAAGTTTAGGATCTTCTTTGAACTTTCCATCTAGCGCAGAGGTAATCATGCTGGCATTGGCCTTCTTAGCACTTCTGCAAGTCAGGCACCCATGGCTGCCTTCGATAACCACCATAACCCCGGCCGGCCGAAGTTCGCGCTTAATCGATTCCATAATGCCAAAACACATACGCTCTTGCAGCTGAGGTCTTTGAGCATGACAGTCTACGATGTGAGCCAGCTTCGAGAGACCAACAACTTTAGAGTCCTGACCTTTATGGGTATCAGGCAAGTAACCAACATGGGCCTTACCAGTAAAGGGAAAGAAGTGATGACTGCAAAGAGAGGTATAATCGATATCTTTGAGAATAATGACTTCATTATAATTTTCAGCAGGAAAGGTAGTAGAGAAAATTTCTTTTTCATCGGTTCCAAGTCCAGAGCAAATTTCAAGCAAGGCACGGGCCATGCGATTAGGAGTTCCGATTAGATTCTTATCTTCTAAATCTAATTCAGGAAAAGCAAGTTTTAAACCTTCCAGAACTTTCTCATAACCTTGGGCCATTTTTTCACGAGCACTATTTAATTCCAAAGCGCGCTTGCGAAACTCTACGAGTTCCAGATCAAGAACTTTTTCAGGATCACTGGCCTTAGCAAGTTTGCGTGCCAAATCTTTATTGAATGAACTTTCAAAACCCATCTTATACCTCAATTATGAATGAGAGCATCATACACTGCTAGCAGGACTTTGAATAGCTTGTTTTAGGAAGGGCCTCTAACTTGCATTGTGGGATATTAAGAGGTTAAGGATGAGAACAGCGTTATTCATTCAAGGAATCTTTTATATTATGACAGGCATTTGGCCCTTCATATGCATGAAAAGCTTTGAAGCAGTTACGGGACCCAAAGTAGATAAATGGCTTTTAAAAACAGTCAGTGTTCTCATCATTTGCTCCGGCCTGATCATGCTTTACTCGAGTACCGTGACCCCCATTATTCCTTTCGAGACAGTAATGCTCGGAACTCTAAATGCTATTGGTCTAGCCGGCATTGATATTTATTATGTTTTAATCAAACGTATTCGATCGGTCTATTTAGCTGATGCTTTGATTGAAATATGCTTTGGCTTATTTTATCTGACCGCATTTATATAGTAGATCGCTTCTCTCTTAATTCACTGGCCCTCCTCATTGATATCAGGGCCTGTTAGCTTTAAAAAATGAGTATGGTCGAGATCGGAATTTCTGGATGGACGTATAAGGGATGGAAAGGGACATTTTATCCTGAGAAACTTCCTGCCCGCGATGAGCTCTCCTTTGCCAGCCGAGAACTTCCCACCATCGAAATCAATGGAACTTTTTATTCACTTCAAAGACCATCGAGTTATCAGCATTGGTATGACCTCACTCCAAAGGGTTTTGTTTTCAGTGTCAAGGCCAACCGATACATTACTCATATAAAAAGACTCAATGATGTAGCAGTGCCGGTAGCAAACTTCATTGCATCCGGACCACTGGCACTAAAAGAGAAACTTGGTCCCTTCCTATGGCAATTTCCTCCCAGCATGACTTTTGATCCTGAGCGGTTTGAGAAGTTTCTTAAACTACTTCCAAAAAATTTCAAGGAAGCTTCTAAGCTGGCCCAAAACAGCGATCTCCCTGGCGAGAGAATTTATATCGATGAAAAACTAAATCTACCAATTCGACATGCGGTTGAGATAAGGCATGAGAGCTTTCTAAATCCCTGGTTTGTTGATCTTCTTCGTGAACATAATGTGGCCATCGTTTTTGCCGACACTGCTGGGAAATGGCCATATTTGGAAGATATCACCAGTGACTTTATCTATGTAAGGCTCCATGGAGACAGTGAATTATACGTCAGTGGATACGATAAAAGATCTCTTGATTTCTGGGGAGAAAGAGTCAAGACCTGGAAGCAGGGCCTTGAGGCAAAAGACAAACTCACCATCACAGATGAGTCGCCTCCTGTTAAAGAGCGAGATGTCTTTGTGTACTTTGACAATGATGCCAAGGTCAGGGCACCTGTAGATGCAAAGTCTCTTATTAACCGAATAAAGGAGAATTCATGAAAATGAAGTGGCTAATATTATTCTGCTTTTTTACAGTAAATGCCATCGCCGGCGAATCTTTAATAGGGCATGAGGATACCGAGGGTCAGATTGAGGAGGAAGAAGAAGAAACCCTTCCTTGCCGAAGCTCAATGGAATAACTTCAATTTGTCTAACTTATTATGGTGACTATACCAAAGGGTAATAACACTATCCTGTAGTTTTGGAAAAAGCTTCTGAAATGCGGGCATAAATTTAGCAGCTCTTCCTAAGGTCAGATCCTCACCGCGGCCTTCAAGAGAGAGTAAGGCCCTGGCCACTTCTTTATTAGACACTTCCCCTGCAATCACGAATGAGACAGTAATCGATGAATTCTGAGTCATAAGTTCTCTTCTTAGAGCATCGGTAAATCCCTTTATGGCATGCTGAGTTGCTGAATAGAAGCCTTGTAAGGGCAAAGCAATATCAGATTGAAAGCTCCCCAGATTAATGATCTCACCTTGGTCTTGAACCTTCATCAATGAAGTCGCTATTTTGCATCCATTGCTGACCCCCCAGAAATTAGTATCAAATAATCTTTTTGCTTCTTGATCAGTTGTTTCTGTAATCGTTTTATAGAGTTTAAAAGATGCACAATTTATCCAGGTATCTATTCTGGTAAAAGTCTTAAGACAGGCATCGGCAGCAACTAGAAGTTGATCGTATTCGGCCACATCGGCCACAGCATAGGCAGTTTCAAAGCCTTTTACCCTCATCTTATCTTGCATGGCCTGTAATTCATCTTCGTTTGCGCCAACCATAAAGACTCGAGCTCCACGATGGACCGCTTCCTGAACAGCGGACGCACCAATAGCACTACAGGCATCGGTAATAAAAATAACTTTCTGCTTTAATGTCATCATGCCCTCCTTAAAGAGACTATCTTCAGTATGTTCTAATGATTCCTCTTCAGAGTAAAATCAAGATAATCTTGAGTCAGGAATTATGCTTGTTTTTTGTTAGAATGAAACATGGAGAAAAAAGCTGCTGAGACGTTAGGTTTTTTCATTGGCCATTTGCTCGGAATTTTTACCGGGACTATTAGCTTTATAAGAAAAAGCAGGATCTTCCATTCTCGAGGAGAAGTCTTCTCGGCAAGAGTCCTTTCCATGAGGCCAGAGCTCTTATCATTTCATCCTTATGCCACGGTAAGGTTTTCTGCTGCTCTTTGGAAGAACTTCGAAGGTCTTGACGTCTTTGGGATCGCTATTAGATTTTCAGACAAAAAAGGATTTTCTTTTGAACCCAGATTAAAAGATCAGGATCTCCTCTTTGCCACCTTTGATTCAACCTGGAAAATAATTTTCTCTCCCCTTCTTACTAAACAGGATGATTACTTTTCCAATGAATATTTTGCCATTTCACCTTTTAAAACCGATAGGTTAAAGAAGGTCTATTTTAAACTTCTTCCGGAAGGAGAAAAGGTTCAGGGGAATAGTCGAAAAGAAAAACTGATAAAGAGCATAGAGTCCGGGCATACTTCCCTTATTCTCTCTATGCGTGAAAAAGATGAGGATTGGGTAAAGCTCGCGGAGATCATCCTTAAAGAAAAGATTACCATCGATCAAGAGGCCATGAGATTTGACCCCTTTCGGACCGGTCTTAACATTGCCCCCATTGGGTTTGTTCATTTTTTAAGAATTGGTACTTATAAGCTAAGCCAATGGGCCCGACCTAAGCAGTCAACCCATCATTTGGATACAGAAAATGTTTAACCATCTTTACCACTGTATTGAGATCCATGGGTTTTGACATGTAACCTTCTGAATCGCAGTTATCCATAACTTTGATGAGATTCCCACTGGCAGTCATCATCACTACGGGAATGTGTGCAAGTCTTGGGATTTTTGATTTGGCCTGGCAGAAGTCTCTACCATTCATCACAGGCATCATATAGTCTAATAAAACGAGATCAGGTAATTCATGATCGGCAACTGCCATAAGGTAATCAATCGCAACCTGACCATTCTTGGCCCATACAGTTTGAAAGCCTTCAAACTCGAGCATATCTCTTA